>JAFUTW010000038.1 GCA_017484085.1 Clostridia bacterium
CACGCCCCGCAGCGGGACAGGCGGGCGGCCGGCCGATGTCCCCGAGACCGCAGCGCCCGGCAGCGCGCGGCCCGGAGCTGATGCCCACCGTCGAGAAGGAACGCGTATCCAATTACGATCCGAACAAAAAGCTGCGCCAGCGCCAGCATGATCCGGAGCATCAGCCCACCAAGAACCGCAAGCAGTTGGCCAAGGACAGCGGGCTCCGGATGGATGATGATGTCGTACGCGGACGCCGCAAGAAGGGCAAGCAGGTTTCTGCCCAGCAGATGATGGCGCCCATCAAGATCGAGACGGCTTATATGACGGCCGAGACGATCACCGTGCGTGATCTGACCGAGCGCATCGGCAAACCTGCCGGCGAGATCATCAAGAAGCTGATGCTCCTTGGCATCATGGCGACGATCAACCAGGAACTGGATTACGATACCGCGTCTCTGGTGGCCTCCGAATTCGGCGTAACGCTGGAGATGAAGCTCGACAAGACGGCAGAGGACGCACTGTCCGCCGAAAATGTGGAAGACAGCGACGAGCAGCTGCAGCCGCGTCCGCCGGTTGTCACGATCATGGGACACGTCGACCACGGCAAGACCTCTCTGCTGGACTACATCCGCAAGACGAAGGTTACAGCCGGCGAGGCGGGCGGCATCACCCAGCACATCGGCGCTTACACGGCACATGTCAGCGGACGCCAGATCACCTTCCTCGACACGCCCGGCCATGAAGCGTTCACGGCAATGCGTGCCCGCGGAACACAGGCGACGGACATTGCGATCCTCGTCGTCGCGGCCGATGACGGCGTCATGCCGCAGACGATCGAATCCATCCACCACGCGAGAGCGGCCAAGTGCCCGGTGATCGTTGCCATCAACAAGATCGACAAGCCGGATGCCGATCCGGACCGCGTGAAGCAGGGACTTACCCAGTACGAGCTCGTCCCCGAAGAATGGGGCGGCGACACCATCATGGTGCCGGTATCGGCGAAAACCGGTGAAGGCGTCGATGATCTGCTGGAAAACGTGCTGCTGATGGCGGATATGCTGGAGCTGCGCGCCAACCCGGACCGCAAAGCGCGCGGCGTCATCATTGAGGCCAAGCTGGATCATTCCCGCGGCGCGGTTGCGACGGCGCTGGTACAGAACGGCACCCTCCACGTGGGAGACATGGTTGTCGCGGGCGGCGCTTACGGCCGTGTGCGTGCAATGATCTCCAGCCGCGGCGACAAGGTCAAGACGGCGCTGCCGTCCACACCGGTCGAGCTCGTCGGTTTCGGCGATGTTCCCGAAGCGGGCGACGAGTTTATCGCAGTGGAAGACGAGAAGCTGGCCAGGCAGGTCGTCGAGGAACGCGCTGCCAAGGCGCGCGCTTCCATGGTCAAGAACAGCTCGGCTTCCACGCTGGAAGAGCTGTTCGGCAAGATGGAGGAAGGCGAGGTCAAGGACCTCAATATCATCATCAAAGCGGACGTCCAGGGCTCTGTAGAGGCCGTCAAGCAGTCGCTGGAGAAGCTCAGCAACGACAAGGTGCACGTACGGACGATCCACAGCGGCGTCGGCGGCGTTACGGAGAACGATGTCATGCTGGCCGGTATCGACCGCGCGATCATCATCGGCTTCAACGTGCGCCCGGATGCCAAGGCCAGGGCTGCTGCGGAGCGCGACGGTATCGATATCCGCTACTACCGCATCATCTATCAGGCGATCGAGGATGTTGAAAAGGCCATGAAGGGCCTGCTGGCACCCGAGTTCAAGGAAAACCTGCTCGGCCATGCGCAGGTGCGCAACGTCTTCCGCATCACGGGCGTCGGCGTCATCGCGGGCGGCTACGTTACGGACGGCAAGATCCAGCGCAATGCGCAGGTACGCCTGCTGCGCGACAACGTCGTCGTCTTCGAGGGCAAGCTGTCCTCCCTGCAGCGCTTCAAGGACGCTGTGCGCGAGGTCAGTGAAGGATATGAGTGCGGCGTCGGCCTGGAGAACTATTCCGATATCAAAGAGGGCGATGTCATCGAGTGCTTCCTGATGGAGCAGATCGCCCAGTAATCAGGTGTTATCGCTGAAGCCGGCTGAGTGCCGGCTTCAGGATTAAAAGGGAGATTATGTATGGCTACACAGTCTTTTGAAAGAACGGACAGGATAGCGCCGCTGATCCAGCGGGAGGTCGAGCGGATCATCCGCGAGGAAGTCTCGGACCCCAGGACGGACTGCATGTTTTCGGTTACCCACGTGGATGTCACGCGTGATCTGCGTTATGCAAAGGTATACATCAGCGTCTTTGAGGAGGAGAAGCGCAAGCCGATGATGGATGCGCTGAAGAAGGCGGCGGGCTTCATCCGGCACGGCGTGGGCCAGGCGGTTCAGCTTCGCTATACCCCGGAACTC
Organism: Clostridia bacterium; assembly: GCA_017484085.1. GTDB lineage: Bacteria > Bacillota > Clostridia > Christensenellales > Aristaeellaceae > Ventricola. The sequence continues at coordinate 2,382 of JAFUTW010000038.1, forward strand.
CTCTTCGAACTGGATACGTCGATCGAATACGGCGTGCACATTTCCAGCCTGATCAATCAGGTGATGCAAGGGAAGGACAGCGCGAATGCAGGGGACGAATGACAGTCTGAAACACTGGGCGGGAGAGCTGGCTTCCGGCAGCCGCTTTGCGCTGTTTTGCCACAAATCCCCGGACGGCGATACGGTCGGCGCAGCGCTGGCGCTGCGGCTGGCGCTCTTGGCTTTGGGTAAGGAAGCTGTCGTGTACTGCGCGGATCCGCTGCCGCGTTCACTCAGCTATCTACCGGGCGCAGAGACGGTGCAGAACGCCTTCCCGGATTCAGAAGCCGGGTATCTGACGGCCGTCGCTGTGGATGTCAGCTCGCCGGAACTCATGGGCAGCCTGCAGGCAGCTTATGACAAATGTGCGGGGCATCTTCTCATCGACCATCATATATCGAACCCGCTTTACGGAGAGTTCAACTTTGTCCGGGGCGGGGAATCGTCCTGCTGCCTGCTGGTTTATGAGGTGATCCGGGAGCTGGGTATCCCGATCGATGCCGGGTGCGCGACCTGCCTCCTGCTTGGCATGTCGACGGATACGGGCCATTTCAGGTACGCGAACACCTCGCCGGAAACGCTTGAAGCCGCAGCGCAGCTGATGCGGTGCGGAGCGGATATTTCGGATATCTCCAGGCGGATGTACCGCTCGCAGCCGGCCGCAAAAGTCGAACTGACGAGGCTAGCACTGAACAGCCTGCACTTTGAAGCGGATCACCGCATCGGGATCATCGTGCTGAGAAAAGAGGATTACGAGCGCTCCGGCTGTTCTTATGCCGAGGCGGACGGACTGGTCAACCTGGCGCTGGAGATCGAAGGGGTCCGCATGGCCTTCCTGCTTTCGGAGCGGGAGGGTGTCACCAAGGCATCGCTGCGCGCCATGGAACCGGATACGGTCAATGATATCGCTTCTGCGCTCGGCGGCGGCGGACACGCACAGGCTGCCGGGTGTACGCTGATGATGCCGCCCGAAGAGGCAGAACGGGCGATCCTTACCCGGATGAAAGAAAAACTGGTGGTTGGATGAATGGATTTCTCTCGGCGCTGAAGCCGACAGGCATGACGAGCTCCGATGTCGTTCTGAAAGTGAGAAAGCGGCTGCCGCGGGGGACGAAGATCGGCCATGCGGGGACGCTTGACCCGGATGCTTCCGGGGTTCTGCCGCTTATGATCGGTAAGGCGACACGCCTGTTCGACCTCATCACAGACAAGGAAAAAGAGTATATCGCCCAGTGGATCCCCGGCCTGAAGACGGATACGCAGGATGTGACCGGCACCCCTCTTGAGAAGCTGGAGATCCGCGTGAAACGGGAAGAACTGGAGGCGGTGATCCCGCAGTTTATCGGCGACATCGGGCAGGTGCCGCCGATGTATTCTGCGCTGAAACGCGACGGAAAACGGCTCTATGAACTGGCCCGCGAAGGACAGCAGGTGGAGCTTGAGCCGCGGAAGATCCATGTGGAGAGCATTGAGGTGCTGGAGGAAGCGGAAGACGGCAGCTGGCTGCTCCGCATCCGCTGCGGCAGAGGAACGTACATCCGGACGCTGTGCCAGGATATCGGCGCTGCAATGGGGCTGCCGGCCTGTATGGGTGCGCTTACGCGGACTGCGGCCGGACGCTTTAGGATAGAGGATGCTGTTTCACTGGAAGATTTGACGCAGATGCCGCAGCTGGAAGCCGCGCTGCTGCCGATGGATTACCCGCTTGCCCACCTGCCGAAAATCGTTTTAAACGGCGAGGCGGAGAAGTGGGTGCGCTGCGGGAACCCGGTCGATGCCGGGATGGCGGAGGAGCTGTGTGATGAAGGCGCCACCGCACGCCTGTATCTGCGGGACCGGTTCTGCGGCATCGGCCGCCTGCAGGAAGGAAGAATCCGCTTTGACGCGATGCTGCTGGAGTAAGGGGGAGACATGCGTTTATTGACTGATGAAAAGGACTGGGACGGCGGGGAGACGGCTGTCGCTTTCGGTACTTTTGACGGCGTTCATCTGGGCCATCAGAAGCTGATGGCCACCGCTGTCCAAAAATCGGCGGAATACGGACTGTGTTCCATGGCCTACAGTTACTCCACCCACCCGATGCTGGCCTTCAACCCCGAAAGGGTACCGCTTCAGCTGGAAACGCTGGAGGAAAAAGTGCGCTCGATCGCTGCAACGGGGATCGAGGCAGCGGTGCTCCGCCCGTTTGACAGGGAATATGCCGGACAATCCCCGCGGGTCTTTATGCAGCGGATCGCATCTGCGCTGCATCCGCGCTTTGTCATCATCGGATACAACTATTCCTTCGGCGCGAAGGGCAGCGGCAAAGCGGAGGATATGCGGCGGCTGGGAGAGGAACTCGGCTTTGAAACGATCGTCGTGGATGAGGTCTGCGTGGACGGGGAGGCCGTTTCCTCGACGCGGATCCGGGAGGCCGTGCTCGGCGGAGACGTCGAACTGGCCGCGAAGCTGCTCGGCCGCCCGTACGCGGTCTCAGGCGCTGTTAAAGAGGGAAGACACATTGGAACGGGACTCGGCTTTGCGACTGCCAATTTGGCGCTGCCGGAAGGAAAGGCCATCCCCAAAGAGGGCGTTTACGCTGCCACTGCCGGTCTGATGGGAAAAACTTACAGCGCCGCTGTCAACGTGGGAACGCATCCGACGCTGCCGGGCGGCGCGCCCTGCATCGAAGCGCACCTGGTCGGATATGACGGCGGCCCGCTTTACGGTGAAAAAATAGAGATTCATTTTCTGAAGCGGCTGCGGGATGAGAAGCGCTTTGAAACCCGTGAAGCGCTGAGCGTGGCCATCAGGCAGGACCTGCTCCGACTGCAGGAACTGAAAATGCCGGCGATGGGCCGGACGGATTAATTCATCGAAAAGTATAAAAAAGGTGTTGACAAAGCAGGACGATAGTGGTATTTTATCCGCAGGTTAGCACTCGAAGCAAAAGAGTGCTAACAAATGGAGGGAGGAGACAGGATGGATCTCATTGAGAGAAAATATCGGATCCTTCAGGCGATCATAGACGATTACATCCTGACAGCCCTGCCTGTCGGTTCAAGGACCATTTCGAAGAAATACGAGCAGAATCTGTCTTCAGCGACGATCCGCAACGAAATGAGCGACCTTGAAGAACTCGGCTATCTGGATTCTCCGCATACGTCGGCCGGACGGGTCCCTTCGAATAAGGCTTACCGCCTTTACGTGGACAGGATGATCCACCCCGCGCCGCTTACGCTGGAGGAGCTTTCCTATATCCAGTCCTGCTTTGATACGCGTGCCCAACAGATCGGGACGCTCTCGGCCAAGCTGGCCAGGGTGATTTCCAGCATGACCAACTATACGACGGCGGTCATGACCAGGACGCCGAGGGCGGAGCAGAAGCTGGGCCACATCCAGCTGGTTCCGGTTTCGGACAGAAGGATCCTGGCGATTCTGGTTACCCAAAGCGGTGCAGTGAAACAGCAAATGCTGGAGCTGGATCAGATGATCACGCCGGATGCGCTGTACACCGTTTCGAGAATTCTCAGCGAAAGGCTGAAAGGGTGCCCGCTTTCCCAGCTGAGCCAGGCGCTGACGGAGCTTGCAGGGAATGAAGGCAACGAGATCCGCGGGATGCTGAAAAGCATGGCGGACATCCGGGAGGAGATCCCGGATGACGGAACGCTCGTGGTTGGCGGGCGTTCCAACCTGCTGGGCTTCCCGGAGTATTCGGATGTCGGCAAAGCACAGGAGCTGCTTAAGGTGCTTGAGACGCGCGACAAGATGGTTTCCCTGCTCAGCAGACAGGGGGAGATGGAGATCACCGTGCGCATCGGTCCTGAGACAGGGATCGATGAATTGCGGGATTGTTCCGTCGTAACAGCCAGCTACCGGCTGATGGATGGGCGCGTCAATACCATCGGGCTGATCGGACCGACGAGAATGCAATACGGCCGCGCGGTGTCCGTCCTGGAAGAGGTCGGAAAAGCGCTGCAGAGAGCTGTTGGCAGACAGGAAATCAGTGGAGATGATCCGTCGACGGATCATAACCGCCGTTAATAAAGGGGTGACGGATCATGGCAGAAGAACAGAACGAGAATTGTGCCGCTGAGGCGGAGAACCAGGAAGAGACGCAGACCGAAGCGGAACGCACCGCAGAGGAGCAGGCGATGGATTCCGGCGCGCAGGAGGCCGATACAGCCGAGATCATAGAAAAGCTGATCGGTGAACGCGACGAGTATTTGGAGATGGCCAAGCGCCAGAAAGCGGAGTTCATCAACTACCGCAGACGGACAGAGAACACCAGGAGGGAAGCACTGGAGGAAGGCAGCAAGGATACGGTCAAGGTGTTCCTGCCGGTGCTGGACAATCTGGAAAGGGCGCTGATCGCGGCAGGCGACGAGGATTCACCGCTGAAGTCCGGCGTTGAGATGGTGCTCCGGCAGATGAACGAAGCGCTGGGACAGCTCAAGGTGGAGTGCATCGACCCGCTGGGCGAGCCCTTTGACGCGCAATGGATGAATGCTGTACTGCAGGGCACTGAGGACGAGGGAGAACCCGGTTCGGTGTGCCAGGTGCTGCAGAAGGGCTACAGGATGGGTGACAAGGTCATCCGGCATGCCATGGTGAAGGTCGTAGCGGGTTAATCCCGTTCGATATAAAACAAAAGATAACGCATTTAAATAGAAGGAGGACATCATTATGAGCAAGATTATAGGTATTGACCTTGGTACTACAAACAGCTGCGTTGCGGTTATTGAAGGCGGCGAGCCTGTCGTCATCCCCAACGCGGAAGGATCCCGTACGACGCCTTCTGTCGTCGCTTTCGCAAAGAACGGCGAGCGCCTGGTGGGTCAGGTCGCAAAGCGTCAGGCGGTTGCCAATCCGGACCGCACCATCATCTCGATCAAGCGTGATATGGGTACCGACCGCCGCATCAATATCGACGGCAAGGATTACACGCCGCAGGACATCAGCGCCATGATCCTGATGAAGCTGAAGGCGGATGCCGAGGCGTATCTCGGTGAAAAGGTGACGGAAGCGGTCATCACGGTTCCTGCATACTTCTCCGACAGCCAGCGCCAGGCCACCAAGGATGCCGGCAGGATCGCCGGACTGGACGTCAAGCGTATCGTCAACGAGCCGACGGCAGCGTCCCTCGCTTACGGCCTCGACAAGGAAGAGTCCCCTACCATCCTGGTCTACGACCTCGGCGGCGGCACCTTCGACGTGTCCATCCTCGAGGTGGGCGACGGCGTCTTTGAGGTAAAGGCGACCAACGGCAACACGCATCTCGGCGGCGATGATTTTGACCAGAGGATCATCGATTATCTCGCATCCGAGTTCAAGAAGGACAACGGCATCGACCTGAAGGCGGACAGGATGGCTCTCCAGCGCCTGAAGGAAGCCGCCGAGAAGGCGAAGATCGAGCTTTCCGGCGTTCTCAGCACCAACATCAACCTGCCGTTCATCACGGCGGATGCAACCGGCCCCAAACACCTGGACATCACGCTGACGCGTGCGAAGTTCGACGAACTGACCCGCGACCTGGTGGATGCCACGATGGAGCCCATGCGCAACGCGCTGCGTGATGCCGGCATGACGGCCAGCGAAATCGGCCGCGTCATCCTAGTCGGCGGTTCTACCCGTATCCCTGCGGTTCAGGAAGCTGTCCGCAAGATGACCGGCAAGGAGCCGTACCGCAACATCAACCCCGATGAGTGCGTAGCGGTCGGTGCCAGCATCCAGGGCGCCATCCTTAACCCGACAGAGGATCTGGGCCGCGACATGGTCCTGCTGGATGTCACGCCGCTGTCCCTTGGTATTGAGACGCTGGGCGGCGTGTTCACCAGACTGATCGACCGCAATACCACCATCCCGACCAAGAAGAGCCAGGTCTTCTCCACTGCGGCGGACGGACAGACCTCCGTTGATATCCATGTCCTGCAGGGCGAGCGTGAAATGGCGGCGGGCAACAAGACACTGGGCCGCTTCCAGCTGACCGGCATCGCTCCCGCTCCGCGCGGCGTGCCGCAGATCGAGGTCACCTTCAACATCGACTCCAACGGTATCGTGAACGTATCCGCAAAGGATCTGGGCACGGGCAACGAGCAGAAGGTGACGATCACCTCCAGCACGAACCTCAGCGAGGACGAGATCAAGCAGCGCGTACACGAAGCGGAGCAGTATGCGGAAGAGGACAAGAAGCGCAAAGAGGAAGTCGAAACCATGAACCGCGCGGATGCGCTGATCTTCGAAGTGGAGAAGCAGCTGCGTGAACTGGGCGACAAGCTGAGCGCTGAGGACAAGGCAGCCATCGAGAACGAAGTGGCCGAGTTCAAGAAGGTCCGCGAAACCAACGATGCGCAGCAGGTCAAGAACGCGATGGACGCCTTCTCCCAGAAGGTCTATGCGATCTTCGGCAAGATCGCCCAGCAGGCGGGCGCGGGCAGCGCGGATCAGCAAAACTGGAACCAGAATCAGGGCGGCGCGTCCGGCGACGGTGCTTCCGACGCGGATTACGACGTACACTGACAGAGATCAAATCAATATACGGCTGTGTCGCCGTCGCTCTGACGGCGACACAGCGCGATTAGCAGAATGGCGGTGACTGCCGTGGCAAACAAGCGGGATTACTACGAGGTGTTGGGCGTTTCTAAAGGCGCCTCGGATGACGAAATCAAAAAGGCTTACCGGAAAGCGGCCAAGGCCTCTCACCCGGATCTCCATCCGGACGACAAGCAGGCTGAGGAACGGTTTAAAGAGGTAAACGAAGCGTATCAGGTATTGTCCGATCCGCAGAAGAAAGCGCGCTATGATCAGTTCGGATTCGATGATCCGGCCAGCGGAATGGGCGGCGGACAGGGATTCGGCGGATTTGGCGGGTTCGGCGGTTTCGAGGACATCTTTGATATGTTTACGGGCGCCGGCTTCGGCGGCCGCAGCAGCGGGGCCCGGCAGAACGCGCCGAGAAGAGGCTCCGATCTGCAGCACAACCTCAACCTTACCTTTGAGGAGGCTGCCTTCGGCTGCAGGAAGGAGTTTACCTTCAACCGTCGTGCGGTTTGCGACACCTGCCACGGCACCGGCGCCAAACCTGGGACGCAGCCCCAGACCTGTACGGTTTGCGGCGGCACGGGCCAGCAGCGCGTAACGATGAATTCTCCCTTCGGCCAGGTGCAGACCCTGCGTACCTGCTCCGCCTGCGGCGGCAAGGGCAAGATCGTAAAAGACCGCTGCGCCGACTGTCAGGGCAGCGGTTTCAAACGGATCACCCGTACGGTCACGCTCAATGTGCCGGCCGGCGTAGATGACGGGCAGAACTTCATGATGATCCCCGGAGAGGGCGAACCCGGAACCAACGGAGGCGCGCCCGGCGATCTCTACATCACCTGTACCGTCCGCCCGCACAAGATCTTCAAGCGGGACCGGTTTGATCTGTACTGCGAAGTGCCGATTTCCTTTACACAGGCGGCTCTGGGCGGTGAGATCGAGGTGCCGACGCTGGAGGGGACGACCCGATACAGCATCCCGACGGGGACGCAGGAAGGGACTTCCTTCCGCATCCGCAATCAGGGCGTTCAGCAGTTCAAGGGGAACGGCCGCGGCGATCTGTACTTCACCGTGCATGTGGAGGTCCCCAAGCACCTGGGCGAGAAGCAGAAGGATCTGCTGAGACAGTTTGAGGATTCCTTGAACGGCCGCGAGTATGAGAAACGCAAGAGCTTCGGCGAACAGGTCCGCAGCTACATCAGGGAGAACACGGAGCGCTTTAAAGAGCGTTTTGACAAAAAATAAAGAACCTGAAAGGGTAAAGCGAAGTCCGAATGAACTTCGCTTTGCTTGGTTTTGGCATTTGCCAAAGGAGAAGCAAAAATGAAGTGGATTCAGATGAGCGTGGAAACGACGACGATGGGCGCGGAACTGATCTCCGAGCTGCTGATGGAAATCGGCGCATCAGGCGTTGAGATCGTCGACAGATACGACGTCCTCTCTGCGGACAAGAGGGACGGCATGTGGGATATGATCGATGAGCATGTGCTGGAGAATATGCCGGAGGCAACCGTCGTAAAGGCCTTCTTTGAAGCCGACGGCAACGAGGCGGAGAAGACATCTCTGGCCAGGGCCAGGATCGCCGCCTTGCGGGGACAGGAGCTGGGGTTTGATCTGGGCAGCCTGAAAGCCGAAACGCAGCCGGTTCAGGATGAAGACTGGAAAGACAACTGGAAAAAGTGGTACAAGCCGATGCGCATCGGCAGCCGGATCGTCATCAAGCCGACGTGGGAGGACTATGAACCGCAGGCGGATGACCTCGTGCTGGAACTGGATCCCGGCATGGCCTTCGGGACCGGGACGCATGAAACGACTTCCATGTGCATCACGATGCTGGAGAAGTTTATCACACCGGGCTGCCAGTGCATCGATGTGGGCTGCGGCAGCGGCATCCTGGCGCTGGCGGCGGCAAAGCTGGGCGCCGGATCCTGTGTGGCGATCGACCTGGATGAGCTGGCTGTCAAGGTCGCGGGGGAGAACATCCTGCATAATCATCTGGAAGATCGGGTGACGGCGGTCCACGGCGATCTGCTGGAACAGTGCGATCAGAAGGCGGATGTGATCGTCGCGAACATCATTGCAGACGTCATCTGCTATCTCTGCAGGCCTGTATCCGAACGGCTGAAGGACGACGGCGTGTTTATCATGTCCGGCATCATCAAAGAGAAAGAGGAAGATGTGCTGAACGCGCTGAACCATGCGGGCTATACCGTCTGTGAACGGCTTTCGAAAGGAGAATGGGTGTGCCTGGCTGCGCGCCTGAACGCTTGAATGCACCGCTTTTATTGCGTAAAGGAAGGAAATGACATCCGCCTGCGCAGGGAGGATGAGCGGCACGCCCTGCGCGTGCTGAGACTGAAGGCGGGCGATGGTATCGAGGCGGTTTTGGATTCCGAACGCTGGAGCGCGAAGATCGTTTCCGTTTCGGACGGCGTACAGATCGAGCTGGCGGAGCGTCTCAAAAGCACGGAGCCGACGGTTGAGATCACGCTGTTTCAGGGGCTGCCGAAAGCCGAGAAGATGGAGTGGATCATTCAAAAATGCACAGAACTGGGCGTCGCCCGCTTCTGCCCAGTCGTGATGGAACGCAGTATCCCTGTCGTAGACAAAAAAAGTGCGGCGCGAAAGCTGGAACGCTGGCGCCTCATTGCGGAGGAAGCGGTGAAACAGTGCGGCGGTGCACGCATACCGGAAGTTGCGGAACCCGCTGCGCTGGAAAGCCAGCTTGAGCGCTTCAAGTCGCTGGACTGCCTGCTGGTGCCGTGGGAAGCGGCGGAGGCAGGCGCGTCGCTTTCCGTTGCTGATGCACTGAACCGGGCGGGGAGAGACGGAAGACTGTCGGTCGGGATCCTGATCGGGCCGGAAGGCGGCATCGCCGGATCGGAGATGGAGTGGCTTAGATGTAATGCGGGCGCACAGGCCGTTACGCTGGGCCCCCGGATCCTGAGGACGGAGACAGCTGCGGTGACGGCGACGGTGCTGGCCCTGTCGGCCTGCGGCGGCTTGCGATAAGCATCAAAACCAGTGGCTGCTGACGAGAAATTTGACATTTGGACCTTTAAGCGTTGACCCGTGAGCAAGGGAAATGCTATACTAACAAAAGTATTTGAAAAGCAGGAGCGCAAGTATGCAGCAGGATCAACACCCGGAGGACGGGATCGGCGAAAGCCTGAAAAAGATTACCGCGATCAGTGCGGTTCTGTTTGTGCTGATGCTGGCGGTGTATGCCGTCCTCGGGCGTTTCAGCATTGCTGTCCTGCTCGGGGGCCTGATCGGGCTCGCGGCGGCGCTGATGAACCTGGTGCTGCTGGGCAGAACGGTGAGGGACATCGCCCACACGGAGGATACAGTGCTTGCACAGAACCGGATGCGGGCTTCCTATACCACAAGGATGATGGGGATGGCTGCCGCGGCGGTAGCCGCTTTCCTTGTGCCGCAGACGGACGGGATCGCCTGCCTCGTGGCGCTGGTCATCCCGAAGGTGGCCGTCATGCTGGTGCAGTATCTGGATAAATGGCTGGGCAAACGTGCAAAAGACTAAAACGGCTTTGATTGCAGACGGGGGAATCACGGTATGAGTATCAATATAACAGGCGCCAGGATACTGGTTTCGATCCCGCAGTTCGGCGGTTTCATGCTGACAGAGACGGTGGTCACCACCTGGATCGTCATGGCGCTGCTGGTGCTGGCCTGCAGGTTCATGACAAAGAACCTGGAGGTGCATCCGACGCGCAAGCGCCAGGTGATCGCCGAATGGATCGTCACCGCGGTGCAGAACCTGGTCGGCGATACGATGGGCAAGCAGTACCTGAATACCTGGTATGTGCCGCTGATCGGCGCGATGTTCGCCCTTTCCGCGGGCTGCAGCCTGTCCAGCGTCGTGGGCGCGAAGGCACCGACATGTGATCTGTCGACCGTCCTCGGCTGGGCTTTCTTCGTCTTTGCCATCATCACTTACCTGAAGATCAGGACGAATGGCCCCTGGGGCTATGTCAAAGGCTTCGCCGCTCCGGTCGTGGTCATGTTCCCCATGAATGTCATCAGCGAAGTGGCCACGCCGGTTTCCATGGCGCTGCGTCACTTCGGCAATATCGCCAGCGGCAGCGTCATCACGACGCTGATTTACGGCGGCCTTGCGGGCCTCTCCAGCATGGTGCTGGGGCTTCTGCCCGGCGCGGTGGGTGATTTCCTTTCCAGGATCCCGCTGCTGAGCTTCGGCCTGCCGGCGGTCCTGTCGCTGTATTTCGACTTCTTCTCCAGCGTGCTTCAGGCCTTTATCTTCTGCACGCTGACGATGATTTACATCTCCGGGGCAGCGGATCCGGGTGAATAAGGTAATCGGCGCATCAGCGCGGTACATATCAACAACACAGTTTAAGTGGAGGGAGAACTAACATGGAAGAGACTAAACTTATTGCAAAAGCGATCGTTTGCGGACTTTCTGCCCTTGGCGCGGGCTGCGGCATGAGCGGCGGCATCGGCCCTGGTATCGGCGAAGGCTATGCAGTAGGCAAGGCACTGGAAGCGATGGCCCGTCAGCCCGAAATGCGCGGCACACTGACGACGACCATGTTCATGGGCTGCGCCGTTGCGGAGACGACCGGCCTCTACAGCCTGATCATCGCTCTGATTCTCATCTTTGCCAACCCGCTGATCGGCCAGATCGGTTAATCGATCATCGAAGGGAGGGTAATCAATGGAGACGCAGGAATTTGTTTCCATTGCCCCTTGGACCATGATCTTCCAGATCGCCAATCTCCTGCTTCTGATGATCCTGTTCAAGAAGTTTCTTTTCAAGCCCGTAACGGAGATCCTTGAGAAGAGAAGGATGGAGATTGAGGGGAAGTACTCGGAAGCCGAGAGCGCCGAAGCGGATGCGAAGAGCCTCAAAGCGGAGTATGAGACCCGGATGAGGGGCGCCAGAGAAGAGGCGGAACAGATCGTCAGCGCGGCTACGCAGAACGCGGCGCAGCTTTCAGCCAATATGCTGAAGGAGACCAACGAGCAGGCGGAACAGATCAAGCGCAAGGCGGAGGCGGACATCCAGAGGGAACGCCAGAAGGCTTTCAACGATGCCAAAGGCGAGCTCTCCGGTATCGCGCTGGATATTGCTTCGCAGATCCTGGACCGTGAAATCAGCGAAAAAGACCATGATGCCATGATTGAAGACTTTATCAAGAATGTGGGTGAGGCATAATGGCCGAAAGCGGAGCTATGTACGGCAACGCGATCCATGATCTGGCGGTTGAGTGCAACCGGGAAAGCGAGATCATGGAGGATCTGAAGCTGGTTGCCGGGGTCCTGTCACAGGAGCCGTCCTACGTACGGCTGCTGGATTCCTACGCCCTGTCCAAGGGTGAACGGCAGACGCTTCTGGATCAGGCGTTCGCCGGCAGGATCGACAGCCTGACGCTGAATCTGCTGCGCATCCTTGTGGATCATAATGCGCTGCGCGTTTTTACCCAATGCAAGAACGCCTATATCAGCGCCTATAAGGAGAGGCACCGGATCGCGTCGGCCCGGATCTCCAGCGCCGTTGAACTGAAAGCGGAACAAAAAGAGAAGATCGTGGCTTCCCTGGAGCATAAGACAGGGAAAACCATTGAACCGGAATATGTGGTCAATCCCGAATTGCGGGGCGGTATGCGGATAGAGGTCGACGGCGTCTGTTACGACAATACCGTTTCCACGAAGCTGGACAATCTCGCAAGAGTCTTATCCAGGCAGGGATAAGGGTGATTTTTGCAAAAGAAAGTCGGTGAATGCATGGACCTGAAGGCCGAAGAGATATCGAAAATCATAAAAAGCCAGATAAAGGACTACGGGAAGCGCATCGAACAGAGCGAAACCGGGACGGTCGTCCTGGTCGGCGACGGCATTGCGAAGGCTTCCGGCCTGGATCAGTGCATGGCCAATGAGCTGGTTGAGTTTGAAAACGGCGAATTTGGCATGGCGCTGAACCTGGAGGAGGAGTTCGTCTCGGTCGTTATCCTCGGCAGCGACAGCAAGCTGCATGAGGGAAGCTCGGTGAAGCGGACCGGCCGTGTCGTTTCCGTTCCCGTCGGCGAGGCACTGATCGGGCGCGTCGTCAACGCGCTGGGACAGCCGGTCGACGGAAAGGGTGCCGTGAAGGCCGAAGAAACAAGGCCGATCGAAAGCCCTGCGCCCGGCATCATAGAGCGCAAAGGCGTCAACGTACCGCTGCAGACCGGTATCAAGGCGATCGACAGCATGATCCCGATCGGGCGCGGCCAGCGCGAGCTCATCATCGGAGACAGACAGACCGGCAAGACGACGATCGCGACGGATACGATCATCAACCAGAAGGGGAAAGATGTCATCTGTATCTACGTTGCGATCGGGCAGAAGAATTCGACCGTCGCGCAGCTGGTTGAACAGCTCAGCCAGGCCGGCGCGATGGATTATACGATCATCGTCAGCGCTACGGCGTCCGAGCTGGCCCCCATGCAGTATATCGCACCGTACACGGGCTGTACGATGGGCGAGTACTTCATGCACAAGGGGAAGGATGTATTGGTCGTTTACGATGACCTCTCCAAGCACGCGGTCGCGTACCGCGCCCTTTCCCTGCTGATCCGCCGCCCGCCGGGACGCGAGGCTTATCCGGGAGACGTCTTCTATCTCCACAGCAGGCTGCTGGAGCGCGCTGCCCGCATGGCGCCGGAATACGGCGGCGGCAGCCTGACGGCGCTGCCGATCATTGAGACGCAGGCGGGCGATGTTTCCGCCTATATCCCGACCAATGTCATTTCGATTACGGACGGACAGATCTTCCTGGAGAGCGAGCTTTTCCACTCCGGAATCATGCCGGCTGTCAACCCGGGCATTTCCGTTTCGCGTGTCGGCGGCAATGCGCAGATCAAGGCGATGAAAAAGGTCGCCGGCTCCCTCAAGCTGATTTACAGCCAGTACAGGGAACTGCAGAGCTTTGCCCAGTTCGGCAGCGATCTCGATGCGGATACGAAGGCCCGCCTTGCGCAGGGCGAACGCGTGGTCGAGGTGCTGAAGCAGGGCAAGAGCAAGCCGGTCGACGTTGAAAAGCAAGTGTGCATCATCTATGCGGTTACGCATGATTATCTTGCAAACATCGCGGTTGAGCGGATCGCGGACTTTGAGGAGCGGCTGTATGCACGCATTGAGGCGGAGCAGCCGGATATCTTTGAAGAGATCCGCACTACCGGTAAGTTCGAAAAGGAAACGGAAGAAAAGCTGAAACGGGTATTGCAGAAATTTGCAGCGGATTTTGTCAGCTGAGAAAGGTGGGGTGACGGATGGCTGGCGCTTCGATGAAGGACATCAAGCTCCGGATTAAAAGCGTACAAAGTACCATGCAGATCACAAAAGCCATGGAACTTGTCGCCTCTTCCAAACTGAGAAAAGCAAAACTCCGCCAGGAAAGCTGCAGACCCTATCACGAGGAACTGAAAAGGGCGCTTCTGGAGATCGAAGCATCGACAAACGATTTCTCCTCCGTCTATCAGCAGCGCAGGGAAGTGCGCAAGACCTGCATGATCGTTATTGCAGGTGACAGAGGTTTGGCCGGCGGGTACAACAGCAACATCTTCAAAGCCGTGTCCGAACTCGGCAGCCGCGAGGAACTGTGCATCCTGCCGATCGGCAAGAGAGCCGTGGAGTTCTTCACCCGCCATGGGTATGAGGTGCTCAGCAGTTCCTTCATGGAAGCCGCGACGATCTCTGTGGCGGACTGCTTTTCGATCAGCGAGATGCTGACCCAGGGATACCGGGACGGCCAGTTTGATTGTGTGAAGGTGCTTTATACGAAGCTGGTGTCGCTGCTTTCCCAGGTGCCTGATACGATGGAACTGCTGCCGCTTGCAGCCGGCGAGGAGAAGCCTGCGCCCGCCGTACGGGAACTCGTTCTTTACGAGCCCGGGGCGGATGCGGTTTACAACGCGATCGTGCCGAACTATATCGCAGGCATGCTGTACGGCGCCATGTGTGAATCCGTCGCCAGCGAGCTGGCGGCCAGGAGGACCGCGATGGATGCTGCCAGCAAGAACGCGGCGGAGATGATCGACGACCTCAGCCTCCGCTACAACAGAGCGCGGCAGGGCGCCATAACGCAGGAGATCACGGAAATCGTTGCAGGTGCTGAGCAATAATAAAGGAGCTTGAAGAATGGCAAAAGGGAGTATAGGCGCTGTCATACAGGTAATCGGCCCTGTCCTGGATATTCGCTTCGAGGACGGCCAGTTGCCTGCCCTGCTCAGCGCGATCAAAGTTCATTCCGGCGAGAGGGAGATCGTTGCGGAAGTGGCGCAGCACATCGGTGACGATGTCGTGCGCTGCATCGCAATGAGCAGCACGGACGGAATGGTTCGCGGTGCCAAAGCGGAAGACACCGGTTCGCCGATCACTGTACCGGTCGGCGAGCAGTGCCTGGGCCGCATATTCAATCTGCTGGGCGAACCGGTTGACAACATGCCGGCGCCTGAGGCCGCGGAACGCTGGCCGATCCATCGGCCTGCGCCTGCTTACGAGGAGCAGGAGACGTCCACGGAGATCCTGGAAACCGGCATCAAGGTCGTCGACCTGATCGCGCCTTACGCAAAGGGCGGCAAGATCGGCCTGTTCGGCGGCGCGGGCGTCGGCAAGACGGTTCTGATCATGGAGCTGATCAACAACGTCGCCAAGGAGCATGGCGGTCTTTCGGTCTTCACGGGCGTCGGCGAGCGCACGCGCGAAGGCAACGACCTCTATTACGAGATGAAGGAGAGCGGCGTTCTCAGCAAGACGGCGCTCGTATACGGACAGATGAACGAGCCGCCGGGAGCGCGTATGCGCGTCGGCCTCTCCGGGCTTACGATGGCGGAGTATTTCCGCGACAGGGCCGGACAGGACGTCCTGC
The DNA here is from genome assembly GCA_017484085.1 of Clostridia bacterium. Classification (GTDB taxonomy): domain Bacteria; phylum Bacillota; class Clostridia; order Christensenellales; family Aristaeellaceae; genus Ventricola. The sequence continues at coordinate 17,827 of JAFUTW010000038.1, forward strand.
TGTTCATCGACAACATCTTCCGCTTTACGCAGGCGGGTTCCGAAGTTTCCGCGCTGCTTGGCAGAATGCCCAGCGCCGTCGGCTACCAGCCCACGCTGGCGACGGAGATGGGCGCCCTGCAGGAGCGCATCACCTCGACGAAGCACGGCTCGATCACATCCGTACAGGCGGTCTACGTACCGGCTGACGACCTGACCGACCCGGCCCCCGCGACGACGTTTGCCCACCTGGATGCGACGACGGTTCTGTCCAGAGCGATTGCCTCCCAGGGCATCTATCCGGCCGTTGATCCGCTGGAGTCCACAAGCCGCATCCTGACCCCTGAGGTCGTGGGTGAAGAGCACTATCAGGTTGCCCGCGAGGTGCAGCGTATCCTGCAGCGCTATCGTGAACTGCAGGACATCATCGCCATCATGGGCATGGACGAGCTCTCTGAGACGGACAAGCTGACGGTTTCCCGTGCCAGAAAGATCCAGCGTTTCCTGTCCCAGCCGTTCAGCGTGGCGGAACAGTTTACCGGCTACGAAGGCAAGTACGTCCCGATCAAGGAGACGGTGCGCGGCTTTAAGGAGATCATCGAAGGCAAGCATGACGATCTGCCGGAGAGCGCGTTCCTGTTCGTCGGCACCATTGATGAAGCGGTAGAGAAGGCGGCAAGGGGAGATCACGCATGAGCACCACCTTTCGTCTCAGGATCAGTACGCCGGACGGACTCATCTTTGACGATGAAGTGACCAGCTTCAAAGCGCGGATGATCGACGGGGATGTCGGCATTCTCGCCAATCATACCAATTATGTATCCGCTGTCGGCGCGGGAGAGGCTGTCATCCATCAGGCGGACGGCCAAACCCGCAAAGCGGCCTGCATCGGCGGCATGCTGTCAGTCATTTCAAACGAAGCCCATCTGATCGCGACGACCTTTGAGTGGGCTGATGATATCGACCTGGAGCGCGCGATGCGCGCAAAAGAGCGGGCCGAACAGCGGCTGGCTGAAGCGAAGGACGACGCGCGCGAGGTGACGCTTGCCACGGCGAAGCTGCGCCGTGCGCTGGTCAGGATCGGCGTCAAGAGCTGACACAGACTCCGGCAAGGATGCTTGCCGGAGTTTTCTGTGCATGTAGCGGCGTATCAAGCGTCGGGAAGGGGATAAAGGATGAAGCTTTATATTGATGACGCGGATCTGGGTGAGATCCGCAGACTGTGGGAGATCTATCCGCTGGATGGCGTTACGACCAATCCGACGATCCTGGCCAGAAGCGGGAGACATCCCAAGGAGACGCTGCTGGAGATCCGGAAGATCATCGGCGATGATGCTGAACTGTTTGTACAGGCTCTTCCGAAGGACATGGCAGGGATCATCGCGGACGGGGAAGCGATCGTAAGCGCCTTTGGCGCGAAAACCGTGGTCAAGATCCCCTCTGTTCCGGAGGGCTTTGCAGCCATGAAGGCTTTGAATCGGAAGGGGATCGTGACCTGCGGGACGGCTGTTTATACGCCGATGCAGGCCTATCTGGCAGCCAAGGCCGGTGCGGCATATGTTGCGCCTTACCTGAACCGGATCGACAACATGGGCTTTGACGGTGTGCGCATCGTGAAACAGATCCATGATCTGCTCCAAAAAGGCGGGTATTCGACGGAGGTGCTGGCCGCATCCTTTAAAAACAGCCAGCAGGTGCTGGACATCTGCGCATACGGTATCGGCGCTGCTACCTGTGCGCCTGCGATCATCGACGGTTTTACAAAAAATGTTGCGATCGATGCCGCTGTTGATGCTTTCATCGCTGATTTTGAAAAGGCATACGGCAAAGGGGAAACGATGAAGAGCCTGCTGCAATAGCATGCTTTGCTAGAGCAACTTGTGGGGGATTGGTTTGTTGAACAAGAATGATTTTTATAAGGTTAAGTATATAGGCGAAAGTAATCCTTTGATGCTTCTACATGATAAGGTTATGTTGGTCGTGTGTTGCAGAAGAACTGGTTTGGAATTGTCGATGAAACTAATGAAGAATATGCTTATCCGCCAGAGGCATTTGAGATTCTTGAAAGAGTTGAAGTGACCGAAGAAGAAAGGGAAAGACATATAGCAGGCAAGAGAATCAGTCGATATGAATGATTATTGAGAGCGCTTCGGCGCTCTTTTTGAATGGTAAACAGACCGGCGATCTCATGAAGTATGGTCGCTGAAATCTGCGATTGGTGTAACGGGCTTGCTGGAACGCGGGAGTATAACCCGCAGACAATGAGCCGGGATATCTTCGCACGACACAGAAATTGTGATTGTTTGATTGAACTGAACCGGAATGGTGGAACGGAAGTAGTCAATAACTACACGAGACCCAACAGTGATGTAAGCCCGGAATTAACAAAGCAGCGTGAAAAGTTAAGCAATACAACTCTTCCATCTGGAGAAAAGACAGGCCGTGGCATTGATGTCACGGCTGAATATTTCGGGAATGCTACGCCAGGTAAGGGCAAGTTTGAACAGGACGAAGACGTAAAACCGGAGGACGTACGTGTTGCTCAGATCATACATGATACGCTCGGTGGAGACATCCATGTACAAAAAGACGTCAACAAGAATCACGTCAAAACTGCGGATTATCTTTGGAATGGGAAGCTTTGGGAATTGAAAACAACCCATTCTGACGACGCAGTTAAGAGCGCTGTAAGAAGCGCATTGAAGCAAATCAAAATGAATCCTGGAGGCGTTGTAATCGATGTACAGGGCGAAGGTAGAAACATGAGAGAAACGTTTCGTAATATAGAGAGCAGATTTAGACAAGGCAATGTAAAGCAGATGGATGTAATGCTAATAATGTCTGGAAGAATACACAGCATTTTCCGATACAACAAATAAAACGCGGCCCCCCCGCCAGGTCAAAGACCCATGTAATGCGGCAGAGGTTCCGCGTTTATTGGTGAAAGCTTTCACTATCATTATATCTAATTGTTTGTTTTTGTCAAGTGTTTCGCAATTCTTTGCGTTGTAGGAATAGTTTATGAATGATAAAAAACTGCAAACAATCTACCGCCGATGGGCTAGAGAATTCTCGCATGATAGTCAGCGGCCTGTTTATGTTGTTTCAGGCGCTCCAGGCAGTGGAAAGAGCACCTATGTCAGAGAAAACGCGACAGATCAGGACTTGATTCTGGATATGGATGCACTGTGCTGCGCAATTCAGGGCGCTGTCGGCTTGCATCAGGATCACAGTGTTGTACTGCCGGCTGCGCTGGTGGCCAGAGAAGCGATATACGAGGAAATAGAAAACCAAACCGGTGAATGGAAGCGGGCTTTTATCATTACGGCAAATCCGGACAGACAGAAGGTGTCCGAATTGGTTCGGCGTTTTTCAGCTGAACACATCGAAATGAAAGCTTCAAGGGAAGAGTGCAAAAACAGGGTAGTTAATGACCCTGCGAGAAAAGGCGAAGAAGAGAGACAGTGTCAGATCGTCGATAACTGGTTTGATAATCATACATGAGAGCGCTCCGGCGCTCTTTTTGATTGGGGAGATTGATTTATGGACAAGACCGAAAAAGCCTTGAATGACATTTGCGAGCAACTGAAGGAGATCAACAAGACTCTCGATAAAGTGGTGAAGGTTGAGGCAGCGTTAAGCCAGGGTATTATACAGTACTCTCTTGCCGATCTCAAAATCAGAACACACGCATATATGGATACGGATGACGATGAGATGCTGGATCGGCTATTAGATCAAATGCTGAAAAAGGAGTGATCACACGTGAGCACATCCAGGGCGAGAGACGGCCCCAAGACAACTGAATAGAGGAGGGAGTGCATGGACGTCCGAAAGGGCAGCCAGACTCCCTCCCATTCCGTGATCCTGCCCTACACCAGCTCAGAGGGTGACGAGGCGTGCCGGATCTATGAGATGACCGGCCGCACGGCGCAGGAATGGCAGCGTCTTCTTTTGACGAACATCCTCGGCAAGAACGACGAAGGCCTCTGGACGCACACGAAGTTCGGGTATGCAGTCCCGCGCCGAAACGGCAAGAACGAAGTCGTTGCAATGCGCGAGCTGTACGGCCTTCGCGAGGGTGAAAAGATCCTTCATACCGCGCACAGGACGACGACCAGCCGGTCGGCATGGGAGCGCCTGTGTCAGCTGCTGGACGATGCCGGAATCGAATACAAGGCCACGGGTGCGCTGGGGCAGGAAAGCATCCGGCTTCCGGGAATGAACCTAACGGCAAATATGCCCCAGATCGGGATAAAAAATCGCAGACAAGGGATAACCCTTTATCTGCGACTCTTATAGCTGTAAATCTGAGAAGGACCGGCCTTAATACTCTTTATTCTCGTACCTTCTGCACCAGACATACTTGCTGACGGCGCTGCGCTGCGCGGTAATGCCGCTCAGCACGGTCTGAAGATAGGAGGGGAGAAACTCGTCGTATTTGACTTCCAGGATCTCCACCGGATCATCAAAGACCGGATAGGTGGGCAGTGCTGCATTGAACAGATCATGCGAAAAGAGGCCGGTGCGCAAATGCTTGTCAAAGGTGATGCGCACCTCTTCCGCTTCGTGGATGTAGGCTTCCCGCACATAATCCACGATGACGGCCGGACGGAGCAGGCGGGTCTTCATCTCCCGGTAAACATCGTGGAGGAGAGGATGCTTCATCCGCTGCAGGCCTTCCGGATCGCCGGCGATCAGCTGGTCCGCGAGATCGCGCGGGATGCTGACACTCTGCTTGGAGATGAGATCGCCGAGCTTGTGCTTGCATTCCAGCTTGATGACCCGGTCGCTGAAATTGTAGATCCGGATCCGGTACTTCTTTCGCATGCCGACACCGGCGATCTTCTCCTCCAGGGCCTGATCATCGAAGGTGTCGAAGTACAGGGAACGGATGACATACTCATTGTTCCGATCTCCGTTCGGGTCCGGCGTGAGCAGCGGTTTCAGGATGCCCCGCAGAACGCCGAGCTCGGCCGGAGTAATCAGATACTTCAGCTCATGGCGCAGGGGCATGCTGCGAATCGTAGGCATAGGCGCTCCTTTTAGTTGCCGGCTTCAGACTGGCAGGCGATCAGCGTTGCGCTGTGGACGCCATTGGTGTCAAGCAGCTTGTTGACGATATCCAGACGCTCGCGAAGCTGTACTTCAACGGTCAGTTCCACGCCGCCGGCCGTGACGGATTTGCTGCGCAACCGCTGAACCTTGATGCGGCGGACGTGATCCATGACGGCATCCTCTGCATCCTGGGCGTAGTGGATGACGAGCAGGAAGGTGTTGGGAGAGCGCAGGCGGAAGAAGGTCAGCAGCAGCATGACGATGGAAATGCCCGCGACTACGACCAATGCGATGGTGTACAGCTCAGCGCCCAGAAGGATGCCCATCGTAAGCGACCAGAACATGTAGGCGGTATCGAGCGGATCCTTGACGGCCGTACGGAAACGGACAATGGAGAGGGCGCCGACCATACCCATTGAAAGAGCGATGTTAGACTTGATACACATGACGACAGGCGTCGTGATCATGCAGAGCATGATGAGCGTAGTGGAAAACGAAGGGGAATAGAGCACCCCGCGGAAGGTCTTGCGGTAGACCAGCGCGATGATGAGCCCGACGAGGAAGCCCATCGCCAGGGCCAGCACCATCTTCATGGGGGTGAGACTGGCCATCTGCTGGGAAAACCATTCATTTACGCTGGCGTCGTTGATTAAGCTTTTCATTAACAGATACCTCCTAATGATGTGTAATGACTGATTTATTCTTCCGGTTTATCCGGACAGGGTCCGAAGTAGGATTCCATTTGTACATCACTCAGCTTGAAATAAGATTGAATCTCCTGGTACATGTACCAGGGACGCCGGGTGAAGATACGGGTCAGCGCGCGTTCACAGCGGGTCACCCAGTAGTTGTAGCCGCCTTCCGGATTCTTCGGCTGGTCGAAGCTGATCTTCGGATGGACTTCCGCGGCCCAGCGCTGCATGTGCATCTGCATTTCCGGCTTGATTTCGGCAATCATGCTGTTGAACAGCCGGGTGAGGTAATCCGTGGTAAACACCGTCTGGAAATAATGGCCGTAACGCGTGAGGAAGCGGTCCTGTATCTCCGGGACTTTGATGAGATGGCGGATGAGGACGTTGCTCTTGATCTTCTGGGCGCCCATGCCTTTATCGTTCAGCACGTAAGCGACGCCGCCGCTCAGTTTTCCGCGGCTCACCGTTACGTTGAAGAAGCCCCAGTCAGAGTCATAGAAGAGGTAGCGCCACTTTCCGTCCCCGGATTTGGCGTTTCGGTAGAAGCGGATGTTGCCGGGGTCGGTATTGCCGAAGAAGGATTCGAAGATGAAGTAGTCGAGCATGTTGTCGATGTCGATCTGGGAGCAGACATACTCGTATGCCGCTTTGTCATTGACGAGATCGTGGCTCTCCACGTACTCGACCAGCTTTTTGTAATCCCGGTTGGTTCCCTGCTTGACCTGCGTGGAACTGGTGCCGCTGGATTCCAGCATGTCGATATCGCCGGGATTCTCCCAGCCCTCATGCTGTGCGACCATCTTGACGCCTGCACGCTCGCGCATGTTGTAGTGGCCCCAGTACTGACCGTTGATGTAGACGATGACCGGATTCCACGCCTGGGTCACGACGCTGCTGCCGGAGGCATCGATGATGCGGGCCTGCATGCCGTCGATGACGCGTGTATACAGGCCGTCCTGGCCGCCGTTGCGCAGCACGAAGCTTGCGTAACTGTCATACGGCCTGTCAGAGAAGAGGGGATAGTTGAAGCGGTCGACGCCGTATTGTCCATCCGCCTTAATGTAAAGGCTTTTCTGCGGCATGTCAAGGGAAAACTGTCCCATGACGCGGAAGGTCATGCCCTGGCTGAAGCGCTGCACACGGTCGTTGTCATAATACTCGACCCAGCCGCCGAACCAGTTCTTCTGCCAGTAGGTCGCATTTTTCCACGGCGTTTTCTGCGCCTCGCGGTCCAGCGTGGGGCCGTCTGCGAACATGCCCGTTTCGTCATTCCAGAGGTTGTTCGGATCGGTCGTGATGCACACGACGGGCATCGTGTGATAAACAGAGATGAGATAGGTCTGGGAGACGACCTGGGAGGGTTCGACGCCGTCCCGCCACGCGCGGGCGCGGATGACGGTGTTGGAACGGACCTCGATCGGACCGGTATAGAGCTCGGATGAGAGGGTCGGGTCGCTTCCGTCGGTGGTATAACGGACGACGCTGTCAGCAGGGACGGAGAGGGTCACGCCGTTGCTTCCCTCGAGCGGGCGCTCAAAAAGTCCGCCAACAGTTACAAAAGCCGGGGTGTCGGCAAAGCCGATGAAGCCTTCGCCGTTAGGCGCGCCTGGGGTAGGGACCGTATAGTAAAAAAGACCGGCCTGGCCCAGCGTTCTGCCGTAAGAGTTGTCGTCATAGAGCTGGGGAACGACGACTTTATCAAGGATCTTCCCTTCCGGGGTGGAGAGGCAGACCGTTTCCCCGGACTGCTTGAGGCCGTAATTCGTAAAGGTGTAGACGCCGGCCTTGCTCGTCTGCGTCTTGTCACAGTGGATGACGATGTAGCTGTTGTTCTCGATGGTGATATCGGGGAACTGCCATTTCCGGGGCTTTTTGATATTATCGGACAGGCCGTACCCTTTCAGGTTGACTGCCTGTCCGCTCATGTTATAGATTTCAATGTAATCATAGAAGTAGTTGACGCCGGGCGTGTGCGTTTTGGTATTGCCCGTCATGACTTCTGTGATGTAAAGCCCCGATGTGTTCGCCAGACAGAGCTTTGTATCCATGGCGATCTCACTGGTGTGCGTATTGGGCAGCCCGGGCGTCGGCTGGGTAAACCGCTTGAAGACCTCGGGGTTGTTGGTCTCGTCCCGGCCCCAGGACTCGTCGGCGCCGAGCAGATCGTAACTGACGAGATCCACCATGCGCCCCTGGATATCGGAGAGGATGACCGTCTCTGCGTTGCTGCGCAGGCGGAAGCTTGCGTGAGGCCATCCGCCGTCGGCTGCCGCACGGTTTTTGCCGGAAGCAAAGACGACGTAGTAGCCGCCCGGAGCGATGGTGGCGCCGGCCGGGAAGCGCCATTTGACACGGCTCTCCGTGTTGTCGCTGAGCGCGTAATTGGAGAGATCGATAGGGGACGTGGAGTTGTTGTGCAGCTCGATCCAGTCCGGATACTCACCGTCCTCGTCCTGCAGGGTCGTAATCGAACTGGCGCAGATTTCGTTGATGACGAGGCTGCCGGCTGTCAGAAGGGTAGAGGCGCGGAACTCGGCGTAACCCTCCTGTGTATTGCCGTATCCGGGTGTGTACTGTTCGGTGATGATGTACCGGTCATCGCCGATCCAGCAATAGCTCATATTGGCATCCATCGCGGGAACTTCGACAGTCTCGTAAGCGACGCCGTCTGTCCCGAACAGGAAGAGCTTGTCTCCTGCGCTAGAAAGCTTGAAGTTGGCGTGATACGCTTTGCCGATTTCGTTTTGCGTACTGTCGGAAGCGAACACGATGATGTGCTCTCCGGGCGCCGCCGTCACATCCGGGAAAACGAAGATGATCTTGTCCTCCCGGTCGCTGAGACCGTATCCGCCGATGCGGATGTAGTCCGAGGAGGTGTTGGTGAGCTCGATCCAATCCGGGAAGGAGCCGGTTTCATCCGGGAAAGCGCTCCGGTTGGAGGACATGACCTCCGTAATGCGCAGCCGGCGGTCGCCTGTCCCGGCTTCTGCCGGTTCGATCTCGGTACCGGAGACGTTGGCTGCAGGAGCCGGAGCGATCCGGGGAGCGAAGACGACCAGCGCGGCGAGGGCCGCACACAGGATAATAAGATAGGCCAGCGTATATTTCTTCGGCTTTTCCCGCCGCAGATGCTTGCGCATGGGCTTCTTCGGGAGACCGCCGCGGGTTCTTCGTTTTTGCATGGAAAGATCCTTTCAATCGAAAATGCAGATAAACTATTATATCATTGAAAACGTGCGGAGAAAAGACGGGAAATTCTTTTACTTGTTAAATATTGTTTAATTTCTGCGCTGCTCAGGGGGTGTCCGTCGTCAGGGATACCTCATAGGAAGAAGCACCCCAGAGGTCTTCAACTTCGATGCGGAGCACGCTGCCGGGGGGAAGGAAGCGCCTGGGCGGAAAAGAAAGGGAGAGCGTATTCGCCCCGTCAGCTGAAGGGCGGTACAGATAGCCGGTGAGCAGAGGAACTTCTTCCTGCATGAGGCTTCTCGAGAAAACGGAGCAGAGCACCGGCTGACGGGCAGACAGGCGCAGCGCAAGGCCGCGCCCCTCGGGGGAGATGGCGCCGGAGAGACTGAGACCGGCACGGTTATCCGGGCTGTTGGAGCAAAGGGCAAACAGCTTTTCAGAGCACAGCAGCAGGGCGTCTTCCTCAACGGAGAAAACCTGCAGGATGAAATAGTCTCCGATAAGCGCATCCGCATCCAAAGAGAAGCTGCGGGTCATCCTCCCGGGCTGCAGCGCAGGATCGGACGGCTCCCGGACGCTGAAAGCTCCGGCCCAGTCCCAGCCGCGATCGGTATACTCGATCAGCCGGTAGAGGATACTGACAGGCCGCCGGAGGGTAAAGGAGAAGGAAAGCGTACACGCATCGCGCGCAAGGAGTTGCTGGCCGTAAGAAAAATCCGTCAGCGGACACAGAGGGGCGGCGCCCTTGACGGAGGGCAGGACCAGAGTATCGGCGCAGTTGGAAGAGATCTGCACGGTAGACGAGGGAAGAGCGTGCAGAAGCTGGTGGTAAACCTCATCCAGGGTGACCTTCCGGTCCCCGTTCCGGTCGGCTTCCGCCGGCCCGTACAGACCCAGCGCGGTGCAGAAGGAAGAGGCAAAGTAGGAAAGCGCTCCGCTCTGCACGCCTTCGCCGAGATAATACCATGCGGCTTCCGAAGAGGAAGACGAGGTCAGGACGCTGAGGGAGGGTTGATCCTCTGTCAGGTACGACAAAACAGCGCCGGAATGACAGGCATCCAGGATCAGCAGCGTCTGCCCCGGCAGCGAGGCAAGCAGGCGCAGGAGCGCCCCGGCGGAAACCGCCTCTTCCTCCGCTCCGTCGGAGAGGATCAGCTGATAGCCGCCGTCTTCAGACAGAACGCCATGTGTGCAGAGATAAAAGACAGAAAGGTCATCCACCTGTGCGCCGGAGAAAAAGGAGAGGGTGACGGCAGACAGAGCGTCGAAGCTGCTCAGCGTACCGTCCTCAACATCAAGGCTGTCGCCCGTAACACCGGAAGCAGAAAAGACGGAGGCCAGGAACTGCAGATTGCCGGAGGCCTCATAGCCCAGGGAGGGGTAGGACGCAAATTCCCGGCAGGAGGTGAGCAGGACCCGGGTCTGACCCAGGACGGGGGCCTGCAGAAGCAGTAAAAGCAGAACTGTGCATAGAAACGCGAATCGCCGCAAATCTGCAGGCCTCCTTTCATCGATCCTATATGAGGTCATTTTACTCCGGCAGATGAGAGAATTCAACCGGAGCGGAACAACTAAAAAAGCACAGGCTGATGAAAGCCTGTGCAAGAAAAACAGGAGGTCAATGGCGCCCAAAGACAGCCTCATAAGCTTTGGCAATGACTTCTTCCGGCTGATCGACCGTTTTTCCGGTCGCGACCATGCAGGCCAGCCCGTGAACATAGATGTGCAGTTCTTCACAGGCTTGCAGGACAGCTTCCCGGGACAGGCCGGTCGATGCGCATTCGGCAGCAATTACGGCTTCGGGCATCTGCATCAGAACGACGCAGGGATCTGTCTCCCTGACAGAAAGAAGATGAAGGAAGACCATTGGATAATCGGCTGCAAACCGGACATATGCGCAGCAGCGCCCGATCTCGGAAAAACCTTCATTCTCTGCAGCGGCGAGTGCATTCCTGAAATCCTGGATGCCCTTTTCGATGAGCGCTTTGCGCAGGCCGCTCATATCCGGAAAATAACTGAACAGCGGCTGTGTGGAGCAGTTCAGCGCCTTGGATACGGAGCGGGCATTGACGGCGGTCATCCCGCCGCGGGCGAACATCTCGTAGGCTTTATTCAGGATGATCTCTTGTGTAAATCTCTGTTTTGGCGGCATATATTCCAGACTCCTTTGAATTTGTTGTGTGCGTGCCACTTGAAGAGAACGGCCTGTGTAAATAAATAATGATTGGATGCATGAAGGCTGAAGTCAAGGAATGACACGTTACAAAACACATTATATCTTAATCTGAATATATATTCAAGTGATATGTAAGAAGAATATCTTATTATCAACACATAAAAGCGTTATGATAAAGAATGAACGGAATAATTGGGGAAATAAAGAAAAGACGAGGAAAACCCTCGTCTTTCATGCAGTCTTGGTTTCAGGCGATCAGCCGCATCACAGGCCGTAACGCTTCTTGAAGCGATCGACACGTCCGCCGGTATCTACCAGCTTCTGCTTGCCGGTGTAGAACGGATGGCACTTGGAGCAGATTTCAACGCGAAGCTCTTTCTTCGTGGAACCCGTCACAAAAGTGTTGCCGCATACACAGGTGACCGTGGCCTTCTGGTACTTGGGATGGATACCCTCTTTCATCGTTTTCACCTCTCTCGCCGCAATACTATCGCATGAAAGGCAACCTTTAAAGCCTTCTCATGCGCCTAAACGGTGACAGTCCGCATTATAAACACTTTGAGGCCTGAATGCAAGCCCTATTTTGATTTCTGAGGCGGGTTTGATGAAGCTTTTGGCAAGAACAGGGCAAGACGTGTACATTGCTGCATCTGTTTGCTCAAAAGAGGCCGAAGTCTATTATAAAGCATAAAATATACCGCAAGTCTGTTTTGAATCATCAGCCGCATCAGGGACAGAAAAAGGGTTGACATGCCAAGAAATGAAGACGACACAGAAAAATATTTAAGTTTGATTAATATTGTATCTTTTAAAACAAGAAAACAGTATAATAATAACACGAAACGATATTGGACAAATACATGCGCGGAAGGCGGAAGCAATAGAATGAACAGACGCGGCCAGTTGATCAAAACAATCCGGAAACTTGCAACCATCCTTCTGATTCTGTCTGTGTGCGGAATCGGCAGGTTTGGCATAGCAGAAGAAGCAAGCGATCTGGGAAGCGAAGCGGATGGCTCTAAAATCGAGCGCATCGATGTCTTCTGGATCACGCCTGATAAACCGGCAAACGACGGGATAGACGATCATCTGTATATCAGCACCTCAGACAATCGTCCGCTGACCATGCAGTTTCAGATGGAAGTAGCTCTGTCCGGTCAGTACGATTACGCGCCGGGGGATATAACGATCCGGTTCCCGGCACAGATCTGGCATAAGCGCGGCAGCGACAGCGGCTATGGCGATATGAGCTATTCCATTCCGGAGGCTCCGGATACCCGCCAGGATTTCAACTGGACACGCATCGGAGATGACATTGTCATCACCAACGCGAAGGTCATCGGCGCAACCAGCAAGGCCATGTTCCAGTTTACCATCGAAGACCTGATCCCGGTGGACTTGCAGGACATGAGCATCTCGGACAAGCTGAGCGCGGAATGCTTTGTCACTACGCATGAAGGAAACACGATCCATTTAAAAAGCTCAGATATCACGGCGCAGGTCGATACTTCCGAAAGGGTAACCGGCGCACATAAAAGCGGGCGCCTTTATGAGGAGGCGCCGTCTTCTCTGCCTGCCAATCTGCTGGAGAACCTTCCGGGCGGAGCGCAGGCCAAAGACGATTATATTTATGTCCAGTGGGCGAACTATGTATATCATCAGGGCAATCAGCCCTTTTCACTGACCGTTGCCGATGATGTCACAGGGGATCAGTATGATGCTTACCGCATGGTCAAGAATGATGACGGGAGCACCGAGAAGCAGCTGATCACCGATGCCGTAATGCTGGGAATGGTGGGCGGTGATGCGCCGGAGAACAACAGGGTGGAAGCGGAGATCCTTCATGACACCTATCACTCGGATACGTCCGGCAGCTATGATCATAACCGTTATATCTGGACGGCGTACAAGAAAGACGCCTTCTATGTTCCCAATGCAAACGAACCCCAGGTCACATATTATATGCACAATGATTCAACCTGGACACTGACGGAAGCAGATCCGTATGTCGGGGAGAATGCCGACCTGAATAAACCGGAAGACAAGCAGCAGGTGACGACTGTCACAGCCGGATCCACGGTTACGTATTCACCGGTAAAGTGGAAGCGGCCGACAGGCCATTTTTCAGTCAACAAGTATACGATCGGCAAACCTTATAAGGATCATCTGTATGGCTATGCGCTGAACCGGCTTCAGAACGGGGAAAACGTACAGATACCGTTCGAACTGGAAACCATCGCAAGAGGCTATCCATGGACGGTTTCGCCGGCCGTTCCGCATGACAACGAAAAAGCGCTGGAAGAAGCGGACCAGAAATACTACGGTTATCTCGGCTGGCGCCAGTACACGGAAGATTTTGAGACCTTCTATCTTCCGCTCAGCGATGAGATCCCGCTGACGACGGAAGATTATGAGATCAGTTCTATGCGCATAGCCGCGCCGAGTACCTATCGCTACGGCAAGCGTTCCGACGGAACTTGGGACTATATTTACGACAGTAATCAGCCGAAGCCGGATCTGGAAATCTATTATCAGCTGAATAACGACGGCAACTGGATTCACGGTGGAACAGCCAGCTGGGGAGAGACCGGAAGAGGACGGATGACGCTTGTCGCGCATAATGACGCCAGCGTACAGACGGTTGGCGGCAGAGAGGTGCTCTCTTTCCCGCCCAATACCAGCCGGACACGCCATGAGTATGTGAGCAATGTCTGCGGGGGAAAGACGCTTGAGCACACGGACCTGGCTGAAGTTGTCTGGTCTGTGTATGACACCATCACACTGAAAGCCAGTCCGCGGGTAATGCAGGCTGTGGAACAATTGTTTGACCAGACCGATACACCGAGCTCCAAATTCAAAAACGACGACAGGATGAATGTCGATGTTTGGCTGGGACAGCCTTATGAAACAAAAGAAGCATTGGGAAGCTGGGATTTTGACTATTCAGAAGCGACGCTCGCCGGAGCCGCATACGGTGTAGCGCCCAGCAAATCCGTCAGGTTTGACCGCAGGAAGGACAATGATGTCGGCAATCAACGCGTCATACTCCATTACCAAGCGCGTGTAGCGGAACAGAGCAATCTGACAGAACGGAAGGATTATACGGATGCGGTTGCGTCCGGTGTCATTCCGAAAGAAACAAAAGGAATATGGTATGACCTTCTGCCCCCGGGTGTTTATCCGGATCTGGATACGGTACGCCTGCGCAATGCGGACAAAATTACAAGTATTTATACGGTTCCCGATTTCAAAAATACGGGCCGTATCCTTATGGTTGTCGAGTGCGATCTCACACCGACGCCTTCTACGGTATACGGAGCCACATGGGGGGATCAGCCGACCCTGACATTTGACGCATACTACCCCTGGGAAGCGATTCTGGAACATGGGCGGGAAAACGTCATGAACTATGTGGCGTTTGAATCGCTGTCGGAAAACCTGCCGCACGATACCCTGGGTACGATCAAAGGACAGCAGGGTGAGGCAGACGTTCCGGAACAGAAGTATACAGAGCGGAAAAACAACCTCACACCGCAGATGCCGGCGGATATCGTCGCGGCGCTGACCGACCTTGATCCGGAGACGGATGAAAACCGTTTTCTCTATGCGAAAGCCGGCACCAGCCTGACCATCAACCTGGAAGCTTTGGCAGGTATAGCAAAACTGGTTCAGGACGATCTGAAAGGCGTATGGACACAGGGACTGGACGGGCAGGAACAAGTCAATGTGTATGAAGGACACAACTATACCTACCGGCTGCGCGTGACCAGCGGTCCAAATACGATCACCAAAGATATAGTGATCTACGATACGGTGGAGAACTATGATATCCCGGATCCGAAGGATGAAGTGGTTCATGATGCTACCAAGATAGAAGACTACAACGACCGTGAGGAAAAGAAAAACTGGTACGGTGACTGGAGCGAGCGCGATGACTGGCATGGCGGCCAGTGGCGCGGCAGGCTTTTGCAGATCGATTTGTCAGAGTTCATCAAAAGGGGAGTCGATGTAAAACTCTGGGTTTCGGATAACTGGAATCTGCAGTTCAAGGATGCACCGGAGGATTACAATAGCGAGCAAAAGCGCATCCTCTTCTCCAGCGATGCCTATGCGATAGACGACCCGGCTGAACGGGCGATCTACGGCTGGCAGCAGATGACCCCGGACTCAAAAGGCATTTGGACTGCCCCGGAAGGCATGGATGTCACGGCTGTCGCGATCGATGCGAGATACAAAAAAGACGGGACGCCGTTTGAACTGGATGAATTCGAGAAGATCACTGCTTATCTGCATATGAAGGCGCCGGACGATGGGACGACCGACGAGGAACTGCAAGAAAACTACCATGCCAAGGGCGCCTATGCGCACAAGGCAGACGGAACGGAGACGTCAGAAAATCCGACCATCGATTGGGAAGCGGCATTGGACCCCGAAAACAATATGCATGCTTTTAACAATACCCGGTTAAAGGCAAGGATTCAGATCAAAGGGACCGATGGAGACGGGGCATCCTCGGATCAGATGTTCCGCAACGACTATACCCGCGTTGGCATTGTTCCGCGGATACTGACGGTTGAAAAGCAGTGGAAGGATGAGGACGACTACGATGCGATCCGTCCGGATCATGTCGTAGTGCATCTGCGCCGCAAGGTAATGGGCGGAACCTGGGAGGATTTGGGGCGCAGCGCCACGCTGGATGACAGCAACGACTGGAAAGCGGTCTTCCAGCAGATCGACGTGGTGGATGAAAAGAACCGGCCGTACCAGTATTCCTTTACGGAGGATCCGGTACCCGGTTATACGGACAGCGTAAGCCGTGACAAAGACAATGAAAGCCATTTTATCGTCACCAATACGCATGAAAAAGATACGGTCAGCGTTGAAGGCCAGAAGATCTGGAGCGGCGAAAACGGGGATACATCCTTGCGTCCGGAGAGCATCCGGGTCAAACTGTACCGTGATGGGGAATATCAGAGGACGCTGACCGTGCGGCCGGACAGCAGCGGAGACTGGCACTACAGCTTCGGGGACCTCATTAAGAACAAACGCGGCGGCGAGCCTTATGTCTATACGGTAGAGGAAGAATATGTCCCCAAATATGTGGTTGCCTATGACGGCTATAAGGTTATAGACAATACGCTTAAGCCTTACGGCGATTTAAGCGTAGAGAAGGTAATCGAGAACGCGACTCCTGCAGCTTCCGACAAGGATTTCACCTTTACGTTTTCTGCATTCGGCGAAGTGACGCAGGAAATGATTGACGAGGCAAGGCACGAGCAGCAGGAAGCGGATCCGACTGCAGCGTTTGTGCCGCCCGAACCGGTGCCGCTGGACGCGGCTTACCGTTACACCATCAAAGAGGGTGAAACAGAGATAAAAAGCGGCGAGATCATGAGCGGAGAGAGCTTTAAGCTCAAGGGAGGCCAGAAGTTTACCGTTTATGATCTTCCTTCCGAAGCGACTTATAAGCTTGAGGAAGTTCCTGCTGCAGGCTATACGCAGACAAGCGCGCAAAATGCAGAGGGGGCCATCCGTGCTGGCCGTACGCAGGAAGCGGTCTTCACCAATACGTATCATGCTCAGGGCAATGCGCAGCTGAGAGCCATTAAAACGCTGACAGGCCATAAGCTGAACCGTAACCAGTTCCGTTTTGACGTGACGGATAAGACAGAAGGCAGCGAAACCTACGGTGAAATCATCCGGAGCGCGGGCAATGATGTGCCGACGAGTACGCAGCAGGATGAAAGCAGCGGCGTTATCACCTCGCAGGCATCGGTCGCTTTCGGTCAGATCCGCTACACGGAAGCGGACGCGGGGAAGACCTTCACTTATGAGATAACGGAACAGAATACCGGCAAAGACGGCTACACATACAGCACCGAAGTAAAGACCGTTACCGTGAAGGTAGAGGATTTGACGGGCGACGGGAACCTTACTGTAACGGTGACCCCGGACCTGGGGTCGGATGACGCATATAATTTCAATAATACCTATAAAGCCGAAGGAGAGATTTCCTTCAAGGCCTGGAAGGTGCTGGAAATCTATGACCTGGAGAAGGATCAGTTTGAATTTGAATTGTACAAATATGATCCGAACACCAAGGACAAAGTGGGTGCGCCCCTGCAGACGGCAAAGAACAACGAGGATGGCACGATCAACTTTGCGCCTATCAAATTCACCCAGGACGATGTGAACGTGGCCCCCAATAATCCCAACATCTATTGGTATCTGCTGCGGGAGAAAAGGGGCAGCGATCCTGCCGTGGTCTACTCCAACAAAGAGTATATCATCAAGATCACCCCGTATGACAACAACGACGGCACCATAAGCTTCTCTCAGGATGATCAGCAGGTGGAGCGGGAATGGACAGAAGAAACCTGCCCGGACTGCGAGGGAAGCGGTATGCTCACTTCTTCTGACGCACCGGTGCCAATCGATGAAGCTGCCACCGGAGAAGAAGGTCAGGAAGTATGGCTCTATGATACCCGCAGAAGCCCGAACAATAACGGCATTGAAGGGAATACACCCAAAGCCGTAATCTATGTGCCGAATTCTGCGCTGTGCACCATATGCAAGGGTAAGTGCTACATCGGCAACAGTACTTGTTCTTCGTGCTCTGGTACCGGCTTGCAGGTTGGTGCAAGGCTGGATATTACAAGCAGTGATATCACGCCTGGTATTTTTGACGCGTCTCTTGTTTTTGAGCAGCTTGTCTTTACAGATGTTGCCAGTCATGCACAGGGCAAGAGTTCCGGTGGCGCAGCGGATTACTGCATGCGCGTCGGTCGGGTCGTGAACGGCAGTATCGTCAGCACGGAGAATCCGGGCGGAAGCCGCGCTTTCCGGGCATACGTGCCCAGAAACAGGATTGGAGTGACCGGCCCGGTTACAGGCGGCATCCATGAGTGTGAGAACTGCAACGGAACTGGCATCGTTCTCGTAGAGGGAAACATTACCGTTACCGGAGAAACCACCGGCCCGGTGTTTGTAAATGGCTATCACGACGGCAACCTGAAGCTGACCAAGAATATCACCAACGGGAACCCCTCCCAGAAATTCACGTTCAAGGTGAAGCTGGTTGGTCTGGGGACGGGCAGCTTCGATTTGGAGCGTAAAGGAGACGGTGACAATAGCGGCGCCGGCACAGACAGCGGCGCAAGCGGCGGCGAAACCACGCCTGATATTTCCGGGATTCTGCCGGTGTATCATGCGACAGCGGCTGAAATTGCCGGCACAAAGGCGTATGCTGTATTGAATAAGGAAACGGGGGAATTCATATTCTTCCGCACAAAACAGAATGAGGCGATGGATCCTTGGGGCAACAGCTTCAATATGAGTGGAGCGACCACCGCCAACTCTAACCGGCGGAAGGAAACCGATGGATTCATCTACTATGACAACTTTGACAATGCTCCATATGGATATAGTTCAAGTTATCGTCCCCAATGGTCCACCAATACTTACGATCAGAAGCTGATCAAAACAGTCACCATGCGTGATCCTGTTCAGCTAAAGACGATTGCGCACTTTTTCCGTGACTGCAGCAATATAGAAACAATCGATCTGCGCTTGGTGGACGTGCTGCAAGGCGGCAAATTTAGCCTGTTTTATACGTTCTATGGATTGAACAAGCTGAAAGAACTGAATCTGGGGAACATGGATTTAAGATACTGCTATGACCTGGACCTGCTTGTGCAGAACTGTTCCTCCCTTGAAACGATTAATATGGGACATTTGAATACCGCCAGAGTTTTCATCAGCAATTATTGGAATTTTCCTTTCAAAGGAACGAAAATTACCCGTATTACGATTGGCGATCAATCGAAGTTCATTGAAAAATACAACGGCTCAATTATTTATCCACAACCCATTTCGGGATATGAGGATAAGTGGGTAAATGTGGACACCAATGAGTCGCTGAACAGCCATGACTTGTTCACGCAAGGGAACCATGGCGGCACCTGGGAGCTTGACCCCAAGTATTACAACATTACCTTCGATGCAAACGGTGGCAGCGGCTCCATGCAAAGCCAGCGCGTTAACACGCATCGTGATTTCACGACCGGCTATAATTTCTATCGCTTCGGTTATGACTTCACCGGCTTTATGGACAATTACGGCCATTTCTATGCAGTAGATGAGAATGGGAAAGTCAAGATTCCCAGCAACACCTATTCCAACACGAGCAGTACCACCGACGTGCAGGTTACCCTGACGGCTCAATGGACGCCGGTGGACAATACCGCCACCATGGAAAACGATACCCTGACGGTGAGCTTGTACGGTGGAGAATCGGTGACTATCCACAATATTCCTGCCGGTACGGCCTATGAGATTTGGGAAGAAGTACCCGATGGATGGATTCTTGTCAGCAAGGTTAACGACAGTGGCGTGATCGTGCCCCTGGAAACGGCTGAATCTGTATTTACTGATGAATATGCGCCTAACAAGGCAACTGCCAGCATGACCGCGTCCAAGATGATGGACGCTAAGCTGACAGGTGGGTATACCTTCGGCTTGTACAAGGTAAATAATGGCACGGAAACCCTGATTGATACCAAGGAAAGCTCTGTGGGCGGCATCGCGAGCTTTGACATCATCACCTATACGTTGGATGACGTGGGCACGCATGAGTATGTGATCCGCGAGATCGTGGAGAATCCCGATCCTACTATCCAATATGATACCCACGCTGAACGCGTACGCGTGGTGGTATATGACGATGGCAGAGGAAACCTGGATGCTACAACGGGTTATCTGGATCGCAACGGCGTGTTTGTCAACAGCACCAAGCCGGGCGATCTCAAGCTGAGCAAAACCATAGAGAAAGCTTCGCCGAAGGCAGCTGAGCAGGAGTTTACCTTCAAGGTCAGTTTCCTGGACCGGTTTGAGCAGCCGACCAAGCTGCTTGAAGGCGGGACGACGGAAAAGACAACAGTGACAGCCTTGAACAGCAATGGGACCGAAGCGACCCTTGATATCGTCGACAATTCTGTCACGGTGACCCTGCGTGGCGGAGAAACGGTTACCTTGAAGGATATCCCGGCAGGCATCCATTATAAGGTGGAGGAACTGAACATCCCTGTCGGATGGGCGAAAACCGGCGAAAGCGGAACGACGGGAGAGATCAGAAGCACTGAAACGAGCAGCGCTGCGTTCACCAATACGTATACGGCGGCCGGGCGTGTATATCTTGAAGTCGTTAAAGAACTGCTTGGAAGTGCACCCAAAGCCGACTCGTTCACTTTTGAACTGTATGCGGAGCAGGATTGGGATGAGGATGAAAACGTGCCCAAGGCAGGCGCAAAGCCGCTTGATACACAGAAGAACGCGGCTCCGGATATGCGTGAGGAGATCGCGGATCCGAACAGCAGCGAGCGGGGCGCTACGATCCCTAATCCTGACTACGGAAAGGCAATAGCACACTTCAACGCGGTGAACTTCACCGAAGCGGATGTCGGAAAGGCATTTCATTACTATATCCGCGAGGTGCCGGGAACAGACAGCCAAATCGTCTATACGAAGGAAACACGAAAGGTTACGGTCACCGTGACGGATGAAACCGGAGAAGGCCGGCTAACTGCGACACCCGACTACTCTGAAACTGCAAAACCGACGCTGACAAACAGCTACAAACCCGGTTCTCTTGAAGTAAGCAAGCACTTGCTGAAATCAACCGCTGAGACGAAGGACAAGGTATTTACCTTTACCGTCCGGCTGGAGGATGCTTCCGGAACACCGCTGACGGGAACCTTCCGGACAATCAAAGAACGGAATGAAGAAAGGGAAACCGGTACTGCAAATGCAGAGAACGGCAAACTGGTTTTTACGCTGAGAGACGGAGAAAGCATCCTGATCTCAGGGCTGCCGGACGGTTCGGACTACAGGATCGAAGAAGCCGAAGAAACCGGTTTTATACTTTCCGGAAAAACAGGCGAGGAGGGGACCATCGTTGCGAATGAGACACAGCATGCAGTATTCCGCAATACATATGACGCAACCGGTGAACTGAAGCTGTCTGTCGGCAAACGCCTGCTGATCGGTGCAACACAAGAAGAAACCAAACTGGAGGCCGCTCAGTTCAGCTTTACCCTGAGGAATCAGGATGGGCAGGCATTGCAGCAGAAATACAACGATGAAAGAGGAAGGGCTGTCTTTGATCCCATTGAGCTGACATTGGATGATATCGGCACATCGAGCTATACGATTACCGAGAACAATTATGGCGTGGATGGAATCAACTACGACGACAGCAAGATCCGGGCGGATGTCACGGTCAAAGACGACGGTCAGGGACAGCTGAAAGCTGAGGTCGAATACACGCGAATCATTCCGGACCGCAATGGCGGCGATCCGGCAGAAGAGAAAATACCTGAAGATGAAGTGGAGTTTATAAACAGGAAAGTGAAGAATGGCAAGTGCGCCATCCGCGTGGAAAAGACCCTGGAAGGACAGAAACTGAAAGCCCGCCGGTTCAAATTTGAATTGGTCGATGAACGGGGAAATGTCATTGCCACCAGATATAACAATGCAGCAGGACAGACGATTTTCGATCCGGACAGCATACCGGCTCTTCGGTTTGACACGATAGACATGGAGGGAAAGAAAGAGAAGCAGTTTAACTTCGTTGTGCGTGAAGTCAATGACGGCCTGAAAGGGATGCAATATGCCGAACCGGTACCGATTTGCCTGACGGTGACGGAGGATGAAAGCGCCGTGTTGAAAGTAAACGGCCAGGAGAATCCGGTCCTGAAGGCGGAGTTCCACAATGCATATCAGGCAGAGACGGAAATAGTCCTTGAGGCGGAGAAGCAGTATTTGGGTGGGACGCTGAAAGAAGGAGACTTCCTGTTTGAACTCCTTGAGGGCGGAAAAGTCATAGCTGCGGCCTCCAATGATGCACAAGGGAAGGTGAGATTCAACCTCAAATATACCATCCGGGATGTCGACCCGGATACGCACCGGGGAGAGAAGCGGTATGTAATGAGAGAATCAGTGCCGGAAAAACGGGGCAATATACGGTATGATACGCATGAAGAAAGCATCATCGTCAGCCTTGTTGACAACGAAAACGGCGAAATGATGGCCTCAAGCAACCGTGAAGGTGAAACAATCAAATTTATAAACGAATGGCGAAAACCCAACCGGTATTACTTCAGTTTCCGTAAAGTCTGGAAAGACGCACCGGCTGAGGGACTGCAGTTTACACTGTACAACTCAGACGGGACAGTGCATGTACATGGCTTTAACAAAACGGTGCTGAATGACCGCGAATGGCTGTTTGAAGCGTGGCTCGACAAGCCGGATGATTATTATGTCATCGAAGAGGTGCCGGATGGGTTCAGCGCGGCATATGATAATGCTGGGAACCATGCTGACGAGACAGACCGCTGTTACAACGGGGGAACGATTGTAAACAGCCGTGTACCGGACACCGGGGATCGGAGCCACGCAGGCCTGTGGGCCGCAGTGCTGACTTCCTCTGCAGCGCTGCTGGTGTTGCTCGTCAGGAAGAAGAGATGATCTGCCTCATTGGATTCTGCCGCAATACCGGACAAGGCGGTTTCAGCCGGTGCAAGTGAAGGAGAACTGCCGGCAAGCCGTTGGAAAACCTGCAGACAAAAGAAGTATGACAAAGCCCCTGCCGCAATCAGCGGCGGGGGCTTTGAACAAACGAAAAGGGCAGGATCCTCTGTCATTGCTCGACAGGGAAGGGGAGCAGATCCAGAATATCCCGCTGCACGTCGATGCCGGGATAGACCTCCAGCAGCTTGAGGCCGTTTTTGGTGAGGCTCATCACGCAGCGCTCCGTAATGTAGAGGACGCGCTGCCTGTTTTGGAGGGCGCGCTTCGCCGAAAAGCTGACGGAACGGACCTTTTCGACAAATTTCGGTATCTGGCCATTTTGCTCGATCGTGATGATCCCGCCTTTGCGGGAGACAGCCAGGCCTTTTGTGTTAAAGGTCAGACAGAAGACGACGGTAGGGGTGCGCGAGGTGATGTTTGCAAATCCGCCGATGCCCGCATAGGCTCCGGGGCCTCTGTGCGCGTTCACGTTGCCTTCCCGGTCGACCTCAAAAGCGCCCATGAAGCAGATATCCAGGCCGCCGTTATCGTACAGGTCGAACTGATTGGACATGTCATAAACGGAAGAGGCGCCGATCATGGCACCGAAAACCTTGCCGGAAGCGGGGAATCCGCCGACGCTGCCGGATTCCACCGTCAGGGTGATATGATCCAGCAGGCCGTTCTTCTTCGCGTAATGAGAGATCGCCTCGGGAATGCCGATGCCGATATTGACGATGTCGTCGATGCGGAGCTCTTTGGCAGCGCGGCGGCCGATGATGCGGGCGGGCAGGGAGTCCTCCCGCTTGCCGGCGGTCAGGGCGTCGATCTTCTCCATCCAGACGCCCCATTCTTCAAAGGGAATTTCAAAGTCGCCGGTCAGCGCTTCGTACGCTTCATCCCGCCAGGCCGGCGGCTCGACCACGATGGCATCCACAAGGCAGCCGGGGATGACGGCGTTGCGGGGGCGGGAAGGCAGATCGACCAGACGGTCGACCTGAACGATCACGATGCCGCCGTTGGCTTTAACGGCCTGGCAGATGGAGAGCGCGTCGCCGGACATGTACATGTCATCAAAGGAAATGTTGCCCTTTCGGTCGGCAGCAGTCCCCTTGATGAGCGCGACGGTCAGCCGGGGGAGCTTATAGTAAAGGAATTCCTCGCCGTCCACTTGAACGTGGCGCACGAAGGAATCGTCCACCGAGATGGAATTGATCCCCGGGCCTTCGCGGCGCGGATCCACAAAGATGTCGAGCCCGACCTTGGAGAGCGCGCCGGGGAGCCCGCTGGCCTGCGCACGGATAGCGTGGGAGATGCAGCCCAAAGGGAGGTTATAGGCCTCAAACCGTTCCTCGGTCACAAGCTTCTTCGTGCTCGGCATGGCGCCGAAATGGCCGCAGATGATCCTGTCCACCGCGCCGTCGCGGATATACCCTTCCGCGGCACGGTCCTCCTCCCACACGCCGAAACCGGCGGAGGAGACAATGGTCAAATGGCGGGGGGAGCGGGTACTTAGGTACTTTTTGTAAAGCGCCTCGTGAAGCTCTACCGGGTTTTCAATGCCGACGAAGGAATTTACGCAGATGCAGTCCCCGTCGCGGATGAGCCCGATGGCCTCATCGGCCGTCATGATCCGGAACATTTTCCTCCTTGCGGCTTTTTGCCGCGCCAAGGGAATACAGTCCGAAAAGTATAACATGAAACAACCGAATATTCAAATGGCTCAAATGGGCAATATCGGGATTTGTCTGCGTTTCCCTCAGAGGAGCGGAGTCTGCGGGGGCGGACGCGCAGAGGGCTGAAACTTGACACAAGTAGCGGAAACGCTATAATGAGAGACGTCAAAATGGACGGATTTGTCCCTGACGGCGACGCGGGGAGAGACAGGAGTGCGTGCATGACGCCGGAAGCGTTTTCGGAATCCCTTGAGCACTGCGGCATTCCGCACGGTGCCAGAGTTCTTGCCGCTGTCAGCGGCGGTGCGGACAGCCTTTGCCTGCTGTGGCTGCTGTGCGCCGTCCGCGATTCCTATCCGCTTCAAGTGGAATGCGCGCATGCGGAGCACGGCCTCAGAGGCGCGGACTCGCTGGAGGACATGGCGTTTGTTCAGGCGGTTTGCCGCAAGTGGAACATCCCGTGCCACACAAAGCATCTGGAGGTCCCGCTGCACGGCGAACTCGGAGGGACGGAAGAGGCGGCAAGGACGCTGCGCTATGCCTTTCTGCGGGAAACCGCTGCGAAGACGGAGTGCTGCTGCATACTGACGGCGCATCACCGCCGGGATCAGGCGGAAACGGTGCTGATGCGCGCGGCGCGGGGAACGGATCTGAAAGGGCTCTGTGCGATGCGCGCGCGGGAAGGCGACCTGGCCAGACCGCTGCTGGACTGCGAACCGGAGGAATTGCGTGCACTCCTGGCGCTCCATGGAATTGCCTGGAGGGAGGATGAAACGAACCGGGATACGGCATATGCGCGCAACAGGGTCCGGCTGCGTATCCTGCCGGAACTGGAGAAGGTCGCTCCGGGTGCCGAACGGGCGCTGTGCCGGCTGGCTGCCGCGGCAGCGAGGGATGAGGACTTTTTTGACACAGAACTCCGGAAGGCCGGGCTTTCGTCTCCGGTCATGCTGGCTGACGGAGCTGCCCTTCCGACTGCGGCGCTGATGCGTGCGCATCCGGCGATCGCTTCCAGGGCGCTGGCGCGACTGCTGGCCTTTGCCGGGTGCACGGCAAGCGCGCAGCTGATCGGCGAGATCCTCAGCGCGATGCGGGAGGAGTGCCCGAAAGAAGCGCTCAATCTGCCGGGGAAGGGCCGGCTGTACCCGGGGAAGCGGCTTACCTGTGCGGTTTTTCCGCACAGACCGATCCCATCCTTCCGAATTGTTCCGGGACTCAATGAGACAGCATTCGGCCGCTTTTTGCTGCGCCGTGCCGATCAAGGGGAAATAGGCGACGGCCGATCCGCCCAGGCGATCCCGGAGACTTTAGTGGGCAGTCTGACGGTTGGCGCGAGGGCTGCCGGGGAAACCATGATCCCGTTCGGGAAGCGGTCCCCATGCGAGCTGCGCAAGTTGATTTCGGACGCGGGGATCGAACCGGCGGTGAGGCGGAGCGTACCGGTGGTGCGGGCAGAAGGCGAAGCCCTGTGGCTGGCCGGCATCCGGCCTTCGGAGCGGTGCAGGACATATGGTGTGGGCAACTGGATGCTGGAATACGAGGGCCCGGTAATGCCGTCATCAGACCGGGGTCCGGCAGATCATAAGTGATTCAAAACAACCCAAACGATTGAGAACAGGGAGGAAACCGAAATGACATTGAAACCGAACGGGGCGGCTTACGAGGGCCTGAAAGACGAATTGCTGCTGACGAAGGACGAGATCGCGGCGAAAGTGGCGGAGCTGGGCGCACAGATCACCAGGGATTACGAAGGAAAGGATCTGGTCGTGATCTGCATCCTTAAAGGGGCGGTCGTTTTCTTCGTCGATCTGATCCGCAAAATCGATCTGCCGCTTACGATGGATTTCATGTCGATTTCCAGTTACGGCAGCGCGACCAAGTCTTCCGGCGTCGTTCGCATACTCAAGGATCTGGATAAGCCGATCAACGGGAAGGATGTCCTGGTCGTTGAGGATATCGTCGATTCCGGCATGACGCTTTCTTTCCTGCGTGACAACCTGATCAGCCGCGGCGCAGCCTCGCTGAAGATCGCAACGCTGCTGGACAAGCCGGACAGGAGAAAAGTGCCGCTGCATGTGGATTACTGTGGTTTTGTCATACCGGATGAATTCGTGGTCGGTTACGGGCTTGACTACGCGGAACAGTACAGGAACCTTCCGGATATAGGGGTACTCCGGCCGGAGATCTATACCAAATAAATCAGGAGGCACCGTTTGAAAAGACAGTACAGGGGATTCAGCATGCCTTTGCTGGTCCTGCTCATCGCACTCATCGTAACGGAGATCGTCAGCGCTGTGCTGACGACCCACCGCGGGCCGCGCATCTCTTATGCGCAGATGCTCCAGTATGTAAAGGAAGACAGGCTGGAGACGGTAGCGGTCCAGGGAGATACGGCCTTCGCGCTCACGAAGGGCGGATCGATCCAGGCTTCGGAATTCTCTTCATCCGCATACGACGTTTCGACGATCGTGCCGGAGGATTTTGAAAGCACCTGCATTCAGCTGACGGCGGAAAAGCTGGGCACCGAAGCGGAAGCGTTGACTGTGCTGGATCTGCCCTTTACGCTGACGTACTGGCAGAGGCAGTCGACGCCGTGGTACCTGGAGATCATACCCTACGTCGTCATGTTTGCGGCGATGGCCTTCTTTTTTATGATGGTGACCCGGCAGCAGGGCGGCGGCGGAAAGATGCTGAACTTCGGGCACAGCCCCGCCAGGCTGTTTGAGCCGGAGGGGAATCCCGTAACCTTCGCCGACGTGGCGGGAGCGCAGGAAGAAAAGGAAGAGATGCGGGAGCTTGTGGAGTTTTTGAAGGACCCCGCACGCTTCGCAAACGTAGGCGCCAGGATCCCCAAGGGCGTGCTGCTGGTAGGCCCTCCCGGAACGGGCAAAACGCTGCTGGCGAGGGCCGTGGCAGGCGAGGCGGGCGTCCCCTTTATGACGATCTCCGGCTCCGACTTCGTGGAGATGTTCGTCGGCGTTGGCGCCAGCAGAGTCCGCGACCTGTTTGATCAGGCGAAGAAGAAAGCGCCCTGTATCGTCTTTATCGATGAGATCGACGCCGTAGGCCGGCGCAGAGGGGCGGGCCTCGGCGGCGGACATGACGAGCGCGAGCAGACGCTCAACCAGCTGCTGGTGGAAATGGACGGCTTTGCGGCGAACGAAGGCGTTATCGTTCTGGCTGCGACCAACCGCAAGGACATACTGGATCCCGCGCTGCTGAGGCCCGGCCGTTTTGACCGGCAGATCACGGTGGGCTATCCGGACGTCGAGGGCAGAGAGGCCATCCTCAGGGTTCATGCCAAGGACAAACCGCTTGCCGACGACGTGGACCTCTCGAATGTGGCCAAGCGGACCCCTTTCAGCTCGGGCGCGGATCTTGAAAACATCATGAACGAAGCGGCCATCCTCTGCGCCAGGGCACACGGGGAAAAGATCACCGCCGCGCAGATGAACGAAGCGATCGAACGCGTTCAGATGGGGCCGGAAAAGAAGAGCCACAAGGTTAACGCTGAGGATAAGCGGCTGGTAGCCGTTCACGAGGCGGGTCATGCGATCGTAGGCGAGCTGCTTGAAGGCTGCGATGAGGTTCATCTGGTGACCATCATGCCCAGAGGGGGCAGCGGCGGGCATACGCTCCTGCTGCCGGAAAGGGAGAGCGATTTCACGACGCGTGCGCAGCTGCTCGACTACGTCGCGATGGCGCTGGGCGGATACGCCGCGGAACAGCTCGTCATGGGACAGGTCTCCACCGGAGCGGGCAGCGACCTAAAACGGGCTACCGATATCTGCAGGCGGATGGTGACCCAATACGGCATGAGCGACGATATGGGTCCCATCTATCTGGGCGGGGAGCAGGACGAAGTCTTTGTCGCCATGGAGTACGGCCAAAAGGGACGCAGCTACAGCGAAGAAGTCGCCTCCCGCATCGACGCCGAGGTTCAGCGCAAGATGAACGAAGCGCTGTCGCGCGCAACGGGGATCCTGCAGGAGAACCGTGAGAAGCTGGACGGGCTTTCCGGTCTGCTGATGGAAAAGGAGACGATCGACCGCGCAGGCTTCCTGGCCTTCCTGAAACGGGACACAGAGGCAAAGAATGACAGCGCTGAAAGCTGATCTGCATCTCCATTCCACAGCCTCGGACGGGATGCTTTCCCCTGCGGAGGTCGTCCGCAGGGCGGCGGAGAAGGGCTGCACACACCTGGCGCTCACGGATCACGACAGCGTATCCGGCATCGCAGAAGCCCGGCGGCAGGCCGAGGCCTCCGGCCTCTTCCTGGTCCCCGGTGTGGAAATGAGCTGCGGCGGAGACAAGGAGATCCATGTCCTGGGGTACGGGTTTGATCCGGACAATGAAGCGGTAAGGGCTTTTTGCCGGAGCAAAGCCGAGGAGCGCCGGACGCGGGTCGAAAAGATGGTCAGACAGCTGGAGGACAACGGGATCTCCGTCAGCCTGGAAAGCGTGATGGAGATTGCGCGCGGCGTCCCCGGGCGCGCGCATCTGGCAAGGGTGCTGGTGCACGAGGGATACGCGACTTCAGTGCGGAATGCTTTTGACCGTTATTTGGCGCAGGGGCGGTGCGGTTTTGTGCCCAAACGCCTCTTTACGGTCCGCGAAGCTGCTGCACTGATGGAGCAGGCCGGCGGCATTGCCGTGCTGGCACACCCCATGCAGCTGGGGAAGAGTTTCCACGTGCTGGAGCCGCTTGCGGCATCCTGGACGGAAGATGGCTTGCGCGGGATGGAGGTGTACCATCCGAGCGCAGATGCGGGGGATGAGCCGGTACTGCTCGGCATCGCAAAGCGCTGCGGGCTGCTTGTGACCGGCGGAAGCGATTTTCACGGAGCCCAGGTAAAGCCCGATATTGAGATCGGGCAGGAATTCCAAAGATGGAAGACGATGGACGAAGATGTGCGCAGGCTGCTGTCTGCGCTGAAGATCCCCGCATAAACAAGACAAAGGAGGCGACAGAGCTGCCTACGATGACCAAAGCAGGCTACAGGCCGACGGAGGAACCGAAGGCACCTGCGCCGAAAAGGCCGAAGAAGAGCAATAAGAAGAACCGGAAAAGACCGTCAGGATTGAAGCGGATCAACGCCGCAACGATCGTATCCCTGATCGTATTCATCTTCGCGGCACTGGTAGCCCTCGGGGTCGTTTTGATCTGGCGGTACACGCAGCCCTACCAGAACGCTTTTGTACCCGGCTGCCGCCTGATGGGAAGGCCGCTCGACGGTATGAGCGCGCAGCAGGGAGCACAGCTGCTGGAGAGCCTCACGGCGGACCGCATCCGTGACTGGCGGGCTGATCTTTACTGGGGCGACCAGGTATACACGCTGACAGCGGAAGACATCTCACTGGCTGTGGATACGCAGGCGACGCTGGAACCGCTTTGGGAAATCGGAAGGGACGGCGGGATGCTCGCGCGTTTCCGCGCGATCCTGCTGCGGCAGGGCGATACGACGGATGCCCAGCCGGTGCTGACGATGGATGAGGCGCCGATCGAGACGCTTGTTTCCGCGCTGAAGGATGAGGTGGATTGCGAGCCCGTGGACGCTGCAGCCCGGCTGGAGAGAAACAGCGCCGAGCCTTTCAGTTATACAGATGAGTCCATCGGCTACCGCCTTGATGCGGCGGCGCTCGTCAGTCAGATCCGCAGCGCGGCGCTGGCGATGGAGAAGCTGGAAACGGAAGTTGAGCCCCAGATCCTGAAGCCTTCGGTTGACCGCGCGTCGCTGGAGGCGGCAACCGTGCTGCGCGCCCGCCTGCGCGCGGATTTGGGAGAAGGCGCCGGCGCGGACAATGCGGTGCTGTCGTTATCAGCAATGGACGGGCTGTGCATAGCGCCCGGCGAACAGTGGTCCTTCAACCAAACGGTGGGGTCCAGGACCCAGGAGGCGGGCTATGCGCTGGCCGCGGAGCCTGCGTACGGGCCCATGGCCGAAGGGATCGGCGGAGGCGTATGCGCAGCCTCAACGCTGATCTACCGTCTGGCGCTGCTGGCGGATGTGACGGTAACGGAGCGGCACGCCGCCGCTTATCCGACCGGTTACGCAGAGGCCGGTCAGGAAGCGGCGGTAAGCGGACAGGGCCTTGACCTTGTGCTGGAAAACCGGACGGGCAGCCCGCTGTGGCTGCGCGTACGGCTCTGGCAGGAAGAAAGCAGGCAGATGGCCGAGCTTCAGTTCATCGGGGTGCCGCTGACGGAGCACATCACGCTGGAGTCGGAAACGGCTATGGGCGCGGTGCCGGCGGAGCCGGTATACGTGAGGGACAGGGAAGGACGCTACGCTGTTTACACCGATGAGCAGATTGCCGTCGGAGAAGCTCTGCCGGGCATAACGGCAGTTACCACACGCGTGAGGACGGATGAGGCCGGCAGCGGGATCACGCGGGAAAAACTCTCTGAGGATGTTTACGAAGCAGTACCGCAGCGGATTTATGTGGGCGCATCTGAGAGATAAGGGAGAGCAAAGGAGGTTGCCGTGAGCGATTACAGTATGGCGCAGGAGGTCCGCTACCTGGAACTCCTGAGACGCGAATACCGGACGATCCGGGAGGCGTCGGCGGAGGTGGCGCATCTGCGCGCCGTCCTTAAGCTGCCCAAGGGGACGGAGCACTTCCTCTCGGATCTGCATGGAGAGCATGCAGCTTTCCTGCATATGCTGCACAATGCAAGCGGCGTCATCAAGCGCAAGATCAACGATCTGTACGAAAACGTCCTGCCGAAGCACGAGCGGGATCTTCTCGCGACGCTGATCTATTATCCGGGCGAAAAACTGGCGCTGCTGAAAAAACAGGGCATCGTGGACGACGAGTGGTACAGGCTGACGATTTACCGCCTGCTTGAGGTTTGCCGCATGTGCTCCGTCAAGTACACGAGGAAGCGCGTGCGCGATGCGATGCCCAGGGAGCTCGGCAGGCTGATGGAGGAACTCCTGCTGAGCGACAACGCACCGGATAAGGAAGGCTATTACCGGGAAGTGATGCAGTCCATCCTGGATACGGGGCTTGCGGATTCCATGATCATTGAGCTCAGCCGCGTCATCCAGTCCCTTGCGATCGACCGGCTGCATATCATCGGCGATATTTACGACCGCGGCCCCAGGGCGGATCTTATCATGGATGCGCTGGAACGCTATCACCAGGTCGATGTCCAGTGGGGCAATCACGACATCGTCTGGATGGGCGCTGCAGCGCTCTCTGAAGCGTGCATCGCGCAGGCGATCGTTACGACGGTAAAATACGGCAATCTGGAATCCCTCGAGGTGGGGTACGGTATCTCCCTGCGCCCCCTGCAGACGCTGGCCTCCGCCTTTTACGCGGATGATCCCTGTGAGGCGTTCCTGCCGAAGGACAACGGGGACGATGCCAAAGAGGACGAGATGCTCGTCGCCAGGATGCACAAAGCGGCTGCCATCCTGCAGTTCAAGCTGGAGGGACAGCTGATCGAGCGCCATCCGGAATATGGGATGGACAACCGGCGGCTGCTTCACCGGGTCAACTTTGAGAGCGGCACCATCGATCTCGACGGCGTGCGCTACCCGATGCGATCCTGCAGGTTCCCGACGGTGGACCCCGCCGATCCTTATGCGCTGAACCCGCAGGAGCGGGACGTAATGGACAGGCTGATCCAGGAATTCGCGCATTCGGAGAAGCTGCAGCGGCACGTTCAGTTCCTCTACAGTGCGGGCGGCATGTACCTTCGCTGCAACGGCAATCTGCTCTATCACGGGTGCATCCCGATGAACGAGGACGGTTCTTTTGCGGCGATCCCCGTGACGGGGGCCGAGGGGCTCAGCGGCCGCGCGGGCATCGACGCGGCGGAGCAGCTGGCGAGGCAGGGCTACTTCGGCAAAGCCGGACAGAAGAACCGGCGCGACGGTCAGGATTTCCTGTGGTATCTGGGATGCGGGCCTGCGTCCCCGCTCTTCGGCAAGGATAAGATGACGACCTTTGAGCGCTATTTTGTCGCCGATAAATCGACACATGCCGAAAAGAAAAACGCGTATTACGACAGGCAGGACGACGAGGAGACCGCGCTGCGGATCCTGCGGGAATTTGCGCTGACGGAGACGGGGCTGATCGTCAACGGGCACGTGCCCGTGAAGGTCGGCAAGGGTGAAAGCCCGATCAAGGCGGGCGGACACCTGCTGGTGATCGACGGCGGCATGAGCCGCGCTTACCAGCCGGTTACGGGGATCGCAGGCTACACGCTGATCTTCACCTCGCACGATGTCAGCCTGTCCGCACATCAGCCGTTCATCTCCAAAGCGGCTGCCATCTCCGACGAGCAGGACATTCACTCCATGCAGAGCGTCGTGCGGAAGATGCCGCACAGGCTGTTGATTGAGGATACGGATGAGGGCGAGGTCCTGAGGGCGCGCATCGACGATCTGATGCGCCTCATTCAGGCTTACCGCAGCGGCCTCATCAAAGAAGCGAGAAACTGAAGCAGAACACAGGAGGAAAACAGTGGAAACGGTGAATAAAGCGGTCGTTACCGTCCTCGGTACGGATACGACAGGCATCATTGCAAGGGTCAGCGCCGTGCTCTTAAAGCATGACGCCAACATTCTGGACATCTCGCAGACCGTTCTGTCCGGCATGTTCACCATGGTGATGATCGTGGATTTGCGGAACAGCGTCTTTGCGGATCTGGCGGACGATCTGAACCGTGCAGGGACAGAGATGGGGCTGCAGATCCGCATTCAGCGCAGCGAGATCTTCGACGCGATGCACAGGATCTGAGGAGGACGCATGATCAACACTTCGGAAATCCTGCAGACCATTCACATGATCGAGGCGGAGAAGCTGGATATCCGCACGATCACGATGGGCATTTCGCTGTATGAATGCGCAGACCCCGATCCGGCACGCATGGCGGTGAAGATTTACGACCGCATCACCAAACAGGCGGAGAACCTCGTCAAAACCGGTGAGGCGCTGGAGAGGGAGTACGGTATACCGATCGTCAACAAACGGATCTCTGTTACGCCGGTGAGCCTTGTTGCCGCCGCCTGCGGAGAACCGCTGCGTGCGGCTGGAGCGATGGATGATGCCGCGCGGGAGACGGGCGTCAACTTTATCGGCGGATACAGCGCGCTGGTGCAGAAGGGCATGACGGCATCCGACAGGCGGCTGATCGATTCCCTGCCGGAGGCGCTCTCCACGACAGAACGCGTCTGCGCTTCCGTCAACGTCGCCAGCACCCGTGCGGGCATCGACATGGATGCCGTGCGGCTGTGCGGCGAAGCGGTAAAGAAAATCGCCGAAGCGACGAAGGATACCGACGCTTCCGGCTGCATGAAGCTGGTCGTCTTTGCCAACGCGGTGGAGGACAATCCGTTCATGGCGGGGGCGTTCCACGGCCCGGGAGAGGGCGATTGCTGCATCAACGTCGGGATTTCCGGCCCGGGCGTCGTCAAAAGGGCACTGGAGCGCGAGGCAAAAGGCGCGCCGTTTGACCAGGTGGCGGAGACGATCAAGCGCACGGCGTTCAAGATCACGCGCGTGGGGCAGCTGATCGCAAGAGAGGCATCAGACAGGCTGGGCGTGCCGTTCGGCATCGTCGATCTGTCCCTTGCGCCTACGCCCGCCATGGGTGATTCCGTCGCGCACATCCTGGAGGAAATGGGGCTGGAGGTCTGCGGCTGCGCGGGAACGACGGCTGCGCTGGCGCTTTTGAACGATGCTGTCAAAAAAGGCGGCATCATGGCCTCCGGACATGTCGGCGGCCTGTCCGGCGCGTTTATACCGGTCAGCGAGGATATCGGAATGATCAATGCGGCCGCCCGCGGCGCGCTGCATATCGAAAAGCTGGAGGCGATGACCTGCGTCTGCTCCGTCGGTCTGGATATGATCGCCGTGCCGGGTGATACGCCGGCCTCGACGATCGCGGCGATCATTGCAGACGAAGCGGCGATCGGTATGATCAACGGAAAGACGACCGCGGTGAGACTGATCCCGGCGCCGGGCAAGAAGGTCGGAGACGAAGTGGAATTCGGCGGCCTCTTCGGTCGGGCGCCAATCATGAGCGTTTCGCCTTATTCGGCGGAACAGTTTATCGCGCGCGGCGGCCGTATACCTGCGCCGCTGCAGAGCCTCAGGAACTGATTTTGAAAGGAAGAAACAGCGGGTATGACAGAGAAAGGGAATAAAATGGCTGCACAAAACGGAGAGGACTGCCGTCTGCATTGGGATATGACGCGGCTTTTTGCAACGGATGAGGATTGGGAGGAAGCATATCAAAAGGCCGGTGCCGGTGCCGAGGACTTTGCCGGGAGAGCGGGAACGCTCGGCGGCGGAAGAGAGAAGACCCTTTCGGCACTGACGGAATACATGGAGCTGAACCAAGGCCTGGAACGCCTCTACACCTATGCGATGATGAAGCTGCATGAGGATACGTCAAACGGCAAGTATCAGGGGATGCAGGACAGGGCAGCGAGCCTGGCCAGCAGGATGGCGGCTGCCTCCGCGTTCCTGACGCCTGAGCTTTTGGCGCTGCCGGAGGAAGAACTGCAGGGCATGGCCGCGGATGAGCGTTTTGCGGACTATGATGTCTTCCTGCAGGAGATCCTGCGCACCAAGCCGCACGTACTGGGTGCAAAGGAAGAGCGCCTGATGGCGATGGCTACCGAAGTGACCGGCGTGCCGGAGAACACCGCGGAACTGCTGATGGGCGCCGATTTGGATCTCGGGAAGACAATCAGCGAGGACGGGAGCAAAATCCAGCTGACCGAAGCCGGCTTTATCCCGTTGATGTCCAGCGAGAGCCGCATTGTGAGGCGCAAGGCTTATACCGCTATGATGCAGGGCTACGGACGTATGGGAAACACGTTTGCCGCGCTCTACGGCGGACAGGTCAAGGCGGATATCTTCGCAGCGCGGGCCAGAGGCTACGCCTCCTGCCGTGAAGCGGCGTTGTTCCCGGATCAGGTGCAGCCTTCGGTTTACGACAGTCTGATCGAGTCCGTGCACGGCGGGATCGGGACGCTTTGCGCGTACCTGGAGGCAAAGCAAAGGCGGCTCGGCGTGCCCAAGCTCCACCTGTATGACCTGTACGCCGAGAAGAAGACAGACTTTGAGATCTCTCCGGACATCGATGAGGCTTTCCGTATTTTCCTGGATTCCGTAAAGCCCCTGGGCGCGGATTACGTGAGAGACGCGTCGAGGGCGCTGCCGGAGCGCTGGATCGACGTTATGCCGGCGAAGAACAAGCGCGCAGGCGCTTACAGCACCGGTGTATACGGAACGACTCCGTATGTGCTGCTGAACCATAAGCCGACCTATGACGGCCTCTCCACACTGGCCCACGAGATGGGGCATGCGATGCACACTTTCTATTCCTCTGCTGCGCAGCCCTATGCAAAGGCGGACTATACGATCTTTGTAGCTGAGGTCGCTTCCACCACCAACGAGATCCTGCTCTGCGAGCATCTGCGCCGCGTTTATAAAGGAAACCGCGATGCCCAGCTGGCATTGATCGGCTCGCTTCTGGAGCATTTCAGGACGACGGTCTTCAGGCAGACGATGTTTGCCGAATTCGAAATGAAGGCGCACAGCATGGCGGAAAACGGGGAGAGCCTGACGCGGGACAGCCTGTGCGAGCTGTATTACGGCCTTAACCGCCTCTATTACGGCAAGGCCTGCGCGGTCGATAAAGCGGTGGAGACGGAGTGGATGCGCATACCGCATTTCTACAGCCCGTTCTACGTCTACAAATACGCAACGGGGTTCTGCGCTGCGGCTGCGCTCTCCAGAAACATCCTGAGCGGGGATCCCGCAAAGGTAGCTGCATACCGCAAATTCCTCACACTGGGCGGAAGCATGCCGCCGATCGAAGAGCTGAAGGTTGCGGGCGTCGATATGTCCACCCCGGCGCCGGTCTGCGAAGCGCTGGATTATTTCGCGGAGCTGCTGCTGGAATACACAGCTCTGCTGGCGCAGGAGGATTGACGTGTCCTTGAAAGAGAGAGCAGGGCAGGTTTGGCGGGTGCTGCACGAGAGCGCAGCCAAGGCTGAAGGTCTGGCGTATATCCTGCTGTTTGCAGGCTTGTTTCTGACGCCTGTTTACCTGCGCTACCCGCTTCTCGCCCCGGCGGTGGGGTATTACGGCCAGATCAATGTTCTGGCCGTATTGGCGACAGCCATCTTCATCGTGGGATCCGAGCGCTTTGGCGGGGCGGAACGGACGGCATTCTGCCTCTACACGGCGATGCTGATCCCGCTGGTCGTGACGGACAAGCTGGCCGGTATCCGCCTGGGGCACACGGCTGCGACGCTGTGCAACTGCTGGCTCCCCTTCTTTCTGCCGCTGGCCCATACCGCGAAAGCGCACGCCAAAGAACGGCTTGGACACTTTCTAACGGCATATAACGTTTTTACCGTGCTGCTGCTGGCGATCGCCGTCTGGGACAGGCTGAGCGAAACAAAGCCGCTCTATGCGGTTGCCGGCTGGTTCTGGGATCACGGGCTGTATGAGTATGAGGAAATCCGCGTCATGCTCCGCCTGATCGAGGAAGAGGCCGGCAGAAAGCTCTCCAGGTTCTACTTCATCTGGGGGCATACGCTTACCAACGCCATTTTCTTCAACGGTTTCTTTATCCTGAACGACATTTATTACCGTTCCGTGGGCAGACGGTATCCGCGCATGGCCTATTTTGCGGTTGCCGTATGCGGGACCCTGTTGTGCGGCGCGAAGATGGCGATCCTGGTATTGGGGATCTATCTGGTCATCGCGAATTGGGAGGATAAGAGGTGGCTCATCGCTTACGCGGTGATGTTCGCGGTTCTCTATTTTACAGGCGCTTTCAATTCGGTCCTTCAGCGTTTCCGCAGCACAAGCCTGACCAGCGGTCGGCTGGAGGCGATGCAGCGCTTTTTCGCGGAAGGAGAGTATCCGCTGCATCTCCTGTACGGATACGGCGGGAACGTCACACGCATCGCGCATACCTATCTCTACGATATCCGGGCTGCTTTTGAGTTCCCGCCCCTGATGTTTGCGTTGGACTACGGCATCCTGTTTTCCGCGGTGATGATCCTGACCTTTGTCATTTACGTTTCCCAACGGATGCTGCGCGGCTCTGTCATCTGCTGGATGGGCATCGGGCTGTGGTACCTGCAGATCAACACCTATTACGCCAGCAGCCTCAATTGCCACGACGCCGGCTGGATCATGGCGGCGGGGATACTGATCGCCGTCAACTGTGCGGATCTGGCCGCCGACAGGCGGGGGACTGCCCGCGGGGACGGAAGCGGCGCGTTGAATCAGATGAAGGCGAAAGCATGACGATGACGAGCATAGGCGAAGGAATCCAGCGCGTGGCCCCCAAACCGTTTGGCGGAGGGACTCTTGTGCGGGCGGCAGGAAGCATCTGGCTTCGGCTGGCAGCCCTGCAGCTGGCGGTAAACCTGCTTGCGCTGATCACAGACTCAGGGGTGCCTACTAAACTGCTGTGCATCTATGCGCTCTGGCTGCTGGCCAGATGCCTGTTTGAAGCGGTGGAAGGGGCTATGTATACGATCCGGGGCGACCAGATCATCCTGGAGAAAAAGCTTGGGGATATCACCGTCAACCGGGTCAGTATCCCGTTTGGCAGCATCCTGTCCGTGAGGCCCGCCGTATGCGCGGAAAAGCTGTCTGTCAGCTATCGCCAGGTGTCGTGGTTCGGTAGCGGCCTGAAGCCGTCGCTGCGGCTTCGCGCGGCGTGGCTGAGTTCCCTTGTTTCAGCCCGTGCGGCCAGGAGAATTGCCGGAGAAGCAGCGCTTTGTGACAAAGGCATGCTGATAGCTTATCTGGCGGACGACAGGCCGTATGCCTGCGTGTTCGCCCCGTCCCAGCGGATCGCGGAGCAG
This sequence comes from Clostridia bacterium, assembly GCA_017484085.1. Lineage (GTDB taxonomy): Bacteria > Bacillota > Clostridia > Christensenellales > Aristaeellaceae > Ventricola. Next base: position 56,018 of record JAFUTW010000038.1, read on the forward strand.
CTGGCACAGGCGGTCGGCGAACGCTGGGGATGGGACGACCGGCTTTCAAGGGCGGAGGTCACCTCTTTGCAGGGACATTGCCTTCAGAGGGCATTCCCGGCGCTGTATCCGAACGTCAGGCCGCTGATCTCTCAGGAAGACGAAGAGTGGCTGGCCGAGTGGCAGGCGGAACGCGACGCCGCAAAACAAAAGAAAAAGGCCGGGAAGGAAAAGAAAAAGCAAACCTCCCGTACTGATAACAAGGAGTAAGGCATGCAGTATACAGCGGTGCTTTTTGATCTGGACGGCACGCTGACCCGTTCGGAGGAAGGGATCACGCGCTCTGCACTCTGGGCGGGCGAACAGCTGGGTTATACCGGCTTTCGGCAGGAGCAGCTGAAGGCGTTTATCGGGCCGCCCCTCTATGTGTCTTTCCCGGAGATCATGGGCATCCGGGACTCCGATGTCGATGAAGCTGTACGCCTGTACAAAGAGCGCTATGCCAGGATCGGTTGGCTGGAGAACGAGGTTTACCCCGGGATACCGCGGCTGCTTCGCAGCCTTAAAAAGCATGGCGTCAAAGCCTTTATCGCGACTGCTAAACCGCAGGTCTTCGCCGAGCGGATAGCGGAGCGTTTCGGGCTTCTGCCGTATCTGGACGGGATCGTGGGACCGACGACGGAGCGGGTCTCCGTCTCCAAAGCGGATTTTGTGCGGCGCGCGGCTGGGCTTGCGGGCGGTGCGGCGGTGATGGTCGGCGACAGATGCTACGACATCGACGCGGCAAAGGAAGTCGGCCTCCCCTCGATCGGCGTGAGCTTTGGATACGGCAGCAGGGAGGAGCTGCTTGCATCCGGTGCGGATTCTGTTGCATCGGACGTGCGGGAGCTGCAGCGGCTGATCCTGGGCGACAAAGAACCGGCCCGCGGTCTGTTCATCTCCATGGAAGGGATGGACGGCTGCGGCAAGACGACGCAGAGGATGGCGCTTGTCCGGCATTTGGAGCGGCTGGGCTGGGAAGTGACGGTCACGCGCGAGCCCGGCGGGGACGGCATCGCAGAGCAGATCCGCAGGATCATCCTGGATCCTGCCAACGAGGCCATCTTTGACGAGACGGAAGCTTATCTGTATGCAGCAAGCCGGGCACAGAACGTGAGAGCGGTCATCCTCCCTGCGCTTACGGACGGAAGAGCCGTAGTCTGCGACCGCTTCGTCGACTCCTCCATCGCTTACCAGGGCGGCGGACGGGGACTCGGTACGGAGCGGATCCGGGAGTTGAATGCGATGGCGGTTGACGGCTGCATGCCGGACCTTACGGTCTACCTTGAGATGGCGGCGGACAAGGCGATCGAACGCCGCAGGAGCGCCGGGGAAGCAGACCGCCTGGAACGGCAGAAGGACAGCTTTTATGAGCGGACGGCGGCCGGATACGAGGCGCTGTATGCAAATGAGAAACGCGTTCTGCGTGTGGATGCGTCGGGCAGTATCGAAGAGGTCAGCGGCAGGATGCTGGAAGGCCTTGACAGACGCCTGACAGCGCTGGCTGCAGAATAAGGGGGAAATATGGCCAGGATCGTAGTGGGGCTTTCGGGGGGCGTCGATTCCTCGGTGGCAGCGCTGCTGCTGAAGCGCGCCGGGCATGAGGTCATCGGCGTCTTCATGAAGAACTGGGAAGAGAAGGACGAGAACGGCGTCTGCACCAGCGAAGCGGACTGGGCGGACGTCCGAAGCGTCTGTGAAAAGATCGATATCCCGTATTATGCCGTCAATTTCGCAAAAGAGTATTACGACCGGGTCTTTTCCTACTTTCTGGAGGAATACCGCAGAGGGCGGACGCCTAACCCGGATGTGCTGTGCAACAGGGAGATCAAGTTCCGCTCTTTTCTTGATTTTGCGATGAAGCTCGGCGCGGATGCCTTGGCAACCGGGCATTTCTGCAGGCTGGGCGAAGACGCACAGGGGCGGAAAACGCTGCTGCGGGGCGTCGACCCGGCAAAGGATCAGAGCTATTTCCTGTATATGCTGGGGCAGCAGGCCTTATCGCGCGCACAGTTTCCCGTCGGCGGCATGACCAAGGGCGAGGTGCGGCGCATTGCGCAGGAGGCCGGCCTTGTAACGAGCGGCAAAAAGGATTCCACCGGCGTCTGCTTTATCGGGGAGCGCCGCTTTAAGCCTTTCCTACAGCAGTTCCTGCCCGCACAGCCCGGGGAGATGCAGACGCCGGAGGGCCGGGTCGTCGGGCGGCATGACGGGCTTATGTATTACACGCTGGGACAGCGCAGAGGCCTGGGGATCGGCGGCAGCGGGACAGGAGAGCGCTGGTTTGTCCTCGGAAAGGACCTGGAACGCAACGTGCTCATCGTGGCGCAGGGTGGAGATCATCCGCTGCTTTACAGCAAAACGGCGAAAGGAAGCGGCCTTACCTGGATAGCCGGGGAAGCGCCGCAAAACAGGTTTGAATGCACCTGCAAGTACCGCTACAGGCAGCCGGACCAGCCCGTCACGGTTGAAATCTGCGAAGACGGAACCGTGCTGGTGACATCCAAAGAGCCGCAGAGGGCGGTGACCCCGGGACAGAGCATGGTGTTTTATGACGGTGAACGGTGCCTTGGAGGTGCCGTGTGTGACGAAGTGCTGGATGCGGGTATGTGCGGATGAACGGAATCGGGAAGCTTTGGGGACACTTTAAAACCATAACCCAGCACCGGCACACGGTCATGCGCCTCTGCGCCAAAGCGGGGCTGCTGAAGCAGGGGCTTGTGCATGATCTGTCCAAGTATTCTCCTGCGGAATTCATACCGGGCGTGCGCTTTTTCGACGGTCATCATTCCCCGACGGAGGATGAACGCAAAGCCTGCGGGTACTCTGCAGCCTGGATGCATCACAAAGGGCGGAACCGTCACCATTGGGAATACTGGACGGATCTCAATCCGGCCGAGCACCGGTATATGGCCGTGTCCATGCCCCGCCGGTATGTGGGCGAAATGATCTGCGACAGGATCGCCGCAGGCAAGACCTATCACGGAAAAGACTACAGAGACGGTGATCCGCTGGATTATTTTCTCAGCGGAAAGGCGAAGGACGCCATGCACAAAGACACGGCAGAAGCGCTGACGCGGTTTTTAACGCAGCTGCGGGACGAAGGCGAGGATGCGATGTTCGCTTCTCTGCGGGAATGGATACGGGAAGAGGAATAATTGGATGAGATTACAGAAATACATGGCGGAATGCGGGGTCGCCTCCAGACGCAAATGCGAGGAGATCATCCTGCAGGGCCGGGTGGCTGTCAACGGGCAGACCGTGAGCGAAATGGGCACCCAGGTTGAAGAAGGGGACGTTGTCACGCTGGATGGGGAAGTGATCCGGCCGGAGGAGGAGAAGCGGTATATTCTCTATCACAAACCGGCGGGCGAGGTGACGACGGTCAGCGACGACAAGGGGCGGGAGACGGTCATGGACCGGTTCCGCGGCCTGCCGGTGCGCGTGTATCCGGTCGGCCGCCTGGATTATGACAGTGAAGGGCTCCTGCTGCTCACCAACGACGGCGCGCTGGCGCAGCGGCTGACCCATCCCTCCTGCGAGGTGGATAAGACCTATCTGGCGCGCGTGACCGGACAGCCGACAGCGGAAGAACTGGAACGCCTGAGAAAGGGCGTCATCATGGAAGGGGACGAGCGGCGCACCTGGCCGGCAAAGGTGAAGGTGCTGCGAACCGGCGAGATCTGGACGGAACTGCTCATCACGATCCATGAGGGAAGAAACCGCCAGGTCCGCAGGATGGCGGCCGCGATCGGGCACCAGGTCGTCCTGCTGCGGCGGGTCAGGTTCGGCCCGCTGGATCTGGGCGGACTTCGCCGGGGAGAATGGCGGGAACTGACTGAAGGAGAACTGGAAAAACTGAAGCGGCTGTAACTGGCCGGCAGAGGAGGCTGCAGCATGAAGAGCGATCTGACGTGCCCGGTAGAGATCATCGGCGTGGAGATCCACAGAGAGAACGAATCGGAAGGTAACACCGGCCGGATCGTCTGCCTCATCGACTTTTTAAACCTTGCGGAGCGGGAAGTCAGCAGCATCCAGATGAACATCATCTGTTTTGACCAGGAGGATCACCGGCTGGGCGGAAGACTGGTCCGCGCGACGGTGCACGGGGAGGCAAAAGCGGCTTTCACGGGCGCCTTTGCGCCGGAGCACGTTGATGGAGCTGCGCGGGTGGAATCCTCCGTTGAGAAGGTCTGGTATTCGGACGGTGTGCTTTGGCGCAGAGAAGAAAAAAATGTGCGCGAGTACGAGCCGAACCTCCTTCCGGAAGGGCGGGAGCTGGACAGGCTGCGCGCCTACGCAGGGCCTGACGCCAGAGGATATGCCCGTGAGGACGACTCGGTCTGGCTGTGCGTGTGCGGCAGGGCCAACCGCACGAGCGAGGATCTGTGCATGCGCTGCGGGAGAGAGCGCGGTTTTGTCATGCGGCAATACTCCTTTGAGGCGATCGATCAAACGCTTGGGGACAAGGAACGCAGCCTGCAGCAGAAGACGCTGGACAACGTGCGCAGGAGCAGCGAGGAGAGCGCCTGGGACGCAGATATGAAGCAAAAGCGCCGGATCCGGCGCAGGAAAAGGACGATCCGGACGATCGTGCTGCTGGCATTGGCTGCAGCTGCACTGGCTGCCTGGCGGTGGGGGATCCCCGCTGCGCTCTGCTTCATGGGGGACAAAAAGCTTGCGGAGGGTAAGGCGGGCGACGCGAAAGCGCTTTATGAACGTGTCAGCAGCGGATGGCCGGGTCTGTACGACGCACAGGCAAAAGCACAGGCTGCGGAACTCCAGGTCATCGACGGGCTGATCGAGGAAGGGACGGAGCAGGCGCTGCAGCTTGCGGCGGAACGCGCCGGAGAAGCCGGCGACGCTGCGCGGCAGAAAACGGCCAAACTCCGTCAGGCAGCTCTGCTGGAGAAGAACGGAGATGCCGCCGGAGCTGAGAAGATCCTGAGGAGCATGGCAGGCGACAGGGAAGCTGAGGAAGCGCTTTGCAGACTTGTTTACAGCGCTGCGCAAGCTGCGCAGGAGAAGCTCGATTACCCGCTGGCGATTGAGAAGTTTGCTTCTCTAGGCGCATATGAGGACGCTGAGGCGAGGCGGACGGAATGCGTATACCTTTACGGCCGCCAGCTTTTAAGAGAGGGTAAATACGAAGAGGCCTGCGTCCAGCTGGAAGGCATTGCCGGTTATCAGGATACCGTTTCACTGCTGCGAAGCGCGCGTTACGGGCTGGCCGCAGCTTACGAAACAGCCGGGCGCATGCAGGATGCGGCGCAGCTGTTTGAAAGCCTCGGCATCTACGAGGACGCGCAGAGCCATGCGAAAGCCTGCCGCTATGCAGCCGGACAGGCGGCGCTGAAAGAAGGAGACGCGGTCACGGCTGCAGAGCAGTTCAGCCTTGCGGAAGACCATGAAGATGCAAGGGCGCTCTTCGCCGAAACCGCGGCGAACCTGGCGGATGAAGCCATCGCGGCGGAGGACTGGCAGGAAGCCATCGGTTGGCTTACCCAGCTTCCGAGGGATGCGGAAACGACGGATAAGCTGAACCTGGCGGTCTATGCCTGGGCGGAGAAACTGCTTTCTGAAGACAGGACAGAAGAGGCCGCAGTGGAATTCGCCTCTCTGGGGGATTATTCTGACGCGAGAGAAAAGGCCAATGAGCTGGAGTACACGCTCGCGACCGGGGAGATGGAGCAGTCGCCGGAAGAGGCTATGGCGCGCTTTGAAGCGCTGGGGGCTTATAAGGACGCTGCTGCGATGGCCAAAGAATGCCGGAAGGCGTGGGCGGAGCAGCTTTACGCCGAGCGGGACTATGAGAATGCGCTGTCGGTCTATCTGTCCCTGGAAGGAGATCCGCAGGCGGCGGAGCAGGCGAGGCGCTGCCGTTACGCGATGGCAGAGGAGAGCTTCAAAGCGGGTGATTTTGAAAAAGCCGCATCGCTTTACGTGCTGTGCGGCACCTATCTGGACGCGGAAGAAGGCGTGCTCCGCGCCAGGTATGCGATGGCCGTACAGATGGAAGAGAGCGGCGACTACCAAAAGGCCGCGGAGGCCTTTGGCCGGCTGGGGGCTTACAGCGATGCCAAGCTGGCCGTGACCCGCTGTGAGGACGAGTGGCTGCGGGAAAGATGGACGGAAGCGCAGCTGGATACGGATCTCGGCAACTACCGCGGTGTCATCGGGGCACTGGAAGACGTATGGCAGGAAAAGCTGCCGCAGCGGTATGCTGATATCCCCAAGCTCTACGAAGATGCCTGCCTGGGTCTGGCCCAGGAACTGATCGGTTTGGGACGCCCGCTGGAGGCTCTGCCGTATCTTGAGAAGATACCGGAGAACCGGACGGCCAAAAAGCGGCTGAACGATTATGTCTACCGGATCATCGGCCGGTGGAAGGAAACGCGGGGAACAGAGTTCAACTTCCGGCGTGACGGGACCTGCAGCATTGCCGGCACAGAGCGGTTTTTCGGCGGCAGCGGATACGAAGTTTACATCGGAGACGAACCCTGGCCAAGGAGCGCGGCCTACTCGGTCGTCAGCCTGCGCGGCACGACCCTGACGCTGAAGGATAAAGCGACGGGCAAAAACCTGCGGCTCACTTATCTGGGCGAACCGCTGGAAGCGCCGGAGGAAACGGCGGGGGCGGCGGAAGCGCCGGAACAGCAGGGAGAACAGAAAGCGGAATGAAAAAGAGGGACTGGATCGTCATCCTGGGAATGCTGCTGCTGGCGGGCGGCCTGTACCTTTTCAACAGGCTGTCTGCGGGTAAAGCGGGGAGCGCTTTCAGCGTGACGGTTGACGGGAAGCAAGTGCTGAAAGCCTCTCTCGGCCTGGATGCCGTTTACCCGGTAAAGCAGGAAGACGGAGCCGTTAACCTTATCGAGGTCAAAGACGGCGCTGTCAGCATGCGGGAAGCCAATTGCCGGGACGGCCTGTGTATACGGCAGGGAAAGACCCGCAGCCCTGCGAAGAATATCGTCTGCCTGCCGCACAAGCTGGTCGTATCCGTGCTAAGCGATGGAGAGAGCGGACAGGACAGCGACCTGGATATCATCGTGCAGTGATCTGGAGGAGAAATGCGTCTGTTAACACGCTGGCTGGAGGATGCCCGCAGCAAACCGGATACGGGCTATGTTGACATCTGCGACGGCATCCGGGTGCTGGCGATCGGCATCGTAGCGTGGTTCCACATCTGGCAGCAGTCCTGGCTTTGGCCGGGATTTACGCTGTTCGGGGTGCGGATCGATCTGGACCCTGTCATCCGCTCCGGGTATATGTGGGTGGATATCATGATCCTGATCAGCGGATTCTGTCACTATCTGCCGTGGGCCAGGCTGGAGGACGGGGCACCCGATCCGTCGGCGCTCGTCTTCTACCGTAAAAGGATAGCCCGCATCCTTCCGTCCTACGTGCTTGCCGTCGTCGTGTGCTTCCTTGGGGCGCTTGGCGCCGGGATCTTCTACCGGACAGGAGCGCAGGCGGCGAAGGATCTTGCGGCACACCTGACGTTCACCAACGTCTTTTTCTATGATACTTATTACGGAACGCCGATCAACGCGGGGCTGTGGACGATTGCGGTGGAGATGCATTTTTACCTGCTGTTCCCGCTGATTGCCAAAGCCTTCCGCAGATTACCGGGCGCAACGGCAGCTGCGATGATCGCCGCAGCGCTCTCTTTCCGCGGCTGGGCGGCGGCGAACCGGACGGACGTCAGCCTGCTTTTTAATCAGCTGATCGCTTATCTGGATATATTTGCGCTGGGCATGCTGACGGCGCTGCTGCATGTCAAGCTCTCTCATACGAAACGCGGCCCGGCAAGCCGGATTCTCTGCAGCGTGCTGGCGGTGGGGGCTTTCCTGTTGCTGCTGAGGCTGGGAAGAGAGCAGTCCAAGTGTCCGAATGTGGATGCGATCCGACTGGGACAGATGCAGCGCAGGCTGGCCATGGGGATCTGCGGATCTCTGCTGCTGCTTTTCGGTGCCAACGCGGGGCTGTGCCTGAGAAAGCTGCTTGCCAATCCCGTGATGCGCTTCCTGTCCGGCATATCCATGCAGTTTTATATCTGGCATCAGGTTCTGGCAGTACAGATCAAATGGCTGAGGGTGATTCCTTCTGCCTTTGAGGACCCGAATTTTGCGGGGGATATCATCTGGCAGAAGCAGTATACGCTTATGTGTGTCCTTGCCGCGCTGGCTGTTTCAACGCTGCTGACCTACGGCTTCGAGCACCCTATTGCCCGCAGGATGCTGCGCGGCGCAAACGGGAGGAGGAAAAAAGCCGGATGAAGCGGATCCTGATGATCGCGACCGGCGGAACGATCGCAAGCCGCCCGTCTGCGAACGGGTTAACACCGCAGCTTGGCGCAGCGGAATTGCTGGCGATGGTGCCGGGGATCGCTGCGTTTTGCAGGGTCGAAACCCTTCAGCTGATGAATATTGATTCCACCAATATGTCGCAGGACTGCTGGCTGCGGCTTGCGGCATGCATAGAAGAGCATTACGCGCAGTATGACGGATTTGTGGTGACGCACGGTACGGATACCATGGCGTATACGGCGGCAGCATTGTCCTATCTGATACAGGGAAGCACGAAGCCGATCATGCTGACGGGATCCCAGCGGTCGATTTGGCTCCAGGACACGGATGCAAGGATGAATCTGCAGGACGCATTCCGCGCAGCTGCAGACAGCTCGCTTCCGGGTGTCTTTATCGTCTTCGACGGCAAGGTGATCTGCGGGACCCGGGCGAGGAAGATGCGGACAAAATCCATGAACGCGTTTTCTTCGATCGACTGGCCGGAAGCGGCACTGCTGCGGGAAGGAAGGATCCTGCACCTCATGAAGGACGAAGAGAAAGGGCATCTGCAGTTTTACAGGAAGCTGAATAAAAACGTGTTCGTGCTGCGGCTGATTCCGGGGATGGATCCTGCGATCCTGCCGAAACTGGCCTGCCATTATGACGCGCTTGTCATTGAAAGTTTCGGCGTCGGGGGATTGCCGTGCTACGAAAATGAGAACTTCCTTTCAGCACTGAAGGTGTGGACGGACGCCGGAAAACCGGTCGTCATAACGACGCAGGTCCCGCATGAAGGCAGCGATCTCGGCGTGTATGAGGTGGGGCTTCGGGCAGCGGAACTGCCGGGTGTTCTCCAGGCTTATACCATGACGATCGAGGCAGTCGTCACCAAACTGATGTGGCTGCTTGCCTGTACCGGCGAGCCGGACGAGATCAGGCGCCTCTTCTACCAGCCGATCGCTCACGATCTGCTCCGGTTTGAAGAGCCGGAGAACTGAATCATAAAAGAACTGCCCGGACGGCAGTTCTTTTGCATAAGTACAATCGATCAGAAACGGAAGGGGCCGGGCAGTTCTTCAAGGCTGCTGGCCACTGCGTCGCACCAGGGCGCGAGCGCTTCACTGTAGGGGACGAGATCCGGCACCATACAGACGACGGACTCTGCTGCCCGACCGGCTTTGATGCCGTTGACGGAATCCTCCAGCACGAGGCAATCGGCGGGGGATACGCCAAGCCGTTCGGCCGCCGCCAGGAACAGGTCGGGTTCCGGCTTGGAGTGCTTGACGTCATCGCCGGTCAGACGTACGGGGAAGAGCGATGCAAGGCCGGACAGGGCAAGCGATTCCTCGATGCGGTCGGGGCTGGAAGAGGATGCGATTGCGTACGGGATCCCTTGTGCGGACAGCCGGCGGGCAAAGGCTGCCGCTCCGGGCTTGGCCTGCAGATCCTTACGGAAGGCCGCCTCAAGCGCGCGTTTGGATCTCGCAAAATACTGGGAGGTATCGATACCGGGGAACGCTTCGCTGATGATGCGCGCACACTCTGCATGCGTGCAGCCCAGGAGCTTCCGGGTCACCCGTTCATCGATCGGGTAACCCATTTCGCGACCGGCGGTAAGGCAGCTTTGCTGCGCCAGCCGTTCGGAATCGACCAAGAGGCCGTCCATATCAAAGAGCACAGCACGGATGGTGGGCAGAGGACGCCGGGTTATCAGCTGCATCATGCTTTCTCCTTAACTGACGCTGACTTCGCCGGCCAGGACGCGCTTGTAATCCTCCAGGTTTTTGGCGAGCAGGTCAGGGGTGTGCAGACCGTAGGGGCAGTGCTGCATGCACTTGCCGCAGTGGAGGCATCCTTCTATTTTGGCCATCTTTTCCTGCCATTCGGTCGTGAGCCAGTTGGCGCTGGGCGCACGGCGAAGCATGAGGGACATGCGGGCGCAGTTGTTGATCTCGATGCCGGCGGGACAGGGCATACAATACCCGCAGCCGCGGCAGAAATCGCCGACGAGTTCGCTGCGGTCGTGCTCGATGACGGCCCGCAGATCATCGTCCATTGCCGGAGGCTCCTTGATGAAGGAGAGGAATTCCTTCAGCTCTTTCTCGCGCTGGATCCCCCAGATGGGCAGGACACCCGGGTTTTCACCCATAAATGCGCAGGCTGCGCGGGCGTTTGAAATGAGGCCGCCGGAGAGGGCTTTCATGGCGACAAAGCCCATGTTCTTTTCGTGACAGTGACGGATGAGGGAGAGCTCCTGCTCGCCGGAAAGATAGCTGAAGGGGAACTGCAGCGTTTCGTACAGCCCGGACTCTACAGCTTCTTCAGCGATGTTCAGACGGTGATTGGTGATGCCGATGTGGCGCACCTTGCCGCTCTTTTTCGCTTCCAGCATGGCCTCATAAAGGCCGGTACCGTCGCCGGGACGCGGACAGAAGTCGGGATTGTGAAACTGATAGACATCGATGTAATCCGTCTGCAGCAGCGACAGGGAGGTTTCCAGATCGCGGCGAAGCTGTTCGCCTGTCTTTGCGCCGCTCTTGGTCGCAATATAGAGCCTGCCACGAAGCCCTTTGAAGGCCAGACCGAGCTTTTCCTCGCTGTCGGTGTACCAGCGCGCGGTGTCAAAATAGGTCATGCCGCCGTCAAGCGCCATGCGCAGGAGACGGACGGCCTCTTCTTTGGTGACGCGCTGAATCGGGAGCGCGCCAAAACCATTTTGGTTGACGGTAATACCGGTTGATCCCAGAGTGACGCAATTCATCTTTTTATCCTCCCGTTATGTAATCCCCGCTCATTGTAGCAAGCTTTGGTAAACTGGTAAAGCTTTTACTTTAAATCGAGATGCTGTGCCAGCAGCCATTCCCGGAGCGAATCATCCCGAAGCGCCAGAAGATCAACTGCGTGCTGTGAAGAAATGCCCTCGGCTTCGAACTCTTCCGTGCGATAAACCGTGCGTTTACAGAGGCTGCTTCCCATGGATGCCAGCCTGTCGGCGATCTCTCCGGGGTTGGGAACGACTGTATCCCGCTCTCCGTAAAGGACCCATAGTGGCGTATCCACAGCGCGTTCGATCTCCTGTGTTGTCAGCGTGCGGTAGAGCCAGGGACAAAGCAGGATACCGGCGGCAAAGAAGGGCTTTTCGCTGCAGCGGGTCAGAAGGCGGAAGGCGTTCCATCCGCCCATGGAGAGGCCGGTGACATAGATGCGGGAGGGGTCGAGAAGACCTTCCTTGACCATGGACGAGATTTTCGCCTTGGCGGCGCTCAGCACTTCATCGTTGGACAGCAGCGTTGCCTCCTGAAAATACGGAACGAGAACGTAACAGGGATGCTTCTGCTGGAATTCGGGTTCCGCGAAGCACAGTGCCTGTCTGCCGCTTCTCAGGATATCAAAATCTCCGGAACCGTGCAAAACCAGTACCAGCGGTAAAGGCTCACCTGAAACCTTTGGGGTGAAGAGGCTGTAATCGAACGTTTCGCCCGTAGGGCTCCAGTCCTCCTTATAAGGGCCAAAACGCCTAAAATCATCTGCGACATCAACAGAATCTTCTGTGATATCGGTTTTGCTGAAGGAGAAACGGGCATCACTGCAGGCAACGCGCCACCAGGCCGTCTCATTCCAGGTCTCCGGCATGCCGGCAAAGCAGAGAACCAGGCCCTGCGGCGTATAGCGCAGTTCCGAAGGAACGGCATGAAAAGAGCGGTCAGTCCAGCGAATTTCGGCATACAGATCAAAGTCAGATGCGGACAGGTGCTCCGCGGAGGCGGGTTCGTCCAGCATGAGTGTCATCGTATCCAGTATCTGACCACGGTTTTCAACATGCGAGTGCAGCGACACCGAGCTTATGTGAAGCTGTTCCGCTGTCTGCATGATCCCCGCCGCAGGCGTGAGGAGCAGCAGAAGGAACAGAATCAGTATTCTGCGCATGGCACCCCTCCGTTAAAGCAGAGACAGGGAACGAAGCACCCAGATGAAGCCGGTGAGGGTGAAAGCGCTGAGGAGCGTCGTCAGGATGACGACGGTCTGGGAGAGGATGCCTTCGTGTCCCATGTTTTTAGCCATAACATAACCGGAGAAGGTGGTCGCACTGCCGAACATGACGAGAGCGGCAATGAGTTTCTCGGTGCGGAAGCCAAGCAGCACGGCAACCGGCGTAAAAAGGAGGGCAAAGCCGACAAGTTTCAGCGCGGAGGCGAGGACAGAGGCCCCCAGCCGGCCGCGGATCTGCTTCGGATCCAGCGTGGCGCCCATGGCGATAAGGCCCATCGGCGTTGCCGTCTGGGCGACATTCCTGCAGGTTTTATCCAGAATTGCAGGGATCGGGAGCCTTAGCACGGACCAGGCGAAGCCGGCGACGATACCGAGAATGATAGGATTGGTTATGATCTCCAGCATGAGATGGGGCAGGCGTTTGGAAAGAGAAAGGCCGGCTTGCTCATCCTTGCTGCCGGGACGCAGCAGTTCCAGAATGAAGACGGCGGCGATGTTGTAGAGCGGTACGCTTCCGAGGATCATAAGGCCGCCCATGGCGCCGTTACCGTACATGTTCTGGATATAGGCAAGCCCCAGGAGCGATGCTGAGCTGCGGTAGGATGCCTGTATGAATTCGCCGCGGACTTCCGCAGAGATGACAAGGCGTGAGAGGATCCAGGCGATCGCTATGCAGGCGGCTGTGGTAAAGAAGCAAAAGAGGACGAAGCCGGTGTCCCATATGGCAAAGAAATCCATCGGAGCCAGTTGGATAAACAGGTTGAACGGCAGAGCCACCAGAAAGACATAGGTGTTGACTTTGGCCGCGAATTCTGCGCTCATCACGCCGACACGGCGCAGAAGCATACCCAGTGCCATCGTGAGAAAAATGGGCATCGTCACATTCAGCGCAAAAAACAAACTGTCCATAGTATGGTCACCTCTTCAATTGTTATGCAGGCAGTATACCACAAACGGCTGCAATACTGCACCCGTAAAAGCATAACAACCGCCCCGGGCGATACTCCCGGAGCGGCGTTAAAGAGAAAGAAGGAAGGGAAAGCCTGAAGAATCGATCAGTTGCTGCTCTTCAACTGACACGGTCAGAATACCAGAGAAATGTGTCGGAAAGATGTACGGAGGAAGGCTTTTCTGAAAAATCAAGAGAACAAGAAGGGAAGAGTCTCTCTCTTGTGTCTTGCCGGAATTTGGACACAATATATGGTATAAAAGAAAATCTTTGGTTAAAGCGCTCAATGTGCATCAATTCTTTCATGAAAACCGGTTGACGGGATTCAGATTCTATGGTAGTATATAGACGAGCAAAGGAGAGATCCGAAGCTCCCTGACAGGATGATCAATGAACCGTCGAACAGGAGGCCTCTGTTCGGCGGTTCGCCAATTTTTGGGAAAAATGACGAAAAATGAAAACAGCAGCCGAATCTGACAATTAGCAGTTGACAGATTCGGTTTTGATATGTATGATTGCAGCATAAGACGTCTTAATACAACCTAAAGACGTCGCGGTGACACTTAAAAGGAGGGCTTAGCCATGAATCAGGATCAGGTTCGTCAGCTTACGGAAGCCATTGAGGCCGTACGCGGCCGGGAAATTGAAAACGTCTATTTTGTAGCCTGCGGCGGATCAAAGGCCATATTTGATCCGGCTCAGTACATCTTCGACCGCGAGAGCACAATCCCTGCCTTTGTCTATACGGCCAATGAGTTCGTCCATCGCTGCCCCAAAGGTCTGGGTGAGAAGAGCCTGGTGATCTCCTGCTCTCATTCCGGCAATACGCCTGAGACCGTGCGGGCGACTGAGCTGGCCGGTGAAAAAGGCGCGCTGACCATCAGCTTCGCGTTCAAGACGGAGTCTCCGCTCTGGGAAGCGACACAGCACGGCGTATCGTATGAGTGGGGCCCGGAGACGGATGCCGGCAACCACAATAACGGCATGCTCTTCCGCGTTGTGTTCGGCGTGCTGAACGCGCTGCAGCCCAATGAGAAGTACGAGCGTGCGATCAAGGCGTGCGACAGGCTGGATGAAGTCTTCCGCATCAATAAGGAAAAGTTTGCGGCGCGCGCCGACGCCTTCGGCAGCAAGTACAAGAGGGCTCCGCTTATCTACACGATGTCTTCCGGTCCCTGCTACGGCGTCGCGTATTCGTTTGCGATCTGCCTGCTGCAGGAGATGCAGTGGATCCATTCCGCCGCGATCCATTCCGGCGAGTACTTCCACGGCCCGTTTGAGGTGACCGACTACGACGTCCCCTTCCTGCTCATCAAGAACGTGGGGCCGACCCGTCCGCTCGATGAGCGTGCGGAGGCGTTCGCCGTAAAGTATTCCAAGGAAGTCAACGTCATCGACTGCGCGGAATTCGATATGAGCGCCATCGATGAAGACCTGCACGAGTTCTTCGCGGTTCTGGTGCTGGGCGCCGTCATCCGCACCTATGCGGACGGGCTCGCCGATCACCGCGGACATCCGCTGAGCGTCCGCCGCTATATGTGGAGGATGCAGTACTGATTCCCGCATTGCAGCAAGCAATGAGGCAATAAAACCTGTACAGGAGGAAAGAACATGAAGAAACTTGCTCTGGCCCTGGCACTGGTGCTGTGCCTGACGGCGTGTGCCGTCGCGTTTGCGGATCAGGTGACGGTGAAATTCTTCCACCGCTGGCCGAACGAGCCGAAGCTCAGCTATCTGAACGGCCTGATCGCTGAGTTTGAAGCGGCGAATCCCGACATCAAGATTGAGACCGACCAGGTGCTCAACGACTCCTACAAGGAGAAGATCCGCGTTCTCGTTTCCACTGACGACATCCCCGATGTGTTTATGTCCTGGTCCGGCAGCTTTGCCACCAACCTGGTGAAGTCCGGCCGCGTGCAGACGTGGGATGACATCCTGGCTGCCGATCCGGAATTCAAGGATTCCATCATTGAGAGCCAGTGGCCCCCGTTCCAGATCGACGGCAAGCAGTACGGCGTGCCGTGGTCCATGGACGGCAAGGCGTTCTTCTACAACAAGGACCTGTTCACCGAGCTCGGCCTCGAAGTCCCGACGACGCTGAACGGACTCTATGAGCTCTGCGAGGCGCTGAAGGCTGCCGGCTACGAAGAGCCGATCTCTGCCGGCTTCTCCGCGCCGTGGGCGGTCTCCCATTACCTCGGCACCATCTGCCAGCGCGTTGTCGATCCCGAGACCCTGGCGAAGGATTACGCGGGTGAAGGCGACTTCACCGATCCCGGCTACATCGAGGCGCTGAACATCTTCAAGAAGCTCGGCGAGTACATGACCAAGGATCCCAACTCCGTCGACCATGAGTTTGCGCGCAACGCGTTCATCTTCGGCGAGTCCCCGATGGTCTACCTGCAGCTGGGCGAGTGCAAATACCTGCGCGATGATATCGAATTCGATTATGGCTTCTTCAACTTCCCGGCCGTGGAAGACGGCAAGGGCGACCCGGGCCAGCTCACCGGCGCTCCGGAAGGCATGATGATCTCCAACGTTGCTTCTCCTGAGGTCCAGGAAGCGGCCATCAAGTTCGTGAAGTTCGTCATCAGCCAGCACGGCGGCTATGAGATGACCAAGCAGACCGGCGAGCTCTCCTGCGTCAAGGGCGCTCTCGACGAGACCAACCTGGATGCCAAGCAGCTTGAGGCTGTCGACCTCATCCTCAAGTCCACCGAGCCTGCGCTTTGGCAGGACAACGTGACGGACGCTGTCATCGCCGATGCCTTCATGGCTGGCGGCCAGCTGCTGCTCACCGGTGACAAGACTGCGGAAGACGTCATGAAGGACGTCCAGACTGCCGCGGCTTCCATCAAGTAAGATTGACAAAAGGGAGGAACCGTCTACCGGTTGCCGCTTGGCAGGGGCGGTTCCTCCCGCTCTTTTCCGCAGGCATGCTGCGGCTGTCTTTTAAGGGAGACAAGCGGGTCTCTTGAAAGGCAGCATGCAGTAGAACAGAGGAGGTGTGGCCATGCAATCCAGAAGAGCCGGAATGAATGTGATGACGCCTTACATCTATGTGCTTCCGTGCGTGTTGCTGCTGGGCGTTTTCGTTTACATTCCTCTCGTAGCGAACTTTTACTACTCCGCTTACAGTTTCAGCGCACTCTCGCCGACAAAGGAGTTTGTCGGCCTGCAGAATTACAGGACGCTGTTTACCGATCCCGTCATTGCGACGGCGATCGTCAACAACATCTGGTATTGTCTCATCTCGGTCGCCATCCAGGTTCTGCTGGCGCTGGTCATCGCCTCGCTGCTCGAGGATAAGCTGTTCGCGAAGATTTCTACGGTGCTGCGGACGACCTACTTTCTGCCCGTGCTGATTTCCATGACGGTCGTGGCGCTGCTGTTCTCCTTCGTGTATCATCCGAAGATCGGCCTCATCAATGCCGCGCTCAAATTCTTCGGGATGAAGAATCCGCCCGCCTGGACAGGCGATCCGAAGACGGCCATCTTCTCGGCGATCATCATGTCACAGTGGCATTCGACAGGCTACACGACGATGCTGTTCATCGTTGCGATTCAGGGCATCTCGGAAGATCTGTACGAAGCGGCGGAAATCGACGGCGCGAACCGGCTGCAGCGCTTCTGGCACATCACGGTGCCGCAGGTCAGGGAAATGATGTTCGTGACGATGGTGACGACCGTGACGGGCGCTTTCCTCGTCTTCAACGACGTGTACATCCTGACGCAGGGCGGACCGGGCAACGCATCGACGACGCTGGCTGTTTACATGTACCGCAATGCCTTCAATCTGGACAAAATGGGCTATGCCTCCACCATCGCCGTGATCATGCTCATCATCTGTATGGCGCTGGCGATCATCCAGAATACGGCGTTCCGCTCCGGAAAGGGGGATTGAGCATGTCGCAGGCCGCCATTACGAAGTCTGAAGCTGAAAAAACGCTGAAGATCCGCAACAAGCTGCCGGAAGACCGCATGACGCCGGGTATGGCAGTGGCGCTGTTCTTCCTCGTTATCTACTTTTTGCTGATTGCGTACCCGCTGTTCTGGCTGATTTCAAACTCACTCAAAACCTATAAGGAAATCTACAAAAACATTTGGGCGCTCCCGGCCAACCCGCAGTGGTCAAACTACGTCAATGCATGGAACCGCGGCATCTCCCGCTACTTTCTCAATTCAGTGCTGGTTACGGTTTCGACGATCGCGCTCACGATCTTTGCGGCAGCCCTGGGCAGTTATGCGCTGGCAAGGTTCCGCTTCCGCGGCAATCAGCTGATCTTTATGATGTGCATGGGCGGCATGATGCTCTCCCCGCAGGTCACGCTGATCCCGCTCTACCAGATCATCCGGGCGATGCGTATCCACGACACCTATCTGGCCATGATCATACCGTATACGGCATACCGCATACCGATGATGGTCATGCTGATCCGCTCCAGCTTTCTGACGATCCCGAAGGAGATGGAGGAGAGCGCGTCGCTCGACGGATGCAGCGACTTCCGGATCTTCTGGCAGATCTTTCTGCCGATGTCCAAGCCTATCCTGCTGACCTGCTGCATCCTCATCGCTTATTATGCGTGGAACGAGTTCCTGTTCGCCATCATCTTCATCAACAGCGAGAAGTTCAAGACGATCCCGACCGGCCTCATGAATCTGCGCGACGCGCTCCAGACGGACTGGGGCACGCTGCTGGCAGGCATGACGATCTCCGCGCTTCCGCTCATCATCCTGTTCTTCTGCATGCAGAAGCATTTCATCCGCGGTATGACCGCCGGCGCTGTGAAGGGCTGACGGATACCCGGCCGCAGGCCGTCCACGTGTGCGCTCCACAGGGGGAAAAGCCCATTTCCAACGAACAAGACGTATTAAGGGAAAACCTATTCAATCTTTAACGAAAAGGGGAAGATGACTTATGCCTTCTAAAATGATCGCCGTAGGCGATAATGTGGTTGACTGTTACCTCGACGATAGGGTATATTATCCGGGAGGAAACTCTGTCAACGTGGCTGTGAACTGTAAACGGGACGGCATCGAAGAAGTCGCATACATGGGCATCTTCGGCAGTGACAAGAAGGCGGAGCACATCAAATGGGCGCTCGCGCGTGAAGGTGTTCACTTTGAGCGGAGCCGGACGATCCTGGCCGGCAGCGGTTCGCCCGGTGTACGGCTTGTGGACGGCGACAGGAAGTTCGTGGGCGGGCCGAGGGATACCGCGCAGCATATCGCGCGGATCCGCCTGACCGATGACGATCTGGAGTATATCGCGTCGTACGGGCTTTGTCATACCAGCTGCTTTTCCAGCATCGAATTCGAACTTCCGAAGATGAAGGAAGCTGTACAGGTCTCGTTTGATTTTTCAGAGCGGACAGAGGATGAATATCTGCAGAGGGTTTGCCCTTATCTTTCCTATGCGTTCTTTTCCGGCAGCGGGCTGACCGAGGGGGAGATCACCGGACTGATGGACAGATGCCATGAGCTGGGAACGCCTGTCGTCGGCGTGACGCTAGGATCGCGCGGCTCTGTCTTCTCGGACAATGGGAAGCGCTACACCCAGGGGATCAAGCGGGTGGAAGCGATCGACACGATGGGGGCCGGAGACAGCTTCATTGCGGGCTTTTTGACCCGGAGAATCCTCGGAGATGAGATCGCGCCGGCGCTTGATTACGCGGCGACGGTTGCGGCGAATTCCTGCAGAATACACGGCAGCTTCGGCTATCCGCATCCACTGGAGGACTGAGGCTGCCCTTGCGGAAAGGGGAACCTATGAAACTGGATGCCAATAACGCGGTCCCGTTATATGAACAATTGAAGATAACACTACAGTCGCAGCTGGGCACGAAAGTGTATGCGCCCGGTGAACGGCTTCCTGCCGAGTCGGAATTGTGCGCCAAATACGGGGTCAGCCGCGTGACCGTAAGAAGGGCCCTGGATGATCTGGTGGCGGACGGCGTGCTGGAGCGAAAGCAGGGAAAAGGCACGTTTGTGGCGCAGGCCAAGTCTCGGGTGACGATGAAGCCGCTGAACGATATGGGCGGAGGCTTCTCCGATACGCAGTATCCCGAGGGCAGCGTGAAGCATACCCGTGTGATCTCCAAAAAAGAGTATGTCAGCAACGCGATGGAGCAGGAAGCGCTGGGCATCGGCCCGGAAGACAAGGTGCAGGTATTCCTGCGGCTTATGCTGGTTGACAAAGCGCCGCTCTTTCTGGACAGGGCGACCTACGCGGCAGACCGGTTCCCAGGGCTGTTTGACCAGGTAAAGGACGACGTTTCGACCTATAAGATCCTTCGGGAGCAGTTCGGCGTACGCTCCATGCATGCCCAAAAAGAGCTTGGGCTGGCCTATGCCACGGAGGAACAGGCAGCCCTGCTGGGCTGTCCGGTAGGGGCCCCGCTCTTTCGGATGTTCAAATGGGTGAAAGACGAGAAAGGGCGTCCCGTCCATCTCTCCAATCTCTATTTCGTGGCGGACAGGATCGTCTTCACGTACGACGGAGGAGAGTAATCGAAAAACACATCCGCCCCGCCGCAAAACGCGGCGGGGCGGATCTCTGTCAGTTCAGGGTCAGGATGAGGAATTCATATCCGCGCAGATGAAGGCTTGCGCCCTCCAGCTGTGTATCGGGAAGATTGGACAGGAGGATGCTTTGCGGAACGGACGGCAGCTGCACCTCCCGCGGCTCCTGCTGCCAGTTGCCCAGCACAAGCAGCGTGTGCGGGCCGCGGCGGTAATACGCCATCAGGCGGGATTCATCCTCGTGCCAGGGCTCTGTGGCGCCATAGACGATCGTTTCCTGCCACTGCTCATTTCTCCGAAGCGCGATGAGATCGCGATAAAACGACCAGAGTGAATCCGGGCGCTGACGCTGCTCCTCAAGGTTGATGTGCCGGTAATTCGGGTTGATGGGATACCAGGGTGTGCCGGTGGTGAAGCCGGCATTTTTTTCGCCTGTCCACTGCACCGGTGTGCGGGCGTTGTCCCGTGACATGCGGGAGACGATGGCCAGGGCCTCTTCCGGGGTAAGTCCGGCTTCCAGCATTGCGGCATATTCTCCGTGGGTGTTGCAGTCGTCCGCCTGGTCGATCGTCGGGAAAACCGTGTTTTCCATGCCTATTTCCTGTCCCTGATAGAGAAAGGGCAAGCCGCGCAGCATGAAGCTGAGGCCTCCGAGCATCTTTTTTGCGGTTTCGCTGCGCTCACCCTCCGGTATGTACCGGGAAACACCGCGGGGTTCATCATGGTTTTCAATGATGTTCGCCATGAAGCCGGTGTCTTTGGCCAGACGCTGGGAAGTGAACACCGCGTGCTTCCACTGATCGGGTGTCACCTCTTTAGCGCCCATCCAGCCATCTGGGCTTTTGCTCAGCATCTCGGGGGCAAAGTCAAAAATGCAGGAGAAGCAGCCCTTGTCGCCGATGAACCGGGGCAGTTCCTCCGGCTTGTTATCAAAAAGCTCGGCGATGGCGAAAGCGTCATGCTTCCGGAAGGTCTCCTCAGCCATCTCATCCAGGAACTCCAGAACGCCGGTCGCTTCCTCCAGCATGCGCTGGACAGAGCACAGGCCGTCCGGGCGGTCGGCCGGATAGCTGCGGAAGGGCAGCACCTTTTTGATGTTGATGATGGCGTCGATGCGGAAACCGGCGATGCCCCGGTCCAGCCACCAGTTGATCATTTTATAGACTTCGCGGCGGAGCTGCGGGTTTTCCCAGTTGAGGTCGGGCTGCTTTTTATGGAAGACATGCAGATAAACGTAATCCTCATGCCCGGGCAGAAGATCCCAGACGGGGCCGCCGAAGTATCCGCGCCAGTTGCAGGGCATGGGATCGCCGGGCTTGTGTTTTTCGATGTAAAAGAACTGCCCGTACGGGCCTTCGGGATCGGCGCAGGCCTGCCGGAACCAGTAGTGCTCATCGCTGCAGTGGTTGACGACGAGATCCATCAGGAGGTACATATTCCGCTGCTTTGCCTCTGCAATCAGCCGGTCAAGATCCTCAAGCGTACCGAAGTGCGGATCCACCGCATAATAATCGGAAATATCATAACCCTCGTCGGCCAGCGGAGAGCAATAAACCGGTGAAAGCCAGAGGATATCCACGCCCAAAGCGCGCAGATCATCCAGCCGGCTGATGATGCCGGGAATGTCTCCGATGCCGTCTCCGTTGGAATCCTGGAAGCTCTTGGGCCAAATCTGATAGGCAACTTTGTTATGCCACCATTCTTTCTTCATTCTGTACCGCTTTCTCCCGACGGGCGGGCTTTTTTGCAGGCGTTATTATAATCAACCGGCTTTTGCATGACAAGTTCTTTTTTACCGGACAAAACCGTTTTGTTCTTGAACGGTTATCTAATGAGCTGTGATAAGCTTAAACCGGATTGAATTAAACACACCAAACGCCTATAATGCTATTGGGAAAGCGCATGAAACGGAGGAAGAGAAAATGAAACTGGCTGAAGCTTTGCAGGAACGGGCGGATCTGGTCCGCAAAATCGGCGAATTACGGGGCAGGCTGAGCGATAACGCGACTGTGCAGGAAGGGGAGAACCCGGCAGAGGACCCGGCGGTCCTCCTTACGGATCTGCGATCTGCGATTGCGAAACTGGAACAGCTGACTGCGGCTGTTAATCTGACCAATACCCGAACGGAGCTGGACGGGAAAACACTGACGGAACAGATAGCCCGGAGGGATGCGCTGCGGCTGCAGATCGAAGCCCTGAGGGAGGTCATTGCCGAGGGCAGTCGGCTTGCCAAAAGGGCAGCGCATACCGAAATCCGCATTCTTTCGGCTGTGGATGTACCTGCGCTGCAGAAAGAAGCGGATGCGCTGTCGGCGGAGCTGAGAAAGCTGGATAACCGGATACAGGAGACCAACTGGACGACTGAAATGGCGCTGTAAGCGCTGCTGGTAGCTTGCGGTGCGGGTGCATCTCGGCGACAGAGAACGGAGTCGTGCGCTATGGAGCCCGGGAGCAGGGCGGGGTTCGAATCCCTACAGCATCGTAAGGCTCTATCGCGCATAAACGCATTGACAAGGCGCATACTTCATTACCGCGCACCGGCTGCAGGCGAGGGTGGGAACGGGGATACTATAGTCGCGCTTTTAACGGCTGATCCGGTCCTGAACGGAACGGACAGCAGAAGAGATGGCATGAAACCGGAGAAACAATGGCGGAAATCTTGAGCAGCATCACATCTTTGGATTTTTGGCTCCGGCTGTTTGAGCGGTATGCGGCAATCGGTCCGATTGCGCCGGTTGCGCTGGCCATGCTGGAATCGCTGATACCGCCGCTCCCGCTGATCGCGATCGTAACGCTGAACGTGGCGGCCTGCGGTCCGCTTTGGGGATTCCTGTACAGCTGGGCAGGAACTTGCGCCGGCTGCACGATCGTCTTCAGCGTGTTCCGCCTGGCCCTGAGAGGGGCGGCAGTAAAGGCGGACGAGCGCTGGCCGCGCGGGGCGCAGGCAAGAAAATGGGTCGGCGGCATCAGCGCTCCGGCGATTTTTATCATCCTGGTGATGCCGTTTACACCCTCCGCGTTCATGAATTTTGCATTCGGCCTTTCAGACTGCCCGGCCGGAAAGTATCTGTTAACCCTCTGTCTGGCCAAACTGGTGATGATCGGCTCACTTGCGCTGTTTGGGCAAAGCACGGTATACGCAGCCGAAGACCGGCGGTTCATTTTTGCATCGGCAGCATTGCTGCTGGTACTCATCCTTGTTTCACGGCGGGTAAGAAAACGCCATGATCTTTGAAAGGCGGATGCTTATGGAGACACTCCGGCTGGTGCCGTACCCCAGAAAAATCCGGATCAATGAAGGATTCTGCAGCGCAAGCGTGCAGGCCGTGCAGACGCTGATTGAACCGATGGGCGAAGAATACTCGATCAAAATACGGCCTGACGGCATCGAGATAAAGGGCGGCAGTGCAGGGCTGCGCTATGCCGGTTTGACGCTTCGCCTTCTCCGGGAGCAGTTCGGCGACAAACTGCCCTGCCTGTCGATCGAAGACGGGCCCGTTATGCGCAGCAGGGGCTTTATGCTGGATGTCTGCAGGCACTTTATGCCAACCGAACAGATCAAGCGCCTGCTGGATGCAGCCGCGCTGCTGAAGCTGAACCGCTTTCACTGGCATCTGACGGACGATCAGGGCTGGCGTTTGGAGATCAAAAGCTGGCCGGAACTGACCCGCACGGGAGCCGTTCGCGGCCGTTCGGCCTTCGGTATCTGCGACCCTGAGCAGAGCAACGACGGCTACTATACGCAGGAGGAAGTCCGGGATATCGTGCGGTATGCGCAGGAGCGGGACATTGAGACCATCCCGGAGATCGAGATCCCCGGACACGCAAGCGCCATGCTGGCGGCGTATCCCTGGCTGGGCTGTGAGCTGCCGGACAGGGACAGCGCTGAAATCGGCAGGAGCGCCGGTATTTTTGACAGACTGCTGTGCGCCGGCAAGGATGAATCGATCGCTTTTATCAAAGATGTGCTGAGGGAAGTGACGGCGTTATTCCCTTCCAAATATGTGCATATCGGCGGGGATGAAGCGCTGAAGCTGCGCTGGAGGAGATGCCCCTGCTGTAAGAGGCGGATGAAGGCGCTGGGCATCACAAGCGAAGACGCGCTGCAGCGGTGGCTTGTGCTTGAAATAGGCGCATATCTCTCACAGCTTGGGAAAGAGACGATCGTATGGAACGATGCGCTGGAGGGCGGCGAACTTCCGCCGTATTTCATCGTGCAGTTCTGGCGCGGCAATCCGGAAGCGGCGAAGAGGCACGCAGCGGCGGGCGGAAGGATGATCGACTCGGATACGGCTTACGCCTATCTTGATTATCCGTTTCACAGGATCGACGCCTGGAAGATCCTTTCCGCGCCGCAGGCGGACTATGCAGTGCTGCCCGGTTTTCTGGGGGCGGAATTCCCGCTCTGGACGGAGTACGTTGCCGATTTCAAGACAGCAGGACGTCAGCTGTTCCCGAGGCTCGCAGCAGGCGCGGAGCGTGCCTGGCGCGGTGACGGTAACATGAAGGACTCGTTCGGTGATCGATGGGAAGCGTACATTCCCAAAATCGAAGCGCTGGGGATCCGCCCTGCGCCACCGGAAACGTGGCATATGGATGCTGACAGCGCACGGCGGGACAGAGAGCGTTTTGAGCAGCAGCGTCAATGTCCGGAATACTTGAGGGCGATGGCAGTCAAGACGCATCTGCACGATCAGGACCGGATGGAGCGCTTGATGCAGAGGATCGGTCTGCGCGAGGATACCTTGCGAATGCTTTCGGATTACTGTTACGGTGGTTTGGATGGATCGAGAAAGAAGGCTCTGGAATTGGCTTTCCCAGGCATCGGAGAATTGGCAGAAAAACTGGACCGGGCAGCGGCTGCATGGGAGGCCGGCAAATGGGACGATGATGAGGAGCAGGTTTTAATGGACGCTTTGAAACCGTACTGTCCCACGGGAGAAGCGTTATTTACCGCAGTGGGCAGGCAGGAGAATGAAGAGAACCGGACTGCAGGCTGAGGCTGATCAGCCGCCGGGCCTTCGGGCAGCTTTCATTTTTTGACATACCGGCTTGAAATGTCACAAAAGAGGTTGAAATTACCGGATAATCTGGTATACTATAACAGATTCGTGACGGCAATAAAGCACCGAAAAAGCATAAAGAGGAGGAATATCTCTTGTCGGAATACATTCTCAGCTGCTGCTCAACAGCGGATCTTTCAAAAGCGTATCTGGAGAGCCGGGATATCCGTTACATCTGCTTTCACTACGAACTGGACGGGAAACAGTATCTGGACGATCTGGGAGAGACCATGTCCAGCGCAGACTTTTACAAAAAAATGGAAGAAGGCGCGATGACCAGGACATCCCAGGTGAACGAAGAGGAGTATGCCGGCTACTTTGAAGGCTTTCTGAAGGAAGGCAAAGACGTTCTGCATCTGTGCCTGTCCAGCGGTTTGTCCGGTACTGTAAACGGTGCCAATGCCGCTGCCGCAGAGCTGATGGAAAAGTATCCGGGCAGAAAGATCTATGTTGTGGATTCCCTTGCGGCATCGTCTGGTTTCGGCCTGCTGATGGACACCCTTGCAGACAAGCGCGATGAGGGCATGGGGCTGGAAGAATTGCGGGACTGGGCCGTCAGCCATCGCCTGTATCTGCATCACTGGTTCTTCTCGACGGATCTCAAGTATTATGTGCGCGGCGGCCGCATCTCGAAAACATCCGGGTTTATCGGCGGTATTCTGGGAATCTGTCCGCTGCTGAACGTCAACGACGAAGGCAAGCTGATCCCAAGGGAAAAGATCCGCGGTAAAAAGCGTGTCATTTCGGCGATCGTGGAACGGATGAAGGAGCACGCGGAGGGCGGAGCGGAGTACAGCGGGAAATGCTTCATCTCCATGAGTGCCTGCCCGGAGGATGCCGGCGCAGTTGCCGAGATGGTCGAGAAAGCTTTCCCCAAGCTGAACGGCAAAGTCCATATTTTTGATATCGGCACGACGATCGGCAGCCATACCGGTCCGGGTACGGTAGCGCTCTTCTTCTGGGGGGATAAGCGGGGACAGTAAACTGACAGCGGCTTTCACAGCCGCTTTTTATTTGCGCAGAAAGCCAGCTTTTTGTATACATTGACAAGCGGAAACCGCAATGCTAAGATGACAGCAGAAATACAAAAGGAAAGCGGTGATCGGCAATGAAGAGGATTGTGGCCGTCAACTCCAACTGCTATCACGGGTTCAGTCTGGATGAAGCGATTGAAGGCATACGCGACGCCGGATTTCACTACATTGAACTGACTGCGACAAAAGGATGGACGGAACACGTCTTTCCTTCAATGAGCTTTGAAAAGCTGGATGGGATACGGGATCGCCTCCGGGATGCGGGGCTGATCCCCTTCGCGATGAGCGGCCATTGCAATCTCATGGATACGGAACGCATCCGTGACTTTATTGAAAACATCCGCCTTGCCGCATTTTTCGGCTGTGATTACATCGTCAGTTCGATCGGAGAAGCGCATTTGAAGGACAGGGCTTCAGCGGACGACGCTTCGCTGGTCAAAACGCTGCGCGGCCTTCTGCCGGAGCTCGAAGACGCCGGGCTGACGCTTGTGCTGGAAACGCACGGGAAGGAACACGGAACGGGTGAGCGGATCGCCTCTATCGTGCAGCAGGTTGCAAGCAAGCGGATCCGCATCAATTATGATACGGCAAACGTCGTGTTTTACGGGGATGTTGATCCCTGCGAGGATCTGAAGAAGTGCGTCAAGGATGTCGGATATCTGCACCTCAAGGACAAGGCCGGCCGGAATGACGTGTGGGATTTCCCGGCACTCGGGAAGGGGCGGATCGATTTCCCTGAAATCTTCCGCATATTGGAGGAGTCGGGGAACGACAGCCCGTTCAGCATTGAAATCGAGTTTACACAAAGCGGTCCTAAAAACGTGGCTGAAGTCCATCAGGCGGTAAAGGACAGCGCAGCGTATCTTGCCGCGCACGGCTTTGAGCTTTAAGGCAGGTGAACGGGCATTGAAGATTCTTCTTGTCGGTTTGGGCGGTATGGGAAACTGCCATTTCAAGAACTGGAGCAGGATCGATGGGGCACAGGTGACAGCGGCCGTCGGATGCAGCGACCCGGACAGGATGCGTGCTGCGGAATGGGGCCTGCCCTATTACACGTCGATTCGGGAGGCATGCGGCGGGGAAGCGGTGGATCTTGTGGATATCTGCGCGCCGACTTTTCTGCATAAGCCGCTTGTTCTGGAGGCGCTTTCTCAGAAAAAGCACACGATTACGGAAAAGCCGATGGCGCTGAGCGTGCAGGATGCCCTCCAAATGTTTGCCGCGGCGGATCAGGCCGGCGTGCAGCTTTATGTGGCGCAGGTGCTGCAGTTTACGCGCGAGGTCGAAGTGCTGCGGGGCGTCGTAAAGGATGGCCGCTACGGAAAAGCGCTGGATGCGCATTTCGAACGGCTTTCCGCCTGCCCGAAGTGGACGCAGGACAGCTGGATGCTTGAAAAGGAGAAAAGCGGGCTGATCCCGTATGATCTGCACATCCATGACCTGGATGTGATCATCAGCCTGTTCGGCAAACCGGACGGCATCGAGACGGTAACCTGCGGCGGCGCGGATAAAGCGTATAAAGAGCACTACCGGTTCCTGTACAGCTGGGCAGACGGGCTGCATGTTTCTGCCGAGGCAGCCTGGTTCAACGCCTGCATCCCTTTCACGGCAAGGTGGCGCGTTTACTTTGAACGCGGATGCCTGATCGCTGAAGGCGGAAGCGTTTGCGGATATGGTGCAGACGGAGAAAAGACGGATTTTGACATCAGCGAAGCGGTGACCGTTTCGGTGGGGACCAATCTGCCTCCGAACGGCTGGTTCTACCGGGAACTGTCTCACCTGATGCATTGCGCTGAAGAAGGGAAGCCCTCGCCGCTCGTCCCCAGGGAACAGGTCATCGCCGTTTTGGAAACGGTTCAAAAACTCGATCAGTAAGGAACTGGAAGATGCCGGAAAGGAGACTCACATGTTTGGTTTCACGTATTATACCCCTACAAAAGTCGTCTTTGGCCGTAAGACGGAAGAACAGGTCGGAGAGCTGATCCTGAAGGAAGGCGCGGGAAAAGTCCTGGTCCATTTCGGTGGACAGAGCGCTGTGCGCTCCGGACTGCTGGAGCGGATCAAAGCATCCCTGGATGCAGCCGGGATCGAGCATCAGGAACTGGGCGGCGTTGTGCCGAATCCGCGCCTTTCCAAGGTCCGCGAGGGCATAGAGATCGGCAGGAAGATGGGGGCGGATTTCATTCTGGCGGTCGGCGGCGGCAGCGTGATCGACTCCGCAAAAGCGATCGCCTATGCGCTTGCAGAGCCGGAAGCGGACGTTTGGGAGCTTTTCGCGCATACCCGGCAGGCAAAGAAATGTCTGCCTGTCGGCACTGTGCTGACGATTGCGGCGGCCGGCAGCGAAATGAGCAACAGCTGCGTGATCACCAATGAAGAAACCGGGGAGAAGCGATCCTATAACGATGACATCGCGAGACCGCGTTTTGCCATCATGAATCCGGAACTGACCGTGACGCTGCCGGACTGGCAGACGGAATCCGGCTGTGCGGATATCATGATGCACACGATGGAACGCTATTTTGTAAACGGCGGAACGATGGAGATCACCGACAGCATCGCGGAAGCGCTTCTGCGTACGGTCATGCATAATGCGGAGATCCTGCATCACGATCCCGCCAATTATGAAGCCAGGGCCGAAGTGATGTGGGCGTCCAGCCTGGCGCATAACGGCCTTACCGGATGCGGGAATGACGGCGGAGATTTCGCTACCCACATGCTTGAGCATGAGATGGGCGGCATGTTTGATGTGACGCACGGGGCCGGCCTGGCTGCGATTTGGGGGACCTGGGCGCGCTATGTGATGAAGGACTGCCTGCCGCGTTTTGTCCGCTATGCTGTAAACGTCATGGGTGTTGAGCCCAAGGAGAATGACGAAGCGACGGCGCTTGCCGGCATCGAGGCTATGGAGGCGTTCTACCGCCGGATCGGCATGCCGACCAATATGCGGGAACTCGGTATTGAACCGACAGAAGAACAGATCCTTGAGATGGCCAAATCCTGTGCGGCGGCCAGCGGCGGGGTAAAAGGAAGCGCAAAGAAGCTGTACTGTGCTGATATGGCTGAGATTTACCGGAGAGCAAGATAAAGCTATAGGGAAACGAAAGCTCGATCCCGTAAACCGGATGAAGAATCACTGTTATTCAGAAAAAGTTGTTGACATTACACCTGACGGGGAGTAAAATATCCGTCGTTAGGGGTATGGTGTAATGGTAACACGTGGGTCTCCAAAACCTTTGTTGAGGGTTCGAGTCCTTCTGCCCCTGCCAGCCTGTTTTTCTAATTACAATTAGAAGGACAGGCCTTTTTATTTTTTTACGGCAACTGCGATCACATTTTGCTCCAAAGTGGATTGATTAAAAGAAATTCAGAAAAAGCGTTGACAAAAAGGCGTCTTTCGTGTATCATACCATCTGTCGCCGCGCTCGACACAGTCTTGCGATGCGGCGGCGCCCGGGAGCATAGCTCAGCTGGGAGAGCATCTGCCTTACAAGCAGAGGGTCACAGGTTCGAGCCCTGTTGTTCCCACCAATATGGCGCGGTAGTTCAGTTGGTTAGAATGCCAGCCTGTCACGCTGGAGGTCGAGGGTTCGAGCCCCTTCCGCGTCGCCAATGCCTTGGTAGCTCAGTCGGTAGAGCAGGAGACTGAAAATCTCCGTGTCGGTGGTTCGATTCCGCCCCAAGGCACCATTCCCTGCGGTAGTAGCTCAGTGGTAGAGTGCCACCTTGCCAAGGTGGATGTCGCGAGTCCGAATCTCGTCTACCGCTCCATTGGCGCCATAGCCAAGTGGTAAGGCAAAGCTCTGCAAAAGCTTTATTCTCCAGTTCGAGTCTGGATGGCGCCTCCACTTGCACC
>JAFUTW010000039.1 GCA_017484085.1 Clostridia bacterium
GTTGCTCCTTGGTGTATTTCATTGGCACCTCCCTGGTTCCATCTTTTACAGGACTGGTTACTTCTGTGGTAGATGGTACTACTACAGAGAACCAATGTCTATAAAAAATAGGGTGGTGTCTACTTTTAGCTTACCACTTCAGGGCCGTTATGACCACTTCGATACACCTCCGCGAAAAGCGGGCTTTCCTGTCGGAAAGCCCGCTTATTATAAGGCAATTGAGGAAGCAGTGTCAAGCCTCGGTCTTCTCTGCCGGGGCGTCTTCGCCGGCGGCGAGGTTTACGATCTCCATGGAGCGGCGCAGGAACTCGGTCATGCGCTCGGCCGTGAGCGGCTGGCGCGAGAGCTCGGCCAGGTCGCAAAGCTGGCGGGTGAGCAGCACGCTGCGCTCGTCCTTCTCACGCTCGGAGAGCTTGCGGACGGTAGCGTTGCGGCTGTTGAGCACCACGGAGTACTTCTCCGGCATGGAGAACTCGCTGCGGCCGTAGATGCGGCTCATGTCGTTGAAGCGGCGGCTCTGCTCGTCCTCGATCAGCATCATGGGGATGGATTCGTTGGCCAGGGGCTTTACCTCGACGGTGAGGTCGTCCTTGCCGCTGGCTTCCTTCACCAGGGCGGTCAGCTTTTCGTCATCCAGCAACGCGGTGTCCGTGGCGTCCTTGTCGGTGAGGCTGTCCAGCTCCGCATCCACACGGCAGTAGTGGAACTTGTTTTCCGCATCCCCGCTGTACTCCATGTAGGAGATGAAGTTGACGTCGATCGCCTGATCCAGCACGGCGACGTCGATGCCGCGCTCCGTAAACAGGCGGATCGCCGCATCCTGCCGCGCCGCGTCGGCGGTGTAGACCATCTTGTCGGGCAGCTTTTCGCCGTTGCGCTCCTTGTATTCAGCAAGGGTCAGGAACTTGCCCTCCGTCGTCTTGAAGAGCAGGACGTCCTTCATGCGCTCGGCGAACTTCTCGTCGCGCATCACGCCGTACTTGATGAACGGATGGATATCCGGCCAGAAGCCTTCATAGGCGGCGCGGTCCGTCTTGAACATGCCGGTCAGCCGGTCGGCGACCTTCTTGGTGATGTGGTTGCTGATGCGGCGGACATAGCCGTCGTTCTGCAGGAAGGAACGGGAGACGTTGAGCGGGAAATCCGCGCAGTCGATGACACCCTTGAGGAGCATCAGGAACTCGGGGATGACTTCCTTGATGTTGTCCGCCACGAAGACCTGGCCGGAGTACAGCTTGATCTGGCCTTCGATGCCGCCGAACTGGTCGCGGATCTTCGGGAAGTAGAGGATGCCCTTCATCTTGAAGGGATAATCGACGTTCAGATGGATCCAGAACAGCGGATCCTCAAACTCATGGAAGGTCTTCTTGTAGAATTCCTTGTATTCCTCGTCTGTGCAGTCCTGCGGGGCTTTCGTGTACAGCGGATGCACGTCGTTGATGGGCTTGGGCTCTTCCTTCTTTTCCGCTTCGGCGTCCTTGGCCTCGGAAACGGTCTCGCCCTTCTCATCCTTTACAACGGCTTCCGGCTCCTTCTTCTCCTTGATCTCCTCCAGGTAGATCGGCACCGCCATGAAGGAGCAGTAGCGGTTCAGCACCTCGCGCACGCGCCAGATGTCCAGGAACTCCTCTTCCGCGTCGGAGATGTGCAGGGTGATGGTGGTGCCGCGGCTCTCCCGGTTGCCGGCGGTCATTTCGAAGGACATGCCGTCCGCGCTCTCCCAATGTACGGGTTCCGCGCCCTCGCGGAAGGAGAGGGTGTCGATCTCCACGGTGTCCGAGACCATGAAGACGGAGTAGAAGCCGAGGCCGAAGTGCCCGATGATGCCGTTGTCCTCGCCCTCCTTCGCGTATTCGGCGAGGAAGGACTTGGCACCGGAGAAGGCGACCTGGTTGATGTTGGTGGCGACCTCGTCCGCCGTCATGCCGACGCCGTCGTCGATGAAGCGCAGCTCCTTTTTCGCCTTGTCGACTTCCACGCGGATGGAGCACTGCGATGCTGCCGCGCTGTCCACCATGCGCAGCTTGGTGATGGCGTCGCTGGCATTGGAGACGACCTCACGGATGAAGATATCCTTGTCGCTGTACAGCCACTTTTTGATGATGGGCATGATATTCTGCGCCTCAATGGAGACGCTGCCGCGAATCGGATCCATAACAAAACCTCCTTGGATAAGCCGCGGAAACCCGCGGACGTTCTTTTCGACGCCTATTGTATGCCCGCTGGAGGGTAAAGTCAAGCAAAATTTAGCACTCAAAGAGATTGAGTGCTAATAAAGAATATGTGACGTGTTTTATTGGATTGGCGTTCCATCTGGATAAATAAACTTTGCAGGTGTATTTTCAAAAACAGATGGAGAGATATCCGTCATATCATTAGGAACCACAATTAGTCTTGCTTTAGTCAGATTTGTAAAAGCACCGTCTTCGATGGATTGCACACCATCAGGCAATACATAGATTTCGGCTTGTGTACCTTTGAAGGCATTTTCAGATACTGTTTTTAAAGCCGATGGCAGATGAATGATATTAGCTGGCTTTACTGTTACCGTTGCCACTGAAGCAAGTCCGCTTGCGGTTTGTACAATGATGCGGGTATTACCCGGCGTGATAGCCTGAATTCGTCCATTTGCATTTACTGTTGCGACTGCTGGGTTTTCCGACTGATAAGTAACCGCCAAAGTAGAAATAGGGATACCTTGCGAAACAGAGTTTACAGATAACTGTGAAGCTTCATATGGTATAAGGCTGAGACTCTCAGGCGAAACTGTCAATGTAGATACGGGAGCTATAATACAGATGGCAGCAGTTTGAGTAAGTCCGGTTAAAGTATCAGTTGCAGTTAATGTTGTTTCTCCAATTGCGTAACTCTCGATATATCCTGTCGAAGTTATACTGGCATATACGGTATCTGCAATACTCCAGTCAAGATCAAGGAATGCGTTGGAAGGAGTGACCTCAGGAGCAGGAAGTGACGCAGTGCTTTTTGCTTCAACATATAGTTTTTCAGGTAGAGAAAACGATGAAGCGGGAATGACGACCGTCAGGCGCATTTGAGCAGAAAGAGAATTGACTTTCAATGTGATGGTTGTTTCCCCTGTATGATTTGGGCTCACAATACCATTATTGTCGATGGTTGCAACCTCTGGATTTGAAGAGGACCATTCAATACTCAGGTCAGCAGTTTTAGGAAATATGTCAGGCACAAGTGCTGTGGCTTTACCTAACGGGATTGTTTTATCTGCGGGTAAAGAAACAGAGCCTATTTGTTCAAAAGGCTTTCCGTCCAGCAGAAAAACATCAAATCCGTGTTGCCTTGCCCAAGATTCGGCATAGGAGTATTCATAACAGTAAACGGTTGGACTATAATATGATGTAAGAGCATTATCACCTATTCGTGTGACAGAGTTAGGGATGAATAGCTTTTTTAAATTCTTACAATGAGCAAATGCGTAAGTACCGATAGAGTTAACGGTATTAGGTATTGTTACTGAATGCAATACGGAGCAATTCATAAAAGAGTAATCATCTATAATCTTAACCGTATCTGGAATACTAATGGTTTCTACTGTTTTGTCTACACCAGTAACAGCTAATTCGTAAGTATCTGTACCTGTTAAGCGTTTCCATCGTAGGAAGATAGACGGATTATCCTTTTCAACGAAAGAATGAACTTGTTCGCTAATTGCTTTAGCTGCGGTTGAATTAGCATCACAAATAAGCTTTGCTTCGTCATTTTTAATTGCGAATAATTCGAGACCGACAACACTATTGGGTATAATTAGCTCAGACAATGTTTCATCAGTTGAGATTAAGTATAGTTGATCACTCTTTCCCTCTTTATATTTAAGTACAAGACCCCGATAATTCTTATCAATGAAAGAGTACCAATGCCAACCGAGAGAAGTTGCTGTTTTGCTATTAATATGACTGTAAAGAATTGCGGGACACTCATTAAAAGTATTAGATCCAATATATGCTATATTATCGGGAAAGTTGATTTCATTTAAGCTTTCACATTTATAGAAAACATTATCGCCAATGCTCTCAAGGGTTTCAGGTAGTATTACGTTTTCTAGATGGGTACACTTCCAAAAAGCTTGAGTGCCAAGCCTTTTAAATCCAGCAGGAAACTTGATAGTTCTAAGACTTGTGCAATCTTCAAAAGTTGAAAGACCTGTAGCAACAACAGGATAACCATTTATCTGCTCTGGTAAGGTGAGGTATTCTTTGATTCCTTGATACTTGTCAATAATAGCTGTGCCATCTTCAATAGTATATAGATAGTCTCCGTATACTTCAGCATAGGCCAATAGACACCATATTGTAGAAACAGAAAGCATAATGCTTACAATGAATAACTGAATAAAGTGTTTCATTCAATCAGCCCTCTCTATTTAAACTGGTATCATTATAACAGAATATTGAATATGCAGGAAGAAAATGGCGAGAAGTTCATGATAGGAAATATAGAAAAGCATGAAAGAATTGTATTTGGGTATTTGTCTAGTGCTGGTGTTAATGTTATTGTTGCAGAAAAGATAGATTTCTAAAACTGAATAATAAGCTTATAAATGAATAGATATAATCCTTGTCCATCCGGACGGAACGCCGGCGGAACTTTGATAAAACCGGAACCCTTTTTGATGGATCTGTGCATACCTTGATTTGAAAGGGAATTGTTTGACGCGCTATCTGCAGTGCTGTATTATATAGCTTAGTTATACTTTACGTACTGCGGTACAGCACAAAGACAGATGCCCTATGATCATGAGACTGAGAAGTGCCATTGAGAAGACCGATACAGGGAAAAGACTTCTGAAGGATCGCCGGTTCAGGCTGATCCTTTTTGCCGTGATGAGCATGGGGTGGAATCTGGTTTATGCCGTCTTCAACGCGCTTCTCGGGCTGATCGGACAGTCCGCGTGGTTTGCGGTGATGTCCGTCTACTACGCCGTGCTGGGGCTGATGAAGCTCTTGGTTCTGTCGTCCCGCGGCAAGCTGCCCGGAAAAAGTACGGCAAAGCGCACGATGACGGTGACGGGAACGGGGATGTTCCTTTTGGCCGGGATCCTGTCGGTCATCGTCAAGCTGACAATTTCAAACGCCGTAGGCAGGAGCTATCCCATCGCCGTCATGATCGCCATCGCCGCTTTCACATTCGGTATCGTCATCAAAGCGATCGTGAATGCCGTGCAGGCGCACCGGCACGGAGACCTCTTCTGGGTCATGCTGCGCAATATCTCCCTGGCGTCCGCAGCGGGCTCCGTCCTTGCGCTGGAGCGCTCGATGATGAGTACCTTCGGCAGCAGTACGGATTCCTTTACCTATACGATGGAAGGCGTCTCCGGTCTGGTAAGCTTTCTCTTCGTCGTGCTGCTGGGCACTTCCATGATCGTCCGCGCCATTCGGATGGGGGAGGGCAAAGATGCGTAAGGGGTTTAGCACAGCCGCAGCGACGCTTTGTCTGTGCCTTCTGCTGCTTCTGCTTTCTCCGGCTTCCTTCGCCGAGTTTCCCGCGCCGCAGGAGACCGTGCTGGAGACTCTGCCGGACTTTTCGGGGCTGGACGGGAGCAGCGCATTCGTCCGCTACGGAGAGCCGGACGCGCTGGGGCGCTGCACGGCGGCCGTCGCGGTGCTGGGGCCGGAACTGCGGCAGGGCGAGGAGCGCGCGGACATCGCGAACTTCCGGCCGACGGGGCTGCACAACGCGGCTTACAGCTTCGTCCGGGACCGCTGGGTCTACAACCGCTGCCACCTGATCGGGCGGCAGCTGGGCGGCGCGGATGAGATGAACAACCTGTTTACGGGCACCCACGCGCTCAACCACGCTCTGATGCTTCCAAGAGAGAACGAGATCGCGGCTTACATCCGAAAGACGGGCAGGCATGTCTTCTACCGCGCGACCCCGCTGTATGAGAGGGATAATCTGCTGTGCTCCGCGGTGCTGCTGGAGGCGCAGTCCGTGGAGGACCGGGGAAGAGGCCTGCAGTTTTGCGTTCTGCTGCCAAACAGCGAGCCGGGCGTGGCGATCGATTACGCTTCGGGGTATACGACCCGCGCAGACGACTGGGAAAGCGGCGGGACGTCAGCCGGGGAGCGTGCATACATCGTCAACACCCGGACGGGGAAATTTCACCTGCCGGACTGCACGGATGCCAAGAGCATCTCCAAACGGAACCGGAAGGAGCGCCGGGGCTGCCGCGGGGAGCTGATCGCAGAGGGCTTTACACCCTGCGGAAAATGCAGGCCGTGAGCGCCGGGCAGATTTCAGCTTATAAAAAATATACAGACAGGCTTCCCTGCCGGTCGTCATTCATCCCGGAGGATGGATGAACCGCAGGGAAGCTTTTTGTCTGTCTGTTTTACTCGGAGCCTGCAGCGTGAAAACTGAGCAGGTGATTGTAAACGTTTACATTTCCGGCGCGGTTTTTTGACAAATTTGACGAGGCGATTGGTCAGAATCGGATTACAGGAGAAATTTTATTGAAAAACTTTACAAAACAGGGTTGACAGTTCCAATCAAACCGCCTTATAATTCACATGAACGATAGGTCAATTGAACAATTTCAAAGTGCGTGAAATGGCAAACAAGGGTATGGCGAGCGTTGCGAATGAAACTGGTTGGCTGACGCGAAATAATGAAAACGTTTACAAATGAAGGCGGAACGAAGGACGGACACAAGACGGAAGAGAGGAATGCTATGGAACCCTTGATTCGGATGGTCGGCATCACCAAAACCTTTCCGGGCGTCAAGGCGCTGGACAACATCAGCTTTGACATCCTGCCGGGCGAGGTGCACGTGCTGATCGGTGAAAACGGCGCAGGTAAGTCCACCCTGATGAAGATCCTTTCAGGCGTGTACCAGCCCACGTCCGGGCAGATCATCTGCAACGGACACGAGTACAGCGCCCTCACGACGAAGATCTCCGCGGAGGAGGGCATCGCCGTCGTCTATCAGGAGCTGAGCGTCATCAACGAGCTCTCCATCCTGGAAAACCTGTTTGTCGGCAAGCTGCCGACCACAAAGCGGCTCGGCATCCCCGTCGTGGACTACAAGACCATGATGGAGAAGGCGAAGGTCGTTCTGGAGCAGGTCGGCCTGCGGCATGATCCGAACACGCTCGTGGGCGAACTGGCCATTCCGGACAAGCAGCTTTGCGAAATCGCGAAGGCGCTGGTCAGCGGCGCGAAGGTCATCGTCCTGGACGAGCCGACGACCAGCCTTACCACCTCCGAGGTGGAGCGCCTGCACGGCCTCATCCGCGAGCTGAAGGCGCAGGGCTGCGGCATCGTTTACATCTCCCACAAGATGAAGGAGCTCCACCAGATCGGCGACCGCATCACCGCCCTCAAGGACGGCGGCTACGTCGGCACCTATTCCGTAAACGAGGTCACGCTGGACGACCTCATCCGCCTCATGGTGGGCCGCGAGATCAAGGGCACCTACTTTGCCGACCAGAGCGCGGCGGAGCTGGAAAAGAACCCCGTGATATTTGAAGCAAAGGGCATTACCCGCGCGGACGGCGCGTGCCGCGACATCTCCTTCCAGCTGCATGAAGGCGAGATCCTGGGCTTTGCCGGGCTGGTCGGCGCGGGCCGCACCGAAACGATGGAAGCCATCTTCGGCGCTGTGCCAAAGAAGTCCGGACAGGTCTTCCTGCGCGGCAAGGAACTGAAGATCACGGAGCCTTACGCCGCGATCAAGCAGGGCATCGGCATGCTGACGGAGGACCGCCGCAAGCTGGGCTTCGCCAAGAACTTTACCTGCAAGCAGAACATCTCCCTGGAGCCCTACATCAAGGAATCCACGGCCGGCGGCCTGGGCGGCATGCTGGACGAGGGCAAGGAACAGAAATGGGCTTCCGAGCAGATCAGCGCTCTCAGCGTCAAGTGCACGGGCCCCGAGCAGATGACGGTCAACCTCTCCGGCGGCAACCAGCAGAAGGTCATCCTCGGCAAGTGGATGGCCGCGGGCAGCGAGGTGCTCATCTTTGATGAGCCGACCAAGGGCATCGACGTGGGTTCCAAGAGCGAGATTTACGTGCTGATGCGCCGCCTGGCCAAGGCCGGCAAGGGCGTTCTCATGATCTCCTCGGAACAGACGGAGCTGCTGAGCGTGTGCGACCGGATCGCGGTATTCCACAATGGAGAACTGAAGGCGGTACTGGAAGGGAAAAAGGCGACGGAAGAAGAGATCGTGAAGATCTCTACCGGCGAGTGAGAAGGAGGCAAAACTCATGAGCGAGAAGAACAACCAGAAGAAATTTGACTTCGCCACCTACTGGCAGCGCTTCGGTACGATCAGCATCCTGCTGCTGCTCCTCGTCGTGCTTGCGATCGCGAAGCCCACGAGCGTTTTCTCCGCGAACTCCATCCCGCAGATCCTGCGGCAGTCGGCGGTTAACATCCTGCTGGCGCTGGGCGAGTTCTTCGCCATCCTGCTGGGCTATATCGACCTGTCCATCTCCGCGGCCTGCGGCCTCACGGGCATGGTGGCCGCCCTGCTGATGCGCGCGGGTTCCCCCTGGGTGCTGGCCTGCATCCTGGGCGTGCTCTGCGGCACGCTGATCGGCGCGGTCAACGGCTTCCTCATCAACCGCACCGGCCTGCATCCCTTCATCATCACCCTCGGCATGCAGACGATCTACTTCGGCCTCATGCTGGTCATCTCCAACTCCTCTTCCGTGTACGGCTTCCCGGCAGGGTTCTCCGGATTCATGAACGCTACGGTCGGCGGCATCCTGCCGGTCGGCGCCATCATCGCCCTGATCGCCGCCTGCATCCTGTGGTTCTTCACCACCAAGACGAAGGCCGGCCGCAACCTGTACGCCCTGGGCGGCAACCGTGAGGCGGCCTGGTACTCCGGCATCAACGTCCACCGCCATCAGATGCTCGTCTACATGATCTCCGGCACCTGCGCCGGCCTCGCCGGCATCGTGCTGACCGGCCGCCTCAACGCGGCTGCGCCTACGGCGGGCACGGGCTATGAAACCTACGCCATCGCGGCGACCATCATCGGCGGCACGAGCTTCTTCGGCGGCGTGGGCAAGATCCCCGGCGTCGTGGCCGGCGGCCTCATCATCGGCATCATCAACTACGGCATGACCGTCCTCATGATCGACGCTTCCATGCAGAAGGTCGTCATGGGCGCGCTGATCATCATCGCCGTCACGCTCGACCACTTCGTCTCCAAGTCCTCCAAGAAGTAAGAGACAGAGGCGCGAAGGCAAAGCGGCGCATGCGCCGCAAAGAACAAGGGGGCAATGCTTATGAAACGGTATTTCAACCCTTCGCTGATGTGCA
The DNA here is from genome assembly GCA_017484085.1 of Clostridia bacterium. Lineage (GTDB taxonomy): Bacteria > Bacillota > Clostridia > Christensenellales > Aristaeellaceae > Ventricola. Next base: position 9,307 of record JAFUTW010000039.1, read on the forward strand.
TGGATTTCCTGGATATCCGCCATCAGATCGAAGTGCTCAACAGCCGTGTGGATTTCTACCACTTTGACATGATGGACGGGCACTATGTGCCCAACATCACCCTCTCGCCGGATCTGGCGAAGGCGGTGGCCAGGGTCTCCGACCTGCCGCTGGACTTCCACCTGATGGTGACCGATCCGCAGATGTTCATCGAGCCCTGCCGCAAGGCGGTGGAGCCCCTGACGCAGCGCGGTATCCGGAGCTTCTACAGCCCCCATGCCGAGGTCATCAACGGCAAGGCTTTCCGCATCATCGATGAAATCGTGAAGGCGGGCTTCCGGCCCGGCGTTGCCATCAACCCGGAAACGCCGCTCATGGCGATCGAGGCGTATCTGCACCGTCTGGACAAGGTCACCTTTATGAGCGTGGACCCCGGCTTTGCGGGGCAGCCCTTCATCCCGGAGATGCTGGACAAGGTGCGCCAGGCGAAGGCGCTGAAGGAAAGCGACCCGGAGAAGTATCACTTCATCATCGAGATCGACGGCTCCTGCAACAAGAAGACCTACGGCCTGCTGGCCGAGGCGGGGATCGAGTCCTTTATCGTGGGCACCTCCGGGCTGTTCAACAACGACCCGGACCTGGAGAAGGCCTACGACATCATGATGAGTGACTTTAACCGGGCGGTGAGTGCATGAGCGCCGAACGCGTGATCCTGGGCATCGACATCGGCGGGACGAACCTGCGCATGGGTTTCGTCGATGAGGCATACAACCTGAACTGCTTTGAGCGTTTCCCGACGGCTGCGACGCTGGGCGGGGACGATCCGCTCGACTGCCTGGCTGCAGAGATCCGCGGCTACTGTGCGCGCTGCGGGTATGCGGGCGCCATTTCGGCGATCGCGCTGGGCGTTCCCTCCGTGGTGCACAAAAACCACAGCTACGTGTACTCCACGCCGAACATCCCGGGGCTGGACGCCGTGGATCTCGGGCGGGAGCTGGAGCGCCGGCTGGACATTCCCGTCTACGTGGACAGGGACGTCAACTTCATCCTGGCGCATGACATCCGCAAGTATGACCTTGATCCGGATGGCTCCCGCACCATCCTGGGCTGCTATCTGGGCACGGGCTTCGGCAACTCCCTCTACATCAATGGCCGCATCCACGTAGGCAGTCACGGCGTGGCCGGAGAGCTGGGACACATCCCGCTGCGGGGCGTGAGCGACCGCTGCACCTGCGGGCAGGAGGGCTGCGTGGAGACGCGCGTCAGCGGACGCTATCTGCGCCAGCTGACGGAGAAGGCCTTCCCGGGCTGCTTCATCGGCGACGTGTTCCGCGAGCACGGGGATTCCGAAGAGATCGCGCAGTTCATCCGCGATACGGCGATCCCGATCGCCACGGAGGTCACGCTGCTCGATCCGGACTGCATCATCCTCGGCAGCGGCGTCTTTGCCATGAACGGCTTTCCGATGGAGAGGCTGATGGATGAGGTGCGCAGACGCGCCCGGCATCCGCTCCCCGCGGAGGACCTGCACTTTATCATCGCGGAGGACAGCCAGACAGCCGGCGTGCTGGGCGGCGCCGTCACCGTGATGCCCTATGTCCGCATGGGCATTCCCTTCCGTTCCTGACCGCGAAAGCGGCTCGAAAATAAAAAACAAATGGAGGAAACCACAATGAAAAAGCTGCTTACCCTGGCTCTGGCCCTGTGCCTGCTGCTGAGCGTCGCTTCCTTCGGCATGGCGGAAAAGTACGCTGTCATCCTGAAGACGACCAACTCCGACTTCTGGCGCACCATGTATGACGGCACTGCCGCCTATGCCAAGGAGAACAACATCGAAGTCGACATGTTCGCTGCTCAGAGCGACATCGACTATGAAGGCCAGCTGGCCATCCTGGAGAACTGCATCAACTCCGGCGAGTATGCGGGCATCGCGATCGCGCCCTGCAACGGCGTCAACCTGATCGCCGGCGTCAAGAAGGCCAACGAAGCGGGCATCACCATCTGGAACATCGACGAGAAGTTCGACGCTGCCGAGATGGCCAACCAGGGCGCCGTGTGCGTCGGCTTCGACTCCTCTGATAACGTGCAGATCGGCCACATGGGCGGCGAATACCTCGCGAGCCTGCTCGAGAGCGGCGCGCAGGTCGGCGTCATCGAGGGCCTGGCGGGCAACCAGTCCTCTGAAGACCGCGCCAGCGGCGCGAAGGCTGCCTTCAACGAGGCGGGCATGAACATCGTCGCCGCGAAGTCCTGCGACTGGGACCGCCAGACCGCTATGGACACCGCGATGACCTGGATCCAGCAGTTCCCGGAGCTCAAGGCCATCTATTGCTGCAACGACGGCATGGCCATGGGCGCCATCCAGGCTGTTATCGTCGCCGGCAAGGTTGGGCAGATCTACGTCTGCGGCACCGACGGTGACGGCGACGCCATCCAGTCTGTTGCCAACGGCGAGCTGACCGGCACTGTCGCTCAGGACTCCGCCAACATCGGCATCACCGGCCTCAAGGGCGTGATGGCTGCCGTTGCTGATCCGGCTTCCTATCCGGCGAGCGCCGAGCCCGAGAAGACCCCTGTTGCGGCTATCCTGGTTACCGCCGAGAACGCGGCTTCCATGCTGTAAGAACGGGTTGACACAAAGTGATTCATTCGGTATTCTGAATGAAGCGAGGGGAGCCGCATCCTTTGCGGCTCCCCGATTTTATTTCGGAGGGAAAGACGATGAAAGACCGGCAGAGCGTCTCCATCAAGACGGTTTCGGAAAAACTGGGGGTTTCCACCGCTACGGTGTCGCGCGTCATCAACGGGACCGCCTCTGTCTCGCCGGAAATGCGGGAGCGCGTGCTGGAAGCGGTGCGGGAGCTTGGCTATGTGCCCAACGCCATGGCCAGAGGGCTGCGCACCAACTCGCTGCCGCTCGTCGGCATCATCGTTCCGGACATCATCAACGAGTTTTTCTCCCGCATCGTTCTGCACGTGCAGCTGGCCCTGGCGCAGCGCGGGTATTCGGTGTTCATCTGCAACACGGATGAGAGCCACGACCTGGAGCAGATGTACCTCTCCTCGCTGCAGACCCTGCAGATCCGCGGGCTCATCTGCATCTCCGGATATGATATGGAGAATGAAAGCTGGCCGAACGTGCCCACCGTGTACATCGACAGGAACCCGGCCCTGCGCGTTTCCGATTCCACGAGCATCGAATCCGACAATGAAAGCGGCGGTTACCAGGCGGCGCAGGAGGTGCTGCGGCGCGGGTGCAGGCGCGTCGCCCTGCTGACAGACGACCGGCGGCTTTCAACGGCCGTCTCCCGTGAGACGGGATACCGCAAGGCGCTGCAAAACGCAGGCATTGCGGTGGACGAGTCCCTCATCCTCACGGTGAGCCGGGTAGATGAGAAGAACGCCTACGACGCGGTCTCCTACGCGCTGCAGTCCGGAAAGCAGTTCGACGCGCTGGTCTGCTGCACGGACTGGCTGGCGCTGGGCGCTCTTCGGGCACTGAAAAATGCCCACCTCAGCGTGCCGGACGACGTCAAGGTGGTCGGCTATGACGACATCAGCATCGCGGCTTACTCGGCGCTGCCCATCACGACGATCCGGCAGGACGTGGATGAGATGGGCCGGCTGGCGGTGGACGAGCTGGTACGGATGATGGAAGGGCTACCCTGCCGGCGCAAGAACTGGATCGTTCCCGTGAGCCTCGTGCGCAGGGAAACGACGTAAAAACGGAACAGCAAACAAAGCTTCAAACTGCGGAGGCGTTTCAGATGGCAAAGATCGATCCCGGCCGGTGGGAGCGGAAAGAGGCTTACGCGTTCTTTTCCGGGATCTCGAATCCGTTCTATATGGTCACATTCCAGACGGACGTCACGCCGCTTTGGCGGTATACCAGGTCGCACGGCCTCTCCTTCTACAAGGGGATGATCTGGGCATGCACGCAGGCCATCAACGCCGTGGAAGCCTTCCGCATCGCCATTAGGGATGGGGAGCCGGTGCTGCTCTGCCGCCGCGACCCCAGCTTTACGGATTTAAAACCCGGGCATGAGCAGTTCCAGATCGTGACCCTGCAGCACTCGGAGGAGATCGGGCACTTTTGCGAGGAAGCCGACCGGGCAAGCAGGGCACAGGAGACGTTCATCGACCCTGCCAAGGAATCCGACGCGCTCATCTACTATTCCTGCCTGCCGTGGATCGAGCTGACGGCGCTGACCAACGAGCGCGATCTGTCCGCTCCGGGGGCGCGGGACGACAGCATCCCGCGCATCGCGTGGGGGAAGGCTATGGAAGAAAACGGCCGCATGAAACTCGGCCTTTCCATGGAGGTCAACCACCGGCTGATCGACGGCATCCACATCGGGCGGTTTGTGGAGCAGCTGGAAAAGCAAATGAAGGATCTTGAAATCTGAACCGGTGAGTGAACATCATGGATGCAAAGGACGCAATCAAAGCGCAATTCCTGTCGGAATACATGAAGCGGGATTTTTCCCAGATCAGCGTAAAAGGGCTGTGTGCCGCTGCGCCGGTGGCGAGAACGACTTTTTATGCCTATTTCAGCAACACCGATGACGTCCGTGCCCTGATCGAAGACGAAATCATCAGCGGTCTGGAAGCGGTTACGGCCTCTGCCTCCAACGGAAGCCTGCCGGATATGCGGTTCGACCTTTTTATGGATGCGGTTGAGGCTTACATAAAGGAAAACTGGACAGCCATTCATGCCTTCCTGGTCGTCCAGCCGAACCTGCGCTTTATCCGAAAATGGAAGGACAACATCATCCTGCACTTTGGTGAGCGGTATCCCGATAAAAAGCGGACGCCCCACTTTGAGGCAGTCGCCGAAGTGATGGCTTCCAGCATGATCAGCGCCTATACCTTCTGGATGGAGCATCCGGAGCAGGTGAGCACACGGGAGATCAAACCCATGATTCATCAGGTGCTGGATACACTGGTCAAAGTCCTGTAAGACCGGACACTTTTCGCGTTTTTGTAGTGTTCAGCTTCATTTTTACCCTCCTATAATGGAAGCAACGGCGGAAGGCCGCATGCTGACAACAGGAGGTTTTTTCATGTCTGATATCAGGATCCATGTATTTCACACGGGTGAGGTTTGCGTTGCACCGGATCTGCCATTCGGCGGCGATCACAGCAATGCGATCAAGGCGTCCGGCGTATTCGGAAAGAAGGAAGACCGGCTCTGGCTGCCCGTATCCGCTTACCTGATCGAATGTCCCCGGGGCAAATTTCTGGTGGATACCGGCTGGGCGCGGGATATGAGCCCCGAAGGCGAATTTGACAAGAAGGCCCAGATCAAATCCCTGGGCTCCGTGATGCTGTATGAAGTGAATCAGGGCCGCATCGGTCTTGGCCAGTGCATCGATGAGCAGCTGCTGAAGATGGGCATCCGTGATTCCGACATCGATGCCGTTCTGCTGACCCATCTGGATTGCGACCACGCCAACGGACTCAAGCAGGTAAAGAACGCCAAGAAATTCCTGGTTGCTGCCGATGAAGTGAAGTTTGCAGGCAGGATCACCAACAGGGTGCGCTATTATAAAAACTGGTGGAAGGATATCCCCCTGACGGAGTTTGACTGGAACGACAGCCAGGGCCCCGCGGGCAAGAGCTATGATCTGCTGGGCGACGGCTCCATCGAGCTCATCAATATCCCCGGGCATGCCGACGGTCTGTTTGCCGTGAAGGTGAAAAACGAGGAGGGCAAGTTCGTGCTGCTTTTCTCCGATGGCGGCTATGCGCGCAAGAGCTGGGAGGAGATGATCACCTCCGGTATCGCGGCAGACAAGGAGCAGCAGAAAAAGTCCCTGGCCTGGATCCATGAGCAGAGCCTGGACGAAAACTGCGTGGAATCCCTGGCAAACCACGATCCGGACATTCAGCCCCATGTGATCGAACTGTAAGTATGAGGAGAAAAAGAAAAGCTGCCCTGATTACCGGCGCATCCGGCGGCCTGGGATTGGAATTCGCCAGGCTGCTGGCCCGGAAGAAATATGATCTGGTGGTTGTTGCGCGGAATGAGGGCAAGCTGCTTCAGCTGAAAAATGAACTGGAGCCGAAGGGGATCACCGTTCACGTTTGCGCATGCGATCTCTCTCGGCCGGATGCTGCGCTGGATGTGTTCAACTTTACGCTGGAACACGGCCTTGAAATCGACGTGCTGATCAACAATGCCGGCTTCGGAGACAGCGGCGCATTTGCCGATTCGGACTGGAAAAAGCAGTATGAGATGGTACAGGTCAACATAACAGCCCTGATGCAGCTGACGCACTGCTTTCTGCCGCAGATGATAAGCCGCGGCAGCGGAAAGATCCTGAATCTCTCTTCTGTTGCCGCTTTCTGTGCAGGGCCCGGCATGTCGGTATACTATGCTTCCAAGGCTTTTGTCCGCAGCTTTTCCGAGGCTGTCGCAGAAGAGGTCAAAGGCACGGGGGTCAGCGTTACAGCCCTGTGTCCCGGCCCGACGGCCACCGGTTTCGAGGCAGCGGCGGCTATGGGGAAGGATTCCAGAATGTTCCGAAAGGCAGCCCTGGCGGAAGACGTGGCAAAAGCAGGCCTCAGGGCCATGCAGAAGAATCAGGCGCTTTGCTATCAGGGAGCTTTCACCAAAGCGATGGGTTTCCTGTGCAGGCTTGCCCCGAGAGCGCTCACGCGCAAATACGCCAAAAAGATGAATGCCGTCTGAATACCGGCAGCATGTCGCCGCCCAATCGGGCGGCACTTTTATTGCCTTTTGACCGCAACCCGGATGCAGACGTTGTTCAGATCCAGGAAGTGGGAATACCGCACCTCGTCGGCGCTGGCATAGACGAGACGCAGACCGATGTGGGAGGTCGGTTCCTTCGGGTTCAGCATCGCGTAGCGTTCCGTCAGATCATAAGGCCGGCCATTGTTGCGCATGCGGAGGATCAGCCACTTTTCGCCGATGATGAAACGCGCGGAAAGGCGCAGAGGATGCCGTAGCTTTGTGTTGTGCTCGATGCTGTTGGTGCCCAGTTCCTCCAGGCACAGGGCGATGTGGACAGCCTGCCGCTCATGGATCCCGGCTTTCCTGCAGCAGCGGAGAACCTCTTTTGAGGCCGCCGTCACATCTGCAAAAGTGTGCATCTGTCTCTCCAGGGCAAAAAGGGTACGGTCCCAGTCGCCGCCGCCGGTCAGGCGGCTTCGCGCCTGCCGGCCTGCGCACAGCCAAAGAAGGCCACAGATCAGCGCCAGAAAGATCTCGTGAACGGCGAAGGCCGCATAGATGCCCGTCATGCCGAACCGCCCGGCCAGCACCCGGGTCACCAGGCAGGGAAGTACCAGCGTGTGCAGCACCGTCAGTACCAGGGCGGTCCGCTGACGGCCCATGCCCTGGCAGTAAGAGATCAGGCCCAGATTGAGCGCTACGAAGGGGACGCCGAGCAGATACCACCGGAAGGCGGAGAGGCCGAGCGCCCGCAGCGCTTCATCCGGGGTAAAGAGCCGCAGCAGCTGCGGCGCGGCCAGCGCGAGAAGCGCCGCAAGAGCGGAGCCGGCCGTCAGACCGTAATACAGGAAGAAGCGGCGCTCCTCACCCAGGTCTTCCCGGCTCTGTTCGGCGGCGTAAATGCCTGTCAGCAGCAGTATCGCGGCAGAGATGCCCTCGCAGAAGGATTTCGGCAGATAATGCAGGGCATCCTGGATGGAAAGGGCCGCCAGCCCCGGGATCGTGCCGTAACGGATCATCAGCCGGTTGATGACAAGCGGGCACAGGAGCAGGCACAGATAGCGGACACCCATGGGGGAGCCGTCCAGCAGGATGCCCCGCAGTGTCTGCGGATGCAGATTCGGCCGCGCAAGACGAAAGAAGGAACTGCCGCCCTTAAGGTGGCCGGCGAGGACCAGCGTGGCGCAGGCATAGGCGAAGACGCTGGCGGCGGCGATGCCGGTTATGCCGGCGTTCAGCTGCACGGCGGCCAGGTCCCCAGCAATATCGGCTGCAAGGATGACCAGTGAGGAAACCCAGATCCGGATCCCGCCGCCTTCCATCAGGACGACGGTGCCCAGTATGCCGAAGAAGATAATAAATACGCTGCCGCTGAGGACCGGGCGCAGGTACGCGGCCACCTCCCGCAGGAGGGCGGCGTCCCGCAAGCCGCCCGAGAGCAGCAGGGCCAGCGGACCGGAAGAAAAGATGCCCGCGAGCGTAAGGACGAGGGAAAAGAGAAGACCGGAACCGAAGCTGCACAGGAAGGTTTGGGCGGCAGCCTCCTTCTGTCCGCTCTCCAGCTCCCGGGCCGCGCGGACGGAAAAGCCGGAGCTGATGACGGTGCTGCAAAGGCTCAGCACGGAATAAACGGGCATAGCCAGCTTCATGGCTGCCAGCCCCGACTCGCCGCAGCAGTGGCCCGCTATTGCGCTGTCGATCATGCCGGTCACGGACAGGGTAAGGTACTGCACCGTGTTGATCATCGTCAGCCGACGGAAAAACCCGCGCTGGTAGCTGATCTTATCCAGGATCACACAAACCGCCTCATATCCAATAAGAATAGCGCCATTATATATTAAACATTCTATAATATCAAATCAGAAAGAAGAAGCCCCGCGCCACGGCGCGGGGCTCCGATGGAACCGGGAGTAACTTACGGCAGCGCTGACTGCTCAGGGCCTGAGGATTACTGCTCCTTCTTGGTCGCGTAAGCCGCGATCAGCGCCAGCGCCAGAACGGCGCCCTTGACGGCGGGCAGGACGTAGAAGGGAACGGCGCAGATGGTGAGGCCGTTCTCCAGCGTGGAGACCAGCATGGCACCGATCAGCGTGCCCAGCGCATTCGGCTTTTCCGCGCCGCCGACAGAACGGCCGACGAACACGGCGGCCAGGGCCTGCATGAGGTAGTTGTCGCAGCACATGACCTGTGCGGAGCTGCCGCGGGAGGCGACCAGGATGCCGCCGATGGCGATAAACACAGCCGTGATCATGCCGGCGAGGTAGCGGTAGGCCTTGACGTTGATGCCGGAGAGCTTGGCTGCCTGCTTGTTGCCGCCCATGGCGTAGATGAAGCGGCCGTGCTTGGTGTACTCCAGGAAGATATGGGCGACCAGCACGCACAGCAGCATGATGACGATGAGCCAGGGCTCGCGGCCGATGGCGCTGAAGGAAGGCTCCAGCTTGACGCGGATGGGCTGCGCGCCGTAAGGCGTCCTCATGCCGGTGGATACGGCGCCGCCGCCGATGTACCACTGGCCGAGGCCCTGGTGCACGAACATCAGCGCGCAGGTGGCCAGCATATCGGGGATCTTGCAGACGAGGATGAGGAACATCGTCAGCTGATACATGATCAGCGTAATGGCGATGGTGATCAGCACGCAGAGGATCAGCGGCAGGCCGTACCACAGGTACATGCTCATAAAGACGTAGGCGGAGCAGCTGGCCAGCGTGCAGGCGGACATATCAAATCCATCCGGGGCCATGGTGACGGTCGCCGCGATGGCGAAGACCGTCGTGATGCTCATGGCGCGCAGGATGTTGATCATGTTGTTGACGGATAAGAAGCGGTTTCCTTTGATCAGATAAAATACCACAAAGCAAAGCACCAGCGCGATGACGGCTGCCCAGTCCAGCAGCCTGCGAAGGGTGCTCTTGCCGCCTTTATCGGCGATAGGATTTTTCAGCTTGGCTTGCATATCATTTCCTCCTGTATTTGCCGCGTCAGGCGTATTTTGCGGTACTGCCGACCGAGTAGTGCATGATTTCGTCCTCGCCGGTCTTGGCGGTTTCCAGTTCCGCCATTACATGACCGTCGAAGAGGACGTAGATCCTGTCCGTGATGGACAGAAGCTCCGAGTTTTCGCAGGAAGCGTAAATGACGCTGTTGCCCTGCCGCGTGATGTCGTTGATGAGACGGAAAATATCCTGCTTGGCGCCGACGTCGACGCCCTTGGTGGGTTCGTCGAAGATGTAGACGTCGCAGTCCGCGGCCATCCATTTGCCGACAGCCACCTTCTGCTGGTTTCCGCCGGAGAGGTTGGCGACCTTCTGGTTGATGGACGGGGTCTTGATGCCCAGGCTGTCCACGTACTTGCGCGCATTCTCCTCCGTCTTGGATTTGATGACGAACGCGCCGGCGCAGAACTTGTCTAGGGCTGCCGCGGAAAGGTTGAAGGTGACGGTCTCGCCGACCAGTACGCCTTCCTTGCGGCGCTCTTCCGGCACCAGGGCGATGCCCTGCCGGAGCGCATCGGTTGGGATCTTGATCTTCAGTTCTTTGCCGTTCAGCGTGATGGTGCCGCCCGTCTTTTCATAGGCGCCGAAGATGGTCTTGCACAGTTCCGACTTGCCCGCGCCGACCAGGCCGGCGATGCCGACGATCTCGCCCCTGCGGACGTAGAAGGAGACGTCGTTCACCTTGCCGTCCGCGCCGGAGAGGTGGGAGACTTCAAAGACCTTCTCGCCGATCGGTACGACTTCCTTGGGGAAGTTTTCCTCGAAGGAGCGGCCCAGCATCTTTTCGATGATCTCGCGCGTGGTGGTCTTATCCGTCACGTCGCTGGTATCCACGATCTCGCCGTTGCGCATGACGGTATACTTCTGGCAGATCTGCAGGATCTCATGGATGCGGTGGGAGATGAAGATGATGGCGATATTCTCCGTCTCCTGCAGATGGCGGACGAGCCGGAAGAGCTCCGCGGTCTCGGAATCGGACAGCGGCGCGGTCGGCTCATCCAGAATGAGGAAGTTGCACTCGTTGACGATAGCCCTGGCGATCAGCACCATCTGCTTCTGCGCCAGGGAGAGATCCTGAACGAGGGTGCGGACGTTCACATTGATGTGCAGCCGGTCCAGCACTTCTTTGGCGCGGCGGCGCATCTCGGGCCACGAGACCAGGGGCTTCTTGTCGGCGGTCAGGATCATATCGCCCAGCATCACGTTTTCGGCGACGGAAAGCGTCGGGACGAGCGCCATGTCCACTTCCTGGTAAACGATCTGGATTCCCAGCTTTTTGGCGGCCATCGTGGTGCGCAGCTCCACGGTTTCGCCGTTTAGATAAACTTCCCCGGTATAATCGGGGTTCGCGCCGGCCAGCACCTTCATCAGGGTGGACTTGCCTGCCCCGTTGGCGCCGACGAGCGCGCGGATTTCACCGGTGCTGACTTCAAAATTGACGTCGCTCAGCGCTTTGACACCGGGAAACTCGATGGATACGTTTCGCGTACCAAGCGTCATCCTGGCCATCGGTACTCCTCAACTTTCATGTGGATTTAAGAAGGAGCGCCGGAGCAAAGGCTCCGACGCTCCTTGTCAAGAAACAATGCTCAACAGTTACTGTTCAGGCTTCAATTATTTGTGGATGAGGTCGGCGGGCATCCAGTCGGCCACGGAGAGGTAGCCGAGGTTGCCGTAGGTCTCGCCGGCGATTTCGCCGAGGTTTTCTACAGTGCTGTCATCCTTGATGTTAGAGGCCAAGATAGCGGTGCCGGGGACTTCGACGACGTCCACGCCGTACTCGCCGGAAGCCGGATCATAGATCTTGTCATACTCGCCGGCCATCTCCAGCATCAGCAGGCGCATCGCGATCTCGCCGTTGAGGGTCCAGTCGGTCGTGCCGGCCGCGGTCCAGATGGCGGGATCATCGTGCATGTGGGTGACGTCCACGTTGTCGATGTCAACGGAAGCCATGGGCAGCGCGTCGCCCTCGGTGCCGTTCATCAGCGCGTTTTCCTTGATGGCGTTGAAGACGCCCTGGCCGTACAGGTCATAGTAAGCGATGACGCCGTCCACGTCCTTGCGGTCGATGGACTGGAGGTAAGCGGCGGTCACGGCGTTGGCGGAGTCCATGCTGTCCTGCAGGGGCTGGATCTCGCCGACGGTCTTGATCTTGCCGGCAGCCTCATACTCCTGCCAGCCGACTTCGCGGCGATCGAACGGGCTGTTGTAGTTGGGGCCGCGCCAGACCTTGATCAGGCGGACGCCCTCGCCGAACTTCTCGATCATGGAGTCGAGCAGAACGGTGACCAGGCTCTTATCCTGCTGGAAGAGCTGGGTGATGCCCGGCAGCTTCTGATATTCGCCGTCGGTATAGAACTGGGTGTCGAAGCAGACGATCTTCATTTCCGGATACTTCTCCGCGACTTCCTTCAGGAAGACATAGGAGCCGTCCTGGTTGCCGTGGCTGACGAGGATTCCGTCATAACCTGAAGAGGCACACGTATTGATGGTATCCATCCAGTTGTTGAAGTCGCCGCCGCAGAAGAAGAAGTCAAAGTCCACATCCAGCGCCTTGCACAGATCGGCGCAGGAGTCTTTCCACATCTGGAAGATGGTGGCGCTGGGCAGAAGCATGATGTAAGCGACCTTCTTGCCCGCAACGGGGTTCGTGGTCTCGGCGGAGGCAACGGCCATCATGGAGAGGGCCAGGACCAGCGCCAATACGATAGCGAGAATCTTTTTCATAGGTTTTCCTCCTTTGTGCTGATCGGGAAGATCCGTCTTCCCGTGCTGATAACAGTATAGTGCTGTTTAGAAAGACTGTCAAGTTATTATCGAAAAGAATTTAAGGAAAATGCCTGTTGAAAGGGCTGCTTATTCTGATAATAAGGACAGAGTAACGCTCGAAAAGTAGATTAAACAGACAAAATCGAGCTGAAAGTTTTAGAATCTTTTTTGTGCAGCAAGGTTGACATTACTTAACGATTCTACTATATTATAGATGAATAGAACCGTTTAGTTTACTAAACACTAAACGATCAAATGAAAGATACGGACAGGAGCAGATGAACCATGCATGAAATGAAGCGCTATCCGACGGATGACGAAGCGAAAAAGCTGATCTGTGAGATCGGCCGCCGGATGTATCAGAAGAACTTCGTCGCCGCTAATGACGGAAACATCAGCTGCAAGGTGGATGACGACATCATCTGGGCGACACCCACGGGTGTCTCCAAGGGCTTTATGAGCGAGGACATCCTGGTCAAGCTCAGGCTGGACGGGACCGTGCTCTCCCAGGGGCCGCTCAAGCCCTCCAGTGAGATCAAGATGCATCTGCGCGTTTACAACGAAAACCCTGAGGTCGGCGGCGTTTGCCACGCGCATCCGCCGGTATCCACTTCTTTCGCCATCGCGGGTATGAGCCTGGACAAGGCGATCTATCCCGAGGCGCTGGTCAACCTGGGCACAGTGCCCTGCGTGCACTATGAGACGCCGGGTTCCCAGGGCATCCCGGACAGCATCGCGCCCTACTGCCGCGACTATAACGCGCTGCTGCTGGCCAACCACGGCGCGCTCTCCTGGGGCAGGGACGCTATGGAAGCGTGGTACCGCCTGGAATCGGTGGAGCACTACGCGATGGTCATCATGTACACGGGCAACATCATCGGCAAGGCGAACGTGCTCAGCTGCGACCAGGTGGGCGAGCTGATGGAGATCCGCAAGCGGATGGGCTACACGAGCGGCGGCGGAATGCCGGCCTGCACGGCGAGGCCGACCAACACGATGGACGTGGTGGCGACCAACCAGCCTGTGAACCCCGCGCCGGAGGCGCCGCGCGTACTCAGGACCTACGGACAAAGCGAAGCGCCGGCATCTTCCTGCGGCTGCACCGGAAGCGCGGGCGCGAGCGAAGCGGAGCTGCGGGCTATCACCCAGGCGGTGCTGGAGCGGCTGAAGAACCTGTAAAAGGATAAACCCTTCAGTCAGCCGTCGGCTGACAGCTCCCCTTTCAGGGGAGCCAAGAACGGATTTAAGAAATAAATAGGAAAGGAGGCTGCATATGAAGGCGATCGTCATCGGCGGCGTGGCCGCCGGCATGTCCGCGGCCTCCAAGCTGCGGCGCGTTCTGCCGGACGCCGAGATCCGCGTCTATGAGCGGGGTTCCTTCCTCTCCTACGGTGCGTGCGGCCTTCCTTATTATATAGGCGGGGCGAACGACAACCCGGCGCTGCTGATCGCCAGGACGAGAGAGCAGTATCAAAAGATGAACATCGACACCCGCCTGCGCTGCGAGGTGACACGGGTGGAGCCCGCCGCAAAGCGGATCACCGTGCGCTCGCTGGACACGGGCGAGGTTTTTGAGGATACCTATGACCGGCTGATGATCGCAACCGGCGCAAACAGCGTGATGCCGAAGATCCCCGGCGCGGATTCCGCAGGCGTCTTCTATCTGCGGAGCATGGAGGACGGGCTTTTCCTGCATGAATTCGTGCGCCTGCCCGAGGTGCGGCACGTCGCCGTGATCGGCGGAGGCGCGATCGGCGTGGAGATGGCGGAGGCGCTGGTGAAGCTGGGCAGGCAGGTCACGCTGCTGGAAGGCGGCAAGCGCATCCTGGCGCCCTATGAGCCGGAACTGTCCGAGCTGGCGGCGCAGGAGCTGGAGCGAAACGGCGTGCGCGTGCGCGTCGGCACGAAGGTGAGCGCAATTGAAGAGGGTTCGCAGGGTCGCATCGTCCGCACGGAAAGCGGGGACGTGGCCTGCGATATGGTGCTGATGGCGGTGGGCGTCGTGCCCGCGACGGACTTCCTGCGCGACACGGGCATCCGCATGGCGCGCAACGGCGCCATCCTCGTGGACAGGGAGCTGCGCACCAGCATTGAGGATATCTGGGCGGCGGGCGACTGCGCTACGGTCTACCACCGTGAAGCGCAGGAGGATTACTTCATCCCGCTGGGGACGGTGGCCAACAAGTGCGGGCGCATCGCCGGCGGCAACATGGCCGGCGGACACGAGAAGTTCATCGGCGCGCTGGGCACCTCTGCCATCAAGGTCTTCTCTCTGGAGATGGGCAGGACGGGGCTCGGAGAGGCCGATGCCGCCCGGCTGGGTATCCGTTTTAAGACGAAGCTGGTCACCGCGATGGATCACCCGGCCTATTATCCGAACCCGACGAAGCTTGTCATCAAACTGATCTACGAAGAGGGGACGAGGCGCCTGCTGGGGGCGTGCGTCTGCGGCGAGAAAAACGCGGTGCTGCGCTGCGACCTCTTCGCGCTGGCCATCCATAACAACATGACGACGGATGAACTGGGCATGGTGGATCTGGCGTACGCGCCGCCCTTCGCGGGCGTGTGGGACGCCGTGCACATCGCCGCCAACGCGGCAAAGTGAGGTGCGCATGAGCAAGCTGTGTACGATGAGCGAAGCGGTCTCACGCATACCGGACGGGGCCGTCGTGGGCCTCGGCGGCAACACGCTGAACCGGGCGCCGATGGCGGCTGTCTTCGAAATCATACGCCAGGGGAAGAAGAATCTGCACCTGGTGAAGACGGCGGGGGCGATGGATATCGACGCCCTGTGCCTGGCCGGATGCGTTTCCTCGGTGGACGCGGGTTTTATCAGCTACGAGACGGAATTCGGGCTGGCCCAGCGCTACCGCCGCAGCGTGCAGCAGGGGCTGGTGCGCGCCAACGAGCATGCGTGCTACACCGTCATTTCCGCGCTGCGCGCCGCCTCCTACGGCATCCCGTTCATGCCGGTGCGGGGACTCAAGACAAGCGATCTCAGAGCGGTCAATGACTATTTCGCGGATGTGACGGATCCCTTTACGGGAGAGAAGCTGGCCGCGGTGCGGGCGATCCGCCCGGATGTGTCCGTCGTGCACGCGCAGGCGGCGGATGCCAGGGGCAATGCCCGGTTCGAAGGCCCGAAGTTTGAGGATGCGCTGCTTGCCCGGGCGGCGAAGACCGTGATCGTGACGGCGGAGCGCATCGTGGGCGACAGCTTTTTCGCGGCTGAGCGGGAGAAAGCGGACGTACCGCACTTCCTCGTGTCCGCGGTGGTGCACGCGCCGCACGGCGCCTCACCCGGGGCGTGTCCCGGCTGCTACGAGCCGGACGGGGACGCGATCCGCGCCTTCCTGAACCTTGCGGACGGGGACGCGCTGCTCTCCTGGCTGGAAGGGAGGCGGACGACATGGTAAGGACCTGCGACATCATGACGGTGGCCCTGTCCCGCCTCATCCATGACGGGGATACGGTGTTCCACGGGGTTTCCTCCCACATGCCGATGGTCGCCGTGATGCTGGCAAAGGCGACCCACGCGCCGAACGCGGCCTATGTCAACATCCCGGGCGGTGTGGACCCGGAGCGGCCTGTGCTGCAGCGCTTTACCAGCGCGGGGACGGGCCTTTGGGACAGCGCCTGCGCCGCCTTCCCGCTGATGGACGTCTTCGATCTGTCGATGCGCGGCGGGCTGGATGTGGCGTTCCTCTCCGGCGTGCAGTTCGACAACCGGGGGAACGTCAACGCCTCCGTGATTGGGGATTACCGAAAGCCGAAGGTCCGCCTGCCCGGCGGCGCGGGAAGCGCGGTGCTGATCCCGACGGCGAAGCGGGCGATCATCTGGAGGACCAAGCACGACCGCCGCACCTTCACGGACAAGGTAGACTTCGTGACGGCAAAGGGGAACGTCAGCGACATCGTGACGCCGCTGTGCTGCTTTACGATGTATGAAGGTGAGCTGATTCTGAAAAGCGTCCATCCCGGCGTTTCCATTGACAGAGTGGCGGAGAATACGGCTTTCCCGCTGCGCTACTTCGAAATCACCGAAACGCCGCCGCCGACCGCGGAGGAGGAGGCTGCGCTGCGCAGGATCGACCCGCTGGATCTCAGAAATCTGGAGTTTCTGTAAGCGGCTGACGGTAACCTCATCAGTCACGGCTGGCGCCGCGACAGCTTCCCCTGAAGGGGAAGGTGGCAGCCCGTAGGGCTGCCGGATGAGGTCGTGAAGGCCCTCTCAGTCGGCTTCGCTGCCAGCTCCCCTACAGTGGAAGCCAAGGGCGGAATCAAGAAAGATAGCACAAGAATGCAACCAATACCTTCCCCTATGGGGAAGGGGGACCGCGCCAACGGCGCGGTGGATGAGGTCCCTTGCCTCTCCCTGCGGGAGAGGGGGCACGCCGAAGGCGTGACGAAGAGGGTTCTGTCTCCCCGCTGCCCCAGCGGAAGAATTCATTTCGTAACCAAAACCTTAACATAGAAAGGAAGTTGACCAGTATGTCCCGTTATGACACCTATTTTCTCATGAAGTGTGAAGACGTCGGCGATTATGTGCAGACCAAGTATCCCGGCCACTTTGCCCCGGATGCGAAGCTGACCGCCAAGGAGATCGGCGACGGCAACCTCAACTACGTCTTCCGCGTGGTGGAAGAAGCGACGGGCAAGTCCGTCATCGTGAAGCAGGCCGGCGAGGCGCTGCGCATCTCCGCTGACATGCATGTCTCCACCGACCGTAACCGCATCGAAAGCGAGATCCTGCAGCTGCAGGACAAGTACGCACCCGGCCTGGTGCCTAAGATCTACGGCTATGACACCGTGATGTGCGCCTGCTGCATGGAAGACCTCTCCGACCACGAGCTCATGCGCTACGCGCTGATGCGCCACGAGATCTTCCCGCAGTTTGCCGAGGACATCACGACCTACATGGTCAATACCCTGCTTAAGACCACGGATGTGGCGATGGAGCACAAGGAGAAGAAGGCGCTGGTCAAGAGCTTCATCAATCCGGAACTCTGCGAGATCACCGAGGATCTCGTGCTGACCGAGCCGTATAACGACAACCAGGGCCGCAATAACGTCTTCCCGCCGATGGCTGACTTCGTGAAGAAGGAGCTCTACGGCGACGAAGAGCTGGCGCTCGCCGTGGCGAAGCTGAAATTCGAGTTTATGAACAACGCGCAGGCGCTGCTCCACGGCGACCTGCACACCGGCTCCATCTTCGTCAAGAAGGATTCCACCCGCGTGTTCGACCCCGAGTTCGCCTTCTACGGCCCCATGGGCTATGACATCGGCAACGTGATCGCCAACCTGATCTTCGCGTGGGACAACGGCAAGGCTTACGGCGCCGAGGCGTTCTGCGAGTGGATCCTCAAAACCATCGAGGAGACGGTCGACCTCTTCTGCAAGAAGTTCGTCGCCTGCTTCGACGAGTGCGTGACGGACCGCATGGCGAAGACGCCGGGCTTCCGCGAGGCGTATCTCGATTCCATCCTGAGCGACACTGCCGCGTACACCGGCACCGAGCTGCACCGCCGCACGGTGGGTATGGCCAACGTCAAGGACGTGACCACCATCAAGGATGAGGCAGCGCGTATCCATGCGGAAAAGGTCAACATCCTGGCGGGCAAGGATTACATCCTGCACCGCGACAGCTTCAAGACCGGCGCTGATTTCGTGGCCGCCGTGCTGCGCGCGGACGAAGCCGCAAAGTAAACAGATTTATTCCGGCAGCCCGGTCCGCTCCCGAGGAGCGGCCGGGCGAAGCTTCAGAGCAGAACAAAGGAGTGTTTATCATGGCTGAGGAAAGACGCAACATCATGACCTATGAGACGATCTCCCTGGACGAGCAGGAGAGAGCGATCGTCTTCCCCGATCAGACCCTGCTTCCGGGCGAGGTGAAGATCCTGCACCTCACAAAGCAGAAGGACATCTGGAACGCCATCTACCTGCTTCAGGTCCGCGGCGCGCCGGCCATCGGCGTCGCGGCCGGCTTCGGCGTGTATCTGGCGGCGCTGGAGATCGAGACGGACGGCTATGACGAATTCAAGGCGAAGTTCCACGAGGCCAAGGAGTACTTGAACTCCGCAAGGCCTACGGCGGTCAACCTCTCCTGGGCGCTGAACCGCATGGAGAAGGTCGTCCTGGACAACCCGGACAAGAGCGTTGCGGAACTGAAGGAACTGCTGCACCGCGAGTGCGTCGCCATCAAGGATGAGGACGTGTGGATGTGCCGCCAGATCGGCGAGTACGGTCTTACGCTCATCAAGGACGGCGACGGCATCCTCACCCACTGCAATGCCGGACAGCTGGCCACCTCCAAATACGGCACGGCGCTGGCACCCATCCACCTGGGCCGCGAGCGCGGGATGAACTTCCGCGTCTTCACCGATGAGACCCGTCCGCTGCTGCAGGGCGCGCGCCTGTCGGCGTTCGAGCTGCAGGAGGACGGCGTGGATACCACGGTCATCTGCGACAACATGGCCTCCCAGGTGATGAAGAACGGCTGGGTCAACGCCGTGTTCGTCGGCTGCGACCGCGTGGCCGCCAACGGCGACGCCTGCAACAAGATCGGCACCTCCGGCGTGGCGATCCTGGCCAAGTATTACGGCATCCCCTTCTACGTTCTGGGGCCGACTTCCACGATCGACATGTCGATCGAAAAGGGCGAGGACATCACCATCGAGCAGCGGCCGGCCGAAGAGGTCACCGAAATGTGGTACAAGCAGCGCATGGCGCCCGAAGGCGTAAAGGTCTACAATCCGGCCTTCGACTTCGCGGACCACGAGCTGATCGCCGGCATCGTGACGGAATACGGCATCGCCAGACCGCCCTTTAACGAGAGCCTGAAGGAGATCTTCCGCAAGAAAGCCGAAGCGGAAGCCGCAAAGAAATGACAGACCCTCTCAGTCAGCTGCGCTGACAGCTCCCCCGGAGAGGGAGCCGGGAAAACCCTTCAGTCAGCTGCGGTGACAGCTCCCCTTTCAGGGGCGCGGAGGAGAGAGCGCACAGACCTGCCTCTCCCTTTGGGAGAGGCGGCTCAGGCGTGAGGCGGAGACGGAGAGGGCTTCAGAGGAAAGAGCATGAACGAGAAAGAGTTGCAGTCCACCGTGGAGCGGATCATCCTGACGGAGCTCGCCCGCCTGGGCGAGGCCTTCGTCCCGGTGGTCACCTCCAACCGGCACTGCCACCTGTCCCAGAAGGACGTGGAAGCGCTCTTCGGGGAGGGATACCGGCTGACGAAGCTGCGCGACCTCAACCAGCCCGGTCAGTTTGCCTGCAACGAGCAGGTGACGATCGAGACGGAGAAGGGGAAGATGAAGCTTCGCGTCGTCGGCCCGGCTCGCGGCAGGACGCAGGTGGAGCTGGCGCAGACCGATGCCGTGAAGCTCGGCCTGCGGCCGCCGCTGCGCATGTCCGGCGATCTGGAAGGATCCCCGGGCTGCGTGCTTGCAAACGGTGAACGGCGGATCACGATTTCAAGCGGCGTCATCATCGCGGCGCGGCACCTGCACCTTTCGCCTGAGGAGGCGGAGGCGTACGGGCTTGCGGACGGCGATGTCGTCAGCCTGAAGGTCGAAGGCCCGCGGCCCTGTGTGCTGGAAAACGTCGTGGTGCGCAGCGGGAGCGCTCACCGTCTGGAGGTCCATGTGGACACGGACGAGGCCAACGCGTGCCTGCTGAAGAGCGGGCAGCTCTGCAAGGTGATCCGCAAGGGCAGCGCTGCATCAGGCAGCGGTCTGACATCTGTGCTCGCAGTGGCCGGCGCGGCGGCGTCACAGCCCCCTCCGGCCGTCCGGGCTGAGCCGAAGCGGGATACGATGCTGGATGTTACAAGGGAACCCCGGCGGCTCATCACAGAGGACGACGTACGGCGGGCGGCGGCGGACGGCTATAAGATCATCCGCTACGGGAAGGACGCCATCCTGACCCCGCTGGCCAGGGATACGGCTTCCGAAAAGGGCATCGATCTGGTTCCGGAAGTATAGGATGACCAAAGCGGTCAATCATCAACAATGAGGATAAAGACATGGCATTGACAGAACAACAAATCCGGCAAATCACGGAAGAGATCGTCCGCAGCCTGAGCAGTCAGGCGGGAGCGGCGCAGGCTGCCCCGGCTTCTGTTCCGTCCTCCGGCTCTACAGGCCGCTGGCTGTGTGATACCGCGGAGGAGGCGATTGCCAACGCCAAGGCCGCGCAGGCGCAGCTGGCGGAGATGACGCTGGAGAAGCGCGGAGAGCTGATCGCCGCCATGCGCAGGGCAGGCATCGAAAACGCGGAGCCGCTGGCGCGCCTGGCGCACGAGGAGACGGGCTACGGACACGTGGCGGACAAGATCCAGAAAAACCTTCTGGTCAGCCGCCGCACGCCGGGCATCGAGGACCTGGTGACGCGCTGTGAGACAGGCGACAAGGGCATGATGCTGATCGAGCAGGCCCCCTTCGGGGTCATCGGCTCCATCACGCCCTCGACCAACCCGACCTCCACGGTCATCAACAACTCCATCAGCATGATTGCCGCGGGCAATGCGGTGGTCTTCAATCCGCATCCTGCCGCCAAGCGCGCCTCGCAGGAGGCCATGCGCGTCATGTCGGAGGCGATCGTAGGCGCAGGCGGCCCCATTGGCCTCATCACGACGGTGAAGGAACCGACGCTGGAGACCGGTCAGGCGATCATGACGCACAAGGACATCCCGCTGCTGTCCATCACCGGCGGCGAAGCCGTGGTGAAGGTGGCAATGAAAACGGGCAAGAAGGTCATCGCGGCCGGTCCGGGCAATCCGCCGGTCATCGTGGACGATACGGCCGACATCCCGGACGCCGCCAGGCGCATCGTGGACGGCGCTTCCTTTGACAACAATGTGCTGTGTATCGCGGAAAAGGAAGTCTTCGCCTTCTCGAATATTACCGACCGGCTGATGAGCGAGATGGAGCGCTGCGGCGCCTTCCGCATCAGCGGCGCGGACATCGACAAGGTGCTGAAGACTACGCTGATCCCGAAGGACGGGAGGCACGTGATCAACCGCAAGTTTGTGGGACACGATGCCGCTGTCATCCTTCGCGAAGCCGGCGTGCCGTTTTCAGGGGATCCCCGCCTCATCATCTGCGAGGTGGACCGCAACCATCCCTTTGTCATGACCGAGATGCTGATGCCCGTGCTGGCCATCGTGCGCGTGCGGAACATCGACGAGGCCATCGAGGAGGCGTACCGCGCGGAGCAGGGCTGCAAGCACTCCGCCATGATCCACTCCACCAACGTACACAATATGAGCCGCGCAGCCAGACGGCTGAACACGACGATCTTCGTCAAGAACTCGTCTTCATTCTCCGGCCTGGGCTTTGACGGCGAGGGATATACGACCATGACCATCGCCACGCCCACGGGCGAGGGCGTCACCAGCGCAAGGTCTTTTACCAGGCTGCGCCGCTGCGTGCTCTACGGGGATTTCAGGATCTGCTGAGAACGCCTGAAAGGACTGAACCAGCATGAACATCGTGGACAAGGTGCGCGCTGCGGGTGTCGTCGGCGCGGGCGGCGCGGGCTTTCCGGCCCACGTAAAGCTCTCCGGCCACGCAGAGGTCGTGATCGCCAACGGCGCCGAGTGCGAACCGCTGCTGCGCTGCGACCAGCTGCTCATGGAGCGGGAGGCGCAGCGCGTCGCGGCAGGCCTTCGCCTGGCGATGGAGGCGACGGGCGCCGAGCGCGGCGTGATCGCCACAAAGGCGCATTACGAGGGGGCGGTGCAGGCCCTGCAGAGGGCGCTGGCCGGCGAGAGCCGGATTACACTGCACCTCATGGACAGCTACTACCCTTCCGGCGACGAAAAATCCATCATCTACGAGGTGACGGGCAAAACGGTACCGACGGGCAAGCTGCCGCTGGACGCGGGCTGTGTCGTTTCCAACGTCATGAGCCTTGCGCAGATCGCGGATGCGTGTGAAGGCAGGCCGGTCATCCACAGGGACGTCACCGTCGGAGGAGAGGTGCCGCACCCTGTGACCCTCAGCGTTGCGATCGGCACGCCGATGTCGGAGGTGATCGCGCGCAGCGGCTTTGACGGGAACAGAGAAGAGTACGCGCTCATCGTCGGAGGCCCCTGCATGGGACGGCTGGAGGATGACTGGAACGCCCCGGTGACCAAGACGACGGGCGGTCTGCTGATCTTCCCGAAGAGCCATCTGCTGATCCGGAGGCGGACGCAGAAACCGGAGCGTATGCTGCGCCTCATGCGGGCGGTGTGCTGCCAGTGCAGCCAGTGCACGCAGCTGTGTCCGCGCAACGCCATGGGGCTGCGCGTAACGCCGCACAAGGCCATGCGGGCCATGGTGACGGGCAACGGGCTGATGCTCGGCGATCCGCAGTGGGTGCTGGCGTGTTCCTCCTGCGGGGTGTGCACCAACTACGCCTGCCCGATGGGCCTCCGGCCTTCGGACGTCATGGCTCTGTACAAGCAGGAGCTCGCACGCATGGGCGTAAAGCCACAGCCGGAGGCAGAGATCCGCCCTGATCCGTTCCTTGCGCAGAAGCGGGTGCCGGTCTCAAGGCTGATCGCGCGCATGGGACTGACCCGGTATGATGTACCGGCGCCGTACGCAGCGGAGCCTGTCAGACCGAAAAAGGTGCTGATCCCGCTGCGCCAGCATGTGGGAAAGGCCGCGGAGGCGACCGTGCACGTGGGGGACACCGTGCGCGCGGGGGACCTGATCGGAAGGCTGCCCGCGAAGGCGCTGAGCGCCAGGGTGCACGCTTCCATCGACGGACGGGTGACGCGGGCGGATGAGACCGCGATCGAAATCACGGGAGGTGATGCGGTATGATTGCCATCGGAGCCGTGGAGACGCACAGCATCCCTCTGGGCGTGCTGTCCGGCGACCAAATGCTGAAGACCGCGCAGGTGGATTTGATCGAGGCGCAGACGACGTGCCCGGGCAAATACATCGTCATCATCTGCGGCGAGGTGGCCGCGGTCAGGAGTTCGGTCCAGGCGGGCATTGAGGCGGCGGGCGAGACCCTCGTCGACAGCCTGGTCATCCCGAACATCGACGAGCGTGTGGTGGCCGCCATGGCCGGTGCCTGTCCGGCGGACGGCGTACAGGCGGTGGGCGTGCTGGAAACCTTTTCGCTGGCCAGCTGCATCAACGGGGCGGACGCGGCGGTGAAGGCTGCGGACGTGGAGCTGATCGAGGTGCGCCTGGGGCGCGGCATGGGCGGCAAGTCCTTCTTCGTGGTCACCGGAGAGGTGGCTGCCGTGGAAGCGTCCATCCGCGCGGCTGAAGCGCTTTCGGGCATGGAAGGGCTGATCGCTTCCCGCGTCGTCATCCCGTCGCCCCATCCGGATCTGATTACCGCGCTGATGTAAGGCAGCGGATCAAAGAGAAAAACCAAGCAAAGGAGTTACCCTACCATGAAAGAAGCATTGGGCATGATCGAAACGCGGGGCCTGGTCGGCTCCATTGAAGCGGCGGATGCGATGGTGAAAGCGGCGAACGTCCATCTCATCGGCAAAGAGCACGTGGGCGGCGGTCTCGTGACCGTGATGGTGCGCGGCGACGTCGGTGCCGTCAAGGCGGCGGTGGAAGCCGGCGGCGCTGCAGCAAAGCGCGTGGGCGAACTCATCTCCGTGCATGTGATCCCGCGCCCGCACGGCGACGTCGAAGCGATCCTCCCCAACCTGCCGGAGCTGCATGAAGCCTGAGCGGGTCGGATGATACAAATCACAACAAACAGCGACAGCTGAAAGGAGCACACTATGGAAAAGCAGGCATTGGGCATGGTAGAAACCAAGGGTTTGGTCGGTTCCATCGAAGCGGCGGATGCGATGGTGAAGGCGGCAAACGTCCATCTCATCGGCAAGGTGCACGTGGGCGGCGGCCTCGTGACCGTGATGGTGCGCGGCGACGTCGGCGCGGTGAAGGCCTCCGTTGAGGCGGGCGGCGCTGCAGCAAAGCGCGTGGGCGAACTCATTTCCGTGCACGTGATCCCGCGCCCGCATGATGATGTGGAGGCTATCCTGCCCCATCTGTAAGCGGCGGGACAAAAGCGGGGGATTCGGGCTACTGAATAACAGACGGGTGAGTGATGCGCTATGACCATTCGGGAAATTGCTGCGCTGGCGGGCGTTTCGCCTGCCGCGGTATCCCTTGTCATCAACCATAAAAAAGGCGTTGGCGAAGAGACGCGCCGGCGCATACAGGGGGTTATGGATGAGTACGGCTACAGCCCTGCCGCACCGCGGCGGCAGGCTGCCCGTTTCCGTCTCATGGTCATCAAATTTCGCGCACACGGCATTGCGCTGGAGGAAAACCAGGGCTTCATCGCTTCCATCATCGACAGGATCGACAGCGAGTGCCGCAGGCTCTCCTTCGATCTCATGACGTGCAACTGCGAGGCAAAAACGGCGGCGGAGACCATCCGCACGCTGATGGAGAACCGGCCGGACGGCGTCATCGTCATCGGCACGGAGCTGCGGCAGGAGGCTTACGGCCTTCTGCGCCTCATCACGGTCCCGACGGTCGTCCTGGACAACAACATCCTGATGGAAAACGTGGATACGGTGGTCATGGCAAACCGGGAACTGATGGCCAGGCAGGTGCGCTACCTGTACGGCCTGGGCTACCGTGAGATCGGGTACTTCAAGTTCAAGCAGCCCGTCAACAACTGCGATGAGCGCTACGAGGGCTATCTTTCGGAGCTTGCGCGCCTGGGGCTCGCGGCCCCGGAGCCCATCCTGCTGGAGCCGACGGTGGACGGCGCCTTTGAGGATATGAAGAACCTCATCCGCAGCGGCGCGTACATTCCCCACGGCGCGGCGCTTGCGGACAACGATACCGTCGCGATCGGCGCCATCAAAGCGATCCGCGAGGCGGGATACCGGATCCCCGAGGATTTCTCCATCGTGGGCTTCGACGACATCCCGTTTTCCGCGGTGACGATGCCGGCGCTGACGACCATGCGCATCTCCCGCTCCCAGATGGGGACGCTCGCGGTGGATCTCATCCGCAAGCGCGTCAAGCATCCGGAGTGGCCGGGCATGCACATGCAGATCGGCGGAAAGCTCATCGAGCGCGCGAGCGTGCGGCCGATTGAGGCGGGAGGAAAAGGCTGATATGCTGGTCGGTCGGGTGACGGGTGCGGTCATCAGCACCAACAAGGTGGAGAGCCTGCGCGGCACGAAGATGCTGATCGTGCAGCCGGTCGCGCTGGATACGCTCGTGATGTCGGAGGATTACGTCATCTGCGTGGACGACGTGGGCGCGGGGCTGGGGGATCTTGTCTTCTGCGCTTACGGCAGCTCCGCCAGGCAGTCGGACACCTCCAAGAAGGTGGCGTCCGACTACAGCATCTACGGCATCATCGACTCCATCGACATGCGCGGACAGAGGACCTACGACAAGGCAAAGGAGACGGCGGCATGCAGTTGGCAAGAGTGATCGGCAGCATGGTGAGCACGAGAAAGTGCGACAGGCTGGAAGGGCTGAAGCTGCTCGTGGCTGTCCCCATCGACATGGATACCTTCCGGGAGAAGGGCTCCCCGTTCATCACGGTGGATACGGTGGGCGCCGGGGAAGGTGAGATCGTCATGTGGGCGGGCGGAAGCTCCTCCCGGCAGACGGACCTGACGACGAACAAGCCCGTGGACAGCTCCATCGTGGGCATCGTGGATTTTGTGGATATCGAAGGGAAACGGGTCTACAGCAAGGGGCAGGAGACATGAAGATCGCGAAGGTGACGGGCACGGTGGTCTCCACCATCAAATATGAGAAGTACCGCGGCATGAAGCTGCTGCGCGTGCGCCACCTCACGCTGGAAGGGGAACTGACGGGTGAGGAGCTCGTGGCGCTGGATGCTGCGGACGCGGGCGTGGGCGACATCGTCCTGGTCAACAACGACGGCGGCGCGGCGCAGATGGTCATGGGGGACAAGACGCTGATCGCCAGCGTGACCATCTGCGGGGTCATCGATTCGTACACCTGGCAGGGGCGTACGGTGCACTGCCATTGAGCGGAAGGGAGGGTTGGCGTTGAATCTGGGCAAGGTCGTGGGCAGCGTGGTCTGCACGGTGAAGACGCCGACGCTGGAAGGCATCAAGCTGCTGGTCGTCCGGCAGATCGTGAACGGACAGGAAAAGGGCCTCATCATCGCCTGCGACGGGACGCGTCAGGCGGGGATCGGGGATGTCGTTTACATGATCGGGCGCAAGGAGGCGGCGCTGATGCTGGACCTCAAGGATCCGCCGCCCAGCGACACCACCATCGCGGGCATCATCGACCCGGAAACGCTGTGAGGACCGGCTGCCGGAATCAATCAGAAATATGGAAAGCTCCCAGTCACCGGACCAGAGCCGGTGAAAGGGAGCCGTTTTATGTTTTCGGATGCCTGTTACGCTTTCATCTGCTCCTCTGCCCATTTGTAAACTGATTCCAGCGCAGGGATCAGGGTCCTGCCTCTCTCTGCAAGGGAGTATTCCACCGTAGGCGGGATCGTGTTGTACTGCGTCCTGGTGATGAAGTGATCCTGCTCCAGTTCCCGAAGGCATTTGGTCAGCATCGTGGCTGTGATGCCGACGACCTTGCGCTCCAATTCCCGGTAGCGCAGTGTCTGGTTTTCGGCATCGGCAATGTACCACAGGATGGGCAGCTTCCACTTCTGGCCGATCAGCCCCATCGCGTAGAGGATGGGGCACTGTGTTTCATAGATATTCTCTTCCTTCGGGAGGGGTTTTTTGTTCATGACGGCCTCCATAACTATACTTTCCATAGTGACAAAGAATATTCTGCCTTCTTGTTTTTACTTTGCTGCTTATTATAATAGAGGCATTGGCATAAGTAAAGCATGAAGGAGCAATTCATCATGAAGAAAACATTTGAACAGATCAGACTGAAAAACCTGACGGCCGCAAACCGCCTGGTCCGTTCCGCTACCTGGGAGGGCATCGCCGGTCCGGACGGCGGCATTCCCGGGGAAGCCTATGAAATCTACAAAGAACTGGCCGGGGGCGGCGTTGGCGTGATCATCACCGGCTTTACCAGCGTGGCGCTCCACGATGACTACTTCGGCGGGATGATGCGCCTCAGTGACGATGCTTTGATCCCGCAGTATCAAAAGCTCGCACAGACCGTTCATGAAGGGGGATGTCCGGTTATTGCGCAGCTGGCGCTCGGCGCGTATTACCGCAATGCGGACGGACGGTATTTGCAGGTTGAGCCGGATGGTATGACCGAGGAGGAAATCCATCGGGTCGTCGGGCAGTTTACCGATGCGGCCATCCGGGCGGAGAAAGCAGGCTTTGACGGCGTACAGATCCACGCGGCGCATTTCTTCTTTCTGAGCCGCTTTATTTCGCCTGCGGTCAATCACCGGAGGGACGCGTACGGCGGAACGACGGAAAACCGCAGCAGGATCCTCCTGGAGATCCTGAAGGGGATCCGGGAGGCAGCCCCCTCTCTGCATATCACGATCAAGATCAACTGCAGCGATTTCACCTTCGGAGGGCTGGACGAGGAGGAGTGTCTTGCCATCTGCAGGCTGCTGGATGAAGCGGGGATCGATTCCATTGAGGTCAGCGGCAACGGCACTTCTGTCGCCGGGATCAGGGCGCATGCAAGCGAGGGATACTTTGCGTCTTCCGCCGCAAAGATTGCGGATGCCGTCTCCTGTCCCGTGATCGTCGTCGGCGGTTTCCGCAGTTTGGACACGATGGAGGCCGTGCTGAATCGGTCCAGGATCGAGATGATATCCCTGTCCCGGCCGCTGCTCAGGGAACCTGACCTTCCGGCAAAGATGCAGGCCGACCCGGGTACTGTATCGAAGTGCATCTCCTGCAACCGCTGCTATTCCTCTCCGGCCCACAGGTGCATCTTCCGGGGGAGGGACCTCAAATGATGTTCCGGCTCAACGTTCCGACCCGGCGCGGTGTCGTGCTGAACGGCGTGCTCTTCCGTCAGGAGAAAAAGAAAACGGCAGATACGGTGATGATTGCCGTTACCGGGATCCACGGAAACTTCTACTCCAATCCCTTTTATTACAATATCGGCAATACGCTGAATGCCGGGGAGATCGACTTCATCTATGCACAGACCAACGACGCCTTCGGAAGGATCGAGACGGTCAATGTGAACACCGGGAAAAAGGAAATCATCGGGTCGTGGAACGAACGGTTTTCCTATACGGACGAGGATATCGATGCTTACATGACATTTGCCGAACGGGAAGGCTATGCCCACGTCATTCTCGCCGGGCACTCTCTCGGCGCGAACAAGGTGATCTATTATCTCTCGCGGCATCACGATGAGCGGGCGGAGCATTTCTTCCTGCTCTCTCCGGCCAATTTGACCTATATGATGTCCGGCGTGACAGAGAGAGAAAAGCAGATCATTAAAGACCAGGTGGAACGCGGTGACGGCGGTAAGATGCTGCCGTTTCCCTTCATGGGCTGGGTGGAGTGCATCGCCGACACAGCCTATGATTGGCAGTTCTCGGGGTTGCTCAATAATGTGCATACAGCGGGAGACGGCGACTTTTCGCAGGCGGAAAGGATCACCCATACCGGTGCCCTGCTGGTGGGGACCTATGACAACTTTACGGACGGCGATCCGTCGGAGTTCCTGCGGAACCTGAATGCGCATATGCCAACGGCTTTGGAGAACCGGCTGATCTTCATTGAAAAGACAGGCCACACCTATCAGATGAAGCACCAGGAGTTGGCGGATGACATCCTGCGTCAGCTTCAGGAATGGAGGAAAGAACAATGCCGTTCATTAAAGTGAAAGTGAGCTGTCCGGTTTCCGGCGAACAGGAAAGGGAACTGAAGAGCAGGCTGGGCAAAGCAATAGAATTGGTTCCGGGCAAAAGTGAGGAATACCTTCTGCTCGAATTTGAAGATCAGTGCCGCCTGTGGCTGCGCGGAGAGAATTCGGCGCCCATATCCTATATCGAGGCAGCTGTTTTCGGAAACGAGAGCCATGCCGGCTATCCGGCTTTTACCGCAGCTGCGGCAGAAATCTTTCAGGACGTTCTTGCTATTCCGCCGGAGAACCTGTATGTCAAATACGAGGACATCCTGGCGTGGGGCGCCGGCGGTCAGTATATCGACAGAAAAATGTTCGGGTGAAGAGAATGGGCGGGAAGATTACGGTAACGGTGTTCACCGACCCCATGATGGGCCTCAGCTATGAAAGTGAGCCCATTATGGAACGACTGCAGAAGGAATATGCCGGCAGAATTGAATTCCGTTATGTGATGAGCCTGCTGGTGAAGGACGTATCGGACTTCATGACCCCGGAGGAACGGGCAATGGGGCCGGAGGCGGGCATTCAGCGCTACTGCATGCGGCTTGCGGGCATCTATAAGAGCGAAGAAGCCATCGGCGGCCTGCCCATCAACATGGAAGGATTTCGCCTTTTTGATGCTGCTCACCGCAGTTCCCGTCCCCTCTGTCTGGCGTATAAAGCCGCGCAATTGACGGATCCGGGAAAGGCCGGCGGCAGCAGATTGACGGCAAGGCAGAACAGCGTCTTTTTCCGTCCGTCGTTATATTCCGAGAGAAGCCGGTCAAGTATCCGGCGTTTCTCCGCCTGCTCCGCATTATAGGCTTCCTCGCCGATTCTCTGGATTTTCTCCAGATCGGTCTTTTGGTTCATGTGTGTGATGAAAGAGTCGGCCTCATCAATATGCGCATATCGCTCGCACGGGTATTCCGGGCACCGGAAGCAATATTCCGGATTCCCGTGTTCCAGACTGCATCTGGCAATCGGACAGGACTGATTTCCGAATCCGCAGCCTTCGCAATGCCCGGAGATATTCATCGAACACAATTTGCAGTTCAGTCCGCAGAGGAAAAGATACGGATTGTTTCTTATAAAATCTTTCATTCCGCGATTCCTTCATGATTCAGTCGTTCGGGGATGGTGAAAAGATATAGAAACGGTAAAGCAATTCAGCCCGTATAGGCATCCTCGGCTGTATTGCTGAAATTCTGCTTTGCCAGCCATTCCCGCTCCTCGTCATTCTCCGGGATGTCGATGCGTTCGATTTTGAAGATGACAGGCCTCGTACCGTCGTTGCAGCAGGCGATCAT
This sequence comes from Clostridia bacterium, assembly GCA_017484085.1. Taxonomy (GTDB): domain Bacteria; phylum Bacillota; class Clostridia; order Christensenellales; family Aristaeellaceae; genus Ventricola. Next base: position 39,818 of record JAFUTW010000039.1, read on the forward strand.
CATGCGGTCATCGTTGATCCAGCCCTTCATGATGGAGCCGCCCTGCAGCGCCGTGTAGACATACCGGCTGACCGCATCCCACGCCTCGCCGCAGAATTTGCCGTTCATCAGGTGGTAGAAATCGTCCTGCTGCGGCGTGCGCTTGAGCAGGAAGGTGTCGCCCGGTTTGAAGAACGGGCATGGACCGGACTTGGGGTCTGCCAGATACTGGGCCTGAAGGTCCGGAAAACATTTCGTTTCCAGTACGGTTATTCTGCATTCGTGCTGCATGTTATTTTCCTTTCTTCGCAGATTTTGTTATTTCCTCATGATAGAAGTAGTTGCAGACCACGGGCGGTTCACCGAAGGGGGCGCGATGCTGGTCGTCATCCCGGATATACAGCATTCCTTCCTTCTCTGTGTACGCTCTGATCTTCTGATCCAGCTCCGTCCAATAGGCGCGGCTTTTCTTCGTATAGATATCATGGTACAGTTCGTCCAGTTCCGGATGATGTTCATGGATCCAGCTGAGAATCCGTTTCTTGTAATCCCCACGGAGATTCAGGTTCTCCAGCCATACGAGGTTGCACTGGTGCTTGGCCCGCTCGATGATCTCTGTCACATCCGTGATGCCGGGGAAGATCGGCGAAATGAAGCATGTTGACTGGATGCCGGCCTCATAGAACTGCCGCATGGCTGCAAGCCTCCGCTCAATGCTGACAGCCCGGTCCATCTCCTTGCGGAAGTCTTCATCCAGCGTATTGATCGACCAGGACACATGTGCGCCGGGGAACTGCTTGATCAGATCCAGATCCCGCAGGATCAGATCGGATTTGGTAGAGATGCTGATGCTGATCCCGGTGGGGAGGAGCTGCTCCAGCAGCGCGCGGGTGCGTTCGTATTTCTTCTCCAACGGCTGGTATGGGTCCGTCACCGAGCAGAAGAAGGCTTCCTTCCCGGCATACTTTCCGGGCTTGCTGATCTCCGGCCAACGCTTGACATCAACAAACTCGCCCCAAGGTTCCGGATGATTGGTAAACCGCTTCATGAAGGAAGCATAGCAATACTTGCAGGCATGTGTACAGCCCACATAAGGATTGACGGCGAAATCTGACACCGGCAGATTTGTCTTTGTCATGATATCCTTAACTTCAATTTCCCTGATCACCATCTGTGGTGCCTCCAAAAAGCTCTAATTTACGGCCGTTGTGACCGTGGTAACAGTGCCCCTTTCTGAATGGGTGAGCGGGGAGCATTTAAACTACCGTATATCCTTCGGAAGCCAACACTTCAAGAGCGCGTCCAAAGTTTTCTTCTTTAACGAGAATGTAATCCGTATTGTACGTAGATACGGCAAAGATCCCGATTTGATTCTCTGCAAGGATACCGGATAGTTTTGACAGGATTCCGATCAAAGAAAAATCAAGAACTCCCTGAATGTGGAATCCTCTCCAGCCATCATCGCGTTCTGTCGTTTTGGAAGGAGTGTCTTCGGTTTTACATACCAGTGAGATCTCTTCGTCTGTCTTTCCGATAAAGTAAAAATCCGCCGTCGTATCTATTGCTGATACATCAGAAACTTTGCAAACCGTCAGTTTATACGCAATACGCTTCAGTTCCATATTCCCTCCACAAACTGGAATTTAGCGATCCAGCCGTTTCTTTAATTCAACCTTGACTTTTTGGATATCGCTACAGGTTAAGATCGGAATCAGACTATTTATCTCTTCAATGCTCTTATCCCACCACTTGAAGTAAAGAAGCAGATTGATTAGTTCTTCATCATCAAACCGTTTCCGCAGGACTTTCGCTGGATTTCCGATCACGATGGTATAGGGTGCAACATCGCTGCCAACAACACTGTTTGCACCGATAATCGCACCGTCACCGACGTGAACACCAGGCAGAATAACGGCATTCTGGCCAATCCACACGTCATTGCCGATCACGGTATTCCCTTTGAACGGCATATCCGATGCAGCAGGAGGCTCCATCTCCCAGCCCTCCAGCGTGTAAAACGGGAAGGTAGATACGGCGTTCATCTGGTGATTCGCATCGTTCATCACGAATTCAACACCTGACGCGATTTGGCAAAACTTGCCGATGATGAGCTTATCCCGACTCCACGGATAAAAGTGTGTGACATGGCTTTCAAATTGGGAGTCTGCCATGTAGGTAAAATCTCCGACAATGATATTCGGATTTGTAATTGTTGGTTTCACATATATCTCTTTGTCATACCCTGCGATCGGATGGATCACATTTGGATCTGGTTTTTTCCCGTTTTTCATTGTTGGTCACCTCTGCAAATCCCGATTTGTTTCAGCCCATAAGACATCCCCGGCTGTATTGTTGAAGCCCTTCTGCGGCAACTGCGTCCGTCCCTGTCATTTTCCGGGAGGCCTGCACGCCCGATGTGTCAGCTAATACAACCACTCTACGCGCAATGCAGACGGATGTCAACAGCCGGCGGGCGGCACGGGAGACAGAAAGAAAGCAGGGGATCCCTCCGCCGCCTCGCGGGACCTGGCGGAAAGAACCCTTGCTGTTTATTCGGTTGCCGCCGTTTTAAAGAAGCACGACGATCCCTGCGATGACGGCGGCTCCTGCGATCCATATCACGCTCAGGATGATCCGCTTTTTCAAAACCTGGGGCCAGGTCTGCACAAACGGGATCGCCTCTGTTCCGGGTATGATCCAGAACCGGCTGTGCCCGACCCACAGCCGGTCGATCACGATGCCGTCGTACCAGTTCATCACCTCAAGAAAGAGGAGCGCCTGCAGGTAAGCCTGCCGGAAGGCGTGGACGCCGTTCCATACGCGGATGATCAGGATCAGGGCAGCAGCCATGACCGCGAAGAAAGCGATCATAAAGCGCTTCCGCTTCCTTGCGACCGTTTCCCGGTCCGTCAGCCCGAGCGCATAGACCTTCTCCCGGACGGGCTTCGGGTAGAAGTACAAACCGTTAAGTGTGTTGTTTCCCACGCCGATCTTTACCATCAGCGTAAACAAACCGCAGAAAAGGATCAGCTGTAAAAGGATCATTCCGTCTCCCTCTTTATGCGTCTTTGGGCGCTCTGCATTCCTGCGGCTCGCCCGCGTATTTTCTCCAGCCGAGCAGCAGCGCCGCAAACAGGACAATCGCGCTGAGGCTCATATTGGACGTCGCGATCCCGTTGATCAGCGCCGTGTTGCCGAGCCGGCGGACCGAGTTGAAAACGGCTTTTCCAATCAGCAGGTTGAACACGCAGTACCCTTTCGGGAACGGCGTGTGCCCTTTGATGAAGGCGATGAACTGCACGGCGCTTGCGCCGATGAAAAACACCGTAAAAACGGCCGTGACCGGCAGCAGGAAGTACAGGAGGTATTTGAGCGCAATATCATATCCGACAGCCTGTCCCGCCGCCTCCGTGACAGCTTTATAGATCCACAGAAACACGCCGCAGGGCAGATGCACCGCTCCGCCTCCGGCAGCAAGATAGACATACATGGCAATCTCGTAGAATCTGCCGCCGCGCGGCATCTTTTCCCGAATGAAGGGGCAGATCGTCATAAGACCGGGGAATTCCAGACAGATCCCGATAAAACCGATCAGGCCGCCCAGGATCGGCCGCCATGCGGGCATGGCCAGCGCGCCGGCAAAATAGCCATCCAACAGGTTTGCCCCGTCAGGGAACTTCGCCGCGCCGATCAGAAGATCGCCGATCAGCGTCAGCACCGCTCCGAACAGGCCGATCTTTAAGGCCGTCTCCGCCTTTCCTCTGCGCATGTTTCCACCTCTTTTACAGCTTGAGAAGCTCCCCGGCCATCCGTTCCGGATAGAACAGCGCCATATCCCCGTGATCCATCCCCTTAAAGCATTTGAAAACCGTTTCGGGAATGAACTTTTTCATGTATTTCAGATCCCAGTCTCTGGCCTTGCGCTCTTTTTCCGCGTACCAGTAATGGATCTTTCCGGAAAACCGCAGGGTCTCCTTCGGCATTTTGTAGTTGTTGCAGGAATCAAAGGTACGAAAAAGCGTCTTATAGGTGCAGTGACGGAAAATACGCGCCACATACCGGAGATCCTCCTCGCTGAACTGGGTAGAGCTGAAGGCCTTTACGATGACTTTTTCCCCTCCGAGTTTTCCGAGCGCCATCATTGCAAAATCGCGCAGCGCGATAAAGCGGGTCAGGATCCACGGCAGCTGGTAGGGCGTGATCCCGCCGTCCAGGATGTAATTCCGCGCCTTCAGCTTTCCGTCAGCCGCCATCTTAAGGGCGATGCTACCGCCCATGGAGCAGCCGTAGACCGCCTTCACTTCCCGGACCCCTTTTTGCAGGATGTCATCGGCCAGCCGGGACGCGATCTCCTCGACCGAGGTGAACTCGGAATCATCCTCCAGGTCGTATCCGGGGAGGGCGGGGACCAGCAAATGATAATGCTTTTGAAGAAGCGGGACGACATTTTCAAAATAATCCCACGTCACCAGCGACGGGTGGATGAGCAGGATGCACTCCGGGTTTTCCTGGCCGTATTCAACGATCCTCATACACTGTGAGCTCCCTTTGGCTTTTCAGAACAGGGAACAGATCCACGCTGCGAGAGCAGATACCGCCGGAAAGATGACCAGCAGCTTCAGCAGCTGGCTCCTGATGTTGAAGCCGTACTTTCTCCCCGTCATCACATTTTCCGCCTCCGGATAATAATACTGAAAAAAGTGAAATTTCAAAAGCAGGAAATTGTCGATGAGCGTCATGTCGCAAATCTTATAAATGGTGAGGATCAGCACGAATCTCAAAAAGAACTGTCCAAAGGTGAATCCGCTTCTGAAACCGTCCCAGACGGCGATCACGACCACGCCGAGGATCATCAGAACAGCGATGAGGAAGAGCGCCCATCCGATTGCCCTTGCCCCATAGAAGAGCTCTTTATCTCTCTGTATCAGCACGTCTCTCGCTTCCTTTGGGGCAGAGGCGAAGAATTTATTGTCCTGAATAAATGCCACGGCAGACAGCAGCATCAAAGCCATAGCTGCGCAAAATACGATCGCCAGAAAAACCGTCAAAAGCATGATGTTCTCCTCCTCATTATCAATGGATCAAGGGTTGTTTTTTGTAATGTTCCTTGCCGGCATGTGTTTACCGGGATCAGCCTGTCAAACCGATGTTAGACAACACTAACCTCATTTCAAAGCAAAAGCCTGACACACAGCCGTCCGTCTCCGGCTCCGCTGTACGGCAGGCGAAACTTGTGTTAGCTGACCCTTACCATTATACTCCGCAAACCTGTTTTTGCAAGGAGAAAACCAAGGAACCTGTGCAGGCTTTGGATTTTCAAAGATGCGGCACAGCAGCCCGGATTGGAGAAGCCCACGCTCCTCTCCTGCTGTCGGAAAGGCCGGGGTTTTACAACGCGACGGTACGAACTTCGTTGCCGTGTTCCCGGATGATGGAAAGAAGGTCTTCCGTCTTCAGCCACACGGTTGCGGTGTTGTCGTTCGGATGAACGCCCACAAGGCCGCTCCCTTCCAGAAATGAGCGGTCGATGTAAAAGGCAGTTTTCCTCTCTTCGTCGTTCAGCAGGCCGAAGGGTGAGACCGCACCGGGGATCAGCCCCAGGATCTGGGAGAGCTCATCCGGTTTTACAAAGGTCAGCGGCTTTGTGCCGTATGCCCTGCGGAACGCCTTCAGATCGACGCGCTGATCGCCTCTTGCGGTGATGAGATAGTAGTCTTTCCGCTTGTCATCCCGTACGAACAGGTTCTTGGCATCGGCATCCGGATAGGGGAGATCGACGGCAGAAAGCTCCTCCATGTTGAAGACGGCCGGGTGCTCCGTGATCTCATACCAAATGCCGTGCGCTTTCAGATAATCATAGATTTCCTGCTTGTAAAACATGCAAGGTCTCCTTCTGTTGCTGTGCCCGTGAAAGGGGCTGAGTAGAGGCTTCTTTTTGGCAGCTATTATATCGCCTGTTCGCAGAAAGATAAAGCTTTGAGGACAGGTGGCGCCCCGTGCGGGGATATAAAAGAAACGGCACAGCCGGTGTTTCGGCTGTACCGTTTTGCTTTGTGCCAAACCGGATCCCGCTACGGGATCCGGACGCAGGATCAGCGCTCCACGCGGCCGGAGCCGGAGCCCTTCATCAGGCTTTCGACTTCCTTCACCGTGACGCGGTTGAAGTCGCCGGAGATGGTGTGCTTGAGGCAGGAAGCCGCCACTGCGAACTCCAGAGCGTCCTTCTGGTTGTCATAGGTGTTGAGTCCGTAGATGAGGCCGGCGCCGAAGGAGTCGCCGCCGCCGACGCGGTCCACGATGTCGGTGATGGCATAGCGGCGGGAGACGTAGAACTCCTTGCCGTCATAGATGCAGGCTGCCCAGTAGTTGGTATCCGCGCTCTTGGACTCGCGCAGGGTGATGGCCACGCGCGAGAGATTGGGATAGAGCTCCATCGCGGTCTGGGCGATCTTCTTGTAGACGTCGCGGTCCAGCTCGCCGCTCTCCACGTCGCTCTTGGCGCTGATGCCCAGGGACTTCTGGAAGTCTTCCTCGTTGGCGATGGCGACATCGACGAACTTCGTGATCTCGCTCATGACCTCGCGGGCTTCCTTGCCGTACTTCCACAGGTTCTTGCGGTAGTTGAGGTCGCAGGAGACGGTGAGGCCCATCTCATGGGCAGCCTTCACGGCAGCCAGGGACAGATCCGCCGCGCTCTGGGAGATGGCGGGGGTGATGCCGGTGACGTGGAACCAGGTCGCGCCTTCGAAGATCTTCTTCCAGTCGAAGAGGTCGGCGCTCGCCTTGGCGATGCAGGAATCGGCGCGGTCATACACGACCTTGGAGGGGCGCTGGTTGGAGCCGGTCTCCAGGAAGTAGATGCCCATGCGGCCATCCACCATCTTGATATTGGAAACGTCCACGCCGAAGCTGCGGACATCGCGCAGGCAGGCCTCGCCGATGGCGTTGTTGGGCAGCGCGGTGACAAAAGCCGCGTCCATGCCGAAGTTGGCCAGGGAGACAGCCACGTTCGCCTCGCCGCCGCCGAAGGTGGCTTCGAGGGTCGGGCTCTGGAAGAAGCGCTCCAGCGCGGGGCTCTTCAGGCGGAGCATGATTTCGCCGAGGGTAATGATGCGAGCCATGTTAATCACTCCTGTTTTTCACGTTGTTTTGAAGGCCGCAAACCGGCTAGTTTACGGCTGTATTATACCGGGTTGAACCTTACAAATCAAGCCATATCTTTCACGGATGCAGCGGCGCGGTGCTTTTTTCATAAAGGCATGCTTGCGCGGCGGCTGCGGATGTGGTAGGGTAACCGAAAACGCGAAAGAAGGCGAAGACAGCATGGCGATCAGGATGGCCTTTTTTGATATCGACGGAACGATCCTGCCCTTTGGCGCGGACGAGCTGAGCCACGGCGTGCGCAGCGCGCTGCAGGCACTGCAGAAAAAAGGGATCGCTGTTTTTGCCGCGACGGGGCGGCCGCCCTACCTGGTCCCCCATTTCAGCGGCCTGCAGTGGGACGGGCTCATCTGCTTCAACGGGGGTTACTGCCGGGACGGCGGCAGGGTCGTCTTTCAAAAGCCCATAGAGAAGGAGGATGTGCGGCGTGTCACGGACAACGCGAGGGCGATGGGCCTGCCTGTCAACCTCGCAGCGGGAGACCGCATGGGATGCAATTTCCATCAGCCGGAGCTGGATGAATTCATCGGGTTTGCCAGGCGCGCGGCCGAGGTGCCCGCGGACTTCGACAGTCTGATGCAAGAGGATATCTTCCAGATCATGGTCGCCGTGCGTCCGGACCAGGAGGAGGCACTCTTCCGGGGGACGACGGGCGTCAAGGCGGAGCGCTGGTGGCCGAAAGCGATCGACGTGGGGCCTGTCGGCTGCACGAAAGCGGAAGGCGTGCGGCGCATCCTGGAGGGCCGCGGCCTGGGGCCGGAAAACTGCATCGCCTTCGGAGACGGGGGCAACGACAGGCCCATGATCCGGTATGCCGGTATCGGCGTGGCAATGGGCAACGCGGCTGATGAGGTAAAGGCGGACGCGGACTATGTGACGGGCGATGCGGCGCAGGACGGCGTGGCGCAGGCGCTTGCCCATTTCGGGATTGTTTGAAGGAAATTCTTCCGCTGTTTAACCCTTTACTTTTCCACTTTGAATGCCTATACTGTGGATAAACTGGGGTGGGATGCCCCAAAGCTAACGGAGGAAAAAACGTGCCCCTGGATGAATTACTGCCGCCGGCGGCCTTTCCGGATGTGAGGGAGCTGAGCCCCCTGCAGCTGGCTTACCTGGGCGATACGCTGCACGATTTTTACGTGCGCAGCCGCCTGATCGCACACCGCGCGCCGGTCGGACAGATGCACAGGCGCGCCGTGCGCTTTGTCAGCTGTGAAGCGCAGGCGGCGATGCTGGAGACGCTGGAGCCGGAGCTGACGCCGGAGGAGGCGGACGTGGTCCGCAGGGGGCGGAACGCACAGGCGAGGCACGCGGCGCCGAAGCACGCGCTGGCAGCCGTTTACGCGAAAGCGACGGGGCTGGAGGCGCTGTGGGGCTGGCTGTACGTGACAGGACAGGGAGAGAGGCTGGATGCGCTGATGACGGCGGCGCTTTCGGGAATGGAGGAACAATGGGCAAAGCAAAACTGAAGGTCGTGCTGCTGCGCGCGACGCCGGATGCGGACGAGCTGACGGCCATGGCAGCCAGGCTGTGCTACAGCCGTATGAATATCGATGCGCTGAAAGAACGCGTTGAAACGCAGGACCAGGAGGATTTCCTGCGCCGCGTGATGGGACGCGGACACCTTTCGGTTTCGGAGCACGGCAGCTTCACCTTCGGGGTGGAAGGTGTCAGCCGCTCGCTGCTGGCGCAGCTGACGCGGCACCGCATCGCCTCATTTTCGGTGCAGAGCCAGCGGTACGTCTCCATGGCGGATGGATTCGACTATGTGATACCGCCTTCCATCAGCGCGCTGGGCGAGGCGGAGGAAGCGGAGTACATGCGGCAGATGGAGCAGATGCACGCCTGGTACTGCGCCTGGCAGGAAAAGCTGGGCGGCGCGGGCGAGACAGCCAACCAGGATGCGCGCTTCGTGCTGCCGAACGCCGCGTCGACCCGCCTGGTGATGACGATGAACGCGAGGGAGCTGCGCCACTTTTTCGCCCTGCGCTGCTGCGGCCGCGCCCAGTGGGAGATCCGCGAGATGGCGTGGCAGATGCTGGAAGAATGCCGCAAGGCAGCCCCCGTGCTCTTTGAGGACGCAGGGCCTGCCTGTCTCTTCGGCCCGTGCCCGGAGGGAAAAAACAGCTGCGGCAGGATGCAGGAGATGCGGGAACGCTCCCGTGCAATGACGGCAGAAGGCAAATAAAGCAAAACCGGCTTTTACCGATAACGACCGAAATGAGGAGAAAAAACGATGGCTTATTATGACCGCTTTACAAAGAAGCCCGCGAACAAGCGGGAGGACCTGAGGGACGATACCAAGACTCAGAGGCCCATGCGCGACGGCCGCCCGCCGCTGCCGGAGCAGGGACAGAGCCGCTTTGGCCAGAACCGTACGCAGGGCGCCGGAACGGGCCGCTTTGCCGGCCCGAAGGAAGGCAGCACAGGCGCGGGCCGTTTCGCGGCCCCGAAGGGGGAACGCACGGGCATGGGCCGCTTCGGCGCGCCGAAAGCGGAGCGCACCGGGGTGCGCACGGGTATGGGGCGCTTTGCCGGCCCCAAGACGGAACGCGTAATAAACCGGCCGGCTTACGGCCCCGCAAAGCCGGAGGCTGAGGTGGAAGAGGCGCAGGAGAACCTGCTGGTCGGCCGCAATCCCATCCGCGAGGCGCTGAAGTCCGGGCGGGATCTGGAGAAGCTGCTCGTCGCCAAGGGAGAACTGATCGGCTCCGGCCGGGAGATCGTCGCCATGGCCAGAGAGCAGAAGGTCATCGTGCAGGAGGTGGACCGCGCCAAGCTGGATGCGATGGCCCCCGGCCATCAGGGCATGATCGCCGTCGCCTCTGCTTATAAGTACAGCACCATCGACGACATGCTCGCCCTCGCGGCATCCCGAGGCGAGGCGCCCTTCCTCGTGATCCTGGACGGCATCACGGATCCGCACAACCTGGGCGCGATCATCCGCAGCGCGGAGTGCGCCGGGGCGCACGGCGTCATCGTGCCGGAGCGCAGGACCGTCGGCCTTACCCCTGCGGCGGTGAAGGCCAGCGCAGGCGCGGTGGAGTACATCCCGGTCAGCCGTGAGACCAACCTGACCCGGACGCTGGAGCGCCTGAAAAAGGAAGGCATCTGGATCTTCGGCGCGGATATGAGCGGCGCGGATTACCGCAGGGCGGACTTCTCCTGCCCCGCGGCACTGGTGATCGGCTCTGAAGGCGAGGGACTTTCCAGGCTGGTGCGGGAGAACTGCGACATGATCGTCAGCCTTCCCATCAAAGGAAAGATCGATTCGCTCAACGCTTCCGTGGCCGCAGGCATCCTGCTGTACGCCATGGCTGCTTCGAGAGGCTGAGATGAAACCGCTTTTGCTGGTGGATGGGTATAACGTGCTGGGCGCCTGGGATGTGCCCAGACGGGAGAACCTGTCCATCGAGGAGGCGCGGGAGCGGCTCGTCCACCTGGCGGCGGACTATGCGGGCTACTCCGGCCAGGAGGTCGTGGTGGTCTTTGACGGGCACTATACGGACAGGCCGGTGCGCTCCCTTTCCACGGTGCACGGCGTCACCGTCGTCTTTACCAAGCACGGCGAGAGCGCGGACAACTATATCGAAGCGGTCTGCGACGCGGCGCCCAAGTGGCGGCAGATCCGCGTGGCGACCAGCGATGCGCTGGAGCAGACGGTGACCCTGGGGCGCGGGGCGGTGCGCCTCAGCTCCCGGGAGTTTCTGATCGAGCTGTCCCACGTGCGGGAGGGCGGAAGGATTCAGATGCAGCCGGAACGCCCGCCCAGGAACGACCTGTTTTCGCGCCTGCCCAAAGAGCAGCGCGCGCTGTTTGACAAGCTGCGCAAGGGCGAGGAGTAAGTGGCATTTCAGCGGAAAGGAGGGCGGAAATGAAACGGGATTTCGAGCGGATGGAAGACGAAGAGATTGCCCTTCTGGCTCAGCAGGGCGATGAGGAAGCCTCTGCTTATCTGCTGAACAAGTACAAGAACTTCGTGCGCTCCAAGGCGCACTCCTACTTCCTGGTCGGCGCGGATCACGAGGATATCGTGCAGGAGGGGATGATCGGCCTGTTCAAGGCGATCCGGGATTTCCGCCCGGACAAGCTGGCGTCCTTCCACGCCTTCGCGGAAATCTGCATCACACGGCAGATTATCACGGCCATCAAGACCGCGACGCGGCAGAAGCACATCCCGCTCAACTCGTACATCTCCCTCAACAAGCCGATTTACGAGGATGAGAGCGAACGCACGCTGATGGACGTCATCACCGGCAGCCGGGCGCTGGATCCGGAGGAGCTGCTCATCGGCCAGGAGAGCATGAGCCGCATCGAAAGCCGCATCGACGAGGTGCTTTCGCCTTTGGAGCGGCGCGTGCTGGACGCCTATCTGGACGGCAAGAGCTACCAGGAGATCGCCGAGGCCGAGGGCCGGCATGTCAAGAGCATCGACAATGCCCTGCAGCGGGTCAAGCGCAAGCTGGAACGCCTGATTGAAGAGCGGGACTGAGGCTTTTTGCGGCCCCAAGATTATCTTAAAAAAACCGACTGGATATTGACAATTAAAAAAGATTTAGCTAGAATGTGGGATGAATAAACGGTTGACAGCACCTGCAGGTGTAGTTTAATGGCAGAACTTCAGCTTCCCAAGCTGACCGCGTGGGTTCGATTCCCATCACCTGCTCCACGGCGACCACCGATAATTCGGCGGGCGCACAAGAACCTGTCAGCCGAAATTA
>JAFUTW010000040.1 GCA_017484085.1 Clostridia bacterium
CACAAGGATGCGCGCCCAGCCGCCGGAGACCTCCTGCAGGCGCACAAGGTCCGCCTGCTCCACATGGCCGATGACCGATGCGTTCCCGTTTGCGCGGCTGCGCACCTTCAGGTAGTTGCCGCAGATACGGCAGTCCTCCAGTCCCGCGTGCATCGCCAGATGGCTGCTGTGGTACGCCTTGTCTCCGTCGCGTGAAAGATAGCGCGCTTTTTCTGCGGCAGCGCAGCCGCACACCAGTAAAATCCCCGCCAGCAGGAAAGCCGCAGTCTGCTTCTTCATTCTTTTCACCTCTCCGGTTTTCTTCGCGCATATGATCCAAGACCCCGGGCGCCGGCGTAGGCGACGACCATCTCACCGCGTGCCTCTTTTACAGTCCATACTTTATGCGGCGCTTTTCTGCTTCTTCATATACGGCATTATCTGCGCGGGCAGAGATAATGATCACAGTCATCACGCCTTCCCTCATTTCAAGACCATAAACAACCCGTAAGCCCGCTTTCTTGAATTTGATTTTGTAAAGCCCGGAAAGATTCGTTCCTGAAATATTGCCCAATGGCTTTCCATAACCATCTGGATATCCCGGGTTTTGCGCAACTTTCCGGATTCCTTTAAGAATCTCTGGTTGTACAGATCGATTCAGATGTTCAAGTTCACGTATGGCTTCCGGCAGATACCGGATAATCCAGCTGCTCATTCGATCTCCACATCCTCTGCAGCGGCAACTTCATCCTCTGTGATACCAAGAAGCGCCATTGCTTCGTTTTCAGTGACGGCGTTTTCAAGCTTCCCGTTTAAAAGCCTTTTTTGTGCAAGCAAAAGCAGCTGATAGTTCTCTTCGATTTCAGCCAGACGGGTATATTCCTCAGGAGAAAGCAGCACTGCAGCCGGAACGTTGTTCTTGAGCACAATCAGCTGTGATTCATCACGAAGACGGTCAAAGACTTTTGCAGCCTGTCCCTTACTGAACTGAGAAATTGAAACGAGAGACTGCAACGCACTCGCATTGATAGCCATGATTCCAGCTCCTTTCATATGTCCTGCCTTTATTGTAGGCGTCGCAGCGGAGAAGTCAATAATTTTCGGATAATTTTCCGAGTTTAATCCAGAAAATATTAATCTTAATATTCCTCAAGAGAAATCACTCGGCTTCATATTCACTAAGATACTGCTTCTTCATTCCTTTTCCCCTCCTCGCTTCTCTTCCCATACATTATATCACAGGCGGTTCTGATTTTGGCTGAAATGTGAGAAGATTGCGAACTTTCCGCCCTTCCGCTTGCATCCCGGCCGTCTGCGGGATTATACTTTGGCAAACCATTTGAAAGGACTGAACGATCATGGATCAACTGAATCTCGAAAGCTTGATTTCCGAAGTTGCAGGCAAGCTGCTCGCAAACAGCGACCTTATGAGCTCCTTTAAGAGCGACCCGGTCTCCCTCATCACCAAGACGCTGGGCATCGACCTCGGCGGCGACCAGCTCACCGCGCTCATCGAGGGCGTCACCCGCGCCATCGGCGCTGAGAAGGCCTCCGGTATCCTCGGTGCCCTCAAGGGCATCCTCGGCAAATAATCCCCTTCCCGATCCCTCACAGGAAGCGCCGCCCGCCCGAATGGCCGGCGGCGCGTTTTTCTCTTTGTCTCTTCCCGGTTTTTAAAGCACGTTTTGGATGCATAAGCGCAAAAAATCCTGAAAAATGTAAAAATCGCTTGCATTTTCTTGACTTTGGTGATAACATACCAAATCGGCACATCCTTGTTCTGCATGAGACATTGCAGAGCCAGAGTCCAAAAGGAGGTGAAAGGTTCATGAACAACTACGAACTGATCTACATCATCGATGCCGCCCTCGAAGAGGCTGCCCGCAAGGACCTCATCGAGAAGTTCAACGGCGTCATCACCGCAAACGGCGGTGAGGTTGTCAAGGTCGAAGAGTGGGGCAAGCGCCGTCTCGCCTACGCCATCGACTACAAAACCGAGGGTTATTACGTGTACGTAGTCTTCAACGCCAGCGCTGAGCTGCCGAAGGAGCTCTCCCGTAATCTCGGCAACAACGAGAGCGTGATCCGCTCCCAGATCGTAAAGCTTCTGACGAAGAAGAGCAGCGTCAAGCCGCGTCCGGTTCGCGTTGCGCCCGTCGTCGAGGCTGCCCCTGCGGCTGTCGCAGAGGAAGCGCCCGCAGCAGAAGCCCCCGCAGCGCCCGCCGAAGAAGCGGCCCCTGCCGAGGAAGCGCCTGCCGCCCAGGAGTAATCACCGCACGTTTCGCCGCGTAATGACTATGATAAGGATGAAAGACAGATGAATAAAGTTTATTTGATCGGCAACCTGACCCGCGACCCGGAGATGCGTGCCACCTCCTCCGGCGTGTCGGTTTGCAATTTCAGCATCGCGGTCAATCGCCGCTTCCGCAATCAGAACGGACAGCAGGAAACCGATTTCTTCAACATCGTCGCCTGGCGTCAGCTGGGCGAGCTCTGCGGCAAGTACCTGTCCAAGGGCAGGAAGGTAGCCATTGCCGGCTCCATCCAGACCCGGACCTACGAGGCGCAGGACGGCAGCAAGCGCAACGCGTTTGACATCGTCGCCGATGAAGTGGAATTCCTCTCTCCCTCCGGTGCGGGTGCGCCCGCCGGCGAAACGCATGTCGCGTCCGCCTCTGCCGCGGCCCCGGCTCAGGCTCCTGCCTTTGCCCCCGCCGATTCCGGTTTTACCCAGGTGGATGACGACGATCTCCCGTTTTAAGCCGATTTGACAGCGGCCGGAAGCCCCGGCCGGAAAGGAGAACGCCATGTCTGAAGACCGTCAGGCACGCCGCCCCCGCGGCCGCAAGCCGCGCAGGAAGGTCTGTGCATTCTGCGTTGACAAGATCGAGTACATCGATTACAAGGATTTCCGTGATGTCAACTCCCGCATGCGCCGGAACATCAGCGAGCGCGGCAAGATCCTGCCCCGCCGCATGACCGGCAACTGCGCCAAGCATCAGCGTCAGCTGTCCGAGGCCATCAAGCGCGCCCGTGCCATCGCGCTTCTGCCCTACAGCGTAGACTGATTCCGCAGAGCTTATCCTCTCTCCCGTCCGGAGAGAGGATTTTCTTTCTTATTATTTCCTATTGACTAACTGGGAAATAAGCCGTATACTTCGTCTGCGAACATTCAATTCCATCCTGAAGGAGTGAACCCCAGATATGCAAATCTACGCCGATAACGCAGCAACGACCCGGATGAGCCGTACGGCCATCGACGCCATGATCCCCTATATGGAGGAAAACTACGGCAATCCGTCCAGTCTCTATACCATCGGCCAGCGCGCCAAGGAAGCGCTGGAGCAGGCCAGGGCGGACGTCGCCGCCGTGATCAATGCGGACCCGCGCGAGATCCTCTTCACCTCCGGCGGCAGTGAAGCAGACAATCAGGCGCTCATAACCGCCGCCACCCTGGGCAAAAAGCAGGGAAAGACCCATATCATCTCCACTGCTTTTGAGCATCATGCCATCCTGCATACGCTGGAGAAGCTGGAAAAAGAAGGGTTTGATGTCACCCTGCTGCCTGTGCACGAAAACGGCATCGTCGACGTGCAGGAACTGGAGGCCGCCCTCCGCGAGGACACCTGCCTCGTCACTATTATGACCGCCAACAATGAGATCGGCACGATCCAGCCCATCCGCGAGATCGGCGCCGTCTGCCGTGCGCACGGCGTCCTCTTCCACACGGATGCCGTGCAGGCTGTCGGCCACCTGCCCATCGACGTGAAGGCCGACAACATCGATATGCTCTCCGCTTCCGCGCACAAATTCCACGGGCCGAAGGGCGTGGGCTTCCTCTACGCGCGCAAGGGCATCCGCCTCACCAACCTGATCGAGGGCGGAGCGCAGGAGCGCGGAAAGCGCGCCGGCACGGAAAACGTCCCGGGCATCATGGCGATGGCCGCCGCCCTGAAAGAAGCCGCGGCGAATATGGAGAAAAACGCCGCCCACCTGACGGCCCTGCGCGACCGTCTGATCGCCGGGCTTTCCGATATCCCCCACTCCGCCCTGAACGGCGATGCCCAGCGCCGCCTGCCCGGCAACGTAAACTTCTGCTTTGAGGGCATCGAGGGCGAATCCCTGCTGCTCCTGCTGGATGACAAGGGCATCTCCGCTTCCTCCGGCAGCGCCTGCACCTCCGGTTCGCTGGATCCCAGCCATGTGCTGCTGGCCATCGGCCGCGTGCACGACGTGGCGCACGGCTCCCTGCGCCTCAGCCTGGGTGAGGATGCGACTGAGGAGGAAGTCGACTACATGATCCGCTCGGTCGGCGAGGTCGTCGGATACCTGCGGAGCTTCTCTCCCGTCTGGCGCGACCTCGTCGCCGGCAAGACCCCGTTTATTCTGTAAGTTGAAGGAGGCACCCCATATGGCACTCTACAGTGAAAAAGTGATGGATCATTTCCGCAATCCCCGCAATGTCGGCGTCATCGAGGACGCCAACGGCGTGGGCGAAGTCGGCAACGCCAAGTGCGGCGATATCATGAAGATGTACCTCAAGATCGAGGATGACATCATCAAGGACGTTAAGTTCGAAACCTTCGGGTGCGGCAGCGCGATCGCTTCCAGCTCCATGGCGACGGAGCTCATCAAGGGCCAGCCGGTCTCGGAAGCCATGAAGCTGACCAACAAAGCCGTCGCGGAGGCCTTGGACGGCCTGCCGGACTACAAGATGCACTGCTCCGTCCTCGCGGAGGAAGCCATCCGGTCCGCGCTGGACGATTACCGCAAACGCAAAGGTGAAGGCTGATCCTCCCTGCAGCCTTCCGCCCTTCGCGGCTATAGAAAAGCATCCCCGTTGTATAAAACGGCGGATGCTTTCTTTATCTATAAGGATGCTGTGCAGCGGCTCCGGCGTCATTCCCCCGCACGCTCAAGCGCCGCGCGGACGAATCCCGCAAACAGCGGGTGCGGCCGGTTCGGTCTGCTCTTGAACTCGGGGTGGAACTGCACCCCCACAAACCAGGGATGGTCCTTCACCTCCACGATCTCCACCAGATCCCGCTGCGGATTGACGCCCGCGATCTTCATGCCCGCAGCTTCAAACTGCTCACGGTACAGGTTATTGAATTCCCAGCGGTGGCGGTGCCGCTCCCGGATCTCTCCCGTTCCGTAAGCCGCAAAGGCCATTGTTCCCTCCTGAAGGCGGCAGGGATACGCGCCCAGGCGCATGGTCCCGCCCTTCTCATCCACATCCTGCTGATCGGGCATGAGGTCGATGACGGGATAAGGCGTATTCGGATCCACCTCGCTGGTATTCGCGCCGGAAAGGCCCAGCACGTGGCGCGCAAACTCCACCACCGCCATCTGCATCCCCAGGCAGATGCCAAAGAAAGGGATCCCTTTCTCTCTCGCGTACTGCACGGCCGCGATCTTCCCCTCCAGCCCGCGGGAGCCGAAGCCGCCCGGCACGAGGACGCCGCTGCAGCCGGCCAGCCTTTGTGCCGCGTTTTCGGGCGTTACATCCTCTGCGGCCACCCACTCCACACTCACGTGCGCGTGGTTGGCGATGCCGCCGTGAGTCAGCGCCTCGCAGATGGAAAGGTACGCGTCCGGCAGCTCCACATATTTGCCAACGATCGCAATTCTGACCGTGCGGGCCGGTGCCAGCAGCCGCGCCGTCATGTCCTTCCATTCCGCAAGATCCGCCTGTCCGGCAGTGATGCCGAGCAGACGGCAGACGCGCTCGTCCATCCCCTCATCGTGCAGAAGCAGCGGGACTTCGTAAATGCTGCGCGCATCCCTGTTCTCGAATACGCAGTCCGCCGGGATGTTGCAGAACAGGCCGATCTTGGCGCGCACATCCCTGGAGAGCGGTTTCTCGCTGCGGCAGACGATCAGATCCGGCTGGATGCCAAGTCCCGTCAGCTCCTTGACGCTGTGCTGCGTCGGTTTGGTCTTCAATTCCCCTGCGGCAGAGATATACGGCACGAGCGTCACGTGGATGCACAGCACATTCTCTCTGCCCACTTCAATGCGCAGCTGGCGCATCGCCTCCAGAAAGGGCAGGGACTCGATATCGCCGACCGTGCCGCCGATCTCCGTGATGACGACGTCCGGCGGGTTCGCCCCCCGGGCAACCTCCAGCATGCGCCGCTTGATCTCGTTGGTGATGTGCGGGATGACCTGGATGGTCGCACCCAGGTACTCGCCTTTCCGCTCGCGCGAGATCACCGTCCAGTACACGCGGCCGGAGGTCACGTTGCTGGCCTGGCTGAGGTTTTCATCGATAAACCGCTCATAATGGCCGAGGTCCAGGTCCGTCTCCGCGCCGTCCTCCGTCACGAAGACCTCGCCGTGCTGATAGGGGTTCATCGTCCCGGGATCCACGTTGATATACGGGTCAAACTTCTGCATGGAGACGCGAAGGCCCCTGCATTTGAGCAGCCGCCCCAAAGAGGCGGCAGTGATCCCTTTGCCCAGCGACGAGACGACGCCGCCCGTCACAAAAATGAATTTCGTGTTCATCCTTCAAACCTCCGTGCCTCAGACTTTTTTACCGTGACATTGTATCACCCTTTCTTCAAAAATCAAGAGATATTTGCAAGTTGATTGCCATTTCTTTCAAATTTAATTGTTTTTAAATTGATTTTAATTTAATTTGAATCTAATATATAGTTTTACTCCAATTTTAAGCAAAAGAAGAACCCGCCGGAGAGGCGGGCTTCTGTTTTATCTTTCAGCGGTGATACAGCTTGCTGTTTTCGTAAACCGGGTCGCAGGTGAGGTTCATCCCCAGGCGCATGAAGACGCCTTCGTCCACGGAGGAGAGCATCACGGTGGAGTGCACCTCGCAGCCCTCCAGCTCCGAGAGCTTCTGCATCGCGCGGGAAGCGCGCTCGTCCGCCGCCGCGCTGATGGAGAGCGCGATCAGCATCTCGTCGGTGTGCAGCCTGGGATTGTGTCCCTTGAGGTAGTCCGTCTTGAGCGTCTGGATGGAACGGATGACCTCCTCCCCGATGAGGTCGGTTTCCTGGTCAATGCCGGCGAGCGCCTTCAGCGCATTGAGCAGCACCGCCGAACTGGGGCCGAAGAGGTCGCTCGTCTTGCCCGTGATGATCCGCCCGTCCGGCAGCTCTACGGCGGAGGCGGGCTTCCCGGTCTCCTCAGCGCGCCACCTTGCGGCGGGCACCACCGCCCTGTTCTCCGGTTCGATGCCCAGCTGCTGGAGCAGCACCGCCAGCTTCTGTTTTTCCGTCGGGTTCGCCTGTCCCCTGCGGATCTCAGCCGCCGTTTTGAACCAGCGGCGGATGACCTCCTGGCGGGAGGCCTCGCAGCAGACCTCGTCGTCCGTGATCGCGCTGGCGATCATGTTGACGCCCATGTCCGTCGGGCTCTTGTACGGGCACTCGCCGTAGATGCGCTCGAAGATCGCGCGCAGCACGGGGAAGACTTCGATATCCCGGTTGTAGTTGACGGTCGTGGTGCCGTAGGCCTCCAGGTGGAAGGGATCGATCATGTTGACGTCGGAAAGGTCCGCCGTCGCCGCCTCATAAGCCAGGTTGACCGGATGCTTGAGCGGGAGATTCCACACGGGGAAGGTTTCAAATTTAGCGTATCCCGCTTTGATGCCCCGCTTGTTCTCGTGATAGAGCTGGGAGAGGCAGGTCGCCATCTTTCCGCTGCCGGGACCGGGCGCCGTCACCACGACGAGGGGGCGGCTGGTCTCGATGTACTGGTTGCGGCCGTACCCGTCGTCGCTGACGATGAGCCGCACATCGGAGGGATAGCCCGCGATGGGATAATGCCGGTACACGCGGATGCCCAGCGCCTTCATGCGGCTTTCAAAGGCCAGCGCAGCGCCCTGATCGGCAAACTGCGTCAGCGCGACGCTGCCGACATAGAAGCCGTACCCGCGGAAGACGTCGATGAGGCGCATCACATCCTCGTCGTAGGTAATGCCCAGATCGCCGCGCCGCTTGTTCTTCTCGATGTCGCCGGCGTTGATGGCAATGACGATCTCCACCTGGTCACGCAGCTCCGTCAGCATGCGGATCTTGTTGTCCGGCGCAAAACCGGGCAGCACCCTCGCCGCGTGGTAATCGTCGAACAGCTTGCCGCCGAACTCCATATAGAGCTTGCCGCCAAACTGATGGATCCGCTCCCTGATGTGTTCCGACTGGAGTGTAATGTACTTCTGGCTGTCAAATCCGATGGCTTTCATGCATTCCCTCCGTATCTCGATTCCGTTCTGTCTTCCTGCCGCCCGCCGAAGACGCGCAGCGCCGGCCCGCAGCCTTCAAAGGCGAGCCCTTCCACCAGCGTATCGTTCGGCATCTTTACAAACCCCAGCCGGGTGCAGCCGAAGAACGCCATGCGCCGTACGACCCGAAGGCCCCAGGGCAGCACTGCCTGTACCAGATGCTCGCACCCCGCAAAGGCGCTGGGGCCGATTTCTGTAAGCCCGCGCTCGAAGGTGCACAGTTCCAATGCGGTGCAGCCCATAAAAGCGCTCTCCCCGATCACTGCGACGCCCGCGCCGATCGTGGCCTGTTCCAGCACGCGGTTGCCGAAGAAGGCCTTGGGAGCGATCGCAGAGATCCGCCTGCCGCACAGCTCCTCCGGGATCTCGACCCGGATCGCGCCGGCATCCCGAAGCCCGCACACGCAAAGCGTTCCGTCTTCCATTTCCTCCAGCAGCAGGTGCTCGTCCTGCCGCCAGGCCTCCGCGTCAAACGCCAGGCCGTTGAGCGCCGCGTACTGGCGCGCCGCGGAGTTTTCCGCGCCGTAGAGCACAAGACCGCGGCCGCACCCGAAAAAGACGCCGCCGCCGAAGCTGCGCACCGTGTCCGGTATGTCCACCCGCACGAGCGAGGAGCATTTGGAGAAGGAGGACGGCCCCAGCGCGCGCACGCCGGGCTGGAGACGCACCTGTGTAAGCCCGCTGCAGCGCGCAAAGGCCAGCGTGCCGACGCGCTCCACGCTGCCGGGGATGACGATGCGGCGCAGATGCTGGCAGCCCAAAAATGCCATTTCGCCGATCTGCCGCAATTCCTGGGGCAAGCCCACACGCACAAGCGCGCGGCATCCCTCAAACGCATGCGGCGCTATGGCCGTGACAGGCCGCTCTCCCGCTTCGAAGGAGATATTCATGTCATCCGCCTGCGCATCGAGGCAGCGCACGAGCGTCAGGCTCCCGTCCCCGTTCTCCGAGAAGGCCAGACGGCTGCGCACCGCAGGGGCGCTTGTCACCTGCCTCGGTTTCGGAGCAGTGCCGAGCCGCAGGCTGAAACCATCCTGCCCCAGCACACGGCTGTCCTGTCCGCGGTACTCCCTGTCGTCCGTCATCTCTCGTCCCTTTCAGAAATCCACATCATTCGGCGCCCTCCAGGAAGGCGCGCACCTTTTCCTTCGCGCGGTAAACCTCATTGCGCCGCAGCCCGGCTGCCGTCAGCACGGCCGCAGCATCCCTCAGGGTCTCGCCCTTCATCATGCGCTCCAGCAGCGCCAGCTCCGGCGTCAGGGCCGCCGGTGCATCCTCTTCGCCTTTCAGGGCAGCGCCGTGGAGATCCAGCACCAGGCAGTATTCCCCTTTTTCCGCTTTCTCGTTGCCAAGCAGCAGCTCCAGCACCTCCGCCGCCGTACCGCGGATGGTCTTCTCATGCAGCTTGGTCAGGTCGCAGCTGGCGCTGATGCGGCTGCCCGGCAGCACTTCGGCGATCACCCGCACGAGGTCGATCACCCGGTGCGGGGATTCGTGCAGCACCGCGATGGGAACGCCGGAGGCGGCGATCGAGCGCAGCTTGTCCGTCAGCTCGCCCTTCTTGCGGGGCAAAAAGCCGTAAAAGGCGAATTCACGCGTATCAAATCCGGATACGCTGAGCGCCGCCGCCATGGCCGTCGGCCCCGGCACCGCCAGCACCTCGATGCCGGCGTCAAGCGCCGCATCCACAAGGAAACTCCCCGGATCACTTACCGCCGGGGTCCCCGCATCCGTCACCAGCGCAACGGTCAGGTCCTCCTCCAGCATCCGCGAGACGAGCGGCGCCGCCTTGTCCTCTTCGTTGTGCCGGTGGTTGGAAACGCAGGGCGTATGTACGTCAAAATGCGTCAGCAGCTGACGCGTCACACGGGTATCCTCCGCCGCGATCAGATCACAGGTCCGCAGCACCTCCTGTGCGCGCGGGCTGAGATCCGAAAGGTTGCCGATCGGGGTCGCCACCACATATAGTCTGGGCATTCTCTATCCTCGTCAGCCGTGCAGACACACGGCTTTTTATCTCGTCCGACGCTTGCCGCCATCGCAGCCCCTTGTCGGAGAAAGGGTTATATCCGCCATTCCGGCGCATCCAGCCGCTCGCAGCCGCGCAGCATCGCGCTGTGGGCGCGCGGGTTTGCCGCGATCTCTTCCTTCGAGGGCTTCTGCCCGCCGCCCAGCAGCCGCACCTGCGGGATCTTTCCGCAGACGCACACCGGGATCTTCGGCGGACAGGTGCACGGGTTTGCAAGCCTGCGGAAGGTCTGCTTCACGATGCGGTCCTCCAGCGAGTGGAAGGTCAGCACCGACAGCCTTCCCTCCGGGCGCAGCAGCCGCGCCATGTCGCACAGCGCCTGCGACAGCGGTTCCAGTTCGTCGTTGACGGCGATTCGCAGCGCCTGAAAGGTCCGTCTGGCGCTGTGGCCTTCCTCCTGCATCCGCACGCGCTTGGGGATCGCCGCATCCACACAGGCCACGAGATCGGCCGTCGTTTCGATGGGCTTTTGCGCCCTGTGCTCGCAGATGATCTCCGCGATGCGCGCCGCCCACTTCTCCTCCGCGTTTTCACGCAGGATGCGGGCGATCTCCTCCTTGGGCCAGCTGTTTACGATCCCCGCCGCGGTCAGTTCCTGCGTCTGATCCATGCGCATATCCAGCGGCGCCTCCCCGTGATAGGAAAAGCCGCGCTCCGGAGCATCCAGCTGCCAGGAGCTGACGCCCAGATCCACCGTCATGCCGTCGATCGTCGTCACGCCCAGCTGCGCCAGCAGCTCCCGGACGTCGTGGAAATTCCCTTTGAGAGCCGTAAAGTTGCCCGCGCCGGCAAGACGGGCCGTCGCCGCCGCAAGGGCGTCGTCGTCCCGGTCGATGCCGTAAAGGTGACCGGTCCCGTCCAGCCTGCGCAGGATCTCCGCGCTGTGCCCGCCGCCGCCCAGGGTGCCGTCCACATAGATGCCGCCCGGGCGGACGTTCAGCAGGTCAACCGTTTCCTTCAGCATCACGCTGACGTGGGAGAATTCCATGTCAGCCCTTCATCTTTCCCAGTTCTTCGATGCGCGCGCCGAGGTTCTGCAGCTTCAGCCGGTTGGCTTCCAGCTTCTCGCGCTCCTTGGCCACCAGCTGCGCCGGCGCCTTGCCCGTAAATCCGGGGTTCGAAAGCTTCGCTTCCGCGCGCTCGATCTCCTTCGCGGTCCCGTCCGCCTCCTTGGTGAGGCGCGCGATCTCCTTGTCGATATCCACGAGGTCGCCCAGCGGGATATAGACCTCCGCCGCGTCGCACACGCAGGAAACCGTGCCCGCAGGCGCCGCCTCGTCGGGGCCGATCAGCGAAACGCCGCTGGCCCAGGCCAGCCGCATGAGGAAGCTTCCTGATTCAGCCATCGCCTGCTCGTGCCCTTCATGTGCCCGAACGAGCAGATGTGCGCGGCGGCCGACCGCCACGTTCATCTCCGCGCGCAGGTTGCGCACGGCGCGGATGACGTCCATCACATCCTCCATCTGGCGCGCTTCCTTCTCAAAGCGCAGCGTATCGCTTGCCCGAGGCCAGTCGGAGAGCATGATCGTGCCTTCCGTGCCCGGCACGCTGCGGAACACCGCCTCCGTGAGGAAGGGCATGAACGGGTGCAGCATCTTGAGCAGCGCGATCAGTGTATGGCGCAGCACCGCCAGAGTCGCCGCGCGGCCCTCGCCGGCCAGGCTGACCTTGGCCAGCTCGATATACCAGTCGCAGAATTCGCTCCACGCGAAGTCATAGATCTTCTGTGCCGCAAGCCCCAGGTCGTACTCTTCAAAGTGCTGCGTCACCTGGCGCACGGTCTCGTCAAGCCGCGTCAGGATCCACTTGTCCGCCATGGAGAAGGTCTTTCCCTCAAGGCTCTCCGCCGCGCCGTCCATGTTCATCAGCACGAAACGGCTCGCATTCCAGATCTTGTTGGCAAAATTGCGGGCGCTCTCCACCTTGTCGTCCGAGAAGCGCATGTCGTTTCCGGGGCTTACGCCCATCACGAGGGAGAAGCGCAGCGCATCCGCGCCGTACTTGTCGATGACCTCCAGCGGATCGACGCCGTTGCCCAATGATTTGGACATCTTGCGTCCCTGCGCGTCGCGCACCAGGCCGTGGATCAGCACGGTGTGGAAGGGCGGCTCGCCCATCTGCTCGCAGCCGGAGAAGATCATGCGCGCGACCCAGAAGAAGATGATGTCGTAGCCCGTCACCAGAACGGACGTGGGATAGAAGTACTTGAGATCCTCCGTGTTCTCCGGCCAGCCCAGCGTGGAGAACGGCCAGAGCGCGGAAGAGAACCAGGTGTCCAGCACGTCCTCATCCTGCGTGAGGTGCGCGCCGCCGCACTTGGGACAAACTGCAGGCGCCGTGCGGGCGACGACGGTCTCGCCGCAGTCGTCGCAGTACCACGCGGGGATCCGGTGGCCCCACCAGAGCTGCCGGGAGATGCACCAGTCGCGGATGTTCTCCATCCAGCTGAGGTAATTGCGCGTGAAGCGCTCCGGCACGAACTTGGTGCGTCCGTCCTTCACGCAGGCGATGGCCGGCTCCGCCAGGGGCGCCATCTTCACAAACCACTGTTTGGAGACCATTGGCTCGATCGTGGTGTGGCAGCGGTAGCATGTGCCCACCTCGTGGCTGATCGTCTCCACGGATTTAAGGTAGCCGCCCTCGGTGAGATCGGCCACGATGGCCTTGCGCGCTTCCAGCGTGGTAAGGCCCGCGTACTTGCCGCAGTCGAAGACGCGCGGCTCGTTCACCGTCGCCTTGCCGCTTGCAAACAGCGCTTCCGCCTCCGCAGCCTCCGCAGCGCCGGTCATGTGTCCGTCATAGGTAAAGACGCGCAGGATGGGCAGGTCGTGCCGCAGGCCGACCTCGAAGTCGTTGGGGTCGTGCGCGGGGGTGATCTTCACCACGCCCGTTCCCTTTTCCATATCCGCATGCTCGTCGCACACGATGGGGATCTCGCGGTTCACAAGCGGCAGGACCACATGGCAGCCGTGCAGATGGCGGTAGCGCTCGTCCTCCGGGTTGATGGCCACGGCGGTATCGCCCAGCATCGTCTCGGGGCGGGTGGTCGCCAGCTCCAGCATCTCGCCGGTTTCCTTCACCGGATAGAGCAGATGCCAGAAGCGGCCCTCCTGCTCCTCGTATTCCACCTCCGCATCCGAGATGGAGGTCTTGCAGCAGGGGCACCAGTTGATCATGCGGTTCCCGCGGTAGATGAGGCCTTTCTCATACAGCCGGTTGAACACCTCGGTGACGGCCTTGGAGCAGCCCTCGTCCATCGTAAAGCGCTCCCGGGACCAGTCGCAGCTGTTGCCCATGCGCCGCGTCTGGCGCACGATGCGCCCGCCGTATTCGCGTTTCCAGGCCCACGCGCGCTCAAGGAAGCCCTCACGCCCCACGTCCTGCTTGGTCAGGCCCTCCTTGGCCATCGCCGCCACGATCTTGACCTCCGTCGCGATGGAGGCGTGGTCGGTGCCCGGCAGCCACAGCGTCGGATCCCCCTTCATGCGGTGGTAGCGCGTCAGGCTGTCCTGCAGCACGCCGTCCATGGCATGGCCCATGTGCAGCTGCCCCGTGATGTTGGGCGGCGGCATCACGATGGTAAAGGGCTTCTTGCCCTCCACGCGGTGCGCGATAAAAGCGCCGCTCTCCTCCCACTCGCGGTAGATTTCCCCTTCCAGTTCCTGGGGATTGTAGTTTTTCGCCATCTCAGGCGCGCGGTTGGTCTCCATGGTCGTCCTCCTTCATTGTTATACGAGAAAGATCAGCGCAGCTCCCGCCGCCGCGACCAGCACGCCGATCAGTTTTACCTTGTTTCTGCCCTGCTCATCGGGACGGATGCGTCCCGCCAGGAAAGTGATTGCCGCGCCGCAGAGCAGGATCATAAGCCCCGGCAGCATCTCCCGTGAAAAGTTCATGTCCCCTCCCGTGCAGTGAAAAAGCGCCCGCATCCCGAAGGACGCAGAGCGCTTGCGTGGTACCACCTTGTTTCGCATCCCGCAGGATGCCTCTTTGCGCTGTATCGGGCTGCACCGTCCGGCTCCTCAGCCGGATCCCTCCGGGGCGACCTTCCCGGTTCCTTTCCCGGACAGCCTTTCAGCCAGGGGCCGTCCTCTCTTGGGGTGGTTCACCGGTACTCCTCTTCATCATCGGGAAGTATCAAAACGCGGATATTATACCTTGCCGCCCTGCCGCTTGTCAATCCGGATAAACCGGTCATTGTGCCTTTTTGAGGTCCCGGAAGCGGTCGGCGGCGCGGTTGAGCGTCAGCTCAAAGCTCTGGCGCTCCTGCGCCACCAGCGTGGAGAGGATGACGCCCGAGAAGAAGCAGAGCACCGCCGTCAGCATGACAAAGCAGGAGACGATGAGCGTCGGGAACTTTTCCACCAGCCCGGTCTTGAAAAAGCTGATCAGCACCGGGATGAAGAAGCAGAGCCCGATGAGCAGCAGGATGCCGGCGATCGCCGTGAAGAACGGGAACGGCCGGTAGTTTTTGAACAGCCTGGCGATGGTCCCCAGCACCTTCGCGCCATCTGAATAGGTGGAGAGCTTCGACTCGCTGCCCTCCGGCCTGTCGCGGTAATCGACCACGACGTTGGCGACGTTCAGGTTCTTGTCCACCGCATGGATCGTCATCTCCGTCTCGATCTCAAAGGCCCGGGAAAGCACCGGGAAGGTCTTGACGAAGCGGTAGCTGAAGGCGCGGTAGCCCGTCATGATATCGCGGATGTCGCTGCGGAACAGACGGTTGATGAGGCTGCGCACCAGCGAATTTCCGAAGTTGTGGAAGGGACGCTTGTTTTCCGTAAAGTAGGTGGAGCTCAGCCGGTCGCCGACCACCATGTCCACCCCATCGGTGAGGACCTTGTCGCACATCTCGCGCGCCGCCTCGCAGGGATACGTGTCGTCCCCGTCGATCATGAGATAGACTTCGGCGTCGATATCGCGGAACATGCTGCGGATGACGTTGCCCTTGCCCTGCTTGTGCTCGTAACGCACCACGGCGCCGGCCCGCCTCGCGATCTCATCCGTCCCGTCCGTGGAGTTGTTGTCGTAGACGTAAATGGTCGCCTCCGGCAGCACACGCCGGTAATCGCGCACCACCTTCTCCACGGTGAGGCTCTCGTTGTAGCACGGAATCAGCACGGCAATCTTGTCCATAGCGTTCTCTCCCTCTTGTCACGGCATCGCTTTCGTCTATTATAACCGCAATGTGTACCGCTTTGCAAGAACAGGCTGTGTTTTGCTCACCCTTCCCACGCCACCGCCCGGCCCTGCGCCAGGCTTGCGGGAACGTTAAGCAGCCGCTGGTTTTCGGAGCCGCGGAAGCGGAGCATCAGGTTGCGCTTTGCCTGTATAAAGGGGCCGTCCACCAGCACGTCCAGAAGGGAGAGCATCTCCGCTGTCGCCTCGCAATGCGCACGGTTTTCCGGCCGCAGCAGCGTCTCCAGCGTGAACCCGGTGAAGGCCCAGATGTCCTTGCCGGGCATCTCCCGCTTCACCCTCCGCAGCAGCGGCAGCAGGGCGCGCTGGTTTGCCGGCTCGAAGGGCTCCCCGCCGAGCAGGGTCAGCCCGCGGATGTAGGAAGGCGACAAGAGACGGAGCAGCTGCGCCTCCGTCTCCTCTGTATAGGGTTTCCCGTAGGCAAAATCCCACGTCTGGGGCTGAAAACAGCCCTCGCACCGGTTGGTGCAGCCGGACACGAAGAGGGTCACACGCACGCCGGGGCCGTTTGCCACATCACAGTTTTTGATCTCGCCGTAATTCATCTTTCAGCCTTTCCGGGTCATGGACCTCATCCCTCTTCCGGTTAACCCCTCAGTCAGTCCTGCGGACTGACAGCTCCCCTTTCAGGGGCGCCTAAACCTCATCCGCCTCTCTTCGCTCGGCACCTTCCCCTTTGGGAGAGGTGTCACCGCTCCTGCGGTGACGGAGAGAGTACCTCCCCTGAAAGGGGAGAGAGACCGGCGCAGCCGGTGGAAGGGTTCCCCTCTCCCGCAAGCAGTGGCAGGGTTCTCCTTACAGGTGCAGCACACGCTCCTTGATCTCCTGTGTGCGCCCCTGGTTCCAGAACTGGGTGCCGATATAGCCGCAAGTGCGCCTGGCCACGTTCATCTTGTCCTGGTCGGTGTTGCCGCACTGCGGGCACTTCCAGATGAGCTTTCCGCCGACGTCTTCGATGCCGATCTCTCCGTCGTAGCCGCAGCACTGGCAGTAGTCGCTCTTGGTGTTCAGCTCCGCGTAGATGATGTTGTCGTAGATGAACTTCATGACTTCCAGCACCGCGTCGAGGTTGTCCTGCATGTCCGGCACCTCAACGTAGCTGATGGCGCCTCCCGGAGAGAGCGCCTGGAACTTCGCCTCCAGCCGGATCTTTTCAAACGCGTTGATCGGCTCCGTGACGTGGACGTGATAGGAGTTGGTGATGTAACCCTTGTCCGTCACGCCGGGGATGACGCCGAAGCGGCGCTGCAGGCACTTGGCAAACTTGTAAGTCGTACTCTCCAGCGGTGTGCCGTAGAGCGAGTAGTCGATGTTCTCCGCGGCCTTCCACTTGGCCGTGTACTCGTTGAGCTTGCGCATGATGGCCAGGCCCAGCTCTTCGCCTTCCGGCTCGGTCAGCTTCTTGCCGATGAGGGCCATCACGCACTCCCACAGTCCGGCGTAGCCCAGGCTGATGGTGCTGTATCCGTCATAGAGCAGGCGGTCGATGGGCTCGCCCTTTTCAAGGCGCGCCAGCGCGCCGTACTGCCAGAGGATGGGCGCAACGTCGCTCAGCGTGCCCTTCAGGCGCTCGTGGCGGCAGCGCAGCGCGCGGTGGCAGAGCTCCATCCGCTCGTCAAAGATCTGCCAGAAGGCCTCCAGATCGCCGTGCGCGGAAAGGCCGATGTCCACCAGGTTCACCGTCACCACGCCCTGGTTGAAGCGCCCGTAGTACTTGTGCTCGCCCGGCACGTAGTTGCGCGCTTTGGCGATGTTGCCCACGCCCTTGTCCGTAAAGCGGTCCGGCGTCAGGAAGGAGCGGCAGCCCATGCACGTGTAGACGTCGCCCTTGAGTTCGCGCATCACCTTTTCGGAGATGTAGTCGGGCACCATGCGCTTGGCGGTGCACTTCGCGGCCAGCTTGGTGAGGTACCAGTAGCGCGAGCCCTCATGGATGTTGTCCTCCTCCAGCACGTAGATGAGCTTGGGGAAGGCCGGCGTCACCCAGACGCCCTTTTCGTTCTTGACGCCCTCGCAGCGCTGCAGCAGGACCTCCTCGATGATGAGCGCGAGGTCCTCCCGCTCCCGCTCGTTCTTCGCCTCGCCCAGGTACATGAAGACCGTGACGAACGGCGCCTGCCCGTTGGTCGTCAGCAGCGTCACCACCTGGTACTGGATGGTCTGCACGCCGCGGCGGATCTCCTCCCGCAGGCGGTTTTCCGTCAGCCTCGCGATCGTCTCGTCGCTGACCGCAGCGCCGATGTCCTGCATCTCCTGCTCCACGACCCTGCGGATCTTTTCCCGGCTCACCTGCACGAAGGGCGCCAGGTGCGTAAGGCTGATGGACTGCCCGCCGTACTGGTTGGACGCCACCTGCGCGATGATCTGCGTGGCGATGTTGCACGCCGTGGAGAAGCTGTGCGGGCGCTCGATCAACGTCCCCGTGATGACGGTGCCGTTCTGCAGCATATCCTCCAGGTTCACCAGATCGCAGTTGTGCATATGCTGGGCGTAGTAGTCCGAGTCGTGGAAATGGATGATGCCTTCCTCGTGCGCCTCCACGATCTCCTTGGGGAGCAGGATGCGGTTTGTCAGGTCCCGGCTGACCTCGCCCGCCATATAGTCGCGCTGCGTGGAGTTGATGACCGGGTTCTTGTTCGCGTTCTCCTGCTTGGCCTCCTCGTTGTTGCACTCGATGAGGGAGAGGATGCGCTCATCCGTCGTGTTGCTGCGGCGCACCAGCGCGCGCGTATAGCGGTAGGTGATGTAGTGCTTGGCGACCTCGAAGGCGCCGTGCGCCATGATCTGATCCTCCACCAGATCCTGGATCTCCTCCACGCTGGGCGTCCGCCCCATCTCCTCGCAGCACATCGTCACCGCGTCCGCGATGCGGCGGATCTGCATCGCGGTCAGCTTATAGGGGTCCTCCACCGCGTCGTTGGCGCGCGTGACGGCGGATACGATCTTTTCGATGTCGAATTCCGCTTCCGCGCCGTTGCGCTTGATGATCCTCATTGTCTTCCCATCCTCCTGATATCGGTCTGTTCGCCGAACACAATCCCTATGGCGCAGAGAATGCCCCGCGCGGGGCATTACCATATATTGTGTTTACTTCCTTTCGGTTACCACATTATATGCGGTCTTCTGCAGTGCGTCAACGTCTCCCCGCGAGATTTAACCAATTTGTATCATTTGGAAAAACAGGCGTTTTTGCGCAAAAAAAGAGCGCCGATCGCTCGGCGCTCACTCTGTCCTTACTGCGCGACAGGGTACACGCTGCACTGCGTCTTGTCGCG
This sequence comes from Clostridia bacterium, assembly GCA_017484085.1. Taxonomy (GTDB): domain Bacteria; phylum Bacillota; class Clostridia; order Christensenellales; family Aristaeellaceae; genus Ventricola. The sequence goes on from JAFUTW010000040.1 coordinate 18,731, forward strand.
GCCCAGGCGCTCAAAGCGCACCACACCGTCCACCTTGGCAAACAGGGTGTCGTCACCGCCGATGCCGCAGTTCAGGCCGGGATGGATATGGGTGCCGCGCTGACGATACAGGATGTTGCCCGCCAGTACGAACTGACCGTCGCCGCGCTTCGCGCCAAGGCGCTTGCTCTCGCTGTCACGGCCGTTGTGGGAAGAACCGGTGCCCTTCTTATGCGCGAAGAGCTGCAGATTCATCGTAAGCATCGTTGTGCCTCCTTACTGTACTTCGATCCGTACATATTCAGAATATTGTCTTTGGATGTCCGTAAGCCCCGTCTCTACCGTCCGCAGGATGATCTGCGCCCTTTCCCAGGCCGCGTCATCCAGATCCGGCGGAAGAAAACAGGCCAGTTGTCCGTCCCTCGCCTCAGCGACCGGGTGAACGCCGGCCACCTTTTCCAGTGCGTTGACGCCGGTGATGGTCAGCGCAGAGACGGCCGCGCACACGGCGCTGTACTCGTCCTGCCCCACCGTCTCGGCGTGCCCCTCAGCCGTATAGCCGCGGTAACCGCCGCGCTGGGAGAGACGGAATATCACATGGGTCATGCTCAGCCGATGGCGGTGATTTCCACCTTGGTGTACGGCTGCCTGTGGCCCTGCTTACGATGGTAGTTCTTCTTGGACTTGTACTTGTAGACGATGATCTTCTCGCCCTTGACCTGGCCCAGGACCTTCGCCTCGACCTTCACGCCGTCCACGACGGGCGTCCCGATCTTCACTTCCTCGCCCTCGCCGCAGAGCAGGACGTCGAAGCTGACGGTGGAATCGACCGCGGCATCGATCTTCTCGATGCACAGCACGTCGCCTTCCTTGACTCGATACTGCTTGCCACCCGTAGCGATCACTGCATACATGTGGTGACACCTCCAATTTTCAATACTCGCCGGGCTCCGGCAGCCTTAAAGGCATTTCAAAAGAACCGTTCCCGAGCGGCTTACCAAGTTATATTATCAGATTTAGAGGGGCGTGTCAATTGTTTTTTCTTTTGTTGATACACGATTAACGTTGTTACATGAGCGTCCAGTTTTTAAACTCACTCTCTAATAATTATAACTATTCTTAGTGACAAATTAATTCCTGTATTTTATAATTACAGTATTAAATATACCATTATGAAGGATGATGAATAATGAATAAGAAGCGTTGGCTGCTTACCATCCTCTGCCTGTTCCTAACGTTTTGCCTGTGTGCAGTTGCATCGGCTGATGAAACAGAGGGCAAGTGGTCCTATACCGTCAAAGACGGCAGTGCCACCATTACTGCCTTTTCCGGTACTCCACAGGAGTTTATTGTCCCGCAGACCCTGGGCGGGTACCCAGTCACGCGTCTCGGAGCTTATTCTGCCTTATTGAACGACGCAACCATATCTTTTTCTGTACCAGAATGGATCACGACAATCGGTGATAAAGCTTTTAAAAACGTAACTTTTACAAACGCTGTCACCTTTCCTGCGAGTCTGACACGTATGGATCACGGTTTCGAGGATTGTACATTTGAGCAGGATGTCGTTGTAAAAATGGGAAGCGTAGCGAATTCCCCTTTCAGACGTTGTGTTTTTAATGGCAATCTGACTCTTTCTGATAGCGTTAACTCCGTAGGATATGGCTGCTTCATGGGAAGTACATTTACAAAGGATCTTGTTCTCCCGGACAGTTTGACTGATTTGGGCCTCAGCGCCTTCAACAGCTGCACCTTCAACGGCAGTCTCACTCTCCCCTGCATTGAAAACTGGTACTCAGGCGGGCAGATAGGTTTGGCCAATCTTCGGACAATCATCTTCAAAGATGCCCGCGCCTTTTCTGTCGACACGCTTTTTAATGGCGAACCTGTCAGCCCACTTGCCGGCTGCTATACCGTGACCCAGATCGTACTGCCGGACGATCTCACAAGTGTCAGCGCAGATAACCATCTTCTTGATCCGTTCTCAAAAGACCGGGTCAAAATGGTCTGTACGCCTGGCAGCAATGCCGAAGCATGGGCGCTGGCAAACGGATATACCGTCACCTCAGAAATCAGCGAAAGCGAGCCAACTATATATAGTGACTCCGGGTTTACATATATCCTTGACAACAACGGAAATGCTGTAGTAACCGGATATAGCGGAATTGAAACAGCGCTTGTCATTCCTGATACGCTCGGTGGTGCTTCTGTAACCGAAATTGATTATGCTGCTTTCAAAAGCCGTACAGATTTGACGTCGCTAGTCCTGCCATCAGGTCTCAAGGTGATTGGAAATAATGCATTTGAGTATTGTACAGGGCTCTCTGGGAGCCTTGTGATACCTGACAGGGTTGTGACCATTGGTGATTATGCATTCCGGGGTTGTCAAAGCCTTTCAGGCAATCTATCAATCCCAGACAGCGTTGTCACTGTTGGAAGCCATGCATTCGCAACAACTCGTTTCAAAGGCACCCTGATCCTTGGCTCAAGCCTTACTACAATCGGTGATGGCGCGTTCAGCTATAATCCCGAAGGCGGTCCGGGTGGGAGTATACAGAATTCTTTCAAAGGCCCACTGGTTATTCCGGAAAACGTAAAAACTATCGGTGAAGGTTCTTTCGCAGGATGCGGATTCGACAGTGTCATAATTGAAGCCAAGATTACGGCCATCCCGGAACAAGCCTTCTGTGATTGTTATTCGGTTAAAGAGTGGATTCTCCCTGAAAGCCTCCTTTCCATCGGCCCTTGGGCATTTGCCGACTGCAAATTCCCGCAGGGGATGTATCTGCCTTCAACTCTTAAAAGCATTGATACTTCATCAGAGGAATCCACCTTTTTAGGGTCATCGGGTAAATTCATCCTCGCTGACACCATGACGTTGGATGTGACCACACTTCCTTCCGGTTTTTCCTTGTCAGCACGTGCCGGCACTGATACTGCTTCCAAACTGCTTTCTTCTGGCATCAGCTTTACCGATACTATTACAGGTTTAACTGTCACCCAAGACGGCGATTTCCAACTGGGCACCGCAGAGGACGGTACGGTTACCTTGTTAGCCTACACAGGTTCATCATCTCAAGTAACTATTCCCAATTCCGTTACTGTAATCGGACCGGAAGCTTTCGCTGGTAATACATCTATCAGTGAACTGCACTTAAATAACACAGTGGCGATCGGCAACGGTGCATTTAAAAAGTGCCGCAGCCTAAACTGGATTCAGCTGTCCTCCAGCCTTTCCTCTGTTGCAGTAGATGCTTTTGATGGATGCCAGATATCCGTGGTTGATCTGCCGCAGACCTTAGGTATGTCCGCAGCTGATCTTCCATTCCCCGGCAACACAAGTTACACGACCGACTACGTGCCAACCACCCCGGTCAATGAGGCGCTTGCAGCCGGGTATGAAGTCAGAGACCTAAATGACAGCCTAGTTACCAAAGATGGCGATTTTTACATTGGCTTGAACGGTGGCGGTGGAAACACTTTCCTCTTAGCGTATGATGGAACTGAAACAGAGATTGTCGTAGCAGACGAAGTAACTATTATCGATTTAAATGGCATGCTAACTGCTAACAACACTGTGAACACTATTACTCTTCCGTCTTCGCTTCGCTCTATTAAGGCTGGCTCGCTTTCTAAGTTGGCTGCTCTGACAGACATTTACCTTCCCGATACGATCGCTATTTCCGACGCAAATATCTCTACATCCTTCCCGCAAGGCTACACCTACCATGCAAAAGCCGGCAGCGAAACTGCTATCAAGCTGTTGAGCGCAGGCATCATCTTTCTTGACACAGAGACAGGAAGGACGATCAAGCCCGATTCGCCCGCGTCCGATTTTGAGTACACTGTCGATACGACATACAACGAGGTCAACATCACTGGGTACATCGGCACAGATTCTATCGTTGTGATTCCCGCAACCATCGAAGGCGCTCCCGTAAAAGCCATCCGGAGCCGCGCTTTTGAGGATAACACAACGATAACGGAAGTCTCCGTACCGGACGGTGTGGACACGATCTATTCCTACGCCTTCTACAACTGCAGCAATTTAGCATCTGTCTTCCTCCCTGCAGAGTTGTATTCCATCGACAAATACGCTTTTGCAGGCACAGCGCTTCGCTCCATCGTTATCCCGGAAATCACAACGCTGCACGACGGTGTGTTCAGCGGCTGTACAAGTCTCACGGAAATAACGCTGCCCTCCTCCCTGCAAAGTATAGGAGACACCGCTCGCGATACTTTTAACGGCTGCACTGCTCTTACCGACGTCATTCTGCCTGACACAATGGGTATCCGGATATCTGCCCTGCCCTTTGCCAGTACGGTAACCTATCATGCGAGCAGCGGCAGCAGTACAGCCGACCAGCTCCATGCGCTCAAGAAAGTCTTTATCGACAGGGCAACAGGCGAACTGCATACCGATGCCATTCTGCCCGCGGTTGCACCAACCTGTACAGAAGCCGGGCTCACCGAGGGAACGCAGTGTACAGTCTGCGGTTATGTCACCACAGCGCAGCAAGCTGTGCCTGCGCTTGAACACGATTGGCATGACGCCACCTATACCTGGGCTGAGGATAACTCTACCGTAACCGCTACCCGCATCTGCAAGCACGACGAGACTCACATCGAAACCGAGACGGCAACCGTAACCACTACAGTCACCAAGCCCGCTACCTGCGAAGAAGCCGGTGAAACCACCTACACCGCGGCTTTCACTAATGAGGCTTTTGCAACGCAGACCAAGACTCTTGCGGACATCCCGGCTATCGGCCACAATTGGAACGAGCCTGCTTATGTGTGGGCAGACGACAACTCCACCGTTACTGCTATCCGTATCTGCAAGCACGATGACAGCCACATCGAAACCGAAACGGCTACCGTGACCAGCGCGGTCACCAAAGCCGCGACCTGCGAAGAAGCCGGTGAAACCATCTACTCTGCTGCCTTCGCCAATGAAGCTTTCGCAGCACAAAGCAAGACGCTTGCGGACATCCCGGCTATCGGCCACGATTGGAACGAGCCTGCTTACGCTTGGGCAGACGACAACTCCACCGTCACCGCTACACGCGTTTGTAAGCACGATGGCAACCATGTCGAAACCGAGACGGCTACCGTGACCAGCACGGTCACCAAAGCCGCGACCTGCGAAGAAGCCGGTGAAACCACTTACTCCGCTTCCTTCACCAATGAAGCTTTCGCAACACAGAGCAAGACCCTCGCGGATATCCCGGCTA
>JAFUTW010000041.1 GCA_017484085.1 Clostridia bacterium
CAGCAACTACACGTTCATCTGGGGCATGTGCGGCGAGAATCAGGAATTTGACGACATGGACAACATTGATCCCATGGACCTGCGGTGATATAATGAGGGCGTAACCCGATTGAAAGAATGAGGAGGAGATTCCAATGAATGAGTTCGCGAAGAATTTCAGTCTGGAAGGCAAGATCGCCCTGGTAACCGGCGCTTCCTACGGCATCGGCTTCGCCATCGCCACGGCGTACGCCAAGGCCGGCGCGACCATCGTCTTCAACGATATCAAGCAGGAACTTGTGGACAAGGGCCTGGCAGCTTACAAGGAGCTGGGTATTGAGGCGCACGGCTACGTGTGCGACGTGACGGACGAGGAGCAGGTGCAGGCTTTCGTCGCCAAGGTGCGTGAGGAAGTCGGCATCATCGATATCCTGGTCAACAACGCGGGCATCATCAAGCGCATCCCGATGCTGGAAATGAGCGCGGCGGACTTCCGCAAGGTCATCGACGTCGATCTGAACGCCCCCTTCATCGTCTCCAAGGCGTGCATCCCGGGCATGATCGAGAAGGGCCACGGCAAGATCATCAACATCTGCTCCATGATGTCCGAACTGGGCCGTGAGACGGTTTCCGCTTACGCGGCAGCCAAGGGCGGCCTCAAGATGCTGACCCGCAACATCTGCTCCGAGTACGGCGAGGCCAACATCCAGTGCAACGGCATCGGACCCGGATACATCGCCACCCCGCAGACCGCGCCGCTGCGCGAGCGTCAGCCGGATGGCAGCCGCCATCCCTTCGACCAGTTCATCGTCGCCAAGACGCCGGCCGCCCGCTGGGGCACGCCGGAGGATCTGCAGGGCCCGGCGGTGTTCCTGGCCAGCGACGCCTCCAACTTCGTCAACGGACACATCCTGTACGTCGACGGCGGCATCCTTGCCTACATCGGCAAGCAGCCGTAAGCAGTCAACTCTTTCAAATGACAAAGCCGCTCCTTTCGGGGCGGCTTTTCCTATGGTATTTCTGTGAAATAAAGCTTTCATTTCAGCAAAGACGAAAAGAGAGGATATATTAAATTGACATGAAGAGAATGGGTTTTATATAATAATAACAGGTTAAATAACAAACGACCGTCTATGAAAAGGAGGAGAAAACGTGAAAAAGACACTTGCCCTGCTCCTGGCTGTCCTCATGCTGTGCGGCATGACGGCGCTTGCAAGCGCTGCGGACGGCACCTACTCGGCTACTGTATCCGGCATGCACGGCCCCATGACCGTCGAGGTTACGCTGGCCGGCGACAAGATCGACAAGGTCGAGCTTGTGGACAACGTTGAAACCCCCGGCCTCATCGACTGGCCCGCCAGCATCGTTACGGCGGCGATCGTTGAGAACCAGTCCCTGGATGTGGACGTCATCGCCGGCGTTACCATCTCCAGCCGTGCGATCATCCGCGGCACGGAAGAAGCGCTGAAGAGCGCCGGCGTGGACGTGGAGCCCTTCAAGGCGCCGCGTGAGCGCACTGTGAACCAGGACGCTGAATACGAAGCGGACGTCGTCATCGTAGGCGGCGGCGGCGCGGGCCTCTCTGCCGCTGTACGAGCGACTGAAGCGGGCGCATCCGTTATCCTCATCGAGAAGATGGGCTTCCTGGGCGGCAACTCCATCATGGTCGGCGGCATCTACAACGCGCCGGATCACGAGTATCAGGATTACGCCGAGTTCCCCGGCAACCCCAACTCCCTGGTGGAAGATGCGCTCGCCGAGCCGCCTGTCAGCGGAGAGCATAAGGCGCTTCAGGAAGCGGTCGCTTACGAGTACGAGGAGTTCAAGAAGACCGACAAGGTCCTCTTTGACAGCCTCAACTGGTTTGCGCTGCAGACCTGGAACGGCGGCGACAAGCTGGCGATCCTGGATAACGTCAAGGTTCTGGCACAAGGCTCTTATGAAGGCCTCAAATGGCTGGAGAGCATGGGTATGGAATTTGTGCCCGGCGTCCATCTGGGCGGCGGCTCCCTCTATCCGCGCACCCATCAGGCGGTCATGCCTAACGGCACCGGCTACATCAAGGCCTTCCGCGATACGCTTGCAGGCCGTGACAACCTGACGATCCTTATGGACACTGAAGGCAAAGAACTCATCGTCGAGGACGGCCGCGTCACCGGCATCAAGGCCGAGGGCAAGGACGGCGAAACCGTCACCCTGAAGGCGAAGAACGGCGTCGTGCTGACCACCGGCGGCTTTGCCGGCAATGTCGAAATGCGCATGAAGTATTGCCAAGGAGAAAAGTGGCCGGACCTTGGACCGGGCCTCATCACTTCCAATATGCCCGGCGTCACCGGCGACGGCATCCTGATGGCTGAAGCCGCGGGCGCGAAGCTCTTCAACATGGACCAGATCCAGCTGCTGCCCTTCTGCAACCCGCTGACGGGCGCGACGGGCGACATTACGACCATCAACATCTACATCAACAAAGAAGGCAAGCGCTACGTCCGTGAGGACGGCCGCCGCGACGAGATGGCCTTGGCGACCATCGCGCAGACGGACAGCATGTATTATTCCGTTTACGGAACGGATGATCCCAGCCAGAACCGTTCTCTGGGCGGCATGACTGCGCAGTACTATCTGGACAACAACCTGTACGGCTACGTCATCGCGGATTCCCTGGAGGAGATCGCGGAGAAGATCGGCGTCCCGGCGGACAACCTGCTGAAGACGATCGAGGACTTCAACGCACACGTCGAATCCGGCGAGAAGGACGAGTTTGGCCGTACGACGTACAGCACCAAGATCGAAGGCAAGTACTACATCGCCTATCCGCGCAAGGCAGCCGCGCACCACACGATGGGCGGCGTGCTGATCGATACCGAAGCGCATGCGCTGAAGGCTGACGGCTCCATCCTGCCCGGCCTCTACTGCGCGGGCGAGATCACCGGCGTTGTCCACGGCTCCAACCGCCTGGGCGGCAACGCGGTAGTGGACTTCACCGTGTACGGCGGAATTGCCGGCACCAATGCGGCGGCGGGTAAATAAAACCTGCCCGGCTGACGTACATACGGCTGATCACTGAATAACAGAAGGGCCTGCACTCCGGAATTACGGGGTGCAGGCCTTTTCTCATACTGCTTCGTTAATACGGAAACAAAAAGCGAAAAACTTTTGATAATTGCTTGACAATGAAGTTACTTCATCAATTAATATGATCACAGGCAATTTGCCGGAAGGAGGAAAGGAAAATGAAGAAATGGATGAGCGTTATCGCTGCTCTGCTGCTGTGCGTTTTCGCACTCGGCGCTGCTGCGGAAGACGCGCTGACCCCCGGCACCTACGAGGTGTCTGCGGACGGCTTTGCAGGCAAGATCGTTCTGGATGTAACGATCGGCGAAGCCGGTGTGACCGCGGTTGAAGTCAAGGAGCACAGCGAGACCCCCGGCATCGGCGAGACTGCGCTGCCCACCCTTGCGGAGGCTGCCGCGAGCACCGGCGCCTTTGAAGTGGACAGCGTCGCGGGCGCGACCTTCACTTCTCAGGGCTTCAACGCTGCGCTGGCTGCTGCCCAGAAGCTGGCAAAGGGTGAGTCCATCGAGGTTTCCACCGAAACCACGCTGGCGGACGGCACCTACACCGCTACCGTCCCGTCCCTCATCGACCTGGAAGGCCTGGTCAACGTCGGCGAGATGACGCTGGAGGCCACCTTTAAGGACAACAAGATCGAGTCCATCTCCGTGCCCAAGTACACGGATACCCAGGTCATCGGCGGCATCGCTTTTGAAGAGCTGTCCGAAAAGGTCGTGGCGAACCAGTCCACGGCGATCGACGCGCTCTCCGGCGCTACGGTCTCTTCCAACGCGTTCTTCGCCGCGCTGAATCAGTGCATCGAGCAGGCCGGCGGCGACCCGGCGGCCTTCAAGGCGCGCACCCTGGAGGCGCACAAGCCCGAGACCCTGACCTACGAGACGGACTTCGTCGTCGTCGGCGCCGGCATGGCGGGCCTCTCCGCTGCCATCGAGGCGGTTGACCAGGGCGCAAACGTCATCGTCTGCGAGGCGCAGGACGTGTTCTCCAACTCCACCAGCCGCTCCGTCGGCGAGGTCATGGGCGCGAACACGAAGGCACAGAAGGAAGCGGGCATCGAGGATACCGTCGAAGCCTTCTATGACGACATCTATTCCCTGTACAAGGATGAGCCGGCGCTCGATCCGGCCGTTCTCAAAAACATGGTCTACAAGTCCACCGACCTCAACAACTTCCTGCTGGACAACGGCTGGGAGGTCGGCGTGCTGACGAACGTCTCCAACAAGGGCGTGCGCGCGACCAAGCGCGGCCACATCTCCAAGGGCGCCGGCTCCGGCCTCACCAACGCGCTGGTGAACTCCGCCCGCGCCAAGGGCGTCAACATCCTGCTGGGCACCACCGTGGATACCCTGCTGCAGGATGAAAACGGCGCGTACATCGGCGTGCATGCGACCACCAAGGACGGCGACGATATCACCGTCACCGGCAAGGCTGTCCTGGTTGCGACGGGCTCCTACTCCGCCAACCCGGAGATGCTGGCCCGCCTGAACCCGAAGATGGACAACATCGAAGTCCTGGTCGGCAGCGGCGACGGTTCCGGCTACAACATGCTGGAGAAGGCCGGCGCGGACATGATCCAGATCGACTACATCGCCATGATGTACTACTTCTACGGCGCCGGCTGGACGGAGTTCCCGGAGCTGATCCCCGAGTCCCCGACGATCCCCTGCTGCGAAGTGCTGTCCGTGGACGGCGCCGGCCGCCGCATCGTCTCCGAGGACGACTTCACCTTCGAATACACCAAGATCAACTACAACGAAGGCTATCATGAGGGCTACTGCATCTACGGCCAGGCGACCGCTGACAAGTATCCGATCATGACCCGCCTGGGCCTCACCACCAACACCCACAACGGCGATCCCTTCGGCTACAAGGAGGATTCCATCGAGGCTCTGGCCGCGGATGTCGGCTTTGATCCCGAAGTGCTGAAGGCCACTGTGGACCGTTACAACGAGATGTGCGCCAAGGGCGTGGATGAGGACTTCGGCAAGGAGCCCCAGTATCTGGTCCCGATCGAGGCGCCCTACTATCTGCTGCGCATGCCGATGATCTGCACCGACGGCTACAACGGCGCACGCATCAACGAGCATGCCCAGGTCATCGATACCAACGGCCAGCCCATCCCGGGCCTCTACGCTGCGGGCGCTGTGGCCAGCGCGCAGGTGACCAACATCAACTACTTCGGCTGCGGCACCATGCTGCTCAACTGCGGCGTCTACGGCCGTGAGGCTGCGGACCACGTCGTCAGCACGCTGCTCAACAAGTAATGTTCATTTCATTCAGCAGATAACCCTGCGGCATCGTCCGGAAAGACGGCACGCCGCCCCATACGGGGCGGCGTGCCTGAAACGGAGAAACGCGGGGCATCTGCTGAATTGCTTTTACAGGGGAAAAAGCGGTGAAAGAAAATAAAGGATACGTCTATTCCTCCACGGAGCTCTCCCGGTATTACGGGATATCCGTCAAGGGAATGGAATTCTACGAGCAGAAGAACCTCGTTCATCCGGAACGGATCGGCCCCGGAAAGACCCGGCGCTACAACCTGCTGGACTGCTACCAGCTCGCAGCGGCGCGCATGCTGCGCAACTGCGGCTTTAAAATCGAGGAGACGGCCGCCCTTCTGGAGCACAACCATCCCGGCTTTCTGTGGGAAGAGCTGGGGGACAGGGCGGAGCAGATCGAAGAGGGCATCCGCATGCAGGAAGGCGTGCTTCGCGGGATAGAGCGGATCCGCTCGGGGATCCGGAAGGTGGAAGAAGGGGATTTTGCGCCTTGCATAACAGCCTATGATGGGTATTACCGCCTGTTTATCCGCCAGTTTACGGGCATGCACACAAGCACCCGGCGCGAAAGCGACCAGCTGAGCCTGTGGAACAGCCTGATGCCGGTGACAGAAGCTTCCCTGCGCTTTGAAAAAGAAGAGCTGACAGGCGCGGGAGACAGGCTCAATACCGAAGTGGGCATGATCATCTCCGAGGCGGATTTTGATGCTTTCGGCCTGCAGGAGACTGAGCGGGTGAAGCATAACGGCCCGGGCCGCGCGGTTTACGGCATCGTTGAAGGGCCGGAAACGGAACTGGACAGCAAAAAGTGGCTGCAAGGCCTGCTCTCCTTTATATCGGAAAGAGGGCTGACCATCGCCGGGGACGGGTTTTCCCGGCTGATCTTCGTCATGCAGGACGGACAGGGTCTCCGCAAGCGTTATGACGAGGTATGGATCCCGGTAGAATAAGCAAAATGAACAGCAAAGAAAAACGCTCCCGCAGCAGGCGATGAATCCTGCCGCAGGAGCTTTTATATGGTGATGACAGTGGTGCTATTATACGCTGATGCTCCGTTTGCCCGTCAGCTTGAAGAAGAGCAGCATGGAGAGCACGGAGGTCGCCGTCAGCACGGTGGAATAGGCCGCCGCGTTGCCGAAGCAGTCGCGGATGACCTCCGTGTAGACGGAGACGGTCAGCGTCTGGGTGGAAGCCCTGTAGAGCATGATGGAGGAGGACAGCTCGCTGATGACGGTGACCCAGCTCATGATCGCGCCGGCGATGACGCCGGGCATCATCATGGGCACCATGATCTCGCCGAAGCTGCGCACTTCAGAGGCACCCAGGGAGATGGAGGCCTCCTCGATGCTGGGGCTGATCTGGCCCACGATGGCCGTCGCGCTGCGGATGGTGTACGGCATGCGGCGCACGGTCAGGGCCACAATGATGATCGCGGCGGTGCCGGTCAGCGCCAGCGGCGGTTTGGCAAACGCGTACAGGAACGCGATACCCAAAACGCTGCCGGGGATGATGTAGGGCAGCATGGTCAGCGTATCCACGGTGCTGGTGAGCACGGAGCGCTTACGCACCGACAGATAGGAGATCAGCGTGCCGATGACCACGACCAGGACGATGGCGCACAGGCCGAAGAGATAGGTGTTGGGGATGACCAGCGGGTTCTTGGAGAAGATCGTCCGGTAGTTGACGAGGCTGAACTCGTTGGTGAACATGCCCGGGGTCGACTCCTTGAGGAAGGAGGTGATGATGACCGTGACCTGCGGCAGCATGCCCAGGAAGACCACGCCGTAGACGAAGAGGTAGCACAGCGCCTTGGACAGCGGGCGGACCTCACGCGGCTGCATGGGCTTCAGGGCGCTCATCGAGTAGCTGTGCCGCTGCGCGATCCAGCGCTGCAGGAAGAAGAAGACCAGCGTGATGAACAGGATGATGACGCACAGCGCGGCAGCAAAGTAATTGTCGTTGGTGACCTCGCCCATGAACTGGTTGTACAGCACGACGGGGAAGGTGCGGTAGCCTTCGCCGATGAGCATGGGCGTGCCGAAATCGGAGAACACGCGCATGAACACCAGCAGCGAGGAGGCGAGCACCGTAGGCAGGATGAGGGGCAGGATGATGCCCGTCACCCGCTGGAAGTTGCTGGCGCCCAGGCTTTCGGCGGCTTCATTGAGGGAGTTGTCCAGGTTTTCCAGCGCGCCGCAGACGTACATGTAGACCAGGGGGAAGGACTGCAGCGAGAAGACCAGGACGATGCCCGCAAAGCCGTAGATGCCCGGCAGCTGGATGCCGAAAAGCTTGTTGAAGAATCCGGTGATGATGCCGTTGCGGCCCAGCAGCTGGATCCACGCATAAGCGCCGATGAAGGGCGGGGACAGGTAGCTGACGACGATGAGGATGTTGAGCGTCTTGGTGCCGCGGATCTTGACCTGCCTTGTGATGTAGGCCATGAGCAGGCCGAGGGTGGCGGCGATCAGTGTGGCCACGACGGTGACCTTGAAGGAGTTTTTAAGGGTGTTGGTGTAGTACTTGCGCGTGAAAAAGCGCGTGAAGTTCTCCATCGTGATGCTGTTCGTCTTGGGATCCAGTATGGAGCGGTACAGGATGAGGATCAGCGGGTAGACGACGAAAATGACGAACAGCGCCAGGACGATGAGCGTTAGCACGCGCCAGACAGGCGCGATCTTCTGCCGCTTGTTCACGGATTACACCCCCTCGCGGATGAGGCTGGTGTGGCTCTCCCGGTTGAAGATGTTGACCTTGTCCGGCAGGATGCGCAGGGCGACCTTCGTGCCGTCCGCCAGCGTATCGGAAAGATCGCTGGGTACGGTGACCTCGACTTCTTTTTCGGCATTCAGCGCGACGAAGTAATGCGTACTGGTCCCGAGGAAAACGGAGGAGCGGATCTCGCCCGGGATACCGGGTTCGCCGGCGGGATGGATCGTGATCTCTTCCGGCCTGGCCGCGACGGTGACCGCCTTCTGCGCGCCCTCCCTCAGCGTCGTGACGGGGACGCGGTAGCCGCAGCCAAAGTCGAGCGTACCGCCGTCGTTGTCCGCGGGAAGGAAGTTGGTAAGGCCGATGAAACCGGCGACGAACTCGTTGGCCGGGCGCAGATAAATGCGCTTCGGGGTATCGATCTGCTGGATGACGCCGTCGTGCATGACGGCGATCCTGTCCGAAACGGACAGGGCCTCTTCCTGGTCGTGGGTGACGTAGACGGTGGTGATGCCGACCTGATGCTGGATGCGCTTGATGACGTTGCGCATCTCCACGCGCAGCTTGGCATCCAGGTTGGAGAGCGGCTCGTCCATCAGCAGCACATCGGGCTGGATGACGATGGCGCGGGCCAGGGCGACGCGCTGCTGCTGTCCGCCGGAGAGCTGTGCGGGCATGCGGTCCGCATACTGGTCGATCTTGACCATCTTCAGCATCTCATCCGCGCGGCGGCGGCGCTCCGCTTTATCGACTTTACGGGTCTTCAGGCCGTAGGCGACGTTGTCTCGAACGTTCATGTGCGGGAACACGGCGTAGTTCTGGAAAACCATGCCCATGTTGCGGCGGTTGGTCGGGATCTTGTTGATGACCTGCCCGTCCACGCGGATCTCGCCGCCTTCGATCGTATTGAAGCCGATGATCATGCGCAGCAGCGTCGTCTTGCCGCAGCCGGACGGCCCCAGCAGGGTGAAGAACTCGCCGGGCTTGATATCCAGGCTGAGCCCGTTGATGACGGTATGGTCTCCGTAGCGTTTAATGACATTATCCACTTCAATGGCAACGCCCATAGTTTCGCCTCCCAGTTTCATTGTGAAAGAAGGCCAGCCCGGGGGCTGGCCGGAAGAACTATCTGTCAGCGATTAACAGAGCTTTTGGATCACTCCGTCATCATTTCGACGTGCTCGATGTACTTGTTGACCAGCTCCGGCTTATGCTCGGCGACATAGCTCTCGGCGTAGCCGGGCACCAGGGTGATCTGGTCATTGGGGACCATCTTCGCGTTGGTGGGCACACCGGCGCGCAGCGGACGCAGGTTCAGCTCAGCAGCAACGGCGGTCTGGACCTTTTCGGAGAGGACGTAATCCACGAACTTCTTGGCCGCGTCCATATGCGGGGCATTCTTCACGATCTGGACGCTCTGCGGGGAGAAGACCACGCCTTCCTTGGCGTAGACGACATGGACGGGATACTCGCCGACAGCCTCGAGCTCGACACAGGGATCTTCATAGGAGAGGCCGACCCAGTACTCGCCGGAAGCCACGCCGTTGTAAACCTGGGAAGAGGAAGAAGCGGTCTTGCCGTTCAGGTTGGTGAGGAAGCCGTCGATGAAGTCCCACGCTTCAGCGCTCATCGGGTCGCCGTTGCCCATGCCGTAGAGCATGCCCAGCAGGCTGATGAAAGCGGAGGAGGAGTTCGCCGGATCGGCCGCAATGATGTGATCCTTGAGAGCGGGGTTGAGCAGATCGGCGTAGCTCTCTACCGTGATGCCGGCTTCCGCCAGCTTCTCGGTGTTGACGATCAGCACGTTCGGCTCGGCGAAGGCGCCGCTGAAGGGGTTGGTGCCGTCGTTCTTGAAGCCGTCCATCATGGCGTCGTTTTCAGAGGAAACATAGACTTCAAACATGTCGCGGTTGGCGGAGAGCATCGCCTCGCCGGCCGCCCAGTGGATATCGACGGTGACGTTGCCGCTTTCCACCTCGGCCTTGATGCGCTGGTTGACCTCGCCGGTGGAGCCGGTTATCATTTCGACGGAGATGCCGGTCTCCTGTTCAAAAGCAGGAATGACGATGTTGTTGAGGCGCTCGTTGCGCGCGGAATAGATGACCAGATCAGCGGCCATCGCAGAGGCGCAGACGCCAAGGAGCAGTGTCAGTACCAGTACACAGGACAGGATTTTCTTCATATTCAGGTACTCCTTTCAATTGGGGAAACAGACCCCATTTATTGTTTGATTCATACTAACATTTTGTGAGCGTTTTGTCAACCGACGTAAAACACTTTATTATTCAAAGTAAAAGTGCCTAAATTGTTTGTTACGGATGTTATATACCAGGAATAGATCCGGCCCAAGGGTTTTCACCGGTAAAAAGGAAGTGTATAATGGGTCCAGTTTTCAGGACTGACTTTAGAGGGAAAGGAGGCGGAGGGCGGGTGGAAGAGAGAGTTTACACCGTTTTAGGGCCGGTTGATGCGGAGTTTGTGCTCATCACCGATTTTCACGAAGGCGATCCGCAGCCCGTGCTGTCCCTGCTCCGGGAGCATCCGCCGGACCTCATCCTTCTGGCCGGGGATACGCTGGAGCGGCATGCCAGGGGATCGCGCCCCATGCCGGAGGAGAGAAAGCACTCCTTTTTGGATCCTGTCTACCGGCTGCTTGCAAAGGAAACAGCGGAAACCGGCAGCGGCCGGGAATTCCTCCGGGCCCTCTGCACTATCGCGCCGACCCTCATGAGCATCGGCAACCACGAGTGGTATCTGGAAGAGGACGATCAAATCGCCGTCGTGCTGGATAATATGGATATCCTGTGGCACGGACTCCGGATCGGGGGCCTCTCCAGCTGGTATGACGAAAAGTGGCTGGAGGCTTACCGGCGCAAGGACGGCTACAGGATCCTGCTGTGCCATCAGCCGGAGTACTGCGACCGCTTTCATCTATCGGATTTTGACCTGGTGCTCTCCGGCCATGCGCACGGCGGACAGATCCGTTTGTTCGGCAGGGGACTGTATGCGCCCTCCCAGGGCTTTTTGCCGAAGTATACGCGCGGGCGCTACGGCAATATGATCGTCAGCGCGGGCTGTGCCAACACAGCGCGGATCCCAAGGCTTTTCAACCCGCCGGAGATCGTGCGGATCAAAATGCATAAAACATAAAGCCGGCAGGCGGTTCATTTTACCGTCTGCCGGCGTGTTTATAAATGGAGTGGTTAAAGCCTTACCGCTTTGCCGTCAGCCGGAAGGCCATGGGATAGACGGCAAACTCGATGAAGCTGATGAGAGCATAGCGCGCGCAGCGCACGAGCAGCGCAGGGAGGGTGCCGCCGTCCAGAAATGCGGAAGAAAAAGGAAGCTTGAGCAGCTTGTTGAGCGCAAAGAAGATAGCAACCCCGCCCAGGACGCGGAGGAGCGTACGCGGGATGCTCCGGGTGTTCTCAAAACGGACAAACTTCTCTTCCACAGGGATGGCGGCCATAAAACCGATCATCAGCCCCATGCAGGTGAAGTAGTCCTCGCTGTGGCAGAACAGGAAGCCGGGCAGCGTCGTGAGAAGCAAAATGCCGTAGAAGACGGCGCGGCTGCGGACCCGCTTTTGCAGCGCAGATATGAAGGCGATGGCCGCGAGCCCGCAGAGCCAGCCGAAGAGCACATCCGTCGGGAAGTGGGCACCCATCGCAACGCGGGAAAAGCCGACCAGCAGCGGAACGAACACGCAGAGCAGCGTCAGCCAGCGCCTGCGGAACCACACGGCCAGGGAACCGAAAAGCCCCGCGGAGCAGGTAGAATGGCCGCTCGGGAAGGAGTAACCCTGGGCGGAAAGGTCGTAGATGTCCGCACCGGGCTTGACGACGCGCAGGAGTTGGATGTCCTCGCTTTCAAAGTAAGGGCGCCTGCGCAGTGCGACGTTCTTGATCATGGGGTTCCAGACGTTGCCGAGGAGCACATTCAGCCCGATGGCTCTGCCGCACTCCTTGTCCAGCCCCCAGTACAGGAAGCCGATAATAAGGATCATGAAGAGTTCTTCGCCGAACATGGAAAAGGTGGAAACGACGGGGATGAGCGCAGCAGGCAGATGTGCCTGGAGAGCTTCGATCAGGCTGATTTCCCAGGGAAAGAAAAAAGAATTGGCAGCTGCGGTCATATACTTACCTCATCAGTGATAGGAATGAGCCGGATGAAGGCGTTTTCTGTCTTCAATCGCGCGCAGATAGCACTCTTCCACCCGCCCGGCGAAGTGGGAAGCGCTGAAGGGCTTTGCATATCCGGAAGCGTTTGCGGCGATCTCACGCCCTTCCGCGCTGAAGGCGCGCACAAGCCCGGCCGCCAGTTCGTCATCCCCGTCTCCGGTGAGCACGCCGCTGACGCCGTCCTCGATGACGCCGTCCAGACAGGGGTCATTCACGGCGCAGACACAAAGCCCGGCGGCCATGGCCTCCACATAGGTGAGCCCCTGCGTTTCGGAGTGAGAGGCACTGCAGAAAACGTCGCCGACGGCATACCAGCGGTCGATCTCCTCCCAGGGCTTCGGGCCCACGATGTTCACGGAGCCGGAGATGCCCAGGGACGCTGCGAGTTCCGGCAAATGGGCGCGCATGGGGCCTTCGCCGATCAGCACCATCCGCACATCCGGAAGCTGCCCATGTACCAGGGCGAAGGCACGCAGAACCTGCGAAAGATTCTTTTCCTGCGCCATCCGGCCGACGTACAGGAGAACGCGCTCCTCCGGCAGGACGCCGCAGGCCTCGCGCAGCCTGGTCCGCTCCGCTGTGTCATGCCGCTCCGGAAGGAAACGGTCGATATCCATGCCGCTGGGGATGATCTCCATCGGTGCGGAAACGCCGTACTTTTTCAGCAGGTCGGCCGTCTTGCCCGTCGGTACGATGATGCGGTCGAACCGGTTGCACCACCATTTGGAGTAGCGCCTGGTGATCTTCCTGGCGGTTTCATCCGCGTGACCGTGCGTCACATAGTAGGCATAATCCTCCCAGACCGTGTGATAGGTGTGCACCAGCGCGCAGGAAAGCCTGGCGGCCATATGGTGCCCCAGATAGCCCAGGACGAATTCGCTGTTGGTATGCACCACATCCAGCGGGATGCGGCGCGTTTTGACCAGGAAGCGCGGCGTGGGGATGCCCATGTTGCGGTCGCGCAGCATGACGAGCGGCGCGGAGGCGATGTAATGGACGCTGTCCTCCCGGTGTGCTTCCCAGCCCTTACAGCGCGGGGCGAAGACGTGGACCTCATGCCCGCGCTTCTGGAGCTCGCGGTGCAGCATAAAACAGGAGGTCGCCACGCCATTGATCTCCGGATAGTAGGAATCCGTAAACAATCCGATGCGCATGGCCCTCCTCCTTTCTTTAAAAGACGTATGCGCATTATAGCACACGAAGCGGACGCTGTCACCCGAGGGAAGCAGAGAAAAAGCCAAGCCGTCCTAAAAGACGCTTGGCTTTTGCTGTTTGGATCGTTCAGCCGTCTGACAGTCAGATCAGAAGCAGATGGTTTCGGGCGCTTCCGTGAACGAGCTGAAGGTCGCTGTGGCATTTTTGAAGCACAGCATTTCCATGTTGCCGTCGTCCGGATCGTACATCCCCTTCAGAGAAGGCATCTTTTCCAGCATGGCGACCTTGATATCGCGGTTTTCATCACGCACCAGTTCGCCGGCGATGCGCAGCCACTTGCCGCCCTGGCAGGCGCAGACTTCCACCTTGGGGTTTGCTGCGATCTGTTTGGAAACGTCTTTGGATTTGCCGGTCTGGATGTAGAGCTTTCCGTCACACAGCAGCACGGTGCCGAAAGGCCTGACCCGGGGCTGATCGCCCTCCACAGTCGCCAGATAGTATGTTTGGGCTTCCTCCAGGAAACAGCAAACTCTTTCAATGTCCGTCATCTTCTCTTCCTCCTTGTGATGAATGATCGCGCGCCGTCCTATCGCGCACAATGACACTCTTTATTTTACACTGTATTTCCGGATAAACAATGGAGAAGCACGAAAATATTTCTCGTTTTGAGAAAACTTTCTGGATTCCTCTCGTTTTACGATAACGCGTCTGATTATCAACAGCTATTGACATAATCAACAATTGTCTATATAATTAGGAACACATAACAACTAAGGAATCAGGATCACGAGATGGAGAGCAGGAAGAAAGGAGAAAAGAATGGAAGAGCGCAGAGCCAATATCGGCAAACGGGAAGACCGCCGCGTGCGGAGGACGCGCGCGCTGCTGGAGGAGGGGCTGATCCGGCTTCTGAAGAAGAAACCCATCCGGGAGATCACCGTGCGGGAGCTCACGGATCTCATCGATATCAACCGCGGGACCTTTTACCTCTACTACCGGGATATCTATGATATGATGGAGAAGATAGAGGACGAGTATTATATGCGGCTGACGGCGCTGCTCAACTCGGCTGAAGGAGAAAGCGATGTGAAACGGGTGCGCAACGGGCTGCAGGATCTCTTCTTCTTTATCCGGGATAATAAGGATCTCTGCCGCGTTTTCCTCGGTGAACACGGTGATCCGGCTTTCCTGCAGAAGATCCATCTGCTGATCAAGGAAAAGTGCCGGGAGGAATGGCCGAAAAACCTTTCCATCAGCGATGCTGAGTTTGAATACCGGTATTCCTTTGCTTCCTTCGGTACGCTGGGACTCATCCGGTACTGGCTCGCAGCGGACTGCGAGGTGCCGCCGGAAAAGGTGGCCCTGCTGGCGGAGCGCTGTATCATGCGCGGCGTGATCCCGCACATCAAAGCATAAAAACACAAAAAAGCTGAAGCCCATGCCGCCGGCATGGGCTTCAGTTCTTTCAGGCTTTGTCGGAAGGTGCGCTTTCCTTACTTGGCGATATCTGCGGCGGCGGCAGCGCCGGCGCGGCGGCCCATGGTGGAGTACAGGCCGAGGGACGCGGCAAGGACATAGTTCTCGTTGTAGAAGTAACGGTTGCTCATTTCACCCGCAGCGTAGAGGCCGGGGATGACGGTGCCGTCCTGGCGGGTGACACGTCCGTCCTCGGTGGTGGTGACGCCGCCGGCGGAGCCGAAGGTGGTGGGATAGACGCGGACCGCATAGAAGGGAGCCTTGTCAAGGGGCTTCAGGAACGCGGCGGGCTTGCCGAAGGCGGTGTCTTCGCCCGCGGCAACTGCGGCGGCGTAATCAGCGCAGGCCTTTTCCAGGTTGTCGGTATAGACGTGCATGCCGAGGGCCAGCTCCGCAACGGTGTCTCCCTTGGCCACGATGCCGCTCTGAACGCCGGCTTCCAGCTGCGCGACGGCCGCCTCGTCAGAGGAATCGAAGATGTACCAGAAAGGCGCGTTGCCGTCCTGAATCATGTCGGAAGCCGTCCTGTCATAGACGTCCCAGCCGGCAGCGGCGGATTCGTCGGCAAAACGGTCGCCGTTGGCGTTGACGCCCAGCTGGCTGAAGATCGCGAGGGCGCTGGTGTCGGTCAGGGCGGCCAGCTGCGGGTCCACCATGGTGCCGAACAGCGGGGTGGCGAACACATCAAAGGTGCCGGCGCCCGCTTCCAGGGCCATCAGGAATCCTTCGCCGGTGTGGCTGGCGGCGCTGGTGGGGATGAGGCCTGCACGGTGGAGCTTCGGGCTGTACTTGGCGACGAGCTCCTCGTTCTGGCTGATGCCGCCGGTGCACAGGATGACGACCTTGGCGTTGAAGGTGATGTCGGCATCCGCCGTCTCGGCCTTCGCGCCGACGACGGCGCCAGACTCGTCGGTGACGAGAGCGATGCCCTTGGTCTCGGTGAGCACGGTGATGCCGCGCGCCTTGGCGGAGGCAAGCAGCATCTGGATGAGGCCCGCGCCTGCGCCGTTGGCTTCCGCCATCGGGTAAGCGGAGGAAGCGGCATACGGCGTCGCACTGAATTCAACGTCGTTTGCGACCAGCCAGTCGACCGTCTTGCCGGTGTCGGCGAGGACGTTCTCAAGGCGCTCCCAATCCGGGTAGCCGCTCTCGATGCCGCTCTCCGCCTGGCGCACGTGCCAGTAAGCGAGGAGGGATTCCATGTTGTCGCTCTCCAGGCGGCTGTCCTTGAACAGTTCGCTGCCCAGCGAGACGAGCAGGCCGCCGGCAAGGTTGGTGGTGCCGCCAACAGCGGCGCTCTTGTCGATGACGATGACCTCAGCGCCGTTCTCTCTGGCGGAGAGGGCAGCCGTAAAGCCGGCAATGCCGCCGCCGATGACCAGAACGTCGGTGGTCTCTTCCGTCTGCGCCTTTTCGCCGGCAGGCGCTTCCTCGGCCTTGCCTTCCAGCGTCAGGCCGGCGGCTTCGCACGCGGCCTTCACTGCGGCGATGATGCCGTTGCTGCTCTCCGTGGCGGAGGCGACGGTGTCCACATCCGCGGACTGCGCGCCGACAATCGCCTGCGGGATGCGCTCCAGGGCGGGATCGCTGATGCCGGGGGTCTCGCTGTGGGAGACGATGGCGACATCGGTGACGGCGCCGTCCTTTACGGTGATCTCGACCCGGATGGGTTCTTCTCCGTGTCCTTTGCCTTCGCCGGCGAAGACGCCGTCGTCCGCAAACGCGGCGGCGGAGAGCGTCAGCAGCAGGCAGAGGGCCAGTGCAAGAGACAGGATCTTTTTCATGTGTCAAAACTCCTTTCTGTTGTAGAGGTTTATCGCGCAGCAATTGTATCACAGTTGATTTCCGCAGCTCAAGGCAGGGCGCATGGGTGTGAAATATTGCAGATGGAGGCTGGGCTCAAAATCCCCCTGCTCCATTCGGAGACAGGGGGATGCGATTCAGTTACATCTGACAGCGTCAGCGGATGGATCAGACGAGAGACTCCAGGAAGGTCTCATAGCCCATGACCTTGCCGATCTTGGGGAAGATCCACTTCTCGCAGAAGTCCTGCTCTTCCTGCGTGTCGGTCGCGGTGCAGTCGCCGATGACGATGACGCGGAAGCCGAGGTCATAAGCGGACCTGGCGCTGGACTCGACGCACCAGTCGGTATGGAAGCCGGTGAAGGCGACATACTCGATCTCGTTGGCGCGCAGATAATAGTTGAGGCCTGTGGAGTGGAAAGCATCCAGGGTCTTCTTGCCTTCGACGACGATGTCGCCCTTCTGCGGCGTCAGTTCCTTGATGATTTCCGGGCCGGGGGTGCCGCGCAGCCAGGCGCCGGTGCCCCAGTCAGCTTCCATGTCCATCTCAAGGCCGCGCAGGCCTTCGCAGCCGGGGCCGCCCTTCTTGAGCTCCGGGAAGCCTTCGTCAAACGGGTGGAAGGGGCAGTAGAAGATCTTGATGCCCGCTTTGCGCGCGCCGTCCAGCAGGTTCTGCAGGTTGGCGATGACATGGCGCTCCGCAAGCTGTTCCTTGATGTGGGCGTACATCGTGCCGCCCTCGGTGAGGAAGTCGTTCTGCGGCTCGATCAGGACGATAGCGGTTTTGTCTTTCGGGAACTTGAATTCAGACATGTGGATGCTCCTTTCATAGTTTGTGGAAGGGATGAAGCCCTTTCAGTTACATGATGCTGGGGAAGAAGGTGACGACCGCGGGGATGAAGATGCACATGAGGTCGACGATGATCATAGCGATGAGGTACGGCATGGAGCCGGAGAAGATCTCGCCTACCGTGATGTCGTTCATGCCCTTCATGTTGGAGAGCGTGGACTTGACGGCGAACACGTTCATGCCGAACGGCGGCGTGATCATGCCGGTTTCGATGGCGATGATCATGACGATGCCCCACCATACGAGGTCGTAGCCCATATTGCGGAGGATCGGCACCATCAGCGGGCTGGTGAGCAGGATGATGGAGGTCGAATCCAGGATGCAGCCGAGCACCATGAGGATGACGATGAAGATCAGCACGACGAACACGGGCGCGACATTGAGGCCGGTGACGAAGCTGCTGAGCAGGTTGATGATGCCGCACATGGACAGCATCTTGGAATAGGTGGAAGCGGAGATCATGAGGATCAGCACGCTGCCGGCCGTCTGGCCTGCGTTCAGCATGGTGTTCCTGAAATCCTTCCAGTTGAATTTGCGCTTGAAGATGACCAGCAGGAAGGCGCCGAAGGCACCGATGCCGCCGGCCTCGGTGGGGGTGAAGAAGCCGCCCCAGATGCCGCCGAGGGAGACGACGATCAGCAGGACGATCGGCCAGGGTTTGAGAACGATTTTCCAGTAGTTCTTCTTCTCATCCTCCGTAAGCGTTTCGGCCTGCGGGATCCAGTCGGGCTTCAAAACGGCAATGATGCGGATGGTGATGATGAATGCGAGGGTCATCAGCAGGCCGGGGCCGATCGCGGCGACGAAGAGCTTGCCGATGGAGACGTCCGCCTGTGCGCCGTAAACGATCATGAGGAGGCTGGGCGGGATCAGCATGCCCAGGATGGCGGAGCCTGCAATCGTTCCCAGAGAGAACTTCCTCTTGTAATTGAGGCGGGTCATCTGCGGCAGTGCGATCTGGGTGAAGATCGTGGCAGAGGCGACGGTGACGCCCGTGATGGCCGCGAAGATGGCGTTTGCGACGACCGTCGCGATGGCAACGCCGCCGCGCAGCCGCTTCATCAGCAGGCTGGCCGCGTCATACAGGTCCCTGCTGGCGCCGGACATGTTGGCGAACATGCCCATCAGCACGAACAGGGGTATAACGCCGAACATATAGGAGCGCACGGCACCCCATGCGGACTGCGCCAGGACGTTCATGGCCGTAGCGAAACGGCCCGTCGTCAGCCAGACGCCGACGACGCTGGTGAACATCAGCGACGTGCTCAGGTGTACGCCGCTGAAGATCAGCGCGAGAAGGAGAATCAGCGAAATTGCAGCAATCGTTCCGATACTCATCCCAGCTGCCCTCCTTCATCGGCCATGCCGGCCTTGTCGTAATCCTTCCCCGTAACGAGGGAGTAACCGTATTTGACGGCTTTGTTGATCTGCTCCAGGATCATGAAGACAGACCCGAGAATGATGCAGAAGCGGCCCGGGGCCGTCGGGATCTGCACAAAGCCGGCGATTTCTGCCTCACCGATGTTGATCGCGTTCATGAATCCCTTCCAGCTGGCACGGATGATGAAGGCATAGACCAGCACGCCGAGAATGGATGCGATAAGATCGATGACGAGCTTTCCATTTCTGCCCACCTTGTCATAGAGCATGGTGGTGCGCACATGCCCGTTCCTCGCCGTAACGTGCGGGAGAACGAGGAATGTGAAGATGATGATCATCATGCTGACGATTTCCGCGACGCCGGCAAACGGATGGTTGAACAGCAGCCGGCTCAGCACGTCCACCACGATGATCAGCATGATGACAAACACAAGCGCAGAAGCAAAAATAGCCATGATAGCCAGAAAGCTTTCAAGCGCATGATCTATTTTTCTCCAAGTTTTCATGAACGTTCCTCTCATCTGTGTTGCTGGTAAGGCGGGGAGCCGCAGCCTTGCGGCTCCTCCGCCCGTGTGGTTTAACCTTTAGGGATTATTTGCCCAGATCCCAGTCGCGGACCTGCTGCACGCCCTCGGCGGCCAGCAGCTCATAGTAGCGGGCGACGATGTCGCTGCCCTTGTAGCCGGCGGCATCCAGGGTCTTCACGAGGTTGTTGACGATGTCCGGCAGGGAAGCAGCCCACTTCTGCTGCTCCTCAAAGCTCAGGGTATCGATGGTGCAGCCCAGCGCGACCATGTCTTCGAGGTCCTTGTCGTGAACCTTGGAGATGTAATCCGCTTCATACTCGAGGTAGGAGTCGCCGACCTCGGCGAGGATCTTCTGCACTTCCTCGGGCAGGGTGTCCCAGGTGTCCTTGTTGACGGTGATCGCGTTAAAGGGCACGCAGTTGAAGTTGGCGTCCAGATAGTACGGGGCAACCTCATACACCTTCAGGTTGACGCAGGAGTGGGTGGGCTGGATGGTCGCCTGGCAGACGTTGGTCTGCAGGTTCTGGTAGGTATCGTTGAGGGAGGTCTGCAGGCCGACGGCGCCGGAGCCCTCGAGCCACTGGAGGTTGATGCCGGCGGCGCCGATCTTCATGCCGTTGACGTCCGCCAGGGACTGGATGCGCTTGGTGCTGTAGAGGCCGTAGGGATCGGACACGCCGACGCCGATGAACTTCTGGTTGTACTTGGTCTCGTAATCCGTCGTGAATTCCGGATACTCGGCGTAGATCTGACGGACGACCTTCGCAACGACGTTGGGGTCGGAGCAGGAGAAGGGCATGGTGTAAACCATGGTCTGCAGCGGCAGACGGGAAGCTTCAAAAACCAGGATCATGCAGCCGACGTCGACCAGGCCGTCCTGAATGCCCTGCAGTTCGTTCTGCAGCGTGATGACGGAGCCGCCGTAGGACTTGATCCACTCGATCTCGTAGTCGGTCTCAGCGGCAACGCGCTCGCTGACGGTCGGTACGAAGTAGTCTTCCAGCGCCGCGATCCACGGGTTGGTCTCAGAGTGGCCGGAGCCGATGCGCAGGGTGATCTTCTTGCCTGCGGCAAGGGCGCTGCTGCAGAAAACCACAGCCAGCAGGACGGCCAGGATGACGGTGACGAGTTTCTTCGAGTTCTTCATGGTCTTTCCTCCTTGAAATATATTATTGGCCTTAACAGGTCATGGGGAACGGTTTGACTGCGCAGGGCCGGTTCACGGGGAGACGGGCCTTCCGGCCGCGGCGCTCAGGATGGATATCTGGGCCGTCTCCTCCATCAGCTCCGCCAGGTAGGCCGCCATACGGATATCGGAAGCGAGCGTCACCTGGCCGTGGCCGCGGAGAAGAAAGGCGTTTGCCCCGTCGTGCTCCGCAAGGAAAGCGGTGATCTCCGGGAAATACTCCTTCGGCACGGCGTAGGAATGCGTATCAAAGACGGGAACCGCGCCGTGGAACTTCAGCGCCGCGTGGTGGGTGGAGAAGTCCAGACTGTCATGGGCGGCCGCCCATGCCGTCGCATAGGGGGAGTGGCAGTGCATGATCGCGCCGGCTCTCGGTATCGTCTTATAGATCGCGCCGTGCAGCAGGGCTTCCTTGGAGGGCTTTCCCTGCCCTTCGACCACGTTGCCGTCGAAGTCGGTCACAATCAGGGTGTCGGCGCACACCTCGTCGAAGGCCACGTCCGTCTTTTTGACGATCATAAGGGCCTCGCCCGGCACGCGCACGCTCAGGTTGCCGCCGTTGCTCATCTGGTAGCGAAGCGAATAGAGCTTGCGGGCGGCCTTTTCCATATCGCGGATGAGATCCGCGCACTGTTCAAACCACATCTTAACCATCTCCCGTCTGGTCATGCCGGCACGCTGTCGTGCCGGGCTGGATCGGGGTGCCGTCAGGAGAGGAGGTTTTCCATCTCCGCGGCGCAGATATCCGCGAATTCCGGATCGCAGAAGTTGAGGTCGTAGGCCTTGAAGGTGATTTCAGGCTTCAGCCCGTTCTCGAAGATCTCCTTCATCTTGCGGATCGTCTCCGGCTTGTGGAAGAATTCGCCCGGGCGGCTCAGTGTCCGCAGGCCGCCCATGGGAAGGATGACCTCGGTCTTTCCGGTCGATTTGTTCAGCCGCTGCACGATCGTGCGGGTGATGTCCAGGATCTCATGCTCGTGCATGCGGGTGTGGGTCAGGTCCTTGTTGTGCCATACGTAGCCGCGCTCTTCCTCGTCCGGCCTGAAATCCTCTCTGGCCAGGCAGGCAAAGTCGATGCCGCCGGGACAGATGAGCGCCGGGATCCCCATCTCGGCCGCTGCCGTAAGGCGGTTTTCCGCGCCGCGGCTGTAGCCGACGTTGCCCAGATATTCCGCCGTCATCTCGTGAAGACAGAGGTCCATGACGGCTGTGATGACGCCCTCACGGATCAGCTCCTCCATGACTCTCCCGCCGATACCGGTGGAGTGGAAGCTGATGGTCTTGAAGCCGCGGGCCTCCAGGGTATCCGCGGCGCGCATCACCGTGTCGTTGGTGATGCCCATCAGCGTCGTTCCGATGTACTTATCCCCTTTTGTATCGATGAGGTGGCCGCCGTACTGCACCATACCGATCAGCGCGCTGATGGCGTTGCCGAGGGTGACCTCGTTGATGGGGTTGATGCCGGCAAAGTCGACGATCGAGGGCATGATGGCGATATCCTTGTCTCCGACCACCGTATCAAAGTACCGATAGCCGCTGGCGATGGTGGAGCAGATCATCTTAGGGAAACCGTAAGGGAGCCTGCGGAAGGCCGCGGAGCAGACGACAGTATTCTGCAGCCCGCCCATGCCCAGCACGCCGTCCATCTTTTTCTCTGCGTAGAGCTTTACCATCATCCGGCAGATGCTCTCCGTCATCGCGGAGATGGCGTCACTCTTCTGCATGGCGTGCACCTGTTCCCAGGTGTAACCGCCGGCAGCGAGGACGGCTTCGCGGGTGATGTCGGCCTGAAAGCGGATGTCCGGGCCGGTTGCGATATCCACGACCAGGGCCTCATTGCCGCTGTCCAGGATCCGCTGCCTGGTAAATGCAATCTCGTGATACTTTGTATCGCAGCACGCGACAATCGCGATTACAGCCATTTGACACCTCCGGGCCTTCGGATCACTCCGGCTTTACGCCGAAGACAGGCATCTTTGCGACGCGCTCCAGCATGGAACGGTCATGGCAGGTCAGGATCTTGTCCTCGCTCTCCGCGCGCTCCTTGATGAGCTCGATGCTCTTCCAGGTCTCCACGATGTTGGAGAAGCGGTTGGGCGGCGTGATGTCGTAGCCGATCTCCGGAATGGGCTTCAGGTTGTCGAGGATGAACACCGCGTCGCCGCAGCAGATGTACTTGCCGCATGCGGTATCGACTTCCACCGCCTGGTGTCCGACGGAATGGCCGGGCGTTTCAAAGACGCGCACGCCGGGCATGATTTCCGTCTCGCCGTTTACAAGGTTCATCTCGATGCCCTCAAACGGGCGGGTGATGCCCAGCTGGGGCGCTTCGTAGGATTTGTAATACAGCGGGATGGGATCCATGGCAAAACGGTATTCTTTTTCGTTGACGTAGAATTCCGCGTTCGTGAACTTTTCCATGTAGAAGCAGTGATCCCAGTGGAGGTGCGTGAAGACGACGATATCGATATCCTCCGGTTTGTAGCCGATCTTTTCCAGCTGTTCGATGATGGACATCCCTTCGGGCTGGCGGGAGCCGTGATGGTGGTACTTGCTGGCCCGCTCCGTGTAAGCCATGCCGGTATCGATAAGGAGGAGCTTGTCCCCGCCCTCTACGAGATACGCGTATACGGGGTACTCTTCTTCGATGTCGGAAGCGTTCGGATAAAAGGCAACCGTGGAATGATGGTAGAGGTACTGCTTGGGGATCATCGTCACAAAACCGGTGTTGATGGGGCGAATCGTAAGCTTGCTCAATTTAAGTCCCTCCAATGCGTTCAGATCCGTTTTCTTGCTTACACAAAATGTATCCTGTATCCAATATCCCATATCCAATTAATATTTATCACGCGTTATTTGATCTGTCAATAGGGAAATGCCAAAAACAAACCATTGACATCAAATATTATAAAAACAATATAAAATTTATAATTTATATGTGGTCAAATAGTATAATATTGTAAAAAGAGCGAAAAAAAGACGCCTCATACGCATTTGGCATGAAGCATCTTTCACAAATTTTAAAGCAGTCCGCCTTTTACTCGGCCTTTGCGACACGGTCGGAACGGATCCGGGCGACGTTTGCCTTTACGACATCCTCCAGGTGATCGGAAATAGCCCGTTTCATTGCGTCGGCATCTCTTGCCCGGAGCGCCTGCACGATCTTCGCGTGCTCGTTCAGGGTGTCCCGCGCCTTCCCGTCAAGGGAGTAATAAATGGCCTTGAAAGCGTCGCATCTCGTCCACAGCGTTTCCAGGATCTCAATGGAACTGGTGCAGCCGGAGATGGAGCAGAATCCGCGGTGGAAAATCCTGTCTGCTTCCATAAACTGGCGTGAGTTGGAAGGGTATTCCTGCATCCCGAGGCTGAGCCGCTCAACGTTGTCGATCTGCTCATCCGTCGCAAGACGGCAGGCTTTTTCGGCGCAGTACTGTTCGAGCAGGATGCGGATCTCGTAGATCTCGGTCAGCTGCTCTTCGGAAATATCGAAGACGACAGCGCCGCAGTGCGGCTTGACGACTACGAGGCCTTCCGCTTCCAGTCGCTTCATCGCATCGCGCACAGGAGTGCGGCTGACGCCGAGCCGTTCCGTGATGCGCTCCTGGGCCAGGTGCTCACCCGGCTGAAATTCCCCCTGGATGATGGCCTCCTTGATCCAGTCGTAAACGCTGTCGGATACGGTTCTGTATTGAATCGGCATGGCTGTATTGATCATGGCGTACCCCTTTGTTTGTCCAATAATCTCTAAAGCGGAGACATTATAACAAAGAGACCTTCTCCCGTCAATAGATTGGATTTTGTATGCAAGAACCAGAATTCTAATTAATGCATATTTTTAGCCATTTTTGGAAGAAAAACAAAGTGTAAAAAATGATTTGGTTTTCGTATCCAAAGTGTTTTCTGTATTGGAGAATGGTCTACAAAAAAAGAACCGGCAGACCATTGTGATCTGTCGGTTCTTTTTCGGTTATCTAATTCACGCTGCCGCCTTCCTCCTGCTGAAAAAATACTGCCAGGCGAAGACGATGCCGACCAGGGCGATGCCGCAGAGATCGGTGGTGATGCCCGGGATGATGAGCATGAGGCCGCCGGCCAGGGTGATGACGCGCTGTAGCGGATTCATGTCGCGGTAGAGGTAGCCGGACAGACTGGAAGCCACGCCGAAGATGCCGATGGCCGCCGTGATGGACAGGAGGATGACCTCATACCACACGGTGTCGATGAGCAGCAGGCTGGGGCTGTAGGCAAAGACAAAGGGGATGATGAACGCGCCGATGGCCAGCCGGGTGGCGATGACGCCTGTCTGCATGGGCTTTGCTTTGGCGATGGCCGCGCCGGCGTAAGCGGCAAGCGCGACAGGCGGGGTGATGTCCGCCACGATGCCGAAGTAGAAGACGAAGAAGTGCGCCGCGATCTTGGGAATGCCCATCTGGATGAGGATGGGGGCGCAGGTGCTGGCCATGATGCAGTAGGTCGCTGTCGTGGGCAGGCCCATACCGAGGATGATGCAGCTCACCATCGTGAGCAGAAGCGCCAGCAGAGAGGAGGAACCGGAAACGGCGACGACGGCGGCGATCATCTTGCTGGCCAGGCCGGTCAGCGTGATGCAGCCGCAGATGATGCCCGCGACGCCGCAGGCCACGGCGACCGTGACGCAGGATTTGCCGCCGGCTTCCAAGGAATCCAGCACGCTGCGGCCGGTAAAGCCGCCGTTTTTGCCCGCAAGGACTTCGCCGAAGCTGCCTTCACGCTCGTGCCGGAAATAGGCGAGCACGTTCCCCACGATGCCGACCAGGATAGCCACCAGGATGGAGACCGCGGCCGAGAACTGCATGGTGCGCGTGTTGGAGCACACGAGGTAGATGAGCACGATGAGCGGCAGCAGAAGGTATGTGTCCTTCACCAGGGAGATGATCCGGGGCAGCTCTTCCTTCGGGATGCCGCGGAGGTTCAGACGCTTGGCCTCCAAATGGACGGCGATGAAGATGCCCATGAAGTAGAGCACGGCGGGCAGGATCGCCTTGACGATGATGCTCGAATAGGAGACGCCGAGGTAATCCGCCATCAGGAAGGCGGCGGCGCCCATGATGGGCGGCATGATCTGGCCGCCCGTGGAGGCTGCGGCTTCCACGGCGCCGGCAAATTCTGCGCGGTATCCGGTCTTTTTCATCATGGGGATGGTCATGGAGCCGGTGGTCACCGTATTGCCCACGGAGGAGCCGGAAACCATGCCGCACAGCGCGGAGGAGATGACGGCTACCTTGGCGGGGCCGCCGGCAAACCGGCCGGTGATGGCGTTAGCCAGGTTGATGAAGAAGCCGGAGACGCCGCTGCGCTCTAGGAAAGCGCCGAAAATGATGAAGACGACGATGTATTTGGAGCACACGTTGACCGGCGTGGACATGATGCCGTTGTCCCCGTAGAAGATCTCCGAGACGACGCGCGGCACCGGATTGGCGTAGCTGGTCGATGCGAAGGTGTAGATGATGAAGAAGCCCGCGACGAACAGGATGGGCAGGCCGACACAGCGCCGGCAGAGCTCGATGAGCGCCAGAATGCCGATGACGCCGATCACGGTATACTTGATGTCCCGCATGCGTACGGCAAGCCGCATATTGAGGATGGAGTGCGCATTGGCCGCATAGTAGAAGAACGCGCCGGCGCCCAGCACCATCAGCACGATATCATACCAGGGGATCGTGTTTTCGCGGACGTGCGTCTTTTTGACGGGGTAGATGAGATAGCCCATGATGAGCACGAGGCCGATGAAGCTCATCATGCGGGCCTGCTCCAGCATGTTGGCAAACAGCGTTACGTAAATGCAGAAGACGGAGAAACCGGCCAGGATGAGCGAGACGGCGAGCTTCGGTTTGCCCGTCCAGATGCGCACGTTGCTCTCCCGGTCGAATTTTTTCATTACCGCTTCCACGTCCGCGCTGCTGCCCGTATCGGCATCCGCCGTGTGAAGCGTGCTGTTTTTCAGTTCGTCGTTGGCCATAAAGTTTCCCCTCCCGGTCAGTTTTTCCGTCAAAGCAAACCATTTTCGGGGAAACGGCCGCTTCGCGGACCCCATCCCTGTCCCAAAGGACAAAACCCTTTTTAGTGAAAGGGAACCGGGCAAAGCCCGGCTGCGCAGATGAGGTTCGAAGCAGGGGCTGCGGATTCCGCAGCCCCCTTACAGATGGGTTTTACGCTGCGCCTTACTTGGCGGTTTCTACGGTGTAGCCTTTCTCGGCGAAGTACTTCGCTGCGCCGGGATGATACGGCAGGCCGCAGACGGAGGCGTAGTCGAGATCCAGTTCCGCGCCCTTGGCGTGCGCCTCGGTGATGGCGTCCTTGTTCTCGAAGATCGTGGAGACGATGGTGTAAGCGTCGTCGTCGGAGACATCGCCGTTGGCGATGATGGTCGCCTTGACGCCGACGGTCACGATGTCGTCGGCGATGCCTTCATAGGTGCCGCCGGGGATGACCGTCTTGCCGTATGCAGGGTTGATCTCCACCAGCTTGGCCGCGTGCTCGTCATCCAGCGCGACGAGATAAGCGCCCTTGGTGGTGGCCAGGTCGGTCACGGCCGGGGTCGGCGCGCCGGCGACGACGAAAGCCGCGTCGATCTTGCCGTCCTTGAGAGACTCGGCGGAGTCGCCGAAGGAGAGGTACTGCGGGACGATGTCGTCGATCGTCATGTCATAGGCGGCCAGGAAGTCCATCGCGTTGAAGAAGGTGCCGGAACCGGCGGAGCCGATGGACACGTTCTTACCCTTGAGGTCGGCGACGGTCTTGATATCGGGGTTGCAGGTGATGACCTGGACGGTCTCGTCATACAGGGCGGCCAGGGCGGTGAAGGTGTCCACCGGGGCGCCTTCATACTGCTCGAAGCGGATGCCGTTGTAGGCGTAACCTGCGACGTCGTTCTGCACGAGGGCCAGCTGCGCATCGCCCAGATCCAGCAGGTCGATGTTCGCGGCGGAGCCGTTGCCCGCGATGGCGGTGACAGCCACGTCGGTGTTGGAGGTGATGTACTGGGCCAGAACGGTGCCGTAGGCGTAATAGGTGCCGGCGGTGCCGCCGGTGGAGAAGGTCAGTTCAGCCAGTGCCGCGGCGCAGGACAGCACGAGTACGAGAGACAGCGCGATCGATACAAACTTCTTCATAAAGATGGTCCTC
Source organism: Clostridia bacterium (assembly GCA_017484085.1). Classification (GTDB taxonomy): domain Bacteria; phylum Bacillota; class Clostridia; order Christensenellales; family Aristaeellaceae; genus Ventricola. The sequence continues at coordinate 27,765 of JAFUTW010000041.1, forward strand.
CCTCTTAAGTGATTTGCGCCTATTATAGCACAAGATTTGATTTTTGCAAGCTTTATTTTTTAAAAATTCATTTTTAAGAGTTTTTAGGCCCTTTTTATCAAATACTGATCGAAAACGCCGTGAAATACATGCATCTGATGGGTGTGAGGCAGAAAGACATAACAAAAGAGACGCCCCCCGAAGGGGGCGCCTCTCTGGTAAAGATATCAGTCCGGTGGAAACGGTTTACTCCGCGGCCACGTTGGTGCCGGCGATGCGGCCGAAGACCGTGAAGTCAACGATCGCGTTGCCGCCCAGGCGGTTGCCGCCGTGGATGCCGCCGGTGACCTCGCCGGCTGCGTACAGGCCGGGGATGGCGTTGCCTTCAGCATTCAGCACGTGGCAGCCGGTGTCGATGACGACACCGCCCATCGTGTGGTGCGCGGCCGGAGCACGCGGATGCGCGTACCAGGGGCCTTCTTCCAGAGCGGTGGTGAGCAGCTGGCGGCCGAACTCGTCCTCAGCGTCGCCGTTCTTCACGTGCGCGTTGTAGGTATCGACGGCAGCCTTCAGGTTCGCGGGATCGGCGCCGATCTTCTCGGCCAGCTCTTCCAGCGTATCGGCGTGCACATAGCCGAACAGCCCTTCCTCTTCGAGGGAGGTCCAGGTGCGTCCGCCGAGGGCTTTGACGGTAGAGGGATCGGAAATGGCGATATGGTTGTACACGGTGTACATGCGTCCGTTCGTCTGGGCGAGGATAGCGGCGCTGATGACGTCGCGGCGGCCGTCCTCACGCACGAAGCGGTTGCCTTCCTGGTTCACGTAGATGCAGGCATCCACACCGCCGCCGCCGAAGACGTCGGAGGTAACGCCGGTCCAGGGGTTGCAGACCTGCAGCAGCTGGATCTGATCCATGTCGCGCAGCGCGGCGCCGGCAGCTTCCGCCATGCGGATGCCGTCGCCCTGGATGGCGGGCATGTTGGAGGAGATGAGGCCCGCGCCGAGCTCCGGCCACTTCTCGCCCTGGCAGTACTGGACGCGCATTTCGACGTTGGCAGCGAAGCCGCCGGTGGCGATGACGACGCCCTTGTTGGCGTGCAGAACGACCTTGTTGCCGTTCTTGCCGGTGCCTTCGACACCGACGACACGGCCGCTCTCATCCTGGATCAGCTTCTCGCCGGCGGTCTCCATGATGAGGGTGAAGTTGCTCTTGCACGCGAGGTTGTCGCGGAAGGTCTTGATGAAGCCGGTGCCGTTGGGCATCACAGCCTTGTGGGTGCGGCGGTACAGGGAGCCGACGCCCTGGGTGATGGTGCCGTCAAACTCCATGCCCATGCTCTCCAGCCAGTGATAGCCGTCCAGCGCGTTGAAGCACAGGGTCTTGACGAGCTCGTAATCAGCGACCTTGTCGCCGCCTTCCCAGGTCTGCTGGGCGTGGAACTCAGCGGAGTCTTCGATGCCCAGAGGGCCCTGCAGCTCCGGATCGGCCGCATTGTAGATGCCGCCGGAGACGATGGAGTTGCCGCCGAGGAAGCCGGTCTTCTCCATCAGGATGACGGAAGCGCCCTTGTCGGTCGCCGCGACTGCCGCCGCGAGGCCGGCTCCGCCGCCGCCGACGATGATGACGTCCGCAGTCTCTTCGATGTCCGTCACGGGGGCCTTTTCAGCCGCTGCGGTGAGGGCGTCGATGTCGCCGCCCGCCTGGGTGGCGCAGTCCTTCACGGCGTTCAGGATCGCGTTGCTGGTGCGGGTCGCGCCGCTGACGGTATCGACCGCCAGGGACTGCTCGTTGATGATCCTGTGGGGCATGAGCGCGATGGGCCAGTCGGAGACGCCGGGGGTCTCGATGTTCTCACCGATCTCAATGCGGATGATCTTGTCCTCCGTAAAGGTCACCTTTACGGGAACCTGGCCGTTCTGGCCGAAGGCAGAGGCCTCGTACGTGCCGGGCGTGTACTCGGCGAGGCCGCAGGCTGCCAGCGCGAGGATCAGCGCGAAGACAGCCAGCAGGGTCAGCTTTTTCATGTTCTTTCCTCCTTCTTTTTGTCTCAGGGAACACTTCCCTTTGACAGAAGAATAACAGATTTAAAAGAAAAGAACACATGATTCTCCTGAACATGTGTTCGAATTTCTCGAATGAAGGGCGATCACAGCTGCAGTTCCGCAAGATAGGGTTCGTAGGAAGGCGGCGCCACATAGAGGTCCGGATGGGCTTCGCATTCCCGGCGCGCAAAGTCCACCGCGCTGCGGATGAGCAGCTGTTCCCTGTAAGAAAGCTCGTCGGCGTTTCGGAAAACGATGGTTTGCCAGAAGGACGAGAGCGGCTCCGCCATGGACAGCGGCAGGACGCCAAAGTCCGCCTGAAGCGCGGCAAGCCCGTGGGCGGGCATCAGCATCAGGGCGTTCAGCTTCTGCGCCTGCTGGGCTACCAGCGACATGCCGCCCAGCAGCAGGGTCTTGCCGGTCGGGATCCCCCGCTTTTTCATCTGCTCGCGGTAATCGATGAAGGCGTAGCAGCTGTCATGAGAGTGGACGACAGGCACATATGCCAGGTCTTCAAAACGGAGATTTTTCTTTTTGAGCAGCGGGCTGCCGGCCGGGGCGCAGCAGCAGATGGGCTCGCGGTAAAGGGGGACGAAGGAAAGCCCTTTCGGGCGGCGTATCGTACGGCTGTAATAAAAGCAGAGGTCGATGGCCCCACTGCGCAGAAGGTCCGGCGCATCCGAATTGGGGGAGGTGGTCATGCTGTAGCCGACCTCCGGATGGGCTGCGGCAAAGCCCTGCAGGAAATCACGCAGCGCATAGGAGGTGTTCAGCTCGCAGCCACCGACGGAGATGGAGTGCGTGCTCTCCCCGTGCGCGGCTGAAAGAAAGTCCCTGCACTTTTCATAGGCGACCTTCGCTTCCGGCAAAAGCCGGCGGCCCTCCTCGGTCAGCAGCAGCTGCCGGCCGGCTTTGGAAAACAGCGGAAGCCCCAGCTCCTCTTCCAACAGCTGGATGTGGCGATGCAGAGTGGAGGGCGCATACTGCAGCCGCTCCGCCGCGCGCGGATAGTTGAGGGTCTCGGCGAGTGTGATGAAAGTAAGCAGTTGCCTGGTATCCATAATCCTTCCTCTGACTGATGCCGTTCATTTGTTCCGGACCGCCTAAGGGACCCGGACAGTTTCTGATATATTATAAGAACATTATAGAAGGTCGTCAGAGAAATGACAAGACGGAAGGCAAAAGAAAAGGGCCCCTCCCAAAGGAGGGGCCCCGGGTATGGGTTTGACCGATTACTCCGCGGGGATGAAATCCGGATACTCTTCGTTGTTGGTGACGAGATAGCCGGACAGATAGCCGATACCGCAGGCGTCAGCATCCGCGTTGGAGCCCAGGCGGTTGGTGCCGTGCACGCCGCCGGTGACCTCGCCGGCCGCATACAGGCCGGGGATCACGTTGCCGTAGATATCGATGACGCGGGTCTTGGTGTCGATGACCAGGCCGCCCATGGTGTGGTGCACGGACGGGAAGTTCGGGATGGCGTAGTACGGGCCTTCCTCCATCTTGACCATGGTCGGGGCCATGACCTTGCCGAAGTCCGGATCGATCTGATCGTCGATGTACTGGTTGTGCTTCTTGACGGTCTCTTCCAGATTCTCAGCAGTGACGCTGGGATACTGACCCTTGATCTCGACGGCGTTGATCTTGTCCGCCAGTTCCGCCAGGGTGTCAGCCTTCAGCACGCGGCCTTCCTCAACACCGGCAGCGATTTCTTCAGGCGTCGTGAAGGTCACGACAGGCTCGGTGAAGATCGCGTAGCAGGACGGGAAGCCGGTAGCGACGGCAGCGTTGGCGCAGACGTCGCGGCGGTCGCCCTCGTTGACGTAGCGCAGGCCCTGATAATCCACATAGATGACACCGTAGCTGGGGCCGGTGAAGGGCCACACAGCGTATTTGTCCAGAACGCCGTTGGTGGGATCCGCCCACGGATAACGCTGGATGTTGCTCATCTGCATGGTGTTGGCGCCGATCGCCTGGGCCAGGTAGATGCCCTCGCCGGTGGATGCGGCTTTGATGTTCGTGGTGGGCTGGGATTCATCCAGGTACGGGACCTGCGTCTTGCGCATCGGGACGTTGGAGGAGAAGCCGCCGGTCGCCAGGATGACGCCCTTCTTCGCTTCGATATTCTTGTAGCCGTCCTTGGTCGCGGCGCGGATGCCGACGACGCGGTTGGCCTCGTCACGGGTACGGTAGATTTCCACCATCTTGGTGTTTAGCTCGACGGTTGCGCTGGTTTCGCGCAGCATCTCAGCCTGCAGGTTGGTGATATCGGAGCCGACCTGCTCCTTCGTCACGTAGGTGCGGTAGCCGTAGTGTCCGCCCGGACGGGCCAGGGTGTTGCGGATGACCAGGCCGTGGTCGAGCAGGATGTCGAAGAACGCCGGGGAAGAGTAGACCATCAGGCGGACGAGGGCTTCGTTGCTCATGAGGTCGCCGCCGTTCATGGTGTCTTCAATGTGCTTTTCGGGGGTGTCGGGAACGAGGTTGAACTCCTGCTGGAGGCGGGCAGCCTCTTTGGAGGTGTAGGCAGCGTACTGGCCGCCGTTGATGGCGGAGTTGCCGCCGGTGGTGGAGAGCTTTTCAACCAGCACGACGCTGTCTTCGGAGTTGGTCGCTGCGCCGTAGGCAGCCGCCAGGCCCGCGAAGCCGCCGCCGACCACGACGACGTCGTAGCTCTCGTCCCAGGTCTCGGGCACTTCAAAGCTGCCCATCACCGGGTAGTAATCGGGGGCGAGCTCGATGGCCGTCTCTGCAGCTGCGGCAAAGTCGGTCTCTGCAGCGCCGGCTTCGGTCAGGGCAGCGCGTACGGCAGCCTTGACGCCCTTGGAACTCATGGTTGCGCCGGAGACGTCGTCCACTTCGACGGTCTGGGCCGCCACGATGTCAGCCGGGATCTTTTCCAGTGCCGGCCAGCCGGGGGCGGTCTCCTGGTATTCGGTGACCTTGACGTCGGTGATGGCATCTTCCGTGACGGTGACTTCAACAGTCAGTCCGTCGAACATGCCCTTGGCAACGCCGGTGTAGGTGCCGGGCGTCATGGCCAGGGCGCTGGTCGCCGTCAGCAGCATCATGACGGAGAGCAGCACAGCGATGATTTTGCGGTTCATCTTCATGATCTCCTTCCTTTTTTACCCTCTCGGGCTTGTCATCAGTATAACAGAAGCGGGAGTAAGATGCCTTTCAAAAAGGGAAATACTGGCTTCGAAAAACAGAAATTTAACAAAATGCACCTTTTTAACGCAATTTGTACGTTGCAAAGTATCCATTAATAACGATATAATATTCAAATCGACTACTTGAGGGGGTTGCTATGGATACACGGGAACTGCTCACCTTCGTCACTGTCAGTGAAACGCTGAATTACCAGAAAGCAGCCGATCTGCTGCAGTATGCGCCTTCCACGCTCTTCAAGCACATCCAGCAGCTGGAAAGCGAGCTGGATACCCAGCTTGTCGTCCGGGAGGGGCGCGCGCTGCGCCTCACCGTGGCAGGGGAGCGGTTCCTGCCGATCGCACAGGATATGCTTGCGGAGTACCGTGCCGCAATGGGCCTCAAAGAAGAGGAAACAGAAACGCTGACGATCGGCGGCTGCGAAATGAACATCGGAAACAGCCTGATCGATCTGCTGATGCGGTTTGCCGATTCTCACCCGCACATCCGGCTCAGCATGATGACGGCGCCCAACGCGAGCGTGCCGCAGATGGTGCGCGAAGGCCAGGTGGATATGGGCTTCTTCTACTCCACGGGGCACAAGCATCACAACCTGCAGTCCATCCGCCTTTACCGGGAGCCGGCGTTTCTCGTGGCGTCGCGCCAGAATCCGCTGTCCCACGCGAGCAGGCTCCGCTATGAGGATCTGAACGGAATGGAGTTCGTCTATCCGCACGACACCTGCTGCTTTGTCACCATGCTGATCCCGGAGCTGGTCCGCCGAAAGATCGAATTGAAGCGGGTTTCCTATCTGGGCGGCATGCAGCTGGTGGTGGACCAGGCGAGGCGGGAAGGCGCGGTGACCCTGGCTCCCCAGTGCGCGCTGCGCAGGTTTGAGGAGACCTATGGGCTGGTAAAACTGGATATGCAGGAGAACCCCTTCTGCGCGTGGGAAACCATCCTGCTGGGCAGCCGCGCTAAAGCGGGCGCCGTGCAGGAACTGCTGAACTTTTCCATGCGGGAAGCGCAGCGCATCGTACAGGAAAACAGCCTGGAGACAGAAATAGAGACAGAAGTTTGCGCCGAATAGACAGACGGATTCCGTTTACAGCATGTATAAAAACGGCAGACGGCCCTTTGATCGGGCCGCCTGCCGTTTCTGTTCGCTCAGAGCAGCTGCAAAGCAAAGCGGAAAATTATTCCTCTTCCAGCATCTTTGCCAGTTCCTCAGCAAAAAGCTGCTGATAGACCTGCTCTTCGCGCAAAACCAATTTCCGGGAGGCGGCAAGCCGGGCGCTGTCCACCTCCAGAGCATCCACAAAACGCAGATGAGAAGCAGCCTTCTCGGTTTTGAGAGCGATCTGCGTGTATTCGGGGCCGAGCTGGAGAAGCCGGAGGGACTGCTGCGGTGTGAGAAAACCGCTGGTGATGAGCCCCTGTGTGTCGTAGAGGATGTCGTTGGCGATGGGGCCGGCGATCACATCAGCCCCGCTGTAAGGATCGGGAGCGCCGGCGCGGTTTGCGCTGAGGCAGGCAAACCATGCGCTGTCCCGCTGCAGGCGCACGACGGCAAGGCCATCCCAGTCAAAGTCATACCGGTTGATAAAGGTGCGGCGGTCTTTCTGTTCCCGTGCCCACTTTACGGCAAAGTCCTCATCCGGGGTGAGATAAAAGCCCCAGCCGAAATCGGCGTTCCTTCTGCCGCGGTGGATGTCCGGTTTTTCGATCACCTGAAAGCCGGCGTGATACAGCCGGACAGGCAGGCGTGAGATGCCTGCGGTGTCCTGCCGCAGGCTGCTGCTTTGGGATGAAAGGCTATTGTTCATCTGTCTGTCCTCCGGCTGATAAAGAAATACGTGTATTTTGCGCCGTTATTTGAAGATTGTAAAGGCCGGCAATGCCGTCTGTCAATTTCAATATTTTGCGCACAGTAATCTTGTGACGCTCTTGTGACGCTTTTTGTGCTATTCTATATGCGCAGCCCGGGAAGACGGGCGGAAAAGAGGTTTTAGAAGATGAAAAAGAGATTTGCAGCCTTGCTGGCAGCGGTGCTGGTGACCCTGGCGGCTGCCGCGGGGGCACAGGGTTCTCTTCCCGACTATGCGTATACCGGGGATGACCCGATCACGGGCGCCGTTGCGGAGTACACGGCGACCGTCCTTGCAGAGCCTTTCATGTGGAAGGAAAACACCGTCGCCATCCCCCTGCCCATAATAGTGCAGCTCTGGTGGCCGGATCCGGACACCGTGAAAGTCACCGGGAATTTCTGGACGCTGGTCTATGAGCAGCGGGACGATGTACTTGTGTGCATCGCCGGCGGAGAGGCCCCCGGCATCCTTACACTTAAGAAGGACGGGGAAACCTGGAAGATGACAGACGCAGAGATCGCCGGAGACGGCGATAATTACGGGAAGGACATCATACGCTTCTGCGGGGGAGACAAGGAGCTGGAAGAGGAGATGTTCTACGGAACGAATCTGGATACGGAATCCGCAAAATTGCTTCGTGCGGAGTATATCCGGGACTACGTGGAAAAGAACGGGCTGAAGATCAAAGCCTATCAGGATGAGTACTGGGACCCTGTCCCGCTGTATGAGTAAAACTGAAGGAACGGGCTCTGCGCCCCTGCCGATTGCCGGCGGGAGCGCGGAGCCTTTTTCTGTGATTTTTAACCGCCTGCGAATGTGATATAATGATCGCTGACAGAAGGGAGGAAGGGACATGCACAATCTGACGGACACGATCTGCGCCCAGGCGACCCCGCCGGGAGAGGGCGGCATCGCTATCCTGCGCATGAGCGGGCCGCGCGCATCCGGGATCCTGAAAGAGGTCTTCCGGCCTGCATCGGGCAGCCTGATCCCGCGGATGCTGACCTACGGAAAAGTGGTGGACGGGGATGATACTGCGGATGAAGCGATGGCCGTGCTGCTCCCGGGTCCCCGGAGCTATACCCGGCAGGATGTGGCGGAAATCCACTGCCACGGCTCGCAGGCCCTCACTTCCCGGATATTGCGTCTGCTGATGGCCCGCGGGGCGAGGCCTGCGGAACCTGGGGAGTTCACATACCGCGCGTTTGCCCTGGGGCGGATCGATCTTTCGCAAGCGGAGGCTGTCATGCGCATGATCCGCGCGGACAGCGATCGCGCGATGAAAAGCGCAGTCCGGCAGATCGAAGGCGGTGTTTCTTCCTTTATAAAAGACGCGCGTGAGGAGATCATCGGCATGCTCTCCGCGCTTTCCGCCGCCATCGACTTCCCGGATGAAGTGGAAGAACAGGAGACGCGGGAGGCGCTGCTGAAAAAATGCGCACTGCTGAAGGAGAGGCTCTCGTCATCGACAGACCCGCGCGAAGGCAGGCTGGAGGACGAAGGGCTGCGCGTTGCGCTCTGCGGCCAGCCCAACGCCGGAAAGAGCAGCCTGCTCAACGCGCTGCTGGGGGAAGACCGGGCCATCGTCACGGCCATACCGGGGACGACGCGGGACGTGATCGAGGCGCGTACGCAGATGGACGGGTATTCCGTCATCCTGACGGACACGGCAGGGCTGCGCGACGCGGGAGATGAGGTGGAGCGCATCGGCATTGAGCGGGCGCAGAAAGCGCTTTCGGAGGCGGATGTGCGGCTCATGGTCATCGACGGCTCCGAACCGCTGGAGGAGGAAAGCCTGAAGCTTGCGGAAGAGATATCGCCGCACCTTGTGGTCATCAGCAAAGAGGATCTGCCGCAGGCTTTTGCGACAAGCGCGTTGGAGAAAGCGCTCCCCGGCGTACCGGTGCTGTCGGTCTCTGCGCCTTCCGGAGAGGGGCTTGCGGAGCTAAAAACAAAAATCGCCTCGCTGGCAAAGCCGGAGGCTGGTGAGGGCGCGATACTGACTCAGGCCAGGCACGCGGAAGCGGCGCTCCGGGCTTGCGCGTCCATCGGCGACGCTATTGCGGCACTGAACGACGGTTTTGAGACGGATGTCGCCGCAGTTGATCTGTCCGCCGCGCTGGATGCGCTTGGGGAAATCACGGGCGAGACCCTGTCGGAGCAAGTCATCGACGAGGTATTCGCCAGGTTCTGCGTGGGCAAGTGATCAGCGGAACTGCTTCCAGTACAAGGCGGTGGAGAGGCCGTCCGGCCAGGGAAAGAGATCGTCCGCGTGACGCCAGGTCTCGTGGGAGATCTGTTCTTCGCCCTTTTCCTTGCGGAGGATTTCCGCGCGGCGGACAAAGTCAACCAGGTAATCACGGCCCGTCATCATCTGCGTGCAGGCGATGCGCGCCATGACGGGACAGTATTCCGAAAGCCCGGAGGAGCGGAAGAGCCCCGGCATCCTGCGGATGTCGAAGGATGCGTAGTACGGGCGCAGCACCGCGCCGTCCTCTGTGGTTTCAAGCATCGTATACGGCGCAGCGCCTGGGACACCGTCATCCATGCAGCCGACGGCACCGATGCTGTCCAGCCGGAGATGCGGCAGGTGGTAATGCGTCGGATTGTGCCCGTGCCCGCAGACGATATGCGTAAAGCCCTGCGTGTACCGCTCACGGAGCAGCGGCAGCGCGCGGGGCGGGTCGAAGACGGGAAAGCGGTCGTCGCCCGGCAGCGCGTGGCAGTACGTGATCCCATCCAATTCGAGCGTCTCCGGGAAGGTGATCGCCTCCCGGGTGAGGCGGGATGCGTTCCAGCGCAGCGATTCGAAGTTTGCACCGTCATAAGCGCTGTCACCGGCAAGGACGGAGAGGACATAGCGCTCATGGTTGCCGTGCAGGCATGTGACGCGGTGTTCCTTTAAGAGGGACAGGACCTCATTGGGACAGGGACCGAGGTTGATCTGGTCGCCCAAAGAAAGGATCGCATCCGGCCTGCGCGGACGAATGGCGGAGAGGACCGCTTCCAGCGCGGGGAGATTGGCGTGAATATCGGAAATGACTGCGATCAGCATAGGCCATCCTCCGTACAGATAATGAAATAGAATTCGACAGGAAAAGCGGTTTTTCCTTTAAATGTTTCACGTGAAACATTGCTTTGCGCAAATAGGAGAGTACGAGGAATGTTTCACGTGAAACATTCGTAAGATCCGGAGGTTTATATGGAGATCCTGACCGCAAGAGTGCACAGACTGGAGAGCGAGCTGATCCGCAGGGTCGGCCTGCGCCTTGAGGCATCGCAACGCTGCATGATCCTTGTGCCTTCCCAGGAAACGCTGAGAACCGAGCTGCTGCTGATGGAGGGATTGTCCCTGCCCGGCTCCTTCCTCATCGACGTGCTGTCGCCGGGCCGTCTCCGGGAGAGGATCTTCGAGCGCGCGGGATCGCCGTCCCGTATCCCGTTCGATGAGCGAGGCAAGCGCATGGTCATCTGTGCCGCGATGGAAGCGGAACAGGAAAACCTAGCGGTATACGGGCGTATCGGAGAAGAAGGGCGCGAGGCCTTTGCAGCCCGGCTCAGCGACATCATCGCCTGCATGAAAAGGGCGGGGATGACGCCGGAGAAACTGCTGCAGCTGGCGGAGGACAAAAAAGGGCTTCCCTCCGTCAAGCTGGCGGACGTTGCCCGCCTGTGGCAGCGGTACGAAAGCTTGATGGCGGGCAAGCTGGCCGATGCGGAGGACATCCTGGAGGAAGTGGAGAAGAGGAGGGAGAGCTCCGGTGTTCTCCGCGGCGTTCATGTCTATGTCAAAGGGTTTGATATCATCACCCCGGCTTTTGCGCAGGAGCTGCTGGGCATAGCCGGCTCCGCCGGATCGCTGTGCCTCATGATGGAGACGGATGACAACGCCGCGCCGGACGGCGCGCTGTTCGCGCCCGTCAATGCAAGTTTGGAGAGGCTGGCAGCGCTGGCCGCGGAGCGGGGCACCCTGCTGGAACGCACGAAACTCACGGCACCGCTGCACAGGCAGAAGGACCTGGAGGCACTGGAAGAAGGCCTCTTCGCCCTGGGGGGCGAGGCGTATGAAGCGGAGCCGGAGCACATCCGCCTGCTGGCTGCCAGCAGCATGCGCCGGGAAGTCCATCTGGCGGCGGCTGCCATCCGAAGAAGGATGGCCCAGGGGGAGCCGGCCGAGCATTTTGCCGTCGCTTATCCGGGCGGAGCGGACTACCCCTCGCTGCTGGATACCATCATGCGGCAGTACGGCATAGCCGTTTATACCGCAGAAAAGCGGAAGGCCGCCGCGCATCCGCTGTCCCGTTTCCTGCTCTGCGCTCTCCGTGCAAAAGAGGGAAAAATGTGGCGCATGCAGGAGGTGACCGAGTGCATCGAATCCGGGTTCCTTCCGCTGACGGCGCAGGAGGGCGATGACCTCTCGGCATACTGCGAGCAGATGGAGATCCGCGGCAATGCGTTCGGCAGGCCTTTCCGGTACAAAACGGATGAGCGGATGACGGACGAGCAGCTTCTGGCACTCGAAGACTGCCGCGAGCGCGCTGCGCTTCCGCTGTCCCATCTGGCGGAAGCGCTGGAGAGTGCGCGCGGTGCGGACGATGTCGTTTCTGCAGTTCTCGGCCTGCTGGACGAGGTCGGCGCATATGAGACGCTCCTGCGGATGCAGGAGGAACTGACGCAGCGCGGCATGGAAAACGAGGCGCAGGACTGCGTGCAGCTCTGGAATGCACTGATGGATATGCTGGATCAGCTCCATGAGCTGCTGGGCGGCAATCCGGCGTCCGGTCAGCTGGTCGAGAAGCTGCTGGAGAGCGGCCTGTCGGCGCTGGAACTCTCCGCGCTGCCGCCTGCACAGGGGGCGGTGATCTGCGGAGAGATCGGCAATCTGCGCACGGGTGATGTTGAGACCCTCTTCGTATTGGGGCAGAATGACAGGGAAGCGGAACGGCCGGGCACCCTGTTTACGCCGGCGGAGCAGAAATCCGTCGAAGCGGAGGGCATCTATCTTGGCATGGATGAAAGAGAGCGCTCTGCACTGGCTCGCCTGGATCTGCTGAAGCTCCTATCCTCGGCTAGGACCGGACTCGTCATCTCCTATGCGCTGGCCAATGAAAGCGGCGGCGCGCTGAGGGAAGGCGAAGCGGTGCATGCGATGAGGCGCCTGTTCCCGGCGCTGAAGACGCGCGGCGGTCTGGCCGCGCAGGAACTGCCGGGACTGCTTTGCGCGCCGCAGCCTGCGGCTGCGGCGGTTGCGCTCCACCTTCGGGATGAGACGCAAGAGAAGGAAGAAGGCGCCTTTTCCTCCGCCTGTGCTGCTTTAAGCCGCATCCCGGACGGAAAGCAGGCGCTGCGCACCCTGGAGCAGCAGCTCTGCACGCCGCCTGTGCGGATCCTGGAGCGGGAGAGGGCACAGCGCCTTTACGGAAAGGGCAGAGGAACGCAGAGCGTTACACGCCTGGAGACCTTTGCGCAGTGCCCTTACCGTTACTTTACGGCCTACGGCCTTCGGCCTGCACAGGAGAAAAAGCCCGGTGAAAACGCGGCGGACCTGGGCACGCTTTACCATGAAACGGCGCACCGCTTTATCACGCTTGCCATGGCGGATCCGGCATTTCCGCGGATTGGCGAGCATGCGCTGAATGCTTATCTGCACGAAGCGCAGGATGAGCTGCTCGCAAAGTGGCGCAAATCGCCGCGCGGCGAGACCCGGCGGGCGGATGCCGCGGAGAGGCGGATCCGCCGCACGGCTGCGCGGGTTTCCCGAAGTGTGCTGAATCAGTATGCGGAAGGCGGGTTTGTCCCGCTGAGTTCAGAACTCGTCTTCGGTGAGGACAGGCTCCCGCCTTTGACCATACGCCTTTCCGACGGCACCCACATCTATCTAAAAGGCCGGATCGACCGGGTGGATGTGCTGGAGGAGGACGGTAAATCCCTGCGCATCATCGATTACAAGAGCAGCGCCAAACAGGTGGACGCCACGCGCGTCTATTACGGGCTGCAGCTGCAGCTCATCCTCTATATGGCTGCGGCGCTTTCCGCTTTTCCGGGCACGGAAGCGGCGGGATTCTTCTACTTCCACATCGAGGACCCGACGATCCGGACGGAGAGCCGCATCCTTGAAGAGGTAGAGAAGCAGATAGCGGACCGCTTTGCGCTGTCCGGCGTCTCCCTCAGCGATGTGCGGATCCTGCGCGCGATGGACGCAAAGCACGCCAGGATGATCAATACGGATGGGAGCATCCGTAAAAGCGCGGCAGGGCTGGTCGACGCGGAAGGCATGGAAAAGCTGATTTCTTATGTGCAGGGTAAGGCGGCGGTGCTGGCGGAAGCGGCCGGATCGGGCCTGATCGACGACAGCCCTTATGAGATGGAAGGGACACCGGAGCAGAATGCCTGCCGTTTCTGTGATTATGCGGCGATCTGCGGGTTTGATCCCTCCAGACGGCCGCGCCGGATCCTCCGTAAAAAGACGCTGGAAAACATCACCTCTGCAGGAACTGCGGAGCCTGAAGCGAAATTGTGAAGTATTGTAACAATTATGTAACTCATTTGACCAATAATTGACAAATATTGCGGTAAAGCATAGAATGAAACAACAAGATGTAGAGTTTGTCCTTCTTTAGCCGAAGGGAAAGAGAGGAATTGTGACATGATTCTCAAAAAGTGGTTAAATCCCCGTTCGCTGACAGCCTTCGTGCTGGCCGGAAGCCTTCTCATGGGCGGCGTCCCTGCCCTTGCGGATTCGGACGATTATGATTTTGATTATGAAGAATACGGCGACTTGACCGAGGAGGAGATCCTCCGCCTCAAGGAACTGAAGCGCCTTAAAGAAGAGGAAGAAGAGAGAAAGCGCCTCGAAGAGGAAGAGCAAGCGCGCAAAGCCGAGGAAGAGCGCGAGCGTAAGGCCGAAGAGGCGCGCAAAGCTGAGGAAGAGCGCGAGCGTAAGGCCGAAGAGGCGCGCAAAGCCGAGGAAGAGCGCGAGCGTAAGGCCGAAGAGGCGCGCAAAGCTGAAGAAGAGCGCAAAGCCGAGGAAGAGCGCGAGCGCAAGGCCGAAGAGGCACGCAAAGCTGAAGAAGAGCGCAAAGCCGAGGAAGCGCGCGCGCGCAAGGCTGAAGAGGCACGCAAAGCTGAAGAAGAGCGCAAAGCCGAGGAAGAGCGTGAGCGCAAGGCCGAAGAGGCGCGCAAAGCTGAGGAAGAGCGCAAAGCCGAAGGGAAGGCCGAAGAACAGGATCGGAAGGAAGACCCCGAATCCGAAAACACAGAAGCTGTGAAGGAGTCCCCGGAGACTGCGGCAGAGGAGCCGCAGCCCGAGCAGGATTCTCAGCAGAAAGACGGCGAAGACAAGAAGGAAGAGCAGCAGGCGCCTGATGCGGGAGAGAAAGATACCTCTTCGGCTGAAGGAGAAGACGGCAGCAAACCGGATCCGGTAACGGAGACGGACGCGCCCGCTTCCGGAGAAACGGGTGATGAACCCGGCACGGCGGATGAACCGGGCGAACCCGGCGAAGGCGAAACGCCGGAAGAGCCGAAGGACCCCGCAGAGGATCCGCAGGATCGGGCGGACGGGGATGAAACCGGAACCAAGCAGCCGGCGGACGATCCTGCCGAACCGGCGGATCCGGAAGCCCCGGCGGATCCGGAAGCCCCGGCGGATCCGGAAGATCCGGCGGATCCGGAAGCCCCGGTGGATCCGGAAGCCCCGGCGGATCCGGAAGATCCGGCGGATCCGGAAGATCCGGCGGACCCCGAAGCTCCGACAGATCCGGAAACCCCGGCAGATCCCGAAACGCCGGAGGTCCCGGGCGACGGCAGCCGGACCGGGGAAGAATCCGCAGAGGGGCAGACAGATGAGCCTGGCGATCCGGAAGGGAACGACCCGGATGCCGGCGACGAAACGAATACCGATCCCGCGGGCGATGACGAAACCGATCCCGAAGAAGGTGACGATCAGCCGGAACTGACCGAGGAAGAGCAGCAGGAACTTGACGAAGCGCTGGCCAAGCTGCAGGACAAGCTGAGCGATACCGGCGAAGAAGTGCCGGCCGAAGGCGAAGCCGCGGCTGAGGTCCCCGCTGAAACGGAAGAGGAAGCTGAAGAAGAGGAAGAGCGCGAGATCACGGCGGACATCCAATTCAGCTATTCGGGCGATGCGCTTTACATCGGCGACAAGGTCACCCTGTCCGTTTCGCTGACCGGCGCGGAGCCTGACGAGGTCAGCATCCAGTGGCAGACCAACGGCGGTAGCGGCTGGCAGGACATCTCCGGGGCGACCGGGACGAGTTATACCTTTAAGCTGACCGAGGGCAATTACCGCAACGAATGGCGTGTGGCGGTAACGCCCATCGACTGATCCGCGTGCGAGGTGGATTGTTTATGAAACAGAGTGTGACTAAAAGGCTGCTGCCGGCACTGGCGCTGCTCCTTCTGTCCGTTCTTTGCCTGCCTGCGCTGGCGGATCACCATACGAGCTACAGCAAAGCGATCCTGCTGCCCGTAGTGGAACCGGATGCAAAGCCGGAGGAAGGCGATCTCACCATCACCTATAACGCAAACGGCGGCAAGGGATCGGTTAAGGACGAGGGCAAGTACGCGCCCGGCGCGAAGATCGAGATCAAAGACGGCAGTGCCCTTACGCCGCCGGCGCCTGAGAAGGAGGGCGCGGCTGAGAAGGCGTTTGCAGGCTGGTCCCTGGACAAGCTGGCGCTGAAGCCCGATCCGGAATACGCACCCGGACGCACGGTAAAGCTGGAGAAGAGCCTGACGCTTTACGCTGTCTGGGTACAGAGCGGCAAGCAGAAGACCGCCAGCATCATTTACCACTATAATTTGAACGGAGACAAGCAGTACACACAGGAATACCTGGACGGCGAAAAGGTCACCCTGCTGAGTCTCGGCGGCTGCGGCTGGAGCGAACCCAAGGATGCGACCTTCCTCGGCTGGTCGGCGGATGAATACGCCGTGACGGCTGAATTCAAGCCCGGACAGAAGGTGTACGTCTCCGGCGAAAAGAACCATCTGTTTGCCGTGTGGCAGGAAGACGGCGCGCACATCAGCGTCAATAAATACATCACCAACAAGAAGTGGGATAAGGACGGCAACCTCTATCACTTCAGGGCCGGGGACAAGGTCCGCTTCCACATCGTGGTCAGCAATACCGGCAGCGAGACCATCCCGAAGATCATCGTCTACGAGGCGCTGAAGGGCGCAAAGATCAAGAGCGGCAGCGGGTATTACGTGGACGGAGACGGCGATGCCATCATCAAGAACCTGGCGCCGCAGGAAAGCGTGACCGTGCGGGCCAGCTACACCGTAAAGTCTTCGGACCAGACGAAGAAGAAGGTCGTCAACACCGCGTACGCTTACTACGGAAAGGGTGAAGAAGGCGATTCCGCCCGCATCCCGGTCAAGAAGCGGTCATCGTCTTCTTCTTCGACGACGACAACAGCGGTGCCGACGCCTCAGCCCATCACGACGCTGACGGTCTATGCGGACCGCACGCTGCGGACCGCCCTCAACGGGATCGCCTACGATTACCAGCTGGCCAACAGCCAGGTCCGCATCAACCTCATCTATGACGACAGCGAGCTGCTGGATACGCGCATCCAGAACGGCACCTACGGCGATATCATCATCACCAGGACGGAAGAGGCCATGGATGTGCTGGATTACGCGAAGGACCAGACCCTCAACCCGACGAGGCAGGACCGCATCATCAGCCTGAGCCGCGCAAAGATCGTCTATGACGCGGCGGTGCTGGCGCAGCCGAAGAGCAGCGCGGAGAGGATGACCTTTGTCACCCTGGCTGCTGATCTGGCTGCCGGCAAAAAGCTGGCCATCTCCTCCGGAGAGGATGACGCGGGCGTCTTTGCGCGTGAGATCCTTTCGTATCAGGGGCTGGACGTTGAAGCGCTTAAAGCTTCGGGACAGATCATCGAGCTGAATACGCAGGACGAGGTAATGGGCGCGGTGCTGACCGGTTCCGTGGATGCGGGTATCCTGCTGGGCAGCGACGCTGCGGCGGCAAACCTGCTGCTCTCCGATACGGCGGCAAACCCGCTGGACAAGGTGCCGTACCCCGCGGCGATCCTGAAGACCAGCATCAGCACGGGCGCATCCCAGAACTTCCTGGATTATCTGCGCGGCAACGGCGCCAGGGGCATCTTTGAAAGCCTCGGCTTTGAAGGCGCGGACGTAAAGTAAGCGCAGATCCGGCTGTATCCTTGCGGCGGCGGTTTTATAACCGCCGCCGCAATTGATTCCTGTAACAGATTGTTTTATAATGGGCGCACTGAACCGACAGGAGGAGAGCGGGATGGAAACTGCCAAAAAGCTCTGTTTTGCCAGCGACTATATGAAAGGGGCTCATCCGGCCGTCCTTGCGCGGCTGGTTGAAACCAATATGGAGGCTACGTCCGGCTACGGGATGGACCCTTACTGTGAAGAGGCAAAGGATCTGATCCGCCGGGCCTGCGGCTGCCCCGGCGCCAGGGTGGAATTCCTCGTGGGCGGCACACAGACCAACGCGACGGTGATCGATGCGCTGCTGCGCCCTTATCAGGGTGTCATCGCGGCGCAGACGGGCCATATAGCGACCCATGAAGCCGGCGCCATTGAGGCCGGCGGCCACAAGGTTCTGCCGCTGCCCCAGCATGCGGGCAAGCTGGACGCACGGGAGGTACACGATTGCCTCAGGGATTTTGCCGCGGATGAAAACCATGAGCATATGGTGATGCCGGGCATGGTTTACATCTCCCATCCCACAGAGTACGGCACCCTCTATACAAAATCCGAATTGCAGGCGTTGAGGGCGGTGTGCGACGAATACGGCATCCCGCTGTATCTGGACGGCGCGAGGCTGGCCTATGCGCTCGCGTGCCCGCAGAGCGATGTGACCCTGGCGGATCTTGCGCAGCTGTGCGATGTTTTTTACATCGGCGGCACCAAGTGCGGCGCGCTCTTCGGGGAGGCGGTCGTCATCCCGAAGGCGGATCTGCTGTCCGGTTTTTTTACCCTCATCAAGCAGCACGGGGCGCTGCTGGCCAAGGGGCGCCTGCTGGGGCTGCAGTTCGGCGCGCTGTTTACTGACAGCCTGTATGAAAAAATCGGCGCGCCCGCCATCCGGGCCGCCGATACGCTGCGTGATGTTCTTGCACAAAAGGGCTATACGCTCTGCTTCGGTTCGCCGACCAACCAGGTCTTCTGCATCATGGAAAACACCCGTCTGGAAGCGCTGGGGCAGCATGTGGAATACAGTTTCTGGGAGAAGGCGGACGAGGCGCACACGGTCATCCGCTTTGCGACCGACTGGGCGACGACAAAGGAAGATGTGGAAGCCTTAAGCGCCCTGCTGTAAATGCGATCAATTCATTTTGCCGGCGAGCTCTGCGTAGAGCCCGCCTTTTTTCAGCAGTTCGTCATGCGTGCCCCGCTCCCGGATGCCGTGATCGTCCAGGATGAGGATCTCATCGGCATTGCGGATGGTGTAGAGCCGGTGGGCGATCACCAGGGTGGTGCGCCCGCGGGCCAAATCGGAAAGGCTCTTCTGGATGCGCCGCTCGGTCACCGTATCCAGCGCGGACGTCGCCTCGTCCAGGATGAGCACCTGCGGGTTTTTAAGGAAGATGCGCGCGATGGCGATGCGCTGCTTCTGCACGCCGGAGAGGAGCACGCCGCGCTCGCCGACAGGCGTGTCATAGCCCTGCGGCATGGCGAGGATGTCCTCGTGGATCTCGGCGCGCCGGGCCGCCTCCTCCACTTCCTGCCGCGATGCGCCGGGTCTTCCGTAAAGGATGTTTTCCGCCACCGTCCCGGGGAAGAGGAAGACGTCCTGCTGTACGATGCCGATGGCGCCGCGAAGGTCAGCGAGGCGGAGGCTCCGGATATCCCTGCCGTCCAGCAGGATGCGGCCTTCCGTCGTCTCGTAAAAGCGCGGGATCAGCTGGCACAGCGTGGTTTTGCCGCCGCCGCTGGGACCGGCCAGCGCCAGCATTTCACCGGGGCGGATATGCAGGCTGACGTGGGAGAGCACCTCGTCTTTTCCTTCCCCGTAGGCGAAGGAGACGTCTTCAAACGTGATTTCGCCCTTCACATCGCCAAGCGGCTGCGCATCCTCTGCATCGTGGATGGAGGGCTCTTCGTGCATGATTTCGGAAAAGCGGAGAAAGCCGGCCATCCCCTGGGTGAAGAGCTCCGTGAAGTTTGTCAGCTTGCGGATGGGGCTCTGGATACTCGCCACGTACATATTGAAGGTGACGAGGGTCGCAATATCCATGGAACTGCGGAGGATGAGGAACGCGCCCACGCAGACCACGGACAGGCTCATCAGGTTCAGCATGAATTCGGTGCCCGACATGAAGCCGGCCATGGTGCGGTAGTATACGCCGCGGGCAGCCCTGTACTCCTCCGTGCAGCGGCTGAATTTTTTGATCTCCTCCGCCTCGTTGCCGAAAGCGCGGGATACGCGGATGCCGGAAATGGCGCTTTCGATCTCCTCGTTGATGCCGGCGACTTTGCGCTTGACCTCTTTGGAGGCGCGCATCATCGCGCGGCGGCGGGAGGTGATGAACAGGAGGATGAGCGGCACCGTGCAGATCAGCACGAGGGCCAGGCTCCGCTGGATGCGCCAGAGCACGACGGAGGCGCCGATCAGTGTGACGCAGGAGATGAACAGGTCTTCCGGGCCGTGATGCGCCAGCTCCGTGACGTCGAAGAGGTCGCTGGTCACACGGCTCATCAGCTGCCCCGTCCGGTTTCGGTCGAAGAAGGAAAAGTCCAGCGTTTCCAGGTGGCGGAAGAGGTCGCGGCGCATGTCCGCCTCGATGGAAACGCCCATCGTATGCCCCAGGAAGGTGACGATCCACTGGCAGGCCGTCCGCAGGATAAAGAAGCCCAGCATTATGAGGCTGACCAGCGCCAGCGTGCGCGCCGCGCCCTGCGGGATGTACACATAGAGCATCCTGCGGGTGACGACCGGGAAAAAGACGTCCACCAGCGCGATGACGAGCGCACAGACCATATCCAGAAAGAAGATGCCCAGATGGGGCTTATAATAGGCCGCGAACTCGGCAAGGTGCGAGTCGCGGCGTTTGTTTGCGGAAGATTTCTGCATTGCGGGATCCTCCAGATTTGTAGAAGGAATACCGGTTCTGTGGTAAAAGCTGTCTGTCAACGGATACCCAGGCGGGCATAGACCTTCTTCTCGTTGTACATGAGGAAGAGCACGCCGCCAAGGATGCACACCGCCGCCGCTGCGACCGCCGTGATGCGGTAGCCGAGGCCGGTTTCGGGGCGGATCGTGGCAAAGGCCGTCACCAGCAGCATGGCGACGGACTGCCCGAGCTTGAAGGCGAAGGTGCGCGCGGCAAAGAACATACCGCTGCGGTTCTCACGGGTTTCCAGCGCATCGCACTCCGCGATGTCCGCCACCACCGCCTGCGGCAGGATGCCGAAGATGGCCTGCGCGGGAGAGGCGAGGACGCAGAGGATGAAGCCCTGCACAGCCGGCGGGAAGGGCAGGGCATCACCGAAGAAGGCGGTGAAGATAAAGCTCAGGCTGAAGATGCAGAAGGCCACGAGGATCAGCCGCTTCTTGCCGAATCTGGGCGTCAGGCGGTTGACGGGGATATAAAAGATGAGGGAGAGCGCCGTCATCAGCACGAAGTAGAGGGTGGACATGCTCTCATCCAGATGCAGCAGGGAGGTGACGAAGAAGGGGAGCGCTGTCTGGAACATCGTGATACCCAGGAAGTAGGCGATGTCGCTGGCAACGAAAAGCCGGAAATCCCTGTTGCGGAAGGTCGCGGAGAGAGAGCCCCACGCGGAGCTGTTGTTGGGATGGATCTCCACATAATCCCGCTCCCGGATGGTGAAGACAGGGACGAACATGCAGATGCAGCCGATCAGCGCGATGAGCGTGAAGGTGAGCCGTATGGCGCTGACGCGGTCGCCGGTGATCCCTTGGAGCGCGCCCCAGATGACGGGGGCCAGATAGGCGACGGCCATGCCGGCGATATACGTGAAGGAGATGGCGGTGGAGATCGCCATGCGAGTCTTCTGGTCGGCGCCCAGCTCCGGGATGAGCGCGTTGTAGGGCGTGCAGTACATGGTCATGAAGAAGTAGAACAGCATCAGCATGACAAAGAGGAAGAGCGCGTTGAGCGGACTCTCACCCCCGACGGGAGACCAGAAGGTCAGCACGCAGCTGGCGGCAAACGGGATGGCGGCCGCCCTCATGAAGGGGATGCGCCGCCCGTCTTTGGAGGTGCAGCGGTCGGAGCGGGAGGCGATGAAGGGATCGGTCACCGCATCAAAGATCCGTCCGGCGGCGGTGATGGCGCCCAGAATGGTCAGCGCTCCGAGGATCACGCGCCCCTGGGGAATAAAGACCGGCTGACCGGCGGCCTGGGTGGCCGGGTCGGGCTGATAGTAATTGACGAGCCAGCTGGAAATGAGCGCTGCCAGCACGGACCAACCGAACTGGCCGACGGCAAAGCACCAGACCTTGCCGGTGGACAGCTTTTTGAGACTGCGTTGCATGGTAAAACTCCTTAGGTTCATTGCGGGACAGGCTGTGAGGGTTTACTTTCCCGTCAGCACCTGAAAGACGGGGCTGTACTGCGTGATGAACGGCCCCTCCTGCACGAAGAAGAGCACGCCGGTCGCCGGCGTCTTGAGTACCTCTTTGACGGAGCCGTCCGACGGGTTCAGCAGGAAAGCCAGCTGCTCGCCGCGCCGCACGTGCGCGCCGGCGAATTTGACGCGGCGCAGAAGGCCGGCGGCGCCTGCGGAGACCTGTGTGAGATCCCCTTCCGTGATGACGCTGGCCGTATGCCCGGGCGAGTTCTCGCTGCGGATGATGCCGCGGGTGTTGAGGAAGCGAATGATGGCGCGAAGCGTCTGCTCCGCTGCGGTTTCGTCGATCTCATGCGTCTTTCCCGCGTACAGGGAGTATGCCTGCGTGCCGGAGAGCTGCCACGCGTAATTGAGGGTCGTCTTATCTGTGATGCGGGGCTTCCGGACGTAGACGTACGGCAGCCCGAACTCGCAGCCAAGCTCAGGGTTCTGCCTGCCCGTATCCATGACGCGGACATGCGGGACGAAGGAGCCGGGCTGATAGAAGCTGGTGAGCTGGATGCCGTAGCGGTAGAGCTTCAGCGTGGAGAAGAGCCCGTCCGCGATGCGCTCCGTCGTGCTGCCCGCGGCGTCGCCGGGGAAGCAGCGGTTGATGTCCATGTTTTCCGGCGCCCAGAGGCGGGTCCCAACGTTCATGGAAGCGCCGATGGCCGTCGGGATGACGGTGACGGTACGCCCAGGAAGGATGCCGCCTTCCTTTTCCACGTCCCGCAGGAAGGAGACCAGCCTGGCGCAGACGTAGAGCTGCTGCACCTCGTCGCCGCGCAGCGCACCCAGGATGATGCAGCTCTTCTCGCCCTTTCCGAAGCGGTAGGAGAGGATCTTCATGTCGTCCCGGAAGTAGGAGGGGACGGTGTACAGGACTTCTTTTTTCATACGGGCTCCTTTCGGATGCGCGCGATCAGCGTGCCCGGATAAACGGCGGAATAGCTGCGCTGGCTGAAGACCAGGCCGGAAGCGGGCGCGGTGACACGCTCGCGAACGACGCCCTCACAGGCATCGACGACCGTGCCCAGCAGGTCGCCTTTACGCACCTCGGTGCCGATGCGGTCCTC
The DNA here is from genome assembly GCA_017484085.1 of Clostridia bacterium. Taxonomy (GTDB): domain Bacteria; phylum Bacillota; class Clostridia; order Christensenellales; family Aristaeellaceae; genus Ventricola. Next base: position 50,488 of record JAFUTW010000041.1, read on the forward strand.
AGGGACATAAACGCCCGGATTGCAGCAGGTGACGCGACAGACCTCCGCCTTGGTGCGCACCACGGGGATAGCCTCCGGCGCAGGGGCCTGCTGTGTTTCACCCGTCCACAGCCCCAGTTCGCGCATCTTGCAGAAGATGCCAGAAACGACGCCTGCAGCGATCTCCTGCGGCTTGCGCCGGCGCTCGTCCGCTTCCAGGATGAGCGCGTCCGTGCCCGCCGCGCACAGCGCGGAGGTGAGGGAAGAGCCGTAGGCCGCGTACTCGGGATAGACCCAGATGAGATCGGGGCAGAGCGTGCGCGCCTTGGGGATCAGCCGGTCGGCGTCCGCCTCGTTCATGCGCACCTCGTAAAGCTCGCTTTTGTAGTGCGTGGAGGCGTGCACGTCCAGCACGAGGTCGGCGCCCAGCATATCCTGCATGACGGCATGGCAGAGGATCTCCAGGGGCGTTCCCTGCGGATTGCCGGGGAAGGCGAGGTTCATGTCCAGCCGGATGCCGGCAGGGACCATCCGCTCCATGATGTCCAGGCCCAGCGGGTTGAGCATGGGATAGATGTCCACGGTGCCGCGGAGGCTTTCCGGTTCCCGCTGGATGCGGTCCGCCACCTGAAAGCAGATCAGCTGGCCCATCATCTCATCGCCGTGGGTACCGGCGGCGATGCAGAGCCGCCCGCCGGCAAGCCCGGAGGCGTACCGGCAGCGGCGGATGGCCCACTGCTCTTCAAACGGCAGGCTGGCGCTTGCGATTTTTGTGATCTCTTTGGTTACAGGCAAAACGATCTTCTCCTTTGTGAGCATATCAAATTTGGTTTGTTATACCCTTTTATTGCCCATTTTATCGCTGAAATCGTATCACAAATGGCACAATTTTGCAAGAAGAAAGCAAAAATGAATGAAAATGGTGAAAGCATCCCATTGTTCGCCGTATACAGCGCCCGGTGTATTTCCTGCCGGTAAGGCGCACATTCCCGGGTTGCAATAGGGCTTGTTTCCGCTATAATTAGCAAATATAATAAGCAGAGCAAATGACAGCCAGGAGGTAAAGCCGTGTCCTTCCGTATTGAACACGATTCCATGGGAGAGATCGCCGTCCCGGCGGAGAAGTACTGGGGCGCACAGACCCAGCGAAGCCGTGAAAACTTCCCCATTGGGATGGGGCATGAACCCATGCCGGAGGAGATCATCCGGGCGTTCGGCCTCCTCAAAAAGGGCGCGGCGCTGGCCAACCGGGCGCTGGTGCCGGAACGGATGACGCAGGAGAAGTGCGCTGTCCTCTGCCGGGCAGCCCAGGAGGTTGCGGACGGGGCGCTCATGGCGCATTTTCCGCTGGTGGTCTGGCAGACAGGCAGCGGGACGCAGAGCAACATGAACGCCAACGAGGTCATCGCAAGGCGCGGAAACGAGCTGGCAGGGGCGCAGCTGCTGCATCCCAACGACGATGTGAACATGAGCCAGTCCAGCAACGATACGTTCCCCGCGGCGCTCCATATTGCTGCTGCCCTCTCACTGGAGGACCGGGTGCTGCCTGCCGTCGCCGGTCTCGTGGGGACGCTGCTCCGGCTGGAGGAAGCGAACCGCGATGCCGTCAAGATCGGCCGCACCCACCTGCAGGATGCCGTTCCCCTGTCCTTTGCGCAGGAGATCAGCGGCTGGCGCGCCTCGCTGGAGCGGGACATGGAACTGCTGCGCCTTTCGCTGCCGCCGCTTTACGCTCTCGCACTGGGCGGCACCGCCGTGGGCACCGGGCTCAACGCGCCGGCAGGCTTCGGCGAAAGGGCAGCGCAGGAAATCGCGAAACTGACGGGAAAACCGTTCTGCTCCGCCGAAAACAAGTTCCACGCGCTCACATCAAAGGATGAACTGGTCTTTGCCCACGGTGCGCTGAAAGCGCTGGCCTGCGATATGATGAAGATCGCGAACGATGTGCGCTTCCTGGCCTCCGGCCCCCGCTGCGGCCTGGGAGAGATCCGCATCCCGGAAAACGAGCCGGGCAGTTCCATCATGCCGGGCAAGGTCAACCCGACGCAGTGCGAGCAGGTGACGATGGTGGCCGTGCAGGTAATGGGGAACGACGCGGCCGTCGGGTTTGCGGCATCCCAGGGCAATTTTGAGCTGAACGTCTTCATGCCGGTGATCGCCTATAACTTCCTGCAGTCCGCCAGGCTGCTTAAGGAATCCATCGAATCCTTTGACGCGCGCTGCGCTTCGGGCATCACGGCCAACAGGGAGAAGATGCGCGGCAATCTGCACCGGTCACTGATGCTGGTGACGGCGCTGAATCCCTATATCGGCTATGAGAACGCGGCGAAGACGGCAAAGCTTGCTTATAAGGAAAACATCTCCCTGCGGGAGGCGTGCCTGCGGCTGGGATTCCTCACCGCCGAACAGTTTGACGACGTCTTTCACCCCGAAGCGATGATCTGAGCCCGCCGCCACTCCATACGGGAGAGGACAGAGCAGGCTTACAACAGAGGAGGCACAGCCATGGATTACGGAAAGGTTTCCCTTGAAAAGCACGCCGAGTGGCGCGGAAAGATCGAGATTGCGACCCGCGCGCCGCTGGACAGCGCGGAGGCGCTCAGCCTGGCGTACACGCCGGGCGTTGCAGCACCCTGCCTGGAGATCCAGAAGGACTACGGAAAATCCTTTGAACTGACCAGGCGCTGGAATACCGTCGCCGTCATCACGGACGGGACCGCGATCCTCGGCCTGGGTGACATCGGGCCGGAGGCGGGCATGCCGGTCATGGAAGGCAAGTGCGCGCTGTTCAAGGCCTTCGGCGACGTGGATGCCATCCCCCTGTGCATCCGGAGCAAGGACGTGGACGAACTGGTGCGTACCATCTACCTCATCTCCGGCAGCTTCGGCGGCATCAACCTGGAGGACATTGCGGCGCCGCGCTGCTTTGAAATCGAACGCCGGCTGAAGGAGTGCTGCGACATCCCCGTCTTCCATGACGATCAGCACGGCACCGCCATCGTGGTGGGCGCCGCGATGCTGAACGCCCTGCGCGTCGCGGAGAAAGAGATCGGAGAGGTGCGCGTCGTCATCAACGGTGCGGGTTCGGCCGGCATCGCCATCGGCCGCCACCTCATGGGGCTGGGCGTCAGGCATCTCAAGATGGTGGACCGCTGCGGCATCCTGTGCGAAGGCGCCGATATGAACCCGGCGCAGGCGGAAATGGCGCGCCTCACCAATCCGGAACATTTTTCCGGAAAACTGGCGGACGCGCTGCGCGGAGCGGACGTGTTTATCGGCGTCAGCGCGCCGCACATCGTCAGCCGTGAAATGATCGCCTCCATGGCAGAGCGCGCCATCGTCTTTCCCATGGCCAATCCCGTGCCCGAAATCGAACCGGAGGAGGCGAAGGCCGCCGGTGCGCTGGTCGTCGGCACCGGGCGCAGCGACCATCCCAACCAGATCAACAACGTGCTTTGCTTCCCGGGCCTGTTCCGCGGCGCGCTGGATGTCCGTGCCTCCGATATCAACGAAGCGATGCGCATGGCTGCCTCCCATGCGCTCGCCGGACTCATCCTGCCCGGCGAGCTGTCGGCGGAGTACATCCTGCCGCGCGCATTCGATCCGCGCGTGGGGCCGGCGGTCGCCGCTGCCGTCGCAAAGGCGGCCCGTGAGAGCGGCGTTGCCAGAATCTGACAGACATACAGGGAGGGACCGGCATGAATCATCCGCAGCTCATCCTCATCGTGGATTTCGGGGCACAGTACACACAGCTCATCGCCAGGCGCGTGCGTGAGGCACACGTCTACTGCGAGGTCATCCCCTTTACTTCAACGCTGGAGGACATCGCCTCAAAGCACCCGGTCGGCATCATCCTGTCCGGCGGACCGGCTTCCGTGCTGGATGAGGACGCGCCCCGTGTCGATCCCGGCATCTATGCGCTCGGCGTGCCCGTCCTGGGCATCTGCTACGGCATGCAGCTGACGGCCCACCTGCTGGGCGGAACGGTCCGGCGCGCGTCCCAGCGCGAGTACGGCCCCGTTCCTGTGCGCTTTGATACCTCCTGCCCGCTGTTTGCGGAGTTGCCGGAGGAATCCGTCTGCTGGATGAGCCACACCTACCATGTGACGACGAGCCCGGAAGGCTTCATCTCGACGGCCCGCAGCGAAAACTGCGCCTTCTGTGCGATGGCAGACGAAAAACGGCGCCTGTACGCGGTGCAGTTCCATCCGGAGGTCACGCATACGCAGTACGGTCGGCAGCTGCTGACAAACTTCCTGACCCGCATCTGCGGCTGCACGGGAGATTGGACGATGAGCGCCTTTATCGATCTTTCCGTTCAGGCCATCCGAAAGAAGGTCGGAGAGAAGGATCATGTGCTTCTGGGCCTGTCCGGCGGGGTGGATTCTTCCGTTGCGGCGGCGCTGATCGCCCGCGCGATCGGCAGCAGGCTGACGTGCGTCTACGTGGATCACGGTTTTATGCGCAAGGATGAAACGGAGATGGTGAGGGAGGTCTTTACCGGCCTGTTCCCCGTTCACCTCGTCATAGCGGACGCGCGGGAGCGCTTCCTTGAAAAGCTGAAGGGCGTCCGCGACCCGGAGGAAAAGCGCAAGCGCATCGGCGCGGAGTTCGTCGCGTGCTTTGCGGACGAGGCGCGCCGGCTGGAAAACGTGCGCTTCCTCGCCCAGGGGACGATCTATCCGGACGTCATCGAGTCCGGCTCTGTCAAGGGCAGCGCGGTCATCAAATCCCACCACAACGTGGGCGGGCTGCCCGACGACGTGGCGGCGCGCTTTACGGGCGGCCTGGTGGAGCCGCTGCGCATGCTCTTCAAGGACGAGGTGCGCAGCCTCGGCGAAGCGCTGGGCCTGCCGCAGGAACTCGTGTGGCGGCAGCCCTTCCCGGGGCCCGGCCTGGCCATCCGCATCATGGGCGAGGTGACGGCGGAGAAGCTGGAGGTCGTGCGCGCGTCGGATGCGATCCTGCGCGAGGAGATCGCCGCGGCGGGGCTTGCGCGCAGCGTCAGCCAGTATTTTACGGTGCTGACCGACACCCTGAGCGTCGGTGTGATGGGCGACGAGCGCACGCGCGAAAACGTGCTGGCGCTCCGCGCCGTTACGACGGACGACTTTATGACGGTCGACTGGGCGCGCCTCCCCTGGGAGGTGCTCTCCCGGATCAGCGAGCGCATCGTCAACGAGGTGCCGCATGTCAACCGCATCGTTTACGACATCACGACCAAGCCGCCGGCAACGGTGGAGTGGGAGTAAAAAACGCCTGAACAGAAGCCGGTACATATACGGGTGCCAAATGAATCCAGTTGAGTGCCGGCGACAGACAGGCAGCATTTCTATAAGATTCGCTGTGTAATCTCCCGCTTATACGATCTAAAAAACCTTACTGATCTTCAGAATAAAACCGAAGAATCAGCAAGGTTTTTCTATTGCCTTGATTCCTTCCTGCGAAATGAGACGATCACCCGCGTTCTTGCTTCTCTCAAAGAAAAGGGGCTGACCAGCCGTATCGGCGCCAATAGCACCGGATACCGGCAAGTGAAATAGTCTTATCGTGGCAATAAATGCATGCTTGACGTATATGAGGCTCTCAGGTATAATTTTATCAACCCTGCAGTTGACAACCGCCCGGTTGATAAAACGGATTGTGAGGAAAGAGCATGTTTGTCGGGAGAGAATCTGAGCTGGCTGAACTGGAACGGCGCTTGGCAAGCGGTCGGTTTGAATTCGGTGTGGTATACGGAACCCGCCGCATCGGCAAAACAACCATGCTTCAGGAATTCATCAAGGGGAAAAACGCTTTTTATTTTCAGGCGCGCAAGGCGGATGAAAAAGACAACCTCGCCGCATTCAGCCGCGAATACCGCCGCTTCCGGGGAATGGATGAGCATGTGCGGTATGAAGCTTTTTCTGACGCATTTGAAAGCATCGCTGCTGATGCGAAAAGTGAACGGATGGTTTTGATCATCGATGAGGTTGCCTACCTGTGCCAGAAAAACAAGTCTCTTCTGTCCCTGCTGCAGTTCTTTGTGGACGGCGCCTTCAGGGAAGCACAGCTGATGCTGATCCTGTCAGGCAGCAACGTATCGTTCATGGAACAAATCCTGAACAATCGGAACGATCCACTGTATCAGCGCGCCACTTTTCAGATTCATCTGGAGAAGATGCCTTTCCATGAGGCGAGAGCCTTTGTCGATGACAGATCCGCCGAAGAACAGATTCAGTATCTGGGGCTCTTTGGTCCGCACCCCTACTATCTTGGAATGATTGATCACGCGGTTTCTTTTGAGGAAAACGTCCGCCGACTGCTCTACAGCAAGTACGGAACCTTGCTGGACGCACCGGAAAAGATCATGCCCGTCGGCGTATCTGAGCAAAATATGTACAATTCGATCCTGCAGGCGGTTGCGCGGGGAAAGCGCTTCAGCAAGGAAATCGCTGAGGCTGTCGGAGTCGAGAATAATTATGTCGCCAAATACCTGTCATCACTTGTACAGATGCAGGTGCTTGAGAAACGGGAATCCTTCATCCGGAACAAGAAAACCAACTACTATGCTGTGGCTGACAGCCTGCTTCGCTTCTGGTATCGGTTCATCTTTGACCAGCGGGACATTATTCAGAATGGGTTTGGAGAGATGCTTTTTCGTGAGGACCTGGAGGGGATCCGGGATTTTACCGCCCGATCCTTTGAAGATGTAGCTCTGCTGTGGCTGGAAGAGCAGAATCGGGAAGGAAAACTGCCTGTTTACTATGGATCAATTCGGAACTACTCAGTGGAAAACTCCAGACTTGGGCGCTCCGTTGAGCTGGATGGTCTGGCAGAGGGTATCGGAAAGCAGAATAATCACCTGCTGGCAGTAGAATGCAAATACCGGAAAACCCCATTCAGTATGGCCATGCTCGACCATCTGCGCGAAAGCCTTTCCCTTTTTTCTCAGTATGAAGTTATTGATTATTACCTCATTTCCCGATCTGGCTTTACGGAGAATGTGCGGGCCATTCATGATCCGCACATTCATCTGGTTACGCTGGAGGAAGTATTGAGGCCCCTCACCGGCAAACTGGATCCATGACTTGCCGTAGAGTAACAGCCGGGGAGACGGGAGCCGGCTCTCTGTCTCTTTCTCTACAAAACATATTAAGTCTGAGAGAATGGGAGTAACCGATCGTTATGAAAAGGAAAACGACCAAGGAGCTGCAGGGCGTGTCCAATCTGGTCCCTGTGAAGTACACGGACGGCGCTTACTATAACTTCCCCGAGAGCCAGACGGTCTGCGACGGCATCCATTTTGTCCGGGCCAAGGGACACACGAACGGCAACAGCATCGTGATCGTGGAGAAGGACGGCCTGTTCTACATGCTCCACGGCGATATCACCTACGTGGATGAAGCGCTGTATGCAAACAAGCTTTCCGTCGTCTTTGACGACCTTCCCGCCGCCCGTGAGACGATGGACCGCGTACGCGAATTTGTCTTAAGCCATCCCACAGTCTACTGCGGAACGCATACGCCGCAGGGTTATGAAAACCTGGAAGCGGACCGGGTCATGGATCTGGATCACCCGGCGGAGACCGTCCTCGCGGAAGTCAGCTTTACGGATCAGGAAGCCAGCGGCAAGTACGTGTGCTCCATCTGCGGCTATGTGTATGACCCCGCCGAGCATGACGGCGTTGCCTTTGAAGACCTGCCTGAAGACTGGCGCTGCCCGCGCTGCCGTCAGCCCAAAGAAAAATTTAACAGGGCCTGAGAAAGACTATGAGCGAAAAAGCATTTGATATCCAGACGTATCTGACAGACGGCGTGGAGCAGGTGGTGACAGACGCCATCCGGGCGACGCTGAAGAATCCCCGTGAAAGCGCCCTTATGGTGAAGTTTGCCGCAGCCAGCCGGAATGCAAGCAAAAAGCGGCAAAGGGCAGAAGAGGCGGGCGAGCACATTCCGGCCTTTCTCATCGCCAGCATCACCAGCCAGTGCAACCTGCACTGCGCGGGCTGCTATTCCAGATGCAACCACGCGACGGTGGACGCGGCCCCGGTGAGGCAGCTGACCGGCGAAGAATGGCTGCGCATCTTTGACGAAGCCGACGAACTGGGCGTCAGCTTCATCCTGCTGGCCGGGGGCGAACCCATGCTGCGCAGGGATATCATCGAGGCAGCGGGGAAGAAGCCGGGCATCCTGTTCCCGATCTTCACCAACGGCACTTACATGGATGAAAGATATTTTGATCTGTTTGACAGGTGCCGCAACCTGCTCCCCGTCATGAGCATCGAAGGGGAGCGGAAGGTCACCGACGAGCGGCGCGGCAGCGGCATCTATGACCGGCTGATCGCCAACATGGAAGAGCTGCACCGGCGCGGGATCATCTTCGGCGCGTCCGTCACGGTGACGACCCAAAACCTGCGGGAGGCCGTCTCCCGCAGCTTCCTGCAGAGCTTATCCGACCGGGGCTGCAAAGCCGTGATCTTCGTGGAATTCGTGCCGGTGACGGAGGAAAGCGGGGAGCTGGCACCCGGTGAGGCAGAGCGGGAATACCTGAAAAACGAGATCGACCGGCTGCGGCGCGAACATCCGGAAATGGTGTACATCTCCTTCCCCGGGGATGAAAAGGCTTCCGGCGGCTGTGTAGCGGCGGGGCGGGGCTTCTTCCACATCAACAGCCACGGCGGAGCCGAGCCGTGTCCGTTCTCACCCTATTCCGACATCAATGTGAGGGACACCTCCCTGCGCTCGGCACTGCAATCCCCGCTGTTCCTGGCGCTGCAGCAGGAGGGCGTATTGCTGGAGGATCATCCCGGCGGCTGCGTGCTGCACGAAAAGCAGGCACAGGTGGAAAAGCTCCTGGCACAGTCCGGAAACCCAATGCGGTAAAATAAAAAAGATGGCTGTCCGCTTGCAGGCGGACAGCCTTTTGTACTGGGAGAATACGCTTACAGCGCGTCTTCGTAAGCCCAGGTGAGATCGAAGCCCTGTTCCCGGAAAAGCGCGAGCACGCTGCCCACATCCGCTTCATCGCGGATGCAGCTGAAGAACAGCACATTGCCTGAAGTAAGGCAATTGCTGCTGCAGTACAGCGTTAACGCGCTGCCCGCTTCGGTGTTTGCACAGGTGTAAAGATATCCGTCCGTATCAGCCGTCAGCTCGTTCAGCCGGAGGATCTCACCGGTTGACGTGTTTTCGAAGAGCGTCGTTTCCGGATCGATGTCCTCCGTCGCAGTGACGGAAAAGCGGAGCTCATCATCCGTGACGACGGCAAAACGGAGGCCTGTGTCCTGTCCATCCGAGAGGAGGGCGCCGAGCCGCGCGTTTTCATTGAGCAGATGGAGGCTGAAGGTATCCGATACGGGATGCGCCGGCTGTGCCGAAAGCGCTTTGGCGGCCGCATTTGAGGAGAGCAGCTGCACATCGGCAACGGCGGCGAAGGGATCCTGTGCGGTTTCGCCGCGCGCCTGCAGGTAATAGAAGGTGACGGTGTGCTCGCCCGGCTCCAGCGGAAGGAGACAGGCTGTCCAGTCATGTCTGCCGATGTAATAGGCACGGTCTTCGCCGTCCACGGCGACGCCCAGAATACCGGTGATGAATCCGGCATTGCCGGCGATCTCATAAGAGAGCACGTCGCCTTCCGCGGCGTTCACGGTCGTGCTGAAAATGGAATTTGTCTGAGACAGCCCGGCGTTGCCCGCAAAAGCGGCTCTCTTACCGCCGCGCTTTTCGGGAATAAAAGGAAAGGCTTTCCCTTCCGGGTCATTTGCAAAAGAGAGGGAGGAGCCTTCTGCATTCAATGCGGCGGAGAGCTCTGCCTCATCCGGATAGGGGACATCCATAGGGATCTCGGGTATGCCGGACAGGGTGACGGTCTTCGTGTAATCCTCGCCCAGGAAAGCGCGCACGGTGCGTTCAAAGGCATCCGCGCCGGGGAAGGCGCCGACCTGCACATACCCGATATTGCCGAAGCGGTCGATGAAGACATTGGTCGGATAAGCGCGGATCTGGATGAAGTCCGAGATTCCGGTCCCCTTCTCCAGACCGATGGGGAAGCTGAGGTTCATCTCCTGTTTGTATGCCGTCATCACGTCCATTGAATCCCCCGGATAAGCGGAGAGCCCGAGCACCGCCAGCTGATCGGCATAGCGGGCCTGAACTTCCTCCATATCGGGGAATTCGATCCGGCAGGGCCCGCACCAGGAGGCGAACAGGCTGATGACGACCAGCTCCTTCTCCTCAAGGAGCTTAGAGAGGGTAACCGCCTGTCCCTGCGTATCCGTAAAGGTAAAATCAGGGAAGGGCATGCCGGTGGTTTCCTCTGCCGCCAGCGGCTGCGCAAGGGCGCAGGCGGCTGCAGACAGCCATAGAACCACCCAAAAGACGGCCGCGATCCGTTTCACGGGAATCACTCCTTCTGAAATAGGACTTTGTCTCTTGGGAAAGTATATCATATTTCTCCGGATTGCAAAATGAGGACAATCTCATAGAAAATGCCGCCCAGCTTCGCGCCGGACGGCTTTCTTTATTCTGCTAAGGTTGTTCCCCTTGCCGGATGCTGGAGGCTGGTAAAGCGCAAGCAGGGGCAAAAGAAAAGGCAGAGGATCGTGGGGATAAGAGGGATCTGGAAGTCCAGTCGCTGTTAGCCCTACCTCTGCCGGAGCTCAGCAAGCGCACCCTGCAGTACCCTCGTTGCCGCGGATAGCCATGGGGCCAGACGTCCGAAACGATCTTCCCGACAACTCCAATGCAAATATAGCACAGCTGTGCAAGGCCGTCAATTATCCTGCTGGGCTACTTCTGCTGGCTTTGATCCTGTTCCCGGCACGCACGGCTGACAGACAGGGATTCGCCGGAGATGGTTTATATAAAATACTGCTGCGATCACACACCCGTTAGCTCGAGAGAGCCCCGTAAGCGAAAGTGTCAGCAGCAGTACTGAGAGTCCTTTCCGGCAGGCGGTCTATACTCCGGAGAGTCTTGCCTTTACGTCCGATAACGCTGCTGCTGGTACCTACTCCCATGGAACTGTAGCACAGTCCGTTTTCAGTGTCAACCTCCGGCACAAGCAAGCCCAGAGCTTCACCCGGTCGTGTTCATCCCATTCTTCAAGCTTGCCACCCGGAAAGCAAAGGAGTCAATCTTTTCGCTAACGAGTATGAAAGGCTGGAGGCCGGAAGCGGGAGCAGAACAAACTGAAAACAGGGGAGAAGAGGACAAAAAAACAGGCCTTGTCTGCCTTTTGGACGCCTTCTCTTCATACTGACAGTTGCCGAGGCAAAAGAAAAACCCCGCTATTTCTAACAATAGCAGGGTTTTTCGATGGAGCTGATAGCCAGATTCGAACTGGCGACCTCATCCTTACCAAACAGTTATTGTTATTAATCAATTGTAATAATTAATTGCCCGTGATCTGCTGAAGGTTGTTTAAGGAATCCTATTGAACAAAGCTATACTTTGGACTTTTACTGTCCTGAATTCCAGATTTTGAAGTGTAGAGCAAGGCTGCTTATAATTAAAGAAGAAGCTGACCATTATGTGCAAGCGTCCGAGAATCCATCTGGGAGATTCTCGGACGCTTCTTTATGCGGTTTTGAGACCGATCATAAACCCTTGGATTTATAAACAGTTTCAACCATATCTCGATACTACTGCTGTTTAGGAAAGTAGCCAATCCAACACCTGAACGGATTCAATGCCCTCGTAATTGGTTTCCAGCCCCGGATCAAGGGAAAGGACGATCTTTCTGTAGTTATCACGAATCTTCTGAAGCGGGGCGAGTTCACGTCTGCGAACTTCTTCTGTCGTCATTGACTCTGTGACTTGCACATACATCCGTTCATTGGCATTGGACGCGATGAAATCAATTTCCTGGTTGTCAATCTTGCCGATGGCGACATCGTAGCCCCTTCGAAGAAGCTCGAAATAGACGATGTTTTCGAGCACATGGCCTGTATCCCGATTTCTGAAGCCGAGAAGATAGTTCCTGAGGCCGATGTCGACGATATAGTATTTGCCAAGTGTGCGCAGCAGCTCTTTACCCTTAATATCAAACCGTTTGACTTCATAGAAGATATAGGATTCAAGCAGGGCAGAGATATAAGCCTGAACAGTGTGTGTACTGGGTGCACTCTTCCGTTTGCCGTCCTCAAGAAGCCCTGCGCTGATCAAAGTGTTCCCGATAGAACTGGTTGAAACCGAGCTTCCGATGTTATCTGCAAGGAAAAGGATGATCTTCCTGAGAAGGACTGCATCTGTTATTTGCCTTTGACCCCTGCGCTTTTCCCGTTCAAGGATATCGCGCATAACGACAGTGGAATACACGCCATCCAGAAGAGTTAGGGCACGCTCCTGGCTCAAACCAACATCCGCGATGCCGGGCATTCCACCAAACTGAAGGTAGGCGTCGAAGACCTCCCGTAGAGCGTACTTCTCACCATTATCATCCACTATCGTTTTTCTGGTGCCACCTGTCGCGCTTGCAGTTTCGCTGATCCTGAACCCATGGAAATCCAGAAACTCTTTGAATGAGAGGGGAAGCATCCTGATTTCGATGCAGCGTCCGGAGAGGTAAGTGGCATATTCGGAAGAAAGAAGATACGCATTGGAACCGGTGATGTAAATGTCACAATCCAGATCCACCCTGAAGGCATTCACTGCTTCTTCCCAAGCAGGTACGCGCTGAATCTCATCCAGAAACAGATACATACGTTTACCGGGAGCAACCTTGCTCTTAACATACTCATAGAGTTCATCTGATGAGAAACGATGGAACTCATGAGATTCAAAGTTCATCTCGATGATCTGCTCCGAAGCGATACCGTCATCCAGCAGATGCTGCTGCATGAGCTTTAACAGACTGGACTTGCCGCAGCGCCGGATGCCTGTAATGACCTTTACGGGTTCTGTATCCTGAAAGGCAATGAGTTTGTTCAGATAAAGGTCTCTGCGCTTATAGGTTCTCTCAATAGCCACATGCAACACCTCCGTCACAAGTATAGCTAAAAGATTTGGATTTGTAAAGTTTATGCTATCAAGAGCATAAACTTTTGAATCCAGAAACTTTTTGCACTCTGTAAACAAAGATGCGAGATTGCGATCCTTCGTGGAATTGAAAGTCTTGAACCATGAAAGGAGTTAAGGACTGTGTTTATTACTAAGGCAGTTAACAAGTGTTTTATAGGTTGAGTAAGCCTCTACCCAAGTCAATGGAAAATAAAGCATGCTGAACACAATATCTTATGGTTGTTTTGTTTTATTGACGCAATATACGGTGTTTTTGAGTGACGATAGCAGTTATAGACATCAAATCGAAGGAATAGGGAAAGGATGCCAGAAATCCTGAAGCACCGCTGTTCATCACCAGCCACGGAGAACCGTGTTCCAGAATCCAGCTGTATAAGGCTCTCCGGAATAAGCAGCGGCCGCTTGGACTGGCGACAGGCCCCCATGCTTTGAGGCACACCTTCATCTCTGAGGCAGAAAAACTGGGGTCTGCATCCATCGCCAGAGACTTGGCTAATCAACACAGCATCAGAATCACTAACCGGTATGATCATACGACCAGGGATCAGTTGACTGCTACGGTGGATCGGATGGAGTGGTAAAAAACATTTTTGAAAGTACTGACAAATCGCAGAATCTGGTGACTCTATTATGGTGAACCCCCTTTTAAGGGGCAGAAACATGGTTGGGTCTATTTTTTTAACCGTAAGACGGGCAGCATTCAAGAAAGAGTGCTGCAAAAAGGAGAAAAATATGAATAGAATTTTTACTATCGGATGGCTGACTGCTGAGCCGCAGACCAAAACAGTTGAGAATTCAACATTTACCAGCTTCGAACTCGCAGCAAATTCTACCCGCAAGTACGTAACCGGATCGTATATCCCTGTATTCTACAAGGTATGTGTTTGGGGCAAACTGGCTGAACAGTGTGCAACATATCTCCACAAAGGGTATCGTTGCGCGGTTAGTGGTTCCTTATGGATGGAAGAGTGTATGAAAAGCTCCGGCGAGAAAGGATTCACCCTTTGCATCGAAAATGCATTAGTTGAATTCCTGGCCACCAAACGGGAAGGAGCAACTAATATATGATTAAAGTAGTCGACAGCATAATGGGCAGCGGAAAATCGACCTGGGCACGAGATTATATCAATGCACATCCAGAGATGCGTTTTCTTTATGTAACGCCGTTTCTTAAGGAGGTGGAAAAGGTTTTATTACAATGCAGCAGCCAGTCTTTTTTCCAACCCAAGGATGAAATTTCAAAGCAAGCTGATATCAAGAGGTTATTTAAAGAGGGCGCGAATATAGCGACGACACATGAGCTCTTTAAAAAACTGGATCTTACACAGAGTGACCGGGATATGATTAGTAAGCATGGGTACACGCTTATTCTGGATGAGGTGCTGGAGACTACTGAGGTTCAGAAGAAGAGCAAGGATGACGCGCAAAGTATACTGGAGCGTTATGTAGAGGTGAATGAAGACGGAAGAGTTCGTTGGACTGCCCCAAAGTATAAAGGGGCGTTTGAAGATATTAAAGACCTAGCTGAAAGAGGGACGCTGTATTATTTTAATAACAGTGTGTTTATATGGCAATTTCCAATACAAACGTTATGCATTTTCAAAGATGTATACGTTTTGACATTCCTGTTTGGAGCTAGTCACTTGAGAAGTGACTTAGATTTAAATGGTATACAGTATCAGTATTACTATGTTCAGAATGGGGAATTGTTAGATGGACATGAGAATCTCGATAGCGAAAAAAGGAGAATTAGAAAACTATTGGAGATCTATGACTCGCCGAAGCTCAATGCAATCGGGCAGGAGGAGTCTGATCTGAGCAAAAACTGGTGGAGAAATGAGAATTATAGTAAAAAAGGAAAGAAGGTGAAGAATAACGTAAGAACCTTATTTGAGACCATTTGGCAGGTTCACAGTGATGAAGTAATGTGGTCATGTTTTACTGATTACAAAAAGAGAATAGCCCCTAAAGGTTATCTGAAAGGTTTTTGTGAATGCAACGCGCGAGCCACAAATGATTATGGAGATAAGACCTGCCTGGCTTATCTCATCAATGTTTATGAGCATCCCTACATACAGCAGTGGTACCTCGAGAAAACCATTAAGATCGATCAAACGAAGTATGCCTTATCACAGCTGCTCCAATGGATTTGGCGCTCGGCAATTCGTAATGGCAAGGCAGTTCGGCTGTACCTTCCAAGTGCAAGAATGAGGCGGATTCTGCAAAACTGGCTGGATGATGAAGAGGCTGAATTGGCAGCTTGAGTAAGTCTATTATCTGTGCAGGAGTACGTGGGGACAATCCCGATAAATGATATTGTTTCATATGTAACTGTTTATGAATACGCCCCGATCAGTATATCTGACCGGGGCGTATATTGAAGATGATGATTGTCGAGAAAGGATTTGACAGATGAGATATCAGACTATAAGATTATTGTATCGGCCGTATAATCGAAGGAGAGAGTCAGCCTGCTGCGTAAGATCAGGTTGCCAGTGCCCATACTGCGGCCAGCCCTTTGACAACTTCACAGCGGATCACGGGCATATCGAAGGGAGTACTGACGATATGGCACGAATCAAACAACGCGTTATGATCAACGGTAATCAGGAATGGATCACCGGAAATACCCTGCAGGACTTCACTGACAATCTTATCGCTCGTTTGCAGAAGAATGGCATGACAGTTGAGAATCCTCCAGCACAGACGCCTCTCTTCGGAGAATACTTAACGACGTTTCTGAAAACATTCAAGAGCAGACAGCAGCCCACCACTGTTATCAACCGGCAGCGTCTTATCGACAAACATGTTTTACCTGTTCTCGGCAATATGCCAATTGGCGAGATTACAACCGCTTTCTGCCAACGGTGGTTTGATCGCTTGTGTGACGAGGGATATTCAAAAGAGACCCTTCTTAAAATCAAGAACTCTGTCAGTCCGGCGTTCGACAGTGCAGTTGCCGACGGGTATATACGCATGAACCCGTTTAAAGACAAGGCTCGTTTTAAAATCAACACCGAGAAGGGAGAACACCACAAAGCAATACCGCCCGAATTGTTCCAGTCAGCAAAGGCCAAACTTCATGAATTACCGGAGAGGGAGCGGTACATGATGGCACTCCTCTGCTATACTGGCATGCGGTTTGAAGAGGTTCTGGGTGTCCGGTGGGAAGATATCTATGATGACGAAATCCACGTGGAGCGGGCGGTGGTTCACCCCAAGCGCAACCAACCGATCGTAAAAGTTCCTAAGACGAAGTCCAGCCGAAGGAAAATCCCAGTCGTGAAGCAATTGTTGAACCTTCTCGAACCCGGTGATAAAAGCGGATACATCGTTGGGGGTGAGAAGCCGCTTTCTTATCAGCAGGCTAAGAAGAGCTTCGAGAAGGCACGGAAGATACTGGGGCTTGAGGGATTCACGGCACATGATTTTCGGGACACCTGTGCTACTGTCTGGCGAGAATCAGGTATGCAAATGGAGCATATTTCAAAGCTGCTAGGTCACGCTAAAACAGCTGTCACAGAACAGTGCTATGTGACATTCCTGTGACACGGATAAGGCCAATTTAGCCAATAATATAAGGGGAAACAAGGGGCTCCGTGTGACACAACTGTGACACGGAGCCCGGAAAAGTCTCAAATTGACAGAAAAGGTCCGTTTTTACTCCAAGACGGCTGTCACAGAACAGTGCTATGTGAAGTTCAGGCAGCAGTCGTTGGATGAAGCAAAGGGCATCATTGAGCTGGTCATGTGACATTCCTGTGACACGAAAAGGGCCGATTTATTCAATAATAGAAAGAAAAACAAGGAGCTTCGTGTGACATTCTTGTGACACGGAGCTTGAATTCAGAAGAAGAGACCCACTCATGGCAAAAGAAAAACCCCGCTATTTCTAACAATAGCAGGGCTTTTCGATGGAGCTGATAGCCAGATTCGAACTGGCGACCTCATCCTTACCAAGGATGCGCTCTACCGGCTGAGCTATATCAGCGACGAACGATATTTTAACAGAAATCTCAGGAAGTTTCAAGCCCTAAAGTGGATTTTCTGCTAAAAACGGTCAGACTCATACATCGGTTTTGTTCAAAGCGGCGTAAATTCAAAGAGTGTAATCGAAATGCATATTTGGTCTCATTTTTTGAGAAGAGCTTTCGAGCAATTTTTCAGAAATTTTGGGTCTCGAAAAACGCCGGGCTTGATCAGTAATAATTGAAGAATTTGAGCGACGTTCCGAGCAATTTTTTGTCAAATCACAAGCAATATATATCAGCTATTGGTGTGGATGTTCCTGTATTTTTATTCCTTCCTTTGACATAGTATTTGAGTGTCATTGCCGCTGTTGTATGTCCCGCTGCTGCCTAAACAGTTTAATGTTTTACAGTGTCAAAATCTCCAAATCATCAGGAATATACAGATTTCCTGTGTAATACAGAGAACCTTCTTCTCTGTATAGCTTTTTTCTTTCAGAAATAGTCCTATCCTCCGTATGATACAGCAGAAGGTTTTTGACGTTCAGTTTTTCTGCCAGTTCACATGCATCTTTTACCGTAGAATGATGCTTTTCATAGGGCTCAAAAATGTCGCGCTGGGAATAAAGACAAAACGCCTCATGGAGCAGCCATTTACTGTTCTTCGCATACTTTTCTTCACAATCTGTATAGGGTTCATCTCCGCAGCATGTAAGCTTCTGTCCGTTTCCCATATCCATGCAGAAACCGTATTGTTTTGCTTTTGTTGATTGGATATCAAAGAAGGTGATATCATGACCGATGATTTTCAACGTCTCACCGTCGTGGACTTCGACAAGATGCAGTCTGTCACCTATAAATCTGGTTTCTTTTTTAAGCAATAGTTTTTCAGACAAATTCTGAATCAATTCCAATACTTCTTTATGTGAATAGATATATGCATCACCCTTGTATTCTTCATGACTCATAAAGTGACATATCATCCTAACCATCCAAATGATACCCAAAAGATGATCCACATGTTTATGGGTTACAAAGATGTGCTGCATATCCATCCAATCAAAACCAGCGCATTTGAGCTGATGAAGAACGGTATTTCCGCCACCACCGTCCACCATAAAGTACTTGTCATTTTCCTCTATTACAAAGCAGGTATTGAAGCACTCTGTAACTAAAGCATTTCCTGTTCCAAGCATTGTCAGTTTCATATTATGTCTCCATAAAGTTCTTTTTGATTTATTCAAAGCTATTATAACACATGTCTTGTTCCAGAACGATCTCTATCCTTTTACAGCATAACCCGCAAAGGATGTTCAATTCTCTGCGGGTTTATGTTTATCCCCATTTTCGTGTGACGCTTCTGTGACAGACACTGTGATATTCTGTGCACGTCAAGAGGAACAAAACACAAACGATCTGAAAGGAGATCAAGATTATGAAGAAGTTTTTAGCGGCAACGCTGGTTGCGATCATGGTGGTTATGGCAGCTGCCGGTGCAATGGCACAGGGCAGCGTATCCCTGGAACAGGCAAAGCAGATTGCTCTGAAACGCGCAGGCGTGAGCGCGAATGAAGTGCGCTTCAACAAAGCCCATCAGGATTGGGACGACGGGCGGATGGTATACGAGCTGGAGTTCTGGAAGGGCAACACCGAGTATGATGTTGACGTTGACGTGGCGACAGGCAGAATCAAGGATTTTGATGTTGAGCGTCACGGATACGATTATGACGATGACGACTACGACGATTTCTTCGATTGGTTTGATTGAGTTTAATTCAAACATACAGGAGTTGCTTCGGCAGCTCCCTTTTTATTGTGTGCGGCGTTGGTATGCCGCCTTTTTATTCAGGTATAGTCATGACCTGTTACTGTACGCTGTTCTGCCGTCATGTCTTTCTGAAAGATCATACGACCTGTGTGTAGCTGTTGTTATGAAGATGTTATACTATATCTACCAGTACGAGGATCATGCGGGCGACGGCATCCTCTACACCGTAAAGCCTTCCGCTACCGGCCTGCCGCAGGGCTATAAGCACAAGGGCACTGTCGTTGTGGCGGAGATCGGCTGGGGGAAGCAGACGCCGCTGACCGCGCAGGAGGTTTGGGATATTTGGAAAGAAATCCCGGATTCCTATAAATACAGAAAGGGCGGCGTAACGCAGATCCAGCTGCTGAGCGATGAACTGCGCGGCGTCTGCTACGAGCTGGACAACAAGTACGGGAGCAGGGACGTGCGCATCCTGGTATATGGCGCGAAACTGACGGGAGACAAGGATCAGGACAAGACATTGGTTCGGGAGCAGATCGAAACAGCCCTCAGCGGCGAATGCCTGCGGACGAAAAAGTAACATCAAAGACGGAATAGCCGCGGACATTGATGAGAGAGACCGGAACCGGGCGACGGCCCAAAGGATATGAAAAGCCGGACAGGAGCGGAAAGGCTCCTGTCCGGCTGACTTTATATACGGCGATTAAAAATCGTCCTGTCCCAGCGCCTGCGCGCCCAGCAGCAGTGCCCCGGCCACGCCGGCGTTGACGCCCAGGGCGGGCGGCACGATGTAGCCGCTGATGCGCTCCTCGCTGACGCGCTCCGAGGCGACATAGCCGCCGAGCAGCGAGAGGACGCGTGCGCGGATGCGGGGGAACAGGTGCGTCTGCTGCATCACGCCGCCGCCCAGCACGATGATCTCCGGCGATACGGTGAGGATGACGTTGACGCACATCTGCGCGAGATACTCGGCTTCAAGCTCCCACGCCGGATGATCCGGCATCATGAGGCGGGAGGAGAGGCCCCAGCGCTTTTCGATGGCCGGACCGCTGGCCAGGCCTTCCAGGCATCCGCGGTGGAAGGGGCAGACACCGTCCGGCATGCTGTCGTTGCGGGCCGGGCGCATGAGCATGTGGCCCAGCTCCGGGTGGATCATCCCGTGCACGAGCTTGCCGCCCAGGATGAGTCCGCCGCCGATGCCCGTGCCGACCGTTACATAGACGAGGCTGTTCAGCCCTTTGCCGGCGCCGAGCACGGACTCCGCAAGCGCGGCGGCGTTCACGTCCGTATCAATAGCGCAGGGAACGTTCAGCGCCGTGCGCAGTTCGCGCAGGAGCGGAAAACCGGACCATTCCGTCTTCGGGGAACGCATGATGCAGCCGTAGGTCGGCGAGGACGGCCGCAGATCCAGCGGGCCGAAGGAGCCGATGCCCAGCGCCTTGACGCCGAAGCGGCCGATGAAATCCACAATCTGCGCAATCGTCTCTCCGGGAGACTGTGTGGGGAAGCTGGCACGCTGAAGCACGTTGCCCTGCGAATCCCCGATGGAGCAGACCATCTTGCTGCCGCCTGCCTCCAATGCGCCAATTAACATATAAACCCTCCTTCAGGGAACGATTCTATGTCAGCCGGAAGCGCGATGGTTATACATCTCCGACTTTAATCACATAATACAATAAGCGGGCGGTTCCGTCAAATGGGAAAATGCAAAAGCTTGCCGATGAGGGTTCCTTCTGATATGATAGGCAGGATTCCTGATGACGGGGAGGCTGCCATGAAAAACCCGAATGAAACCGAGCGTTCTGCTCTGCGTGAAAGGGCGAAGGGCCTGGAAGACCGTCTGCCGGCTTTCCGCTGGGAAAACGGGATGCTGGCGCCGGAAAGCTTTGAAGCGTTCAGCCGCGAAGCGGCGCGCACCCTGCGCCGCGGATGGGCCGTCGGCGCCAGCCTCGTGCTGTGGTGTGAAGAGGGAACGGCCGTATTCTGCTATGGGCTGGCCCGGCGCAGGCCGCGGCTGCCCGTGACGCCGGAAACCTGCTTCCGCGTGGCCAGCGTCAGCAAGCTGGTGCTTTCCGTCGGCTTCCTGCAGGCGCAAAAGCGCGGCCTGCTTACGCTGGATGAGGACATCTCCAGCCTGCTTGGCTATCGCGTGCGAAGCCCGCGCTTTCCGGACAGGCCCGTCACCCCGAGGATGCTGCTGACGCACACGGCGGCGCTGAAGGACGAAGGACCCTACCTCGCGCTGGATCCGGAGCACCCGCCGGCGCTGCAGGACCTGCTGCGGGATGAAGGCTGCTGGAGGGAGACGGAGCCGGGAGAGCGCTTCCATTACAGCAACCTCGGCGCAGGCGTCGCCGGCATCGTGCTGGAGAACGCCATGGGTATGCCGCTGGACGAGGCGATGCGCGGGCTCGTCTTTGAACCGTACGGCATCCGCGCCGCATACGATCCGCGGCGGATCGTGCCGAGAGGCGACCTGTCCTGCGGCTACCGTGTCTATCCGCTGCTGCCCCCGCGCCTGCGGTATGACGCGCCCGCGCTGGCAGCCCGGCCGCCGCTGCCCTTTGAGCCGGAGCGGGACGTCTTTGCCGGGGCGGGGCGGATGCTGACCGACACCCACGGCGCCGCGGCGCTGCTGCGCTTGCTGTGCGCGCCGGAGGAAAGGGAGGCGCTTGCGGAGATGGTAACCCTGCAGGACGGAAAGGGCGGCATCCGCAAAGCGGGCAGGACGCTGGGCGCCGCTGCGCTGCCCGGGGTCTTCTCCGGCTTCTCGCCCTGCGGACATCAGGGGGTCGCGTACGGCATGTGCTCGGAGCTCTTCTTTGATCCGCAGCGGCGCTGCGGGGTGTTCCTCATGACCAACGGGCTGCGCCTGGAAAAGAGGGCGGAGCCGCTGGTTGAGGCGGGATTTGATCTGGTGGCGCTGGGATTTGCCGCGCTGCGCTCCGCCGTTTCCGGCTGACACATTTGTGTCACAATTCTTTTTCATTTTTGTCCGATGCCGCACATTTTTCCTTCAAAGGGCAGCGGTATACTGCATGCGTCAAAAGAAAAAAAGCCCTGACAAGGCATTGAAAGGAGCTTTCAATATGAAGAACATTCAAACCATCCGTAAACTGGTCGCCCTGTGCGCGGCTGTCGCGCTGCTGGCTACCGCGGGCGTCAGCGCTTTTGCGCAGGCGGACAACACAGGTAAGCACTTCAGTGTCGTGGAGGCGGCGACTGATGAAAACGCGCTCTCCATTTCGGAGATCGCCGCGAAGAACCGCACCTCCGTCGTCGCCATTGAGACGGAGACCAAGATCGTTTACAACGACAACTATTACAGCAATCCCTTCGGAAGCCCGTTCGGCGGCCTGTTCGGCTACGGCTACGGATACGGTTACGGCGACGGCGGCCGGCGCAGCCCGCGCGAGTACACGCAGAAGGCGGCTGGATCGGGCGTCATCATCTCCGATGACGGCTACATCGTCACCAACAACCACGTCATTTCCGGCGCGGACAAGATCACGGTTTACGTCGCCTCCGAGAATGACGGCGAAGAGGAGAAGAGCTACGAGGCCACGCTGGTCGGCTCCTCCGAGAGCAACGACATCGCCGTGCTGAAGATCGAGGCGGAGGGGCTGAACCCCGTGAGCTTCGGCGACAGCGATCAGCTGCAGGTCGGCGAGCTGGCTGTGGTCATCGGCAACCCGATGGGCACCGTGCACGGCAGCGTTACGGCCGGCATCATCTCCGCAAAGGAGCATGCGCTGACCATCGATGACGTGACCATCAACGCCATCCAGACGGATGCGGCCATCAACCCCGGCAACTCCGGCGGCGCGATGTTCGACTCCTTCGGCAACATGATCGGCGTCGTCTACGCGAAGGCTTCCTCCGTGCAGATCGAAGGCATCGGCTACGCCATCCCGGTCAACCACATCAAGGCCCTCGTCGAGCAGATGATCAACGATCCCGACTCCGTGCAGGCGCAGACGGACGGCAGCAAGATCATGCTGGGCATCACCATCACGGACGTCACCGAGGCGATCAGCAAGCAGTACAACATGCCCATCGGCGTGTACATCACCGATGTGAACTCCATGAGCGCGGCGGAGCGTGCGGGCCTGCAGCGCGGCGACATCATCACCGCCTTCGCGGGCGAGAAGGTCACCAATGCGGACGACCTCAACGCCATCAAGGCCAGGCAGACCCCGGGCGACACCGTCAAGATCACCGTGGACCGCAACGGCCACGAGGTGACGCTGGATCTGGTTGTGCCGCAGCCGACCGATGTGGATACGCTGAGCAACGGGCAGCAGAATCCCTGACGCTTTCCGGTTTGGACACCGCGGGAACCCTGAAAAGGGTTCCCGTTTTTGTTATGAGAGCTTCTTTTCATCTTGAAAAGCGGGACGGGCAGGATTATTATGATGTGTGCTTTGATACGAAACCGGTGCCGGGAATCGGAGGATAAATCATGAGCCTGTTTGCCATCGGCGATCTGCATCTCCATTTTGGCTGTGAACTGAAGGCGCGCGGCCAGACGACGGGCGTGTGGCGGGGACATGAGGAGCGCTTTCAAAAGAACTGCGCGGCGCTCATCGGCCCGGAGGACACGCTGGTCCTCGCGGGTGACCACAGCTGGGGGAAAAACCTGCAGCAGGCGGAGCCGGATCTGGAGTACATCCTGCAGCTGCCGGGGCGCAAGGTGCTGTTGCGCGGCAACCACGACATGTTCTGGGATGCGGGGAAGACCGCGGCCCTGAACGAGCGCTACCGCGGCAGCCTCTTCTTTTTGCAGAACAACTACTTCGCTTACGGCGATACCGCACTGGTGGGTACCAAGGGCTTTACCTTCGAAGGCCCCTTTTACCTGGACAGGCGCGGCCGCATCATCGGCTGGGATGAGCGGGAGGCCGTCCGGGCGGAAAAGCTGGTGGACAGGGAGCTGGAACGCCTGCGCCTCTCCTTTGAAGCCGCCCGGCGGGACGGCTACCGGAAATTCATCGTCTTTCTCCACTATCCGCCCACTAATATAATGGAAGAGGAAAGCAGCTTTACGGCCATGGCGGAGGCGTACGGCGCGCAGCAGGTCGTCTACGCGCACTGCCACGGAGAATCCCGCTTCCATGACAGCATAGAGGGTACCCGCAACGGCGTGCGCTACAGCCTCGTCTCCGGCGACTATCTGCGGTGGATGCCGCAGCGGATCCTGGACTGAAGCGGCCCTTCACTTTTTGTACACTGATTCTTTCACCGGAGGTCTTTCGGATGGACTCTGCACACCGTACGCCCCTGTCCGGACACGCGAGGGGCATTCTCTGCATCGTCGCTTCCGCGGTGTTCTTCGGCATCGCGCCCAGCATCACCGCGCTCAGCTATGCGGGCGGCAACAACCCGGTCAACATGGCCTTTCTGCGCGCGCTGCTGCCGCTTCCGCTGTTTTTCGGCCTCGCCCGCAAGAGCCTGCCTCTTCCGCAGGCAAGCCTGAAGGACTGCATCCTTCTTGGCGTGCTGTCGTTCTCCTGCACGCTGCTGCTCTATTCCTCTTACGCTTTTATCCCGGCGGGCATTGCCACGACCTTTCATTTTCTCTATCCGCTGTACGTGGTGGTTTATGAGGCGGCAGCCCGTAAACAAAGGCCTGGGAAAGGGACTGTCACAGGCCTCATGCTGTCGCTGGGCGGCGTCTTTCTCTTTCTGGAAGGCGGCGCCTCCTCCGGTTTTCTGATGGGTCTTATGCTGGCGTGTCTCTCGGGCGTCTGCTATGCGGCATACATCATAGCGCTGGAAAAGCGGGCTGAAAGGCTGCCGCTGTTTGCGCGCTTGGCGGGGATGTCCGTGGCGGGCGCAGCCCTGTGCGGCGCCATCGCGGGCGTCACCGGCAGCCTCACCCTTGCGCTGACGCCGAAAGCCTGGCTGTTTACCCTGCTGGCCATCCTGCTGGTCGCCGTTGCGGGGACCTCGCTGTTTCAGGAGGGCGTCCGCCTGGCGGACGGCACGCAGGCCGCCATGTTCTCCCTTTTCGAGCCTCTCACCAGCATCCTTATGACGCTTCTCCTTTCGGGCGAGACCCTGTCACGGGCAAAGCTGCTGGGCTGTGTGCTCATCCTCTCCGGCCTTGCCCTGCACATGCTGGGGGAACACCGAAGAAGCTGAAATCTTACGGGAACTGCATCAAAAGACCCGCCTTTCCGAACGGAAGGGCGGGTGATTGCATATGGAGAAGTGCCGGCAAGAAAGCGGCCTTTACGGAATACTGTCTGAATATGGTCCTGTGGTCACGAGTGGAAATAGGTTCCGTTGAACCATTCTTCTGAAATGCGCAGGATCTCCTGAAGCAGGGCACGGGCGGCAGGGCGGAAAACCATGTCTTTGGGATAGACGACGGAAGCCTGGAGCGGCAGAGGGGATATGCGCTCCAGCAAAGGGAGACCGTTCTCCTTTGCCATGCTTTGGGGAACGCAGGCGCAGCCCTGACCGGACAGAACGCCTTCCAGCCCGGCCTGGAAAGACTGCACTTCCAGAACAGTGCTGAATGCGGCCCCCTCCTGCGCCAGCCAGCGGTCCTCCGCTTCGCGCAGGGAAGTGCCGGAGGGCTGCATGAAGATCGTTTCGGCGTTTTCCGGGTTATCGGTCTTCACAACGACCATTTTCTGTGTGTGGAGCGTTATATATTCCAGGCCGGTAAAACGGCGGCTCCGGGCTGTCAGTATACCGATGCCGTTCTCTCCGGAAGCCAGGGAGACCTGGACCTCTTCCGTACCGGCGCAGATAAACCGGATCTGCACATTCGGATACTTTTGAAGAAAGCCCGGCAGGATCTGATCGGAAAGCTGTTTGATATAAGGATAATCCACGTAGACGCGCAAGTTGTTCTTTTCTGTGTCCAGCAGGGTGCGCAAATCGCCTTCCAGCTCCGATTCCAGATGGAGGATATTCTGGGCGCTGTTGATGTAGATGCGCCCGGCCTCGGTCAGCACCATGCCGTCCTTCTGCCTGATAAACAGAGGCACGTCCAGCTGTTCCTCTATCTTTTTAAGGTGCCGGGAGAGCACGGGCTGGGTGAGATAAAAGCGTTCAGCCGCTTTGGAGACAGAATGCTCCTGGGCGATGGCGATGATGTACTCGAGTATCTTGGTGTTCATTGCAAGTCCTCCGGCAGATAATCCCCGGCGCTGAATTCCCGGATGATGTCCAGCAGCGCATCGGTCCGCATGCGGACACCGCCCAGGGTCACCTGGTGCTTGTTGAAAAGGTAGACCAGATACCGTTCCGGCTCGCTAAGCACATGGGTGGGTTTGGCAATGACGCCATTATAGGAGTAGGGTGGATTCTTGAGCCTGTAATAGGCAAAATCGGGATCATTGCGGTAGCGGAGAAAACCGATGCCGCAGCCTGTGCGGATCAGCATGGTCAGCATGTTGATATTGGGGCTGGAGAAAGCAATCGTGGGCCGAAAGCCGGATTGTTCGAAAAGCGGCTCGAGTACGTGATAAGTCGAGGTGTTCGGCGTGGATCGGACAAACACTTCATCCTGAAACTCCGGCAAGTCAGCGACCGGCAGTTCCTCAAAAGAGGCTGCCTTCTGTGCACGGGTATGATAGGCGGGCAGGGCCAGCACAAATTCATCCCGGAGGATCGGGATGAACTGAAGCTCAGGAGGGTCCAGGCTGGTCAGGCTGGTCATGGCGATGGAAACCGTTCCGGAGTGAACCATCCGCCGGAGGTCAAAGGAATAGCCTTCGTGAGGAACAAGCTGAACGCCGGGATAGCGCTGGCTGAATTCCAGTGCGCTCTCGGCAAGGATCATTGCACCGGTATGCGCTGATATGCCGATGTGCAGCTCCTGATCCGGGCCGCGCCCCAGCATCTGGATAGCGTTGCGGGTGCGGCCCATGACGTTCAGGATATCCTGAGCGCCCTTCAGATAGCGTTTGCCGGCTTCCGTCAGATACAGTCGCTGCCTGTTCCTGTAAAAAAAAGGCATGCCGAAGTTCTTTTCCAGGTCGGAGAGATAGCTGCTGAGCGCCTGCTGGGAAACATCCAGATGACGGGATGCCGCTGAAAGGCTTCCGTAAGATGCGATCGCGATGAAATAGGGCAGATGATCCAGATTCATAGAAGCCTCCGATCTACAACTTTTAAGCATAGCATATACAAAAAAGCGGGAATTGTCAATTCAATAACAGAGACGGTATCATACTATCAGAATCAAGGTGAAGGACAAAGAACACCCACACCAACAGAACACAGAAAGGAAGTAACATCGATGAAGAAGTTTCTTGCGATCCTGCTCGTTTCCCTGCTGTGCCTGGGCCTGGCTGCTTCCGCTATGGCTGATGCCTGGAAGTCCGGCGACACCGTGACCTTCGTCGTGCCTGCCAAGGCCGGCGGCGGCTCTGACCTCTACACCCGTTATCTCACCCAGGCTTTGACGGAAGTATGCCCGGGCACCAACTTCATCGTGACCAACTATGAGACCGGCGAAGTGGGCATGGAAACCCTGAAGAACGCCAAGGCTGACGGCCTGACCCTGGGCGTGGCCCACGGCGGCGCCATCATCCAGTGGTTCACCGGCATGACCAACGTGAACGTTAAAGACGATCTGCAGGTCGTCGGCGTTTGCAACCTGGGCGGCCCCCAGGCCATCATCGCCGGCCCGAACGCCCCCTATCACAATTATGCTGAGCTGGCCGAGTACCTGAAGGCCAATCCCGGCAAGGTCCTGATCGGCTGCTCCCTGGGCGGCACCACCCAGATGATCTTCACTTCCTTCGTCAATGCCATCGCTGGCGACAAGGATCTGGCGACTTATGTGCAGTGCGCTTCCGAGGCTGACAAGCTGACCAACGTCGCTTCCGGCGCCATCGACATCGCCAACTGCTCCATCCCCAACGCGCTCTCCTACGAGGCTGACGGCCGCCTCACCATCCTGGGCACCATCGGCCCCAAGGTTTCCACCCTTCCTGCCATGAGTGAGCTGCTGGGCACCGAGCTGGGCGAGCAGTACGCCTCCGGCCCCGAGCAGGGCGTCGAGTCCGCGACCTGGGACAGCTGCTACTACATCCTGGCGCCCAAGGGCCTGTCTGATGAGCAGTATGTCGCCATCAACGAGGCGATCATGAAAGCCTGCGGCGTGCAGTCCTTCATCGACGGCAACAACGCCATGGCCACCTTCGTCAGCCCGCTCAACTATGATGAGACCAAGGCTGCCATGCAGAACGAATGGGACTTCCTGGACAATCTGGTCGGCGAACTGGGCCTGAAAGTCCGCTGATACCTGTACAGGATTGAAAACAACGAAACAATTGCCCGGCCCGGCAGGGGTCTTCCTGCCGGGCTACTTTTAACAAACAAGAGTGGAGGCAAACTCCGATGAAGAAATTCAACCGTACGTATCTGTTGGGCGGTTTGGGGCTGGCAATCTCCGCCTGGATCGTTTGGCAGGCAGGGCAGATCCCCACACGTCTGGTGGCTAACGAGCCGGGTCCGCGCTTCATTCCCTATGTCTCGGCTGCAGGCCTGGCGCTGTTCTCTCTGCTCACTATCATTTTTGATGCGCCCAAGGAAGCTGCAAAGGGCGTAAAGCCTTATCTGGATAAAGCAGGCTGGATCCGTCTGGCGATCATCATGGCCGAGGCTGTTCTCTTTGCGCTGGCTATGACGTTTATCGGGTTCTGGTTCACAGCCATGCTGGGGATGTTCCTTTTCATCGTCACACTCAAAGGCAAAAAGAAGGTCAACTGGCTCTTTGCCATCCTGCTGTGCGTAGGCCTTGGCTCCCTGTGCTATTTCGGCTTTACCAGAGGTTTCCACATTCCGCTGCCTACCGGCACCCTGTGGGAAAGCCTTGGCATCACCATGCCTTAAGTAAAGGAGGAAGAAAGAATGCAAGCTTATCTCCAAGCGTTGGGAATCCTCCTGCAGCCTGCCAACTTCCTGGTGATGTACGTCTGCGCGCTGGTTGGCTGCGTGCTGGGCGCCATCCCCGGTCTCTCCGGCGGCCTGGGCATCACGCTGCTGCTGCCCATGACCTTTGCGCTCAATACTGAAATCAGCTTTGCCATGCTGGTGGGCATGTACGTCGGCGGCGTCAGCGGTTCCTTCATTGCGGCCGTTCTGGTGGGCATCCCCGGTTCCGCTTCTTCCATCGGCACCTGCTATGACGGTTATCCCATGACCAAGAACGGCAAGGCCGCCAAGGCCCTGTCCATCGGCATCACGGGTTCCTTCATCGGCACCTTTGTCTCCGTCGTCGTGGCTATGCTGTGCTCCAGCGCCATCGCGGATATCGCCCTCAAGCTGGGACCCTGGGAGTACTTCTCCCTGTGCCTGATGGCCATCACCATGGTGGTCGGCCTGTCCAACGGTTCCATTTACAAGGGCCTGATGGCAGCCTTCCTTGGGCTGTTCCTTTCCACCGTCGGCGCGGATAAAGTAACCAACACCCTGCGCTTCACATTCGGCAATACGAATCTGTACGGCGGCATCAACATGGTGTGCATGCTGATGGGTACCTTTGCCCTGCAGCAGGTGGCCACGGCTTACGCCAAGGGCCAGCAGGATATGCCGCCTGTGGATACCAGCAGCCTGAAGGGCTTCGGCCTTACCATCGCGGACTTTGTGAATAACGCCAAGACCATCATTGTATCCCTGCTGATCGGCCTGTTCATCGGCTTCCTGCCGGGCATGGGCAGCGGCATTTCCAACCTGATCGCCTACGGCCAGGCCAAGAAGATGGACAAGCATCCCGAAAAGTTCGGCACCGGTTACGATCCCGGCATCTGGGCGACCGAGGTTGCCAACAACGCCGGCGTGGGCGGCGCACTGATCCCCATGATCTCCCTGGGCATCCCGGGCGACGGCACCACTGTGCTGCTTCTCTCGGCCATGACCATTAAAGGCCTGCAGGCCGGCCCCATGTTTATCCGCACCAACCCGGTGCTGGCCGCCCTGATCTTCCTGATCGTGCTGGTGAGCGCCATCCTCATCTTCTTTACCGAGCTGGGCACCAAGCGCTGGTTCCCCTATCTGCTCAAGGCGCCGTATCATTACCTGTTCAGCGCCATCATGATGATCTGCTTCATGGGTTCCTTCAGCGCTACGACTTCCATCTTCAGCGTGTATATGATGATCGGTTTCGGCCTGCTGGGCGTGGTGATGGATATGTTCGGCATGCCCATGACGCCCCTCATGCTGTCCTTCATCCTGGGTCCCAAGATCGAAGAGTACTTCCGCACCGGCGTATCCTATGCCCGCGGTGATTATTCCCGCTTCCTGACCCGCCCGATCTCCCTGATCTTCATCCTGATCGCTGTGTACAGCGTGGTCGGCCCCATGATCACCAAAGCGATCAAGAACCGCCGCGCAGCCCAAAAGGCGCAGTAAGACAAGGAGACAGGCATGTCATTGACGAATGAACAAAAGCAGGAACTCTTTGACATTCTGGGCCGGACCGGCGGTCACCGTGAGGTGATGAAGCAGCAGCGGTCGATTCCTGCGGATTATCAGGAGAAGCTGGACCGCGTGGAGCGGCAGGAACTGAGTCTGGCCTTTGACAGCATGCCTGCCGTGCGCGTCGTCGTCTCCCGCGATCCCGGCCGGAAGGCGCTCTGCCCGCTGCATGTCAACTTCCACGGCGGCGGCTTCATCTTCCCGCAGGACATGGATGACGACCTTTACTGTGCAAACGTGGCGCTCGGTATCCACGGCATCGTAGTGGATGTGGACTATGCCTGCTCCGATGCCGACCCGTATCCTGCTGCTGTGCATCAGGCCTATGCCGTGACGCGGTGGGCTGCGGAACACTGCCGTGAATGGGGCGCGGATATCCGGCGCGTCTCCGTGGGCGGACACAGCGCGGGCGGAAACCTGGCTGCCGTGACGGCCATGGAAGCGGTGCGCACCGGTGAGATCCGGCTGAATCTGGTGGTCATGGACTATGCGGCCAACGACAACTACTTTGTGCTGGAGGGTGAGGAAAACATCCGCAGCCGCGCGTTCTCCCTGCTGTATACCGACGGGGATGAAGAGCTGCTGAAGGATTCCTCCGTATCCCCTGTATTCGCATCAGAGGATCAGCTGCGGGGCTTTCCGCCCGCGCTGATCGTAGAGGCCGGCCTGTGCCCCTTTGTGGAGGCAAACAGGAAGTTCGGCGCGATGCTGGAAAAGGCCGGGTCATCCGTGCGCTTCGCGCGCTATCCCGAAAGCCGGCACGGCTTTACGGTGCGGATGAACGGCGACTGGCAGGATGCGCAGCAGACGATCATCGACGCGATCAACGCTGCGGCGCCTGTTTCATAACCACACATCGCCGCCTGTCTCTTTCGGGATGGGCGGCGACTCTGTAAGGAGGTGCTCATCATGCCATTGACTCCCGAACTGCGCGCCCGGATGGCACGGGATATGCAGAGCAACCGCAAGTTTGACGGCGATACCGACATCCCGGAGGAGTGCCGCGCGTTTGCAGACCTGGCGGTCATGGAGACCGTTGAAAGGCCTGCTGTCTGCGGATGGCCCTACAAGCTGTATATTTTTACGGCGAAGAACAAAAAGCCGGGCAGTCCGCTGCATGTCAACATCCACGGAGGCGGCTGGCTCATCGGCCATATGCCTAACGACACGCTGTGGAGCGCCTGGCTGGCGGACCAGATCGGCGGCGTGGTGGTGGATGTGGATTATACCACGACGGAGTTTGCTTCTTTCCCGGTGCCGATGGAGCAGTGCCTGGACGCGGCACGCTACGCCTTTGATCATGTGAAAGAGTGGAACTGCGACCCGGCACGGGTTTCCTGCGGCGGTTATTCCGCAGGCGGCCAGCTGACGATGAGCATCGCCGCTTGCTCCCGCATGAGGGGCGAGCCCCTGCCGTTCTGTCTGCTGGTCAACGGATACGGGCCCAACGAAATGCGGTATGACGCTGCAGCGATCCGGAATGTGCCGGAATACTGGAGGACACAGGAATTCCGGCATGCCGGCTTTGCCGTGCTGATGAGCGACGACGACCCGGCCATGATGAGCGATCCCGCCATTGATTTTATGATGGCGCCTGAGGCGGCGCTTACCGCGCTGCCGCCTACCATGATCCTGGGCGCAGCCCGTGACACCCTGCGCTTTCAGAACCTGGAGCAAGGCAAACGTTTGGCTGCGCTGGGCGTGGAAGTGACAATGAAGGTCTTCCCGGATACCAGCCACGGCTTCATCCCGCACTTCATGCCGCATTGGCAGGAAGCCGGTGAAATGATCGTAAAAGCCATCCAGAATACCAGCCTGCAAGGCTGATACGGAAAGGAAACAATTACCATGCGCATCGTAATCGATCCCGGCAAAGAACGCCGTACCATCAATTTTATCGATAATATCTGCTTTTCGCACGTGAAGGACTTGGAAGGCAATCCGCTGGACCTCAGCCTGTCGCTCATGGTGCAGAACGGCAACAGCGAAATGCGCCTGGCCTCCGGCCGGGACGACGAAGTCTCCACCGGAAAGCAGCCCCTGATCGTGTGGATCAACGGCGCGGGCTGGCGCAAGTGCGACAAAAACCTGATGGCCGCCGAGATGCAGTTCTTCGCGGAGCACGGCTATGCCGTGGCCTGCATCCAGTACCGGCATTCGGGCATCGGCCATTTTCCGGACCAGCTGATCGACGTCAAGACGGCTGTGCGGTTCCTGCGCACGCATGCGGATCAGTACGGCATCGATCCGGACCGCGTAGCCACCATGGGCCGCTCCGCCGGCGGACATCTGTCGGCGTGGATGGCCATGAACACGGACGGCTTCGACTCGGATGAGTGGGCGGATGCCTCCTCGAAGGTGCAGGCCGCGGTGGATTTCTTCGGCCCCGTGGATATCAAGACCTGCAACCTGATCGAAATCGAGAACTTCAAGAACCCCGCGCACCGCTGGCATAAGATCGAAGAAACCCACGGCGGCGCGCTGCTGGGCGGCGATCCTGCGACCATGGTGGAGCGCAGCGACGCTGCCAGCCCTATCTTCCACATCAGTGAGAAGACGGCACCCATCATCATCCTCCACGGCGATCAGGATCCGCTGGTGCCGGTTTCCATGAGCGAGGACTTTTACAGCCGCCTTGAGAAAGCCGGACTGGCGGACCAGAGTGAGCTGTACATCGTCAAAAACGGCGGCCACGGCACCCGGGAACTGTTCCAGACCGAATGCAAGCAGCTGGTGCTGGATTTCCTTAACAGGTACCTGAAAAAGTGAGGCGCAGACAATGAAAAAGACAAATGAAAGGCCTGTTCTGGAGATCCTGGTACAGACCGATCCGGAAGGAACGGTGGAACTGGAGAGCGAGATCGGCCACGTGAAGATGATCCCCTTCAAGGGCACTGTGCGGAGCGAGATCTTTAATGGCATCGTGGAGCCGTGCGGCGTGGATACCCAGGTGACCAACCAGAACGATGTGCGGCACATGTCCGCCCGCTATATGCTCACCGGGCACGACTGCGAAGGACAGCCCTGTCACATCTACGTGGAAAACAACGCCTGGTTCACGGACGGCAACCGGCCGCGGCCCTTCCATACGGTACCCACCTTCATCACGGATTCCAGGGCGCTGGCACCCCGGCTGCACCGGAATCACTTTGTGGGTGAGGGCCTGCGGGACGAGCAGGGACTGTGGATCCGCTTCTACGAGCTGGAAGAAGAATGAACAGGAGGACAGCATGAGCTACCGTTCTGATTATCAGGATTACCTGCAGCGCCACGAAAAGCAGGTCAGCGGCCCGATGGGCCGGTTCTGGCAAAACCAGGAGGCGCGCTACGTGCATCCCTTCTGCATCTTCGGCAATGTCTGGTATGTTGGGGATGACTGGGTGTGCGTGCACCTGATCGACACCGGCGACGGCCTGCTGCTGATCGACAGCGGCAACACCGGCGCCACCGCAATGCTGGTCAACGCCATCTGGGAGGCCGGCTTCAATCCGGCAGACGTCAAATGGATCGTGCTTTCCCACGGCCACCTGGATCACATCGGCGGCGCGGCCTTCTTCCGCAACATGTACGGTACGAAGATCTACCTGGGCGCGCCGGATGCCCGGATGTACAGGGAGCATCCGGAACTCAGCTTCATCCAGGATGCCGGCAACGTCTGCGAGGCATTGGTGCATCCCGACGTGGAGATCCGGGACGGTGACGTGATCACCTTCGGAGGGACGACCATCCGGTTTTATCTGGTCCCCGGCCATACCATGGGCGTCATCGCCTGCTTCTTCGATGCCTATGAAGGCAATAAAACCGTGCGCTGCGGGTACTACGGCGGCTTCGGCTTCAATACGCTGCAGAAGGATTACCTGGTCGAGATCGGCGATCCGGGGTACAAGACCCGGAGAATCTACCTGAATTCCCTGGCCAAGGTGCGCCATGAGAAGGTGGAGCTGTTCCTGGGCAACCACTGCATCAACAACGACACCCTGGGCCGGCGCCAGCGCCAGCTCGAGGACCCGGAGGGCCCCAATCCCTTCCTGGACAGCGACGCGTGGGGCGCGTATCTCGACCGCAAGCGCGACGATCTGCTGGCCTTCA
Organism: Clostridia bacterium; assembly: GCA_017484085.1. Taxonomy (GTDB): domain Bacteria; phylum Bacillota; class Clostridia; order Christensenellales; family Aristaeellaceae; genus Ventricola. The sequence goes on from JAFUTW010000041.1 coordinate 84,735, forward strand.
TGGCAGACCCCAAGAACAACTGAGGTGTGAAAGATGAGCAATGTACCGGTGATCACAAAAATGCAGGTCATCCCGGTGGCGGGCTATGACAGCATGCTGATGACGCTCTCCGGCGCCCATGCGCCCTGCTTTACGCGAAACCTGGTCATCCTCACGGATTCGGCCGGGCATACGGGCATCGGCGAAATCCACGGCGGGGATTACACGCACGACGGTCTCGTGGCCATGCGCCCGTACGTGGAAGGCACGCCCGTTTCCAAATGCCGGGAGGTGCTCCAGCGCATCCACAAGGCTTTCTTCTCCCATGCGGATGATGCCGACGAGGGCATCCAGACGCTGGATATCACTAAGCTCAAGTATGTCGTGCGCAGCGAATGGGCCGTGGAGTGCGCGATGCTGGACCTGCTGGGACAGCATCTGGAGGTCCCCATGTGCCAGCTGCTGGGCGAGGGTCAGCAGCGGCGCGAGGTGGAAGTGCTGGGCTACCTGTTCTACGTTTCGGACAAGAACAAGGTGCCTGCCGGCGAAATGCCGTATCTGGACGAGGCGGACAGCGACGATCCCTGGTTCCGACTGAGGCGGGAGGAGATCCTCACGCCCGCGCGCATCGTGGAGGAAGCGGAGGCGGTGCAGGAAAAGTACGGCGTCAGGAATTTCAAGCTAAAGGGCGGCGTGCTGAGCGGCGATGAAGAGATGGAAGCCGTACGGGCGATCAAAAAACGTTTTCCGGAAGCGCGCGTCAATATCGATCCCAACGGGGCCTGGAGCCTGTCCGAGGCCATCCGGCTCTGCCGGGATATGCACGGAATCATCACGTACGTCGAGGATCCCTGCGGACCGGAGGCCGGATACAGCGGCCGCGAAATCATGCGGGAATTCAAAAATGCCACCCAGTTCCAGGTGGCAACGAATATGATCGCCACCGACTGGCGGCAGTTTTATCACACGGCCTCGCTCAACGCCTGCGACATCATCCTCGCAGACCCGCACTTCTGGGGGTTTGACGGCGCCGTACGGATGAGCCAGCTGCTGGACCCGTGGGGGCTGACCTTCGGCATCCACAGCAACAATCACTTCGATATCACGCTGGCGGCCTTCGCGCAGGTCGGCGCGGCGGCGGTCGGGCGCGTAGCCCCGCTGGATACCCACTGGATCTGGCAGGACGGACAGAACCTGCTGCTGGATACGCCGCAGATCATCGGCGGCAAACTGCAGGTGCCGGACAAGCCGGGCCTGGGCGTGACGCTGAACATGCAGCGCGTGGAAGAGGCAAACCGGCTCTACAACAGCCTGCCCAGCCACGACCGGAACGATGCCGTGGCCATGCAGTATCTCATCTCCGGATGGACATTTGACCACAAGAAGCCTTGTCTCGTCAGATAAACCCCGAAGTTATCCGGCTTTTTCCTTTGAAGAACAGCAATTGCACGCAGCGCCGCTGCATCCGCAGCAGGCGCTGCTGCTTTTTCCGGTGTGCCTGCGCCACGTGTGCCGCAGCGCCAGGGCTGCGGCAACGCCTACCGCAAGCAGGATCACGATATCCCAGATGTTCATAAGCTCTCCTTACGCAAGCCCGAAGGCCATGCCGATGAGGCGGACGATCAGTGCGGCGCACCAGGCGATGGCGCACTGCCAGATGACGACGTTGACCGCCCATTTGACGCCCATCTCCCGCTTGATGGAAGCCACCGCTGCCACGCAGGGCGTATACAGCAGGCTGAAGGCCAGCATGGAGGCGGCCGTGAGCGTGCTGATCATGGAAGGCAGGCCTTCCGGCGAGGCGAACAGCACCTCCATGATGGAAACAACGCTCTCCTTGGCCATAAAGCCGCTGATGAGGGAGGTGACGATGCGCCAGTCGCCCAGGCCGGCGGGCCGCATGACCGGCGTGAGCAGGCCTGCCACCGCGGCGAGGATGCTGTCGTGGGAATCCGCGACCATGCGGAAGCGGAAGTCGAAGCTCTTGAGGAACCAGACCACCAGCGTGGCGATCAGGATGACGGAGAAGGCCCTCTGCAGGAAGTCCTTCGCTTTTTCCCACAGCAGCTGCAGCACATTGCGCGCGCTCGGCATGCGGTAGTTCGGCAGCTCCATGACGAAGGGGACCGCCTCGCCGCTGAAGAGCGTCTTTTTATACACGAAGGCCGCAAGGATCCCCATGACCACGCCGATGACGTACAGGCCGGGGATGATCAGCCAGCTGCTGCGCGGGAAGAAAGCGTTTACAAAGAAGCCGTAGATGGGCAGTTTGGCCGTGCAGGACATGAAGGGCGTCAGCAGGATGGTCATCCTGCGGTCGCGGTCGCTGGGCAGCGTTCGGGTGGACATGACGGCAGGAACCGTGCAGCCGAAGCCGATCAGCATGGGCACGATGCTGCGCCCCGAAAGGCCGATGCGCCGCAGCAGCTTATCCATGAAGAAGGCCACTCTTGCGATGTAGCCGCTGTCTTCCAGCATGGAGAGGAAGAAGAACATGGTGACGATGATGGGCAGGAAGCTGAGTACGCTGCCCACACCTTCAAAGAGGCCGTTGATGACGAGGCTGTGCACCGCCTCACTGACGCCGGCTGCAGTCATGGCGCTGTCGGCGAGGTCGGCCAGGGCGCTGACCCCGCTGTCCATGAGATCCTGCAGGAAGGGGCCGATCAGCACAAAGGTCAGGTAGAAGACCAGACCCATGATGGCGATAAACGCCGGGATGGCAGTGAACCGGCCTGTCAGCACCTTGTCGATAGCCCGGCTGCGGAGGTGCTCCCGGCTCTCGTGCGGCCGCTTTACGCAGGCGTCGCAGACCTTGTAGATGAAGGCGAAGCGCATATCCGCCATGGCCGCGCTGCGGTCCAAGCCGCGTTCCTTTTCCATCTGCAGGACGATGTGCTCCAGCATCTCCAGCTCGTTGGGGTCCAGCTGAAGGCGCTTCAGGATGAGCTCGTCCCCCTCGATGACCTTGGAGGCGGCAAAGCGGACGGGCAGGCCGGCGCGCGATGCGTGGTCCTCGATCAGGTGGATGACCGCATGCAGGCAGCGGTGCACCGCGCCGTCGTGGTCGTTGGCATTGCAGAAGTCCTGTCGGACAGGCCGCTCCTGATACTTGGCAATATGCACCGCGTGGCGCACCAGTTCCTCGACGCCCTGGTTTTTCGCGGCGGAGATAGGCACGACGGGGACGCCCAGCAGCGCTTCCATCGCGTTGACGTCCACGCTGCCGCCATTGCCGGCCATCTCATCCATCATGTTGAGCGCGACGACCACCGGTATGCCGATCTCCAGCAGCTGCATCGTGAGGTAGAGGTTGCGCTCGATATTGGTCGCATCCACGATGTTGATGATGGCCTTCGGCTTCTCATCCAGCACGAAGTTCCGTGAAACCAGCTCCTCGCTGGAGTAGGGCGACATGGAATAGATGCCGGGCAGGTCCGTGATCAGCGTGTTTTCGTAGCCGCGGATGACGCCGTCCTTCCTGTCCACCGTAACGCCGGGAAAATTGCCAACGTGCTGGTTTGCGCCTGTCAGCTGGTTGAACAGCGTCGTCTTTCCGCTGTTCTGGTTGCCGACCAGGGCGAAGGTCAGCTGCGTCCCCTCGGGGAGCGGGTTGCCGGTCCCTTTCGGGTGGAACTTTCCTTCCTCGCCCAGGCCGGGGTGATCCAGCTTTACCGTTTCGGCAGGAGCCGGCCTTTCGCCGGCTTCGGCAGGAGTGACGTCGATCTGCTCCGCGTCCGCCAGACGCAGCGTCAGTTCATATCCGTGGATGCGCAGCTCCATCGGGTCCCCCAAAGGGGCCAATTTTTCCAGCGTCACTTCCGTTCCCGGAATGACGCCCATATCGAGAAAGTGCTGCCGCAGCGCACCTTCCCCTCCGACACGAAGGATTCTTGCGCTCTCTCCGATCTTCAGATCTCTCAGTGTCACGAGAAGATCTCCTTTCTGTTTAACAAGTGGAGTTAGTTTATATTAACTACCTGATGTTAGTCAATAATAACAAACATCAATGATGACACTTGTAAATCCTTACCACGGATTTGCAAACCGTGCGCATAGAGCATGCAGGGGAGGCTTTTCTGCATAAATGGGAAACGAAAACAGCCGACAGGGTGAATTTCGGTCTGATCGGACCGAATAAAGCGAATATTCGGCGAATAAAGTGAAAATACACCGAATATTCGGTGAATATTCGCCCTTTGGTGATTGAAAAAGCGGATTCTGATAGTATAGTATGATCCAAGGAGAGCAGAATTTGAGTATTGAAACAGATGCAAAAAGGAATTGAGGGAGATCTATGCTGCGCAACGGACTCTATGAGCAAGTCATCAGTAAAGAGCTGGACGAGGAGCTTTCCGTGACGGAGAAGCGTGTCCAGACTGCACCCATCGATGCGGCTGAGGCATCCAGGGTGCTGGCGAAATATGTGGCGGAGATCGTGCAAAAGGGCCTCGATAACGTTGCAGATAACGGCGGGGATTTGGCCTCACAAGTGGAGCTTGTCAACCGTATCGTTTCCACTGTACAGACAGAAACAGAAGAGGATGATTTTGACAAGCTGTCGGTTGCAGGGCGTGCGGAACAGCTTTTAGCGTTATTTGACAAGCAAAACAGCGTTTGGGCAGTGGATGAAAAAGCAAAAGTCACGAGACCGGAAACTTCCATTGCACAGTCCAGCTTGTTTACGGGAGCCACTCATGAGCCACAGATGTTCACCGAGCTGAAAAAGGAGATCGTTTCATGTAATCGGATCGATATGCTGGTGTCCTTTATCAAATGGAGTGGCCTGCGGCTCATTATGGATGAACTGAGAGCCTTCACCCAGAACGATGGGAAGCTGCGGATCATCACCACTTCATACATGGGGGCAACCGATGTAAAGGCGATTGAGGAATTGAATAAGCTGCCAAACACGCGAATCAAAGTCAGCTACAACACAAAGATAACGCGGCTCCATGCCAAGGCATACATCTTTTACCGCGACACTGGCTTTACGACGGCTTATGTGGGCTCCTCCAATCTCTCCAACGCGGCTTTGACCAGTGGATTGGAGTGGAATACCAAAATCACAAAGAAAGACCTGCCGGAAACGATCGATAAAGTGGCTGCCACCTTTGAGTTCTACTGGAATGACAGAGAATTCGAGTACTATAATGAAGGCCAGCGTGAACGCTTGGCCCGTGCACTGAAAGCAGAAAAGTACTTTGACAGCAATAACGATGCGATCTACACCATGGACATCCAGCCCTACTCTTATCAGCAGGAAATTCTGGACAAGCTGGAGGCCGAACGCACTGTTCGCGGTTATTTCCGCAATCTGGTGGTTGCTGCAACCGGCACCGGAAAGACGGTCATTTCAGCACTGGACTATAAGAAATTCTGCAGACAGCATATCGGGCATCCTTGTCGGCTCCTGTTTGTTGCGCACCGGGAGGAGATTCTGAAGCAGAGCCTGTATACGTTCCGGTCTGTGCTGAAGGACGCGAACTTCGGTGAGATGTTTGTGGGCGGCTGGCGGCCGGAGAGTATCGATTACCTGTTTATGTCCATCCAAACTTTCAACGCACAGGATTTTACCTCAAAAACGACACCGGATTATTACGATTACATCGTAGTGGACGAATTCCACCATGCGGCCGCGCCAACCTATCAGAAACTGCTGGAATACTACCAGCCAAGGATTCTGCTCGGCCTGACCGCTACACCGGAGCGGATGGATGGGAAAAGCATACTTGGGTACTTTGGCAACCGGATCGCAGCAGAAATCCGGCTACCGGAAGCTGTTGACCGAAAACTGCTCTGTCCCTTCCAATACTTTGGTGTAACGGATACGGTGGATCTGGACAAACTGAAATGGTCTGCAGGTGGTTACGATAAAGGTGAGCTTTCAAGGATTTACACACTCAGCGGCATTGTCGCGGAGCGCCGGGCAGACTTAGTGATCGCCTCTTTGCTGAGATACGTGACGGATATCGATGAGGTCAAAGGACTGGGCTTCTGTGTCACAGTAGAACATGCGGAGTTTATGTGCCGGTATTTTAACGGGCATGGGATTCCGTCCATGTTTTTGACCGGACACTCACCTGACGAGGAACGCCGCAGCGCAAAGGACAGCCTGGTATCCGGCAAAGTAAGATTCATCTTTGTTGTGGATATCTATAACGAAGGCGTAGATATACCGGAGGTCAATACCGTATTGTTCCTGCGACCTACGGAATCGCTGACGGTCTTTCTGCAGCAGCTCGGGCGCGGCCTGCGTCTTGCGGAAGGCAAAGAGTGCCTGACTGTTCTCGATTTTATCGGGCAGGCAAACAGGAAATATAACTTTGAGGATAAATTTGCTGCTCTGCTTTCAGGTACGACCCGCAATGTGACCCGGGAGATCCGGGGTGGTTTTGTTGCTGCACCCAAGGGTTGCTATATCCAGTTAGAAAAGAAAGCAGCCAGGATTATACTGGACAACATCCGTGCCTCGTACGGCAACACAGCAGGGCTGGTTACGCGCATTGCTTCTTTCGAAGAGGATACAGGTCTTAAACTCAGCCTTTCCAATTTTCTGGACTATTACCATCTGGATCCCCGGAACATCTATAAATTTACAACCTTCTCTCGGTTATGCGCCCGCGCAGATGTGATTGACGAATTCAGCGAACCAATTGAAGAAACGCTGACCAAGACAATGGCCAAATTGGCGGTCATTGATTCCCGGCGCTGGATTGCCTTTCTGCTGGATATTTTGCCAAGGCTGGCTGATGTAGACTTCGGAAAGCTCCCTGAATTGGAAAAGCGGATGCTGCAGATGTTCTATATCACTGTTTGGGGCAAGGCCGCTGAAGACTGGAACAGTGATGAGGTTTGGGGCAATCTCTATGCGCTGGCGGACAGCCCGGTGCTCCTCGGAGAACTGATCGACCTGCTGAAATACCAGTATGACCGTATCGACTTTATCGATGCACCGGTGAACGTGGGTTTTGAGAGCCCTCTGGATCTGCACTGTACCTACACACGGGACCAGCTGCTGGTAGCGCTGGATTTTATGAAACCCGCAACCGTCCGCGAAGGTGTAAAATGGCTGCCGGATCAGAAGCTGGATGTATTCTTTGTGACGCTGAACAAGTCGGACAAGGATTATTCACCCACAACGATGTACAACGATTACTCGATCAACGAGTGGTTGTTCCATTGGCAGAGCCAAAGCACGACGGCAGAACACTCACAGACTGGCCAGCGCTACATACACCACAGGGAGCGGGGCAGCCGCGTGCTGCTGTTTATCCGCGAGTTTAAGACAGACAGAATTACGGGCGGTGCCGAGGCTTACACCTATCTGGGTACGGCCAACTACGTCAAACATGAAGGCGAAAAGCCCATGAACATCACATGGCGGCTGGATGCGCCGATCCCGGCAAAGTATCTGAAGAAGACAAACAAGCTGGTGGTCGGATAATGCCGATGCGAAAACATGACAAGAGGGGAAAAACACCATGGACTATATCAGCATAACGAAAGAGAACCTGGAGAAAGAGCACATCTGCTGTGCCATTTCCAATAACAGGGATATCCAGGTATCCTCCAAGAAGGCCTGGCTGGCGGATCGTTTTGAGGAGGGCCTGGTATTTTTGAAGAGCGTGGAACGCGGCAAATGCTTCATCGAGTATATCCCGGCGGAATACGCCTGGAATCCCCTTCAGGCGGAAGGGTATATGTACATCGACTGCCTGTGGGTGTCGGGTTCTCTGAAAGGACACGGCTATTCCAATGATCTGCTGGGCGAGTGCATCAGGGACAGCCGCCGGAAGGGAAAAAAGGGGCTGTGTATCCTGTCCGCCGCAAAGAAAAAGCCCTTCCTTGCCGATCCGAAGTATCTGAAGCACAAGGGTTTTTCCGTGTGTGACGAGGCGGACAACGGCATCCAGCTCTGGTATCTGCCTTTTGCCGCGGATGCGCAGCCTCCGGCATTCAAAGAGTGCGCCAGGCATCCCCGCATCGAAAAGGAGGAATACGTGCTGTACTACACCAGCCAGTGCCCCTTCAACGCGAAGTACGTGCCCATCGTGGCTGAGACGGCCCGGGCCAACGGCATCCCCTTTAAGGCGATTCATATAGAAAGCCGGGAAGAAGCGCAGAACGCACCCACGCCGATTACGACGTACGCGCTTTTCTGCGACGGGCAGTATCTGACAAATGAGCAGATGAACGACGCCCGGTTTATAAGACTGGTATCTAAGCAGTAAGCTGTTTTGACCGGCCGGTGGATCCGGCACAGGATGCGTATGGCAATGAAAGCGTATTATCATCTGCCCGGGCTGTTTGAGTTTTACGAGCTGTACCGGGCATTTCTGCCGCTGTACCGGGAGCACCGGGAGTGGTTTTATGACTGGTGCGAAATCGGTTCCATCTACGGCGCGCCGGCCGACTGCCTCTGGGGCGGGGGCAGGGCGGGCTTTGGGGAAGAGGAGCCGGAGAGGGTCGCGGCGCTCCTGCGGGAATACGGTATCTCCGCACGGCTGACCTTCAGCAATTCCCTGCTCCGGAAGGAGCACCTGGCCGATCCGCGGTGCAATGCGCTGTGTGCTCTGTTTGAGAAGAGCGCAGTGCCGAGCGGCGTGATCCTCTGCTCGGATCTGCTGCTGGAGGAACTCCAGAGGCGGTATCCCGGATTTTATTTTGTCTCCTCTACGACCAAGGTGCTGACGGAATTCGGAGAGCTGGAAGAGGAACTGGACCGCGATGCGTTCCGGTATGTGGTGCCGGATTTCCGGCTGAACAAGGCCTTCGACAGGCTTTTCGCCCTGTCTCCCGAACGGAAGCGGAAGGTGGAATTCCTATGCAACGAGTGCTGCTGGTTTGAGTGCCCGGACAGGAAAGCGTGCTATGAAACCGTCTGCCGCAAAAACCTGGGAGAGGATTCCCCGGATCACGTCTGCGTATCCCCGACTGCCGGGAGGGGCTACCGTTTCTCCGACGCGATGGCCAACCCGGGCTTCATCGGCATCGGGGAGATCCGGAATGTCTACCTGCCGGCGGGCTTTTCCCATTTCAAGATCGAAGGGCGGAGCCTGGGCAGCGCCGTGATCCTGGAATTTTTGCTGTATTATATGACAAAACCGGAGCATCAGCTGAAGCTCCGGGAAGAGATTTATCTGGACAGTACGCTGGATCTGTTCTGAATCCGGAGTCAAAGAAATTTGTCCGGCCGGAGCATGCTCGGCCGGACAGGCAGTCAGGCGATCTCCCAGACGACGGTGACGGTATCGGAGACCTCGATGTCATCGGGTTCGATATCCATATCGTAACTGCCTGCTCCCGTGGACATGGGAGCGCAGTCCTCCAGCATCAGACTTCTGTTTATGGGGTGAACCTCAAAATCGATTTCTCCCCAGGAATAGTCGATGGTCTGGAGTTCTCTCAGCGCGGCACCGGCAGCCGCAGTCAGCACAGAAGCCTTCTCCTTTGCATCGGCGACAGCTTTTCCGAGAAGGGTGTTTTTTACGGCTTCCGGATCCTTTACCGTGTAGCTGATCCGGAATTCCGGCCTGACCGGGCAGTTGGCAAGCGTGTACAGTACCCGTCCAAGCCGTTCATTATCCGATTCGAATTCTGCCTTCAGCAGGTGCCGGAACTTGTATCCGACAAGCCGCTGCCTGTAGACGCCCTTATCCTTATAGCTTTCAAATTCTGTATCGACGCTGAAATTCAGGGTCTTTAAGTCACTGCGGGCAAAGCCGAACGGTTCCAGCACATCCTTCAGCCGTTCCGTGTCTTCCGCTGAATGGCGGAGGGCATCGGCATACTCCGGATACAGTCCTTCCAGCGTCATGGTGATTCGTGTCAGATCGGGATGGACCCTGATCAGTCCTTTGCCCGTCACCCGGATGGTTCGCATATGACTCATGGTTTTTGCCTCCTTCAGTTTCATGCGGGGCGACGATCATACCGGATGTCCCCCTTGATCTTTGCGGCATCAGTATAGCCGGAACGAAAGCGGAAGCGGTCGTCTGCCGGGCGACAAATTATCGCAGGGGTAAACGCTGAAAGCAGGAGAACTGATTATGTCCAACAAACGGATGAAAAATGAAAGCGCTGCACGGATGCAGCGCTACATTGAGGGGCTGAAAAATGCCGAATAAAAATCTGTAAAGGGTAAATTAAAGGGTAGTTAGCCGAAAGTGGGGTATAAAAAAGCCCCGCTTTTCTAATAATAATTAGAAAGCGGGTTGGCTAAGAAGTCGGATTGAAGTGGTAAGCTAAAAGTAGACACCACCCTATTTTTTATAGACATTGGTTCTCTGTAGTAGTACCATCTACCACAGAAGTAACCAGTCCTGTAAAAGATGGAACCAGGGAGGTGCCAATGAAATACACCAAGGAGCAAC
>JAFUTW010000042.1 GCA_017484085.1 Clostridia bacterium
ATCACCTGCGCGTCCTGCTCAACGATGGCGCCGGAGGAGAGGATTGAGTGCTTCACGCTGCCGTAGATTTCGCAGCCCTCGGTGATCAGGCAGTTGTCCACCAGGGCGGAATCGGCGATGTACTGGGGAAGCTCGCCGGTGTTTCGGGCGTAGACGCGGAATTTTTTATCGTGCAGGTCGATGGAGGGGTGCTCCTCCAGAAGGTCCATATTGGCCTCCCACAGGCTTTCGATGGTGCCCACATCCTTCCAGTAATCATTGAAGGAATAGGCCACCAGGCGCTGCCCGTCCGCCAGCATGGAGGGGATGATGTTCTTGCCGAAGTCGTTTTGGGAATCGGGCTTTTGCTCGTCCTCGGTCAAATACTTGCGCAGCTTGTCCCAGGTGAACACGTACACGCCCATGGAGGCGTTGTTGGACTTGGGGTTCTTGGGCTTTTCCTCGAATTCGATGATGTTTTCCTCGGCGTCGGTGTTCATGATGCCGAAGCGGCTGGCCTCCTCCCAGGGCACCTGGCGCACGGCGATGGTGGCGTCGGCGTTGTGGCGCTCGTGGTGGGCGATCATGGCGGCGTAATCCATCTTGTAAATATGGTCGCCGGACAGGATGAGCACGTAATCGGGATTGTATTGGGAAATGAAGGCCAGGTTCTGGTAAATGGCGTTGGCCGTGCCTTTGTACCATTCGCCGGAAGCGCCGGTCTGATACGGGGGCAGCACAAACACGCCGCCGTCCACCAGGTCCAGGTCCCAGGGCGCGCCGCTGGCGATGTAGGCGTTCAATTCCAGGGGACGGTACTGCGTCAGCACGCCCACCACGTCGATACCGGAATTGGTGCAGTTGGACAGCGGGAAATCGATGATGCGATACTTCCCGCCAAAGGGAACTGCCGGTTTGGCAACCTTCTTGGTGAGGATGCCCAGTCGGCTGCCCTGGCCGCCGGCCAGGAGCATGGCAACGCATTGCTTCTTGCTCATAGCGAACACTCTCCTGCGATCATAATAATCTTCTACCGGGGATGACGAAGCGCCTCTTGCGAAACGCACATTCCGCCATCATCCTTCTTTTCCATTATAACATAGAAAACCTGATTGTAAAAGCCTTGAAGGATACAAAATCGGACAGGGGAGGAAGGTTTTTACAAGCAAAGGAGACAGGACAAGGTACAAAACAAAGAAAACGCTGCGGACTGAACGCAAGGGCAAGTTCGCAGCGTGGAAAGGTTTTTAATGCGTGATCTCTGCGGATGTTCCGTCGAAAGCGGTCGGGTCTGTTTCAATTCCCTCCGGGAGAACGATGAGCTTTGCATTGAGAAGATCGGCGAACGCATAAGCGCCGATCGAAGTTACGGAATCCGGGACGACGTAGACATCCGCTGCGGTGCCCTTAAAAGAGTTCTTTTCTATGACTTTTGTCCCCGCAGGGATATTCATGATGGTGGCGGGGAGAACGTGCAGGAGGCAGGAAGCAGTCGCCTTGCCGATGACCGGTTTTGCGGCGATGGTGACGTCTCCTGCTTTGTGGCCGGTGACAATGCCATTCTCATCGACAGAGGCAACGGCGTCGTCGCTGGATGAGTAGGTCATCGCCTGGTTACGGAACGTGTAGGAGCCGGACGTCGCTGTGACGGCCAGCTGGATCGTCTGGTACGGGTAAAGACTCAATTCCGCCGGTTCGAACTCGATTTGAGTGACGGGGCCGATGATATAAACCGTTGCGCTCCGCTTCAGGCCGGATAGTGTATCTGTTGCAGTGTAGGAAGTTGATCCAATCACATGGCCGCTCATAAGACCCGCATCATCTATACTCGCGATCACGGGGTCGCCGGTCTCCCAGTGCAGAATGAGGGTGGCATCGGCAGGCGAAAGGCCTGAGATACTCAGAGGCTGCGTGCCCTTTGCGGGGACATAGACGTTCTCAAGCCTGAAATCGTCAGCGGGGGTGACGACCTGAAGCGTTTTGCGAACGGTCAGGTTTTCGGCGGTGACGATGAGATCGGCTGTGCCGTTTTCGATTCCTGTAACACGGCCCTTTGCGTCCACAGAAAGTGTGCCGGGGTCGGAAGAAACATAGCTGATATCCAGTCCGGGATAAGCAGGAAAGACGTTGATGTGAAGATCCAGCTGACGGCCCTTGGCGACGAGGGAAGCGTCATCCATGTCTATGCGTCCGATCTGGTCAAATGGGTCGTCAGACAGAAGGACCACCGTATAGTTATTGTCGCCGGTATGCGCCCAGGATTCCGCATAGGAGTATTCATGGCAATAAATGACGGCATTCCGGGATAACGATGCATTGCCGATTTCTTTCACATTGTCGGGAATATAAATGAGAAATGGTTCCTCCTTGTTGTAGATTGAAAAAGCGGTTGCGCCTATACTTTGTACGCTTTCGGGTAGAGTGACCGCTTTGAGGCTGGAACCGCCAAAAGCGTAGTTGCCAATTGTGCTCAGGTTATCCGGCAGATCAATTGTATTCAGACTTTTGCAATTGCTGAAGGCAGAATCACCGATGGAAGTGACACTGTCAGGAAGCGAGACAGAAATTAGGCTAGAACAGCCATAGAAGGTATAATCATTGATAGAGGAAACACCTGACGGAATCAGAATCGAAATGAGGCTGGGACAATCATAGAATGCGTGAGCACCAATGGAAGTAATGCTGTCAGGAAGCGAGACAGAAACGAGGCTTATGCAGTCAGAGAAGGTATAATCATCGATTGTGAGAACACCTGAAGGGATAGAAATCGAAGAAAGGGTAGAGCAATTGTAGAAAGCCCGGGCCCCGATGGAAGAAACACTTTCGGGGAGCGAAACAGAAACAAGACTGGTACAATTATGGAAAGCCCAAGCTCCGATGGAAAAAATACTTTCCGGAAGAGAGATGGAAACAAGGCTGGAACAACTGGCGAAGGTATTATCACCGATAGAGGAAACACCCGAAGGAATCGTAATTGAAGTTAGACTGGAACAATTGTTGAAAGCCCAGCTGCCGATGTTGGTAATACTATCTGGTAAAAAAACAGAAATAAGTCTGGTACAGTCTCGAAAAGCTGAATTATCAATAGAGGTGACATCATCGGGAATACATGCGTTTTCGATATCTTCTTTCGCATCCACAACTGCCAAACCGGAGATGCTGCCGTTATTGTAGCGATAGCAAAGGTAGAGAGAAGGATTACTCGCATCAATGAACTGATAGCTGTATTTAGAGAGCTCTTTGGCAGTATCACTGCCGAGAGAACAATAGAACGTAGTTTTGCGCCCTGAAGAATTATATCCAAAAGAATAGTAGCCCATGGACGTTATACCATCCGGAAGTGTGACATCTGTGAGGCTGGTGCAGTTTTGAAATGCTTGTTGACCGATAGAGATGACACTGTCAGGAATGATGATGGAGGTTAAGCCGGAGCAATCACGAAATGCATCGGAATCTATTGAAGAAACGCCATCTGAGATAATGACGGATTGAAGGCTGGTACAATCACGAAAAGCAGAGTCTTTGATAGCATTAACGCTGCCGGGAATAGAAACAGAGGAAAGACTGGAACATTTGTAGAATGCATAGGATTCAATACTGGAAACACCCTCTGGCAGTGAAACTGCCGCCAGATTAGTACAATTGGCAAAGGCGTGAGAACAGATAGAGGAAACTGAATCCGGAATAGAAACAGAAGTAAGGGCGGTACAGTTGTCGAAAGCGTTGGCGCCGATAGTGGTAACCGTATCCGGGATAGAAACGGAAGCGAGGGCTGTACAGTTATAAAAAGCACTGGCACCAACAATAGTGACAGGCAAGCCTTCAATTTCAGACGGAATCGTTACGTTAGTAAGGTCAGAGTTTGCAAGGCCGGTGATGATTATTCCATTGTTACTTTTATCGTATGCAACTTCTCCGTAGGTCTCGGCCAAGGATAACATAAAGGAATTGACTGCTATTAAGAAAAGAATCAGAAATGCTTGCTTTTTACGCCTCATATTTTTCCTCCTGCAAGTATTTTTGTTGCACGGCTGAGAAAATAAATTATGTATATCGCATCCTTATAGTATACCATATTCTTATTATAAATACAAAATATCATGTAATAAATACGGATTATAAAATGCTTTTAATCTGCAAATAAAGAGATTTGTTTGTTACAAGAACTTATAAGGAAAGGATGAATCCAAAGACCTATGCTTTAACCAGAATATAAAAAGACCGCCCCTCATGATCCGCAGATCACGAGGGGCGGCTTCAGACTGTTCACTTTCCGAAATAGTTTGTGATTTCCTGCATCCTTGCGCTCTGGTGCACGTGGAAGGGGCAGCGCTTGTCGCAGTGCCCGCAGGAGACGCAGCTCTTTGCTGTCCTTGCCAGTGTGGCGTAGTGATCCGCCGCGAGCGCGTCCCCGGCTTTCGCCAGATCATAGTATTTGTTGATGAGCCCGATGTCCAGCCCGCTGGGGCAGGGCTGGCAGTGGTTGCAGTAGACGCACTTCCCGCCCGCTTCCGCAGGGGCGAAGGAGCCGATGACGCTGTAGTCCAGCGCCTGCTCCGGCTGATCGAAGTAGCGCAGCAGCGCCTGCACGTCTTCTGCGTTCCGCACGCCGCAAAGCGCGGTCAGCACACCCGGCTTGTCCAGCGCGTAGCGGATGCACTGGTATGGCGTCAGCGCCTGTCCGAAGGGGGATCGGGACGCGGAGAGCAGCTGACCGCCGGAGAAGGGTTTCATCACCGAGATGCCGATGCCGTCCCGCTCGCAGCGCCTGTAGACCGCTGCACGCTCGTCCACGCCGCCGTTCGCGTACTCGCCTTGGCCGTAGTCGTAAGCGGGGTTGACGGAGAACATCAGCATGTCGGCCGGGACCTCGTCCAGAATGCGGTTGATGACGGCGGGCGTGTGCGAGGAAAGGCCGATGTGGCGCACGACGCCCTCCTCCTTTAAGCGGAGCAGGTAGCGGAGCACGCCGTTTCTGCGGTAGCTTTCCCAGTCGGAGAACTCGTCCTGGCAGTGGATGAAGCCGTAATCGATGGTATCCGTCTTCAGCTGTGAAAGCTGCCACTCCACGGAGCGCTTGACGGTGTCCGCCTTCAGCGTCCAGCCGTAGGTGCCGTTTGTGTAATCCGCGCCGAAGTGGATCTGATAGCGCACCTGGCTGCGCACGTCTGCAAGCGCCTCGCCCCACAGCGGGAAAGCAGCGGCGTCGCCCGCGGCCAGATCGAAATAGTTGATCCCGCCTTCATAGGCAGCCCGCAGGGCGCGCACACCCTCGACAGTTCCCGCCCCGGCGAGATAAGCAGAACCGATGCCGATGACGCTGATGCGCTCGCCGGTCCGGCGGTTTATCCTGTATTCCATGAGCCTTCCTTTCGTCAGAGGCGCACCGCTTCATCGATGGCGGAGAGCTCTTCCGCGGTGAAGGGCGCGCCCTCCAGGGCCTTCAGGTTGTCTGCGATCTGCTCCGGGCGGCTGACGCCGATGAGCGCGCTGGTGACCACGGGATCGCGCAGCACCCACTGCAGCGCCATCTGGTGGAGCTTCTGCCCGCGCGCATCCGCGATGGCCTTCAGGGCGGTGACCCTGCGGTGCTGCTCCTGCGTCAGGGAATCCGCCTTCAGATACCGGGGATCGCGGGCGATGCGGGAATCGGCGGGGATCCCGTCCAGATACTTGCCCGTCAGCACGCCGCGCGCCAGCGGGGAAAAGACGATGCAGCCCACCTTTTCGCGGCGCAGCACATCCGTGAGGCCGTCCTCGATCCAGCGGTCCAGCAGGTTGTAGCGCGGCTGGTGGATGAGGCAGGGCGTGCCGAGATCCCGCAGGATGCGGATGGCGCGCTCCGCCTCCGCAGGGCGGTAGTTGGAGAGGCCGACGTAGAGGGCGCGTCCGCTGCGCACGATCTGATCCAGCGCGCTCATCGTCTCCTCCAGGGGCGTATCGGGATCGGGGCGGTGATGGTAGAAGAGATCCACATAATCGAGATGCATCCGGCGGAGGGACTGATCCAGGCTGGCGATCAGGTACTTGCGGCTGCCGTGGTCGCCGTAGGGGCCGGGCCACATATCGTACCCGGCTTTGGTGGAGATGAACAGCTCGTCGCGGTGGGGCTGCCAGTCCCTGTCCATATGGATGCCGAAGTTGCGCTCCGCTTCGCCGTACGGCGGGCCATAGTTGTTGGCCAGGTCGAAGTGCGTGATGCCGCTGTCGAAGGCGGTGCGCAGGATGGACTGCTGAACCCCGAAGGGTGTGATATTCCCGAAACTGTGCCAGAGCCCCAGCGACAGGGAGGGCAGCAGGATGCCGCTTGCGCCGCAACGGCGGTAGGTCATGCGCTCGTAGCGCTTTTCATCCGGAGTGTACATGGCGTGTCCTTTCTGCAGCAGGCTGCTTCATAAACTTAAGCTGATTATAACGGATTTTACGGGGATTACAAGAGCGGATGCGGCTGATGAAAGAGACACAAAGCGCCGCCTGCCGGCCGCTCCGGTGAAACGCGTTTCAGATCGTGTCGACGGCAGGTTTACATACGCCAGGTAGTATTGACTAACATACGTGCCATACAGTAATATGACACTGAGCTTGTATCGCAAGCTGTCAGTGTAACAGTCGCCTGAGGGCGAATAACGACATACAGGAGGAAAACAAAATGACCAAATGGGTTTGCCAGATCTGCGGTTATGTGTACGAGGGCGAGGAACTTCCCGCCGATTATCGCTGCCCCGTGTGCAAGGCGCCGGCTGCGAAGTTCACCAAGCAGGCCGGTGAGATGACTTGGGCTGCGGAGCACGTCGTCGGCATTGCCAAGGATGTGCCGGACGAGATCAAGGAAGGCCTCCGCGAGAACTTCAACGGCGAGTGCTCCGAGGTGGGCATGTACCTGGCGATGAGCCGTCAGGCTTTCCGCGAGGGCTATCCGGAGATCGGCCTCTACTATGAGAAAGCCGCTTTCGAAGAGGCAGAGCATGCGGCGAAGTTCGCCGAGATGCTGGGCGAAGTGCTGACTGATTCCACGAAGAAGAACCTGCAGATGCGTGTGGATGCCGAGAACGGCGCGACCGCCGGCAAGACCGAGCTGGCCAAGAAGGCCAAGGCCCTGAACCTGGACGCCATCCATGACACCGTGCATGAAATGGCAAGGGACGAAGCCCGGCACGGAAAGGCCTTCAAGGGGCTGCTGGACCGGTACTTCAAATAAGCAAGAACTGGGTTTTCGGAACCGCCCCGCAAGAGGCGGTTCCCTTTGTATACACCAAAGCAGGTGCAGGAGAAAGACGATGAAAGACAGCATGACACAGGAAGAACGGCTCTTCCGGCTGGTGGAAGCCTTTAAGGAGGATTCCGGGGAGTACAGGGACATCCGGACGCCGGAGGGGACGGAGGAAAGGCGGCGCATCCTGCGCTCGCTCATGAACATACGCATGCCGCGGAAGCTGCCGGAGGACGTGCTCTCGGTGCAGGACGCGTACCTCGCCGGACGGGCCAGAGAAAGGGGCATCGTTACCCTTGCGGACATTCCCGTGACGGAGGAGGGCATCGGTCTCTGGCAGGGGGATATCACGCGCCTTGCGGTGGATGCCATCGTGAACGCGGCCAACTCGCAGATGCTGGGCTGCTTCGTCCCCATGCACACGTGCATCGACAACTGCATCCACACCTTTGCGGGCGTTCAGCTGCGGGCGGAGTGCGCCAGGCAGATGGATGCGCTGCGGGCACTCCATGGCGCGGATTACGAGCAGCCGACTGCCGTGCCCATGCTGACGGATGCTTACAACCTCCCGGCCAGGAAGGTCATCCACATCGTGGGGCCGATCGTGGAGGGGAGGCTGACGCCGCGGCACGAAGCGGAGCTGGATGCCTGCTACCGCAATACGCTGGAGCTGGCGGAGCGCAGCGGCCTTCACAGCGTCGCCTTCTGCTGCATCTCCACCGGGGTGTTCCGGTTCCCCGCCGAGCGGGCGGCGGAGATCGCGGTGGAGACGGTGCGCAAGTGGCTTCGCGGGAGCGGCAGCGGGATGAAGGTCGTCTTTAACGTCTTTAAAGACGAAGATCTTGCGATCTATCAGGCGCTGCTGGCCGGCTGAACACGGAAGGGCAGCATGGAAACTGCTTAAATAAACAGACAAATCTGCACACAGGAGTCAGTTTTGCTGTATAATACCGGACAAAGGCGGAGAGGTTCCGCCGGAGGATTGTGAAAGGAGAAAACGGTTATGGGGATTGGGAAATCGATTGCTGACATCTGCACCAACGCGGGCTCCAAAATCATCCTGGCTGTCATCGTCTGGTTTGTGGGCAAGTGGCTCATCGAGCGCCTGCTCAAGGTCTTCGGAAAGCTGAAGGCAGTGGAGAAGCTGGATGAGACGCTGACAGCCTTCCTGCTGAGCGTCATCAGGGGCATCCTGTACGTGGTGCTGGTGGTATCCATCATCGGGATCCTCGGCGTACCGATGGCCTCCGTCGTTGCCGTCCTGGCTTCTGCAGGCCTCGCTGTCGGCATGGCGCTGCAGGGTGCGCTGTCCAACCTGGCGGGCGGCATCATGCTGATGATCTTCCGTCCGTTCCGCGTGGGCGACATGATCAACGCGGCCGGCGCGGAGGGCATCGTGGAGGAGATCACGATGTTCTACACCAAGATGCGCACGCCGGACAACATCAGCATCACCGTGCCCAACGGCGCGCTGATGAACGCGAACGTGACCAACTACACGGGCAAAGACAAGCGCCGCATGGACATCAAGTTCTCGGTCGCGAAGGATACGGACATCGAGACGGCCAAGGCGGTCATCGTGAAGGCGATGCAGGAGACCGAGGGCGTCCTGAAGGGCGAAGAGATCAGCGCCTGCTGCGTGGGCGGCACGAACGAGGCGATGGAGATCAACGCGCGCTCCTGGGTGGTCCCGGGCGAGTACGCGGGCGTTTCGGCGCTCACCACCGAAAACATCACCAAGGCGCTGGGCGCCGCGGGCATCAAGGCCCCTGCGGTACGCATCGTGTCGGACAAGTAACAGGGTTTTGAAGGGGATCTGCCGCGTGAAGCGGCAGGTCCTTTTTTGGGCTCATCTATTGATGAAACCCATATAACAACAAATAGCCATAGGATTTGACTATAGCATGCGATTGTTTTTCAGTATCGGTCAAAATGATGGAAAACTATTGTAATTATCCCCTCCGCTTCGTAAAATAACAGCGTCATGACAGCCGTTATCAAAAAGTCAGGAGGAAAGTAAAATGAAGAAACGCTTTGTATTGCTGCTGGCGGCGCTCTGCCTGCTTCTTACGTTCGGCTCCGCGCTGGCGCTTGACTCGGACAACCCCGTGCTCCTCGGCTATGTGGGCGCGCTCTCCGGCGATACGGCCCTTTGGGGTCAGGCAGGCCTGAACGGCATGCTGCTGACGGCCAAGCAGATCAATGAGGCCGGCGGCATCCTCGGGCGCGAGGTCAAGGTCATCGGCCTGGACGGCAAGGGCGTCTCGGACGACTCCGTTGCCGCTTATAAAAAGCTGGTGGAAGAGTACGGCGTGTGCGCCGTGGTCGGCACGAACTTTTCCAGCTGCAACATCCCGATCGCGTCCGTCGCGGACGAGCTGAAGGTCCCGGTCATCGCGACCGCCGCCTCCAATGAGCTGGTGACCGTGGATGCGGACGGCAATCTGCATCCGTATTCCTTCCGCCTGTGCTTCATCGATTCCTACATGGGCTATCTGGCGGGCAGCTACGCGTACACGGAGCTGGGGCTGCGCAAGGCGGCGCTCATCACGGACATCACGGACAGCTATTCCACCAGCGTGGGCCACTACATGGTGGAGACCTTCACGGGCCTGGGCGGCGAGCTGGTGGCCTCTGAAGAGGCGCAGAACGGCGACAACGACTTCCGCGCGCAGCTGACCAAGATCTCGGCCGCGCAGCCGGACGTGCTGTTCGTGCCGTGGAACTATGAGAACGTCGCGCTGATCGCGCAGCAGTCGCGCGAGGTGGGCATCGAGTGCATCCTCTTCGGCGCGGACGGCTGGGACACCACCGAGCTGATCGAACTGTCCAACGGCGCACTGGAAGGCAGCTACTACGTATCCCGCCCCGGCTTCAACCTGCCGGAAGCGGCGGCTTACTTCGACGTCTACGCGGTTGAGTACCCCAACGCCTCCAAGGAGACCGAGTGCCTGTACGGCAATGACGGCGTGCAGTGGATCAAGACGGCGATCGAGGCCGCCGGCACGGACGACCCCGCGGCGATCCGCGACCAGCTGGAGGCGACCGAGAGCTTCGACGGCCTGCTGGGCCACATGAGCATCGATCCCGCCAATCACAACCCGAGCCGCGATGCGGCCATCTTCCGCGTGGATGCCGAGGAGGTCTCCTACGTGGGTATTTACGAGCCGTAATCCGACCGGCAGCTTTTATCGACAAACGAGCCGGGATGCGGCGCCGATCGGCGCCGCATCCCTTGCCCGTTTCCGCTGTTTTAAGTGAGGGGAGGGTCCAAAGCCTTGAAAATCCTGCTGCAGCAGCTGGTCATCGGCATTTCCATCGGCAGCATCTACGCGCTCATCGCATCCGGTTATGCCCTGGTGTACAGCCTGTTGGATTTTTCCAACTGGGCGCACGGGGAGGTCTGCATGCTGGGCGCTTATTGCTGCTTTATGGCGGTAAAGGTGGCGCAGTTCCCCTTCTGGCTCTCCTGCGTTCTGGGGGTCGGCGGGGCCGTGGCCGTCAGCCTGTTCAACGAGCGCTTTACCTACCGCCGCATCCGCAGCAACGGATCCCCCAATATGTTCCTCATGATCGCGGCGATGGGCCTCTCCACGACGTACCAGAATCTCGCGACGGTCATCTGGGGCGGGAAGTTCAAGCAGATGCCCAAGGTCTTTTCCAAGAGCTCGCTGAACGTCGGCGGCGTGTTCATCGGCACCACGGATCTGCTGTGCCTTGCGCTTACGGTCATCGTGCTGGTGATCCTGCTGCTCATCATCAACAAGACCCGCTTTGGCCTGCATGTGCGCGCTGTTGCGTGCGCGGGGCGAACGGCGGGCATCCTCGGCGTGCGCATCGACAGGGTCATCGCCCTGGTGTTCATGCTGGCCGGCGCGTTGGCCGGCCTGGCGGGCATCCTCTACGGCATGAAGTACAACGTCTATCCGACGATGGGCAACGTGGGCCTCAAGGCGTTCATCGCTTCCGTCATCGGCGGTCTGGGCAGCGTGCCCGGCGCCATCGTGGGGGCTGTGCTCCTGGGCCTCATTGAAACCGTGGCCTCCGGCTACATCAGCTCGGGCCTTCGGGATCTCATTTCCTTCTCCCTGCTCATCCTTATCCTGCTGGTGCGCCCGGCGGGCCTGATGGGCGTGGATGTCCAGGACAAGGCGTAAAGGGGGGGAGAAGAATGCTGAATGCGTTTCAGGAGGGCGTCGTTGTCGTCGTCTGCGTCAATCTGATCGCCGTGCTGGGCATGTCCGTGCTGACGGGCTTCACGCGCCTGTTCTCCTTCGGCAATGCGGGCTTCATGTCCATCGGCGCTTATACGGCTGCGATCTGCAGCGTGCAGCTCCGGCTGCCGTTCCCCCTGGCCGTGCTGTGCGGCGCGGCGATGGCCGGCTTCATCGCGTTTTTGCTGGGCAGCCTCACGATCCGCCTGCGGGGGGATTACTTCCTCATCAGCTGTCTGGGCTTCGGCGAGTGCGTGCGCGTGCTGTTCAATTACACAAAAGGGCTCACCGGCGGCGCCAACGGCTATTCCGGGATCCCTTACAGGACGACGGCGGCCGTCGCTTTCTTCTGTGCCGTGCTGGCCTTTGTCATCGCCTGGAACTTTATCCACTCCAAATACGGTCAGAGCCTCTCGGCGATCCGTGAAAACGAGGTGGCTGCCGCCGCCAACGGCATAGACGTGGTGCGCTGCAAAAAGATGTCCTTCGTGTTCAGCGCTATCTATGCGGGCTGGGCAGGCGGGCTCTACGCCCATTATCTGCGCCACATCACGCCGGCGCTCTTCAACCTGGGCAAGTCCAGCGAGCTCATCATCACCACGGTGCTGGGCGGGCTGGGCAGCCTGACGGGCAGCGTGCTGGGCACCCTGGTCGTGCAGCTGCTGCCGGAGTTCTTCCGCGGCCTGGCAGAGTACCGCATGCTGTTCTACGGCATCGCGGTGGTACTGGTCATCCTCGTCCGACCTGCCGGCCTGTACGGTTACAGGGAGTTCTCCATCACCGGCGCTGTGCGCTTCGTGCGCCGCCTGGGGAAGGGGGATGGACAGGATGGCTGATCTGCTTACACTGTCAAATGTCAGCAAGGCTTTCGGCGGCGTCCACGCCATCGACGATTTCAGCCTCAGCCTTCCCGAGGGTGCCATACAGGGGCTGATCGGCCCCAACGGCGCGGGAAAGACCACCATCTTCAATACGATCACGGGGATCTACCGGGCGGATGCGGGTGAGATCCGCTTTGCCGGGGAGGACATCACGGCGGTGCAGCCCCATCAGGCGGCGCAGAAGGGCATCGCGAGGACCTTCCAGAATATCCGGCTGTTCGGCAACCTGTCCGTGCTGGAAAACGTCGTCATCGCGTGCAACATGCACGCCGGCTATCACCTGGCGGATGCGCTGCTGCGCCTGCCGGCCTACCGCAGGGCGAAGGCGGAAGCGGAGGAGAAGGCCAGGGGCTTTCTTGAGATCGTCGGCCTGCAGGACAAGGCCGGGGAGCGCGCCGCGAGCCTGCCGTACGGACACCAGCGCAAGCTGGAGATCGCCCGGGCCATGGCGACAGGTCCGCGCCTGCTGCTGCTCGACGAGCCGGCTGCGGGCATGAACGCGGAGGAATCGCGGGAACTGGTGGATTTCATCTTCCGCCTGCGGGAGCAGTTCGCCGTCACCGTGCTGCTCATCGAACACCATATGGATGTGGTCACCAACCTGTGCGAGCGGTGCACGGTGCTGAACTTCGGCCGTACCCTGGCCTCCGGCTCCATGGAGGAGATCCGGAAGAACCCGGAGGTCGTAGCGGCTTATCTGGGAGGCGATGAAGCATGAGCGAGCTGCTGAACGTTTCGCATATCAGCGCAGCCTACGGCGGCATCCGCGCTCTCAGGGACGTTTCCCTCACCATCGGGGAGGGGGAAATCGTCTCGGTGCTGGGGGCCAACGGCGCGGGAAAGTCCACGCTGCTCAAATGCCTGTCCAGAGAGATGCGCATCACGGAGGGCGAGATCCGCTTTGCGGGGCGCCCGCTGGCGGCGAAGCCCTACGCTGTGGTGGAAAGCGGCATGGTGATCGTGCCGGAAGGCAGACAGATCTTTACCAAGCTGACGGTGCGGGAAAACCTCATGATCGGCTGCTGCCAGCGGCGCGACAAAGAGGGAATTGCAAAGGATGAGGAAAGGGTTTATACTTTGTTCCCGAGACTGCTGGAGCGCAGAGACCAGTACGGCGGCCTGCTCTCCGGCGGCGAGCAGCAGATGCTGGCGATCGCCAGAGGCCTCATGGCAAGGCCCAAGCTGATGATGCTGGATGAGCCCAGCCTGGGCCTGGCGCCGATCATCGTATCGCAGATCCTGGATATCCTGAAGGACATCAACAGCGGCGGGACGACCATCCTGCTGGTGGAACAGAATGCCCGCAAGGCGCTGTCCATCTCCGACAGGGTGTATCTCATGAACGTGGGCTCCATCATCCGCGAGGGCCCCGCCGAAGCGTTCAGAAACGACGATTCCCTGGTGAACGCTTACCTGGGCGGCTGAGCGCCCGGACGACAAGAAAGAACCGAGGAGAGGACAAAGAATGAAGGCAGCGGTATGGCACGGACATAAGGACGTGCGCATCGAAGAGGTTCCCGTTCCCGTCCCCGGTCCGGGGCAGGTGCGCATCTCCGTTGATTACGCGGGCATCTGCGGGACGGACCGGCACGAATATGAAGGGCCCAATTTTATCCCGACGGTAAAGCCCCACCGGCTGACGGGAAGGACGGCGCCCCTCACGCTGGGGCATGAGTTTACGGGCCGCATCTCGGCGGTCGGCGAAGGCGTTGAGGGATGGAAGCCGGGCGACCGCGTGACGGCGAACGGGACGCTGTGCTGCGGCAAGTGCGAAGCGTGCCGCAGCGGGCGCTACAATGTGTGCCAGAAGCTGGGCTTTCTGGGCGTCAGCACGGACGGCGCTTTTGCCGAAGAGGTGGTCGTGGAGGCCGCACGCCTCTTTGCGATCCCGGAGGGCCTCGGACAGCGAGAGGCCGTGCTGTGCGAGCCGCTGGCCTGCGGCATCCATGCCACCAACCTCCTGGGCGATGTGGCAGGGAAAGACGTGGTCGTCCTCGGCCCCGGCATCATCGGCCTTTCGGCCTTCTTCGGTGCCAGACAGGCGGGCGCGGGGCGCATCCTGGTCAGCGGCATCGGCGAATGGCGCCGGGAGCTGATCGAGCGCTGCGGAGGCACTTACGTGAACGCGGCGGAGACAGACCCTGTACAGGCAGTGGAGGCCTGGAGCGGCGGGAACCTTGCGGATGTGGTTTACGAATGCATCGGCGCGGAGGCGACGCTGGACCAGGCGATCCGGATGAGCAAGCCGGGCGGCAAGCTGATGGTGATGGGCGTCTTCGGCAGAAAGCCGGTCGTCGATCTCAACACCCTGCAAGAGGCGGAGCGCGTCATCTACACCAGCCAGGCGCACATCGACGAGATCGGAACGGCGCTGCGCTGCCTGCGGGACGGCGACATCCCCGGAAAAGAACTGATCACCCGCGAGGTGACGCTGGATACGTTGGTGGAGGACGGGTTTGAGCACCTGATCGCACACGGCCCGGAGCACATCAAGGTCATTATCCGCATCGGCGGCAGAGACTGACAACACACGATCCATCCGCGGAATACGCGGCAGAATAAGGAGGAGCTTTTTATGAAACGGATCCCCAGCTTTTCGATCGATCATACCCGCCTTGAAAAGGGCGTCTACCCCTCCCGTCAGGACGACGACGTCATGACCTGGGACGTGCGCATGAAGGAGCCCAACCACGGCGATTACCTCTCCCAGGGCGCGCTGCACACCATCGAGCACCTGTTCGCCACCTACGCGCGCAACAGCAAGTGGCAGGACGGTATCATCTACATCGGGCCCATGGGCTGCCGCACGGGCATGTACTTTTTGACGCGCGGCCTGTCGGAGCAGGATGTGCTGGACTGCATCAGGGAGTCCTACCGCTTTATGGCGACCTATGAGGGCGAGATCCCCGGCGCCAAGGTGGAGGAGTGCGGAAACTACCGCGAGCACAGCCTGGAGGACTGCCGGCGCGAGGCGGCCGAGTACCTGAAGGTGCTGGAGAAGCTGACCACGGCGGATATGCATTACAAGTACTTCCTGGACTGAGAACAACAGTATACGGCGCGCCGCGGGGCATCCTGCGGCGCGCTTTTGCGCCGCTGCAAAGCCGGCTTGCCATCTGCACCGGCAAAAGGCTATAATAAGAGAGCATATGGAAAAGGGAGGTGCCTGCATGGCTGCGAAACCCGTACGGTGCGACAAGACCCAGTGGCTGGGGCTGCCCAGCGCGGGCACGCTCCTGCTGGAGGAGATGCCGCAGGGCGCCGGGCGTCTGCTCTCCCGCTATGCGGGGCAGGTGCAGACGCTGTACCTCGATCCGCCCTTCAACACGGGCAAGGTGTTCGAGGTGAAGCTGGCGGCGGGGGAGGCGGACTGGAAGACGGGCAAGGGCAGCGTTACGGGCATCGCCTATGACGACCGCTGGCCGGACAGGGAAAGCTATCTTTCCATGATGCGGGGGACACTTGAAACCTGCCGGGAGCTGCTCTGCCGCGAGGGGACGGTTTTCCTGCACGCGGACAGCCGGATGATCGCGCCGCTCCGCCTCATGATGGATGAGATCTTCGGGGAGAGCTGCTTTCTCAACGAGATCATATGGGCCTATCAGAGCGGCGGGCGCTCCCGCGCGTTTTTCCCGCGCAAGCACGACACCATCCTCTTTTATGCGCGCTCCCGCCAGTACTACTTCAACCTGAAGGCGGTGCCGGTGGGCACGGGCGCGGGGCGCAGCAACCACATGCGCAGGCAAGTGGATGAAGAGGGGCGCGCCTACCGCGCCATCACCTCCGGCGGCAAAGAATACCGCTATTATGACGACGACCCGGTGTATCCCTCCGACGTGTGGAGTGATATCCCGCACCTGCAGCAGAGGGACCCGGAGCGGACGGGATTCGAGACCCAGAAGCCTGCGGCGCTGATGCGGCGGATCCTCGCCTGCGCCTCCCGGGAGGGCGACCTCGTGGGGGATCTCTTCGCGGGCAGCGGGACGACGGCCGCGGTAGCGGCGCAGATGGGCAGGCGCTTTATCTGCACAGACCGCAGCGCGCTTTCTCTGGCACTGGCGGAGCGGCGGCTGGACGCGCTGCCGGGGATGCCGCCGGAGCACGGCTATACGGTGGAAGCGCCCTGCTTTACGGAAGGCGCCTCGGCGGAGGCGGTCTTCACCCCGGCCATCGCCTCCTACTCGGTCTTCCTGAGAGGATATGAAAGCGACGAGGCCCGGGCGGCCGGGCTGCCCGGCATGGATACGATCGAGCGCTGGTCCTGCGGCTTTCTGCGCGGGGGCGTCTATACGTGCTGCCAGTCCTCCGCGAGGAGCCGCCGGCATCCCGCGCTGTCACCCATGCTGGAGATGCCCGTCTATGCGGGCGAGCCCTGCGTCCAGATCGTCGATATCTGGGGAAACCGGCGCTTTTTCCTGCCGGAGAGGAGTTTGTAAGATGAACAACGGTTATATCAGCTATATGCTGCGCATCCTGGCTGCACAGGGCGCGCTGGCGTCCGTCTATACCGATCCGCAGGACCCGGAAGGGTTTTCGGCGGGCTTTGTGGAAGCGGCGGACAGCGGTCACGTGCTGATGTGCGACCTGAACCCCTGGGGGCAGATCGAGGGCTGGCGCGTGCGCAGGAACCAGGATGTGCTCAACATCCTGTACGGGGAGGAATACGAGCAGCGCCTGGGGATGCTGATGGCGTACCATCATCAGTATCACAAGCCCTTCTTCGCGGATCCGCCTGCGGAGGACTCCGACCTTTTGCTGGCTGTGCTGCTGGAGTGCAAGGCCCGGGGGGCGATCGTCAGCGTCATCGAAGGGGACGACATGGTGACGGGGCGCGTCACGGAGGTCAACGGCCTGCGCCTCAAGCTGCGCATCTTTGACTTCTTCGGGCGGGAGGCGGAAGAGGAGACCTTCACCCTGCGGGAGATCGAGCTGCTGGAGATCGAGACGCAGGAGGAGCAGATGTACGGCATCCTGGAGGAGCTGGAGCGGCAGCGGCTCATGCTGCTGCCCAAGGAGGAGCCGGAGACGACATGAAAATCACGATCCTCACGACTTTTCCGGAGATGTTTACGCCGCTGCACACCAGCATGCTGGGCAGGGCGGAGCGCGCGGGGCTGCTGACGATCCGCGAGGTGGACATCCGCGCTTATTCGAAAAACAAGCACCACAACACGGATGACGCGCCCTTCGGCGGCGGCGCGGGCATGGTGATGCTGGCCCAGCCCATCGTGGACGCGATGCGGGACGTGCAGGGCGAGGACTTTCGCGGCCGGCGCATCTATCTCTCCCCCAGGGGACAGACGCTGACGCAGAAGAAGGCGGAGGAGCTGGCCTCGGAAGAGGAACTCATCCTGCTGTGCGGGCATTACGAGGGCGTGGACCAGCGCGCGCTGGATCTCGTCATCGACGAGGAGATCTCCATCGGCGATTACGTGCTGACCGGCGGGGAGCTGGCGGCGATGGTGCTGACGGACTGCGTGGCGCGCCTCATCCCGGGCGTGCTGGGCTGTGAGACCTCCGCCGAGACGGAGAGCTTTTCCTCCGGCCTGCTGGAGTACCCGCAGTACACGCGGCCGCGCGAATTCGAAGGCCTTACGGTGCCGGAGCCGCTGCTGAACGGCAATCACCGTGAAATCGAAGGCTGGCAGCTGACAGAGGCGCTGTATGTCACGCTGAAGCGGCGCCCGGAGATGGCTGAGGCCTGGCTCTCGGGCCGCAAGTTCTCCCGGGCGCAGAAGCGCCTGGTGGACGCCGTGCTGGAGCGCGTGAGGCAGGAGACACAGGAGCCTGCAGACGAAGCCCGGAACAGTGAACCCGGATAAGCGCATTCACCAAGACAGGAAAGATACCCCGGCAGCCCGGCGCTGCCGGGGTATTGTTTTATGAGACGCTTTGTACAGCAAGGCTATTATAGTCGAATTTTTTCACGGAACGGTGAACAACGTCGACTGCATTGTTGACGGAACCGGATTTTCTGCATATAATTATCTGGAAAGATGTACAGAACTGTGCGCATTTTCGATTACGGAGGGAAACGAATGGTTTTCGCTCGAGAGCGCTACCTGCAGCAATTGCAGAGCAGAGAGCATAACGGATTGATCAAAGTGATTACCGGAATGAGGCGCAGCGGCAAGTCTTACCTGATGAATGTGCTTTTTTTTGCGGAGCTGATCAAAAAAGGCATTCCCGAGCGTCAGATCATCCGGTTTGCTTTTGATGCCGACGAGGATATCGATCAGCTGGACCCTTTTTTTCCGAACGAACCCACACGCATCAGGACAGGCCGAAATGAAACCGTGATCAATGCGAAGAAATTCAGGGCATTTATCAAAGAAAGGACAAATGAAGCGGAGCCGTTCTATCTGCTTTTGGACGAGGTCCAGATGCTGGAAGGGTTCACGGGTACGCTCAACGGATTTCTGCGGAATCAGAATTACGATGTGTATGTAACGGGATCGAATTCCCGCTTCCTGTCGTCCGATATTGCGACAGAATTCAAGGGCCGCGGTTCTGTGCTTCACGTCCTTCCGCTTACGTTCCGGGAATATTGCGAAGGGCTGCAGCTGCCCGCCCGGCAGGCCTGGCCGGATTACCTGGAAACCGGGGGCCTGCCGCTGGTCGCCCTGATGAAAACGCGCGAAGAGCGGATGTATTATCTGAAAAACCTGTGTGAGGAAACCTATCTGAAGGATATTATCGAGCACCACCGTATCCGTAAAACGGCAGAACTGGGGGAAACGCTCGATGTAATTGCGTCCTCGATCGGAAGCCCGGTCAACGTGCTGAAGCTGACCAATACGTTTAAGACCGTTACGAAGAAGAGCATCACAGATGATACGGTCTCCTCATTCATCGACTGTTTTGAAGATGCCTTTCTGATTTCGAAGGCGCTGCGGTATGACGTCCGGGGCAGAAAGTATATCGGCGCGCTGTGCAAGCTGTATTTTGAAGATGTGGGTGTCCGGAATGCCAGACTGAATTTCCGGCAGATGGAAGAATCGCACTTGATGGAGAACATCCTGTATAACGAGCTTCGTTTCCGCGGGTACAATGTGGATGTCGGCGAGGTCAGCGTCCGCGAAAAAACAGAGCGCAGGGACCGGAACGGTAAGGATATCTACGCACAGAAAGCCTTGGAGGTCGACTTCGTCGCGACCAGCGGCAGCAGGAAATACTACATCCAGTCCGCCCTGCACATGCCCGATGAACAGAAAGAAGCACAGGAAAAGAAATCTCTCTATCACATAGACGATTCCTTTACAAAGATCATCGTTACAAAAAACGGCATGCATACATGGACGGACGAACGGGGAGTCATTGTCACCGATCTCTTTCATTTCCTGCTGGGGGATAAGGACACCGATGACATGGAGAAGACATGGAAAAGCGAGCCTTGACGGCACAGGAGGAGCTATGTTCACCTGCAACCTGAATCCAAAGGCCAGACAGACGCTGTGCGATCAGCTGTATGATGCGCTGCGCGGCGCCATCGCTGCGGGGAGGCTGAGGGACGGGGAGAAGCTGCCCTCCAAACGGGAGCTTGCCGCGCACCTGGGCGTCTCCACCTCCACGGTCGAGGCAGCTTACGGACGGCTTAACGAGGAGGGCCTTTGCGAAAGCCGGCCCCGGAGCGGCCTGTATGTGACCTTCAGACAGGAGGGCAGCCCGGAGCTTTCCGGGGCGGCCGAGATCCGCTGGGACTTCGGAACGGGCGCTGCGGATGCGAAGCACTTTCCCTACGCGACCTGGGCGCACCTCATGCGGGAGACGCTGAGCGCACGCAGCGCCGATCTGCTTTCGGCGGGCGACCCGCGCGGCAGCGCCGGCCTTCGCCTTGCGCTCTCCGGGCTGCTGCGGCGCCTGCGGGGCATCGAAGCCGCGCCCGATACGCTGGTGCTGGGCGCGGGCACGGAGGTGCTCGTCTCCGACATCCTGGCGCTCATCGGCAGGGACCGGCTGTTTGCGGTGGAGGATCCGGGCTATCCGAGGGTGCGGCGCATCCTGCTGGCCGGCGGTGCGCGCATCGCGCCCGTGCCGCTTTCCGGCGGCGCGGTCGACATCCGCGAGCTGTACCGCAGCGGTGCAGGGGCGGTTTACGTCACCCCCTCCCACCAGTTCCCGACCGGGGCTGAAATGGATGAGGCGCGCCGTGCGGCGCTGCTTTCCTGGGCCAGGGAGACGGGCGGCTATATCCTGGAGGACGACTACGACAGCGAGTTCCGCTTTGACGGAAAGAACATCCCGGCGATGCGGGGGAGGGACGCGCGGGTCATTTACCTCAACACCTTTTCAAGGACGCTGGCACCCGGGCTGCGCATGAGCTTTATGGCGCTGCCGGAGCAGCTGCTTCCGCGCTTTCTCGAGATGCACGCCGCGTGCAGCGTACCCGCCTTTGAGCAGGAGACGCTGGAGCGCTTCATCACGGGCGGCTATCTGGAACGGCACATCGCGAGGATGCGCACGCTGTACCGCGCGCGTCTGAAGGCGCTGCGGCAGGGGGCGGAAGCCTGCGCCCTGGGAAGACTGCACCCCTGTGACGCGGGGCTTTATGCGCTGCTGGAGGCGGGAGGAAAAGCGCCCGCTACGGAGCTGGTCAGCCTGGCTGCGAAGGAAGGCGTGCGCTTGACACGCCTCGCGGATTATGCGATGATGGAAGAAGATGGGGACGATCGCCGGGTGCTGCTTGGCTTCGCGGGCATGGATGAGGATGAGATCACCGCGGGCCTGGCCGCGCTTGCGCGGGCATGGGGGACCGTCGGGCAAAAGCAAAACCGACACTGATATGAAAGGGAGAATCCGACTATGCTGAAAAAGACTTTAACTGCGGCCCTTGCGGCGCTTTTCCTCTGCGCTTTTGCGGCCTTCGGCGCTCTGGCGCAGGATGCGCAGGAGCCTGCGTTCACGGTTTACACGGATGAAAGCGGTACTGCCTATGAGTGGTTTGAGGTGCAGAAGCTCCTTTACGATGAAAACCATCAGGTGTATGCCGTCATGGGACGCCATGAGCGCTTTGTGGAGGACGAGGACGACGGACACGGCGAGTATGCGGAGGAAGAGCTTGTCACCTATCCGCTCGCGAAGGATTTTCAGGCCGAGATGGCAGGCGACATGTATGATCCGTTTGAAACCAGGACCGTGACGGATCTCTATGAGTGGTATATCGCTGCCTATCTGGACGGACAGGCGCCCGAAGGCCGGGAGTTGATCTTCCAGTGCGATCTTCCGCCGGAGGCGGATGAATTCACGGAGGTCGATTTCTGGTTCGTCACCACGCGCATCCGTCTGAACGCGCAGGACGAGATCGAGTTCATGGAATATGTCTACGTGCCGTGGGGCTGATGAATAATTCTCTTTTGCGCTTGACTTTGCGCCCCTTCTCGGCTATGATATCGCACAGGCGATGAGGGGGTTGGCAGCCCGGAGCCGATCAGAACGATTAAAGCGGGCGCCGTACGGCGTCAACAAGGGTGGAACCGCGGAAGGCAACTTTCGTCCCTTGATTCATGCGAGAGGCGTGGATCCGGGGCATGCCTTCCTGCGGTTCTTTTGATTTGCCCGGTAATACGCGAAGAGAAAGCGAGGATACGACGATGGCAAAGGTACAAAACGACGTGATGGACAAGGTCATCGCGCTGTGCAAAGGGCGCGGCTTCATCTTCCAGGGCAGCGAGATCTACGGCGGCCTGGCGAACGCCTGGGATTACGGCCCCCTGGGCGTGGAGTTCAAGAACAACGTGAAGCGCGCCTGGTGGAAGAAATTCGTGCAGGAGTGCCGCTACAACGTGGGCCTGGACTGCGCGATCCTGATGAACCGCCAGGTGTGGGTGGCCAGCGGCCATGTGGGCAACTTCAACGACCCGCTGATGGACTGCAAGGCCTGCAAGGCGCGCTTCCGCGCCGACAAACTCATCGAGGACTGGGGCAAGGAGAACGGCCAGGAGATCGAGGCGGACGGCTGGACGAACGAACAGCTGGAAGCCTTTATCAATGAGCATGAGATCGCGTGCCCGCAGTGCGGCAAGCGTGACTTTACGGGCATCCGCAAGTTCAACATGATGTTCAAGACCTTCCAGGGCGTAACGGAAGACGCTTCCAACGAGATCTATCTGCGTCCCGAGACGGCGCAGGGCATCTTTGTCAACTTCCAGAACGTGGCGCGCACCACGCGGCGCAAGCTGCCCTTCGGCGTGTGCCAGGTGGGCAAGAGCTTCCGCAACGAGATCACCCCGGGCAACTTCACCTTCCGCACCCGCGAGTTCGAGCAGATGGAGCTGGAGTTCTTCTGCATGCCGGGCACCGATCTGGAGTGGTTCCAGTTCTGGCGCAGCTACTGCCGCGACTGGCTGCTGGGCTTGGGAATCAAGGAGGAGCATCTGCGCCTGCGCGACCACAGGCCGGAGGAACTGGCCTTCTACTCCAAGGCGACGACGGACTTCGA
This sequence comes from Clostridia bacterium, assembly GCA_017484085.1. Lineage (GTDB taxonomy): Bacteria > Bacillota > Clostridia > Christensenellales > Aristaeellaceae > Ventricola. The sequence goes on from JAFUTW010000042.1 coordinate 22,723, forward strand.
GTACCTGTTCCCCTTCGGCTGGGGCGAGCTCTGGGGCGTCGCGGACCGCACGGATTACGACCTCACCGCGCACCAGAACACCAGCGGCAAGAGCATGGAGTACCTGAACCCCACGACGGGCGAGAAGGTCATCCCCTACGTCATCGAGCCTTCCCTCGGCGCGGACCGCGCGGCGCTCGCCTTCCTGTGCGAGGCGTATGAGGAGCAGCAGCTGGAGGGCGGCGACTCCCGCGTCGTCATGCACTTCCATCCCGCGCTGGCGCCCTACAAGTGCGCCGTCCTGCCCCTGCAGAAGAACAAGCTGGGCGAGAAGGCGACAGAGGTCTATGACATGCTGGCGAAGCACTTCATGGTGGACTATGACGAGACGGGCTCCATCGGCAAGCGCTACCGCCGCCAGGATGAGATCGGCACGCCCATGTGCGTGACGGTGGACTTCGACACGCTGGAGACCGGCGTGGTGACCGTGCGCGACCGCGACACGATGGAGCAGGACCACGTCGCGCTGGACGAACTGGTCGCCTACATCGAAAAGAAGATCGCGTACTGATAAAAAACTGCGCTGCAGCCGTGCTGCAGCGCAGAACCTTTAAAGCTGTTTATCGGAACAAAAAGAGGTGTCACATGAGCGGTTTTTCGGCTTTTCTCAAAAGAAAGAACATCGTCTTTTCCGCGAGGCGCTACGGCATCGACGCGCTGGGCGCTATGGCGCAGGGCCTCTTCTGCTCCCTGCTGATCGGTACGATCATCCGCACGCTGGGGCAGCAGGCCGGCATAGCCTATCTGGCTGACATCGGCAGCTACGCCATGGCGATGTCCGGACCGGCGATGGCGGTGGCCATCGGCTACGCGCTGTCCGCGGATCCGCTGGTGCTCTTCTCGCTGGCGGCCGTCGGCTGGGCGGCCAATGCGGAGGGCGGCGCCGGCGGCCCGCTCGCCGTGCTCATCATCGCCATCGTGGCTGCGGAGTTCGGCAAGGCGGTTTCCAAGGAGACGAAGATCGACATTCTGGTGACGCCGGCCGTCACCATCCTCGTCGGCGTCGCGCTGGCCAAGCTGATCGCGCCGCCAATCGGCAGCGCCGCTTCCGCCTTCGGCCTTATGATCGACAGTGCGACCAAGCTGGCGCCCTTCGCCATGGGCATCGCGGTTTCCGTGCTCGTGGGCATCGCGCTGACGCTGCCGATCTCCTCCGCCGCCATCTGCTCCGTACTGGGGCTGACGGGCCTGGCAGGCGGCGCGGCCGTCGCGGGCTGCTGTGCGCAGATGGTCGGCTTTGCTGTGCTCTCCTACCGCGAGAACGGCGTGGGCGGCCTCATCAGCCAGGGGCTGGGCACCTCCATGCTGCAGATGCCCAACATCGTGAAGAACCCGCGCGTGTGGATCGCGCCCATCCTGGCCTCGGCGGTCACCGGGCCTGTGGCGACCTGTATCTTCCGCCTGGAGATGAACGGCGCGCCGATCAATTCGGGCATGGGCACCTGCGGGCTGTGCGGCCCCATCGGGGTGGTGACCGGCTGGGTCGCCCCGACGGAGGAAGCCATCGCCAAGGGCGCGGCGGCCATCGCCCCCGGCGCGGCGGACTGGCTGGGCATGGTGCTCATCTGTTTTGTGCTGCCGGCGCTGCTGACGCTGGTGTTCGGCGAGGTGCTGCGCAGGACGGGCTGGATCAAAGACGGGGATCTGACGCTGAAATCCTGAAGCTTATAATGAAAAAAGGTTTGTTCACCGGCAGCTGCCGGCGGACAAGCCTTTTTTATATGCGCCTGAAACAGGTCATGCCCTCTGCTTTCCGGCAAAGAACGCGGAGCGCAGGAAGAGGAGGGAAAGCGCGGCGGCGATCGTCCAGCCGACGGGCCAGGCGCACCAGATGCCGACCGAGCCCAGCGCGGTGCGGGAGAACAGGATGGCCAGGAATACGCGCAGGATGAGGTCGGTGAAGGTGGCAACCATAAAGGCTTTCATGAGGCCGGCGCCCCGCAGCACGCCGTCGGCAGCCAGCTTGGCAGAGACGACGATGTAGAAGGGAGAGAGGATGCGCAGGAAGATCCTGCCGGTTTCCATGGCCTGCGCCGTGGGCGCATCCATGAACAGCCGCAGGAAGAAGCTGCCGAAGAAGAAGTAGGCTGCGGCAAGGGGCAGCCCCAGCACCCAGACCATGCGAAGGCCCGCAAAGAAGCCCTGCCGGATGCGGTCCGTCTTGCCTGCCCCCAGATTCTGCGCGGTATAGTTCGAAATGCCGTTGCCCAGCGTCGTAAATGATGTGATGACCAGGTTGTTCAGCTTGACGGCAGCGGCATACCCGGCGATGACCCCGGCGCCGAAGGAGTTGATGACGCCCTGGATGACGAGGTTCCCGACGGAGATGAAGCTCTGCTGCAGCGTGCTGGGGATGGCGATGCTGAGGATCCTGCGCAGCAGCCTGGCGGAGAACAGGGCAGGCCGCCTGGCGGTGGGGATCGCAGCCAGGCGGCGCAGGACGGCGACGACGGCCAGGATGCAGCTGACTCCCTGGCACAGGAAGGTGGCCCAGGCGACGCCGTCCACGCCCATATGAAGCCGGGTCACGAAGAGAATATCCACAAGGATGTTGGCGCTGGAGGAGAAGGCGAGAAAAAGGAAGGGCGTGCGGGAATCCCCCAGCGCGGTGAAGATGCCGTTGGCGATGTTGTAGAAGAACAGGAAGGGAAGCCCCCAGATGTAAATGGTGAGGTACAGCGCGGAATCGGCGAGCAATTCCTCCGGCGTGCGGATGAGCATGAGAAGCGGCCGGCAGAACAGCAGGCCGCAAAGCATCAGCAGCGCGCAGACAGCGGCGGCCAGCAGGGCTGAAGTGGATACGGCGGTTTTCATCTTCCCGGTCTCTTTGGCCCCGAAGAGCTGGGAGACGATGACAGAGCAGCCCATGTTGCAGCCGAAGGCGAACGCCAGAAAGATGAGCGTCACCTCGTAGCTGTTGCCGACGGCGGCCAGGGCGTTTTCGCCGATGAACTTGCCGGCGACGAGGCTGTCCGCGATGTTGTAGAGCTGCTGAAAGAGGATGCTGCCGAACAGGGGCAGGCAGAAGCGCCAGAGAACGGTCGAAGGTTTTCCGACGGTCAGGTCTTTGTTCATAGATGCGTTTGTTCCTTTATCAGACGATTGCATGAAAAAACCGGGCGCGCCTGCGCCCGGTTGCGGTGCGGAAAAGGGATTACAGCTGCGGGCCTGCCGCGACGAGCGCCTTGCCGGCCTCGTTGCCCTCGTACTTCACGAAGTTCTTGATGAAGCGGGAGGCCAGATCCTTCGCCTTGGTTTCCCACTCGGAGGCGTCCTTGTAGGTGTCGCGCGGGTCGAGGATCGCGGGATCGACGCCGGGCAGCTCGGTCGGGACCTCAAAATCGAAGTAGGGGATCTTCTTGGTGGGGGCGGTGAGGATCGCGCCGCTCAGGATCGCGTCGATGATGCCGCGGGTGTCTTTGATGGAGATGCGCTTGCCGGTGCCGTTCCAGCCGGTGTTGACCAGGTAGGCCTTGGCGCCGCTCTTTTCCATCTTCCGGACCAGTTCCTCGGCGTACTTCGTGGGATGCAGCTCCAGGAAGGCCTGGCCGAAGCAGGCGGAGAAGGTGGGGGTGGGCTCGGTGATGCCGCGCTCGGTGCCGGCCAGCTTCGCGGTGAAGCCGGAGAGGAAGTAGTACTTCGTCTGCTCAGGCGTCAGCACGGAAACGGGCGGCAGCACGCCGAAGGCGTCCGCGGAGAGGAAGATGACGTTCTGGGCGTCGGGGCCGGCAGAGATGGGCCGCACGTTCTTGACGATCTTCTCGATGTGGTCGATCGGATAGGAAACGCGGGTGTTCTCGGTGACGCTCTTGTCGGCAAAATCGATCTTGCCCTCGGCATCCACGGTCACGTTCTCCAGCAACGCGTCGCGGCGGATGGCGTTGTAGATGTCCGGCTCGGAATCCTTGTCCAGGTTGATGACCTTCGCGTAGCAGCCGCCCTCGTAGTTGAACACGCCCTCGTCGTCCCAGCCGTGCTCGTCATCGCCGATCAGCAAACGCTTGGGATCGGTGGACAGGGTGGTCTTCCCGGTGCCGGACAGGCCGAAGAAGATGGCAGTGTTCTCACCGTTCATATCGGTGTTGGCAGAGCAGTGCATCGCGGCGATGCCCTTCAGCGGCAGATAGTAGTTCATCATGGAGAACATGCCCTTCTTCATTTCGCCGCCGTACCAGGTGTTCAGAATCACCTGCTCCCGGCTGGTGATATTGAAGGCGACAGCGGTTTCAGAATTCAGGCCCAGCTCCTTGTAATTGTCCACCTTGGCCTTGTTGGCGGCGTAGACGATGAAGTCGGGCTTGAAGTTCTCCAACTCCTCCGCGGTGGGCTTGATGAACATATTGGTGACGAAATGAGCCTGCCAGGCCACTTCCATCATAAAGCGGACGGCCATGCGGGTATCCCTGTTGGCGCCGCAGAAAGCGTCCACAACGAACAGGCGCTTGCCGCTCAGCTCCTTCTTCGCCAGATCCTTCAGGATGGCCCAGTTCTCTTCGCTCAGGGGATGGTTATCGTTCTTGTAGCCCTCCGTGGTCCACCACACGGTGTCCTTGGAGTTCTCGTCCATGACGATGTACTTGTCTTTGGGGCTGCGGCCGGTGTAGATCCCGGTCATGACGTTCATGGCGTCCAGCTCGGTCAGCTGTCCCTTTTCATAGCCTTCCAGCTCAGGCTTGTTCTCTTCCGCGAACAGCACTTCATAGGACGGATTGTGCACGATCTCGGTGGTCCCGGTAATCCCATACTGGGTCAAATCCAGATTCGCCATTGTAAATACCTCTTTCTCAGCGGCCGTTTACATTACCCTTTCCAGGGCCCGTCCGCCGTCTTTTATTATATTCCCTCTGGGGAAAAAGTTCAACCAATTCTTGTGAAGAATCTGTCAATATTCAGCTGTTCTTCACATAATCCCCTTCCGCCAATTTGGCGTTTCCAACGCCTTTGAAACAGCTCATCAGCCGCCGAACACGCTCATCAGGAAGCCGGCCGCGATGGCAGAGCCGATGACACCCGCTACGTTGGGCCCCATGGCATGCATGAGCAGGAAGTTGGAGGGATTCTCCTGCTGACCCACCTTCTGGCTGACCCGGGCCGCCATGGGCACCGCGGACACGCCGGCGGAGCCGATCAGCGGATTGATCTTTCCGCCGCTCAGCTTGTACATCAGCTTGCCCACCAGCAGGCCGCCGATGGTGCTGAAGGAGAAGGCGATCAGGCCCAGCACGACGATATAGATCGTCTGCAGGCTCAGGAAGTTGGAGCCCACCATGGTGGCGCCCACGCTGATGCCCAGGAACAGGGTCACAATGTTCATCAGGGCGTTCTGAGCCACGTCGCTGAGCCGCTCGGTGACGCCGCTTTCCTTCAGCAGGTTGCCAAACATGAGGCAGCCGATCAGAGGCGCGGTGGAGGGCAGCAACAGCACCACAAAGATGGTTACGATGATCGGGAAAAGGATTTTTTCGGTCTTGCTGACTACCCGCAGCTGTTCCATCTTGACGCTGCGCTCTTCCTTGGTGGTCAGCGCCTTCATCAGCGGAGGCTGAATCATGGGAATCAGCGCCATGTAGCTGTAAGCCGCCACAGCGATGGGCCCCAGCAGATGGGGAGCCAGCTTTGTGGTGGTCAGAATGGCGGTGGGGCCGTCCGCGCCGCCGATGATGCCGATAGAGGCCGCTTCATTGCCGTTGAAGCCCAGCAGCGTGGCTCCAAAGAAGGCGAAAAACACGCCGAACTGAGCCGCAGCGCCCAGCAGCAGGGATTTCGGATTGGAAATCAGAGGACCAAAGTCGGTCATGGCGCCGATGCCGATGAAGATCAGGCAGGGATATAGGCCCGCCTTGACGCCCATGTACAGAATGTCGATCAGCCCGCCGTTGGCCAAA
>JAFUTW010000003.1 GCA_017484085.1 Clostridia bacterium
GCGGCCTTCATCTCTTCCAGGGTGGCGGTGTTGCGGTCGTAAACGCGGAGTTCATGGCCGGCCTTCAGCAGGTTCTTCGCCATGGGCTTGCCCATGATGCCGAGTCCGATAAATGCGATTTTCATAGTGGTTTTCCTCCTTTTATTCACCTTTTACGATTTTGCGGAATCTGGCGCCTTCTTCAAACCAGAACCGGCGCAGTGCATAGATTTCGTCGTCCAGCGCGATATCGATCACACCCAGGTCGCGGTAGTACTTCGCGTCTTCCGCGCTCTTCACTTCGCAGCGGGGGCGCACGCCGTGGCGAAGGGCTGCCTCGATCATCTTCCGCTCCGCTTCCCGGCATTCCTCCGGGCGCTCGTTGCGGTCAAAGCCCTGGTTCATGCTCCAGTCTCCGGAGCCGAACTGCACCATGTCCACACCGGGGATGGAACAGATCTCATCGATGTGATCCAGCGCCGTCTTCTTCTCGATCATGAAGCAGCGCACGACTTCCTTGACGCGCCTGGCGTGGTTCATGGGCGTCAGGTGGGACTGGCCTCCGATGAAGCGGCGCATGGGGTAGCCGTAGCAGCCGCCGCAGTCCGGCGTCGTCGGCAGTGTCAGCCGGATGCTCTCTTCGATCTGCTCCGGTGTGGAATGGTCGGCGAACAGCACCGCCTGGAAGCCGGCTGCCATGGCTTTCTGTGCCACATAGCCGCGGTTCTGCAGATCCAGCTTGATCATGGAACCCATCCCGTAGAGCTCCGCAGCCCGGCAGATGTTCTCCAGATCGATCTGGCTGAAGGGGGCGTATTCCGCGGCAAACTCAACGTAATCAAACTGTTCGCTGCTGCCGACGGTCTCAACGATAAAGGGGTTTGTGCTCCAGATACGGGTCGAGGTCATTGGCAGACGCCGGTCCACCTTTTCACGGATCACATTGTTTTTCATTGCGGGATCCTCCTTGCCCAAATTCACGTGACGGCAGCATTTTAAAAGGGACGATGTTTTTGAGGCAAGTGGTAAAGGTGATAAAAAGAGATTCCGTTTCGCGCCGGATTCCATAATCGTTCGCGATTTGCATTCCAAACGTTTCAGTCATTTCAGTTTTGAACGGCTTTCACTCAAAATCAGCGCTCTTTCTTTCATGCGGGATGAAAGGAAGAGCGCTGCTTCTATGAGAAAGCCTTGTTTGCAGGGACACTATTTTCCGGTGCTGAGCCCGTATTTCTTGATTTTTCTCCAGAGGGTAGTCGTGCTGATGTTCATGGCGGCTGCGACGCGGCTCCGGTTGTTCTGATATTGGGCGAGCAGCTGGGCGATCAGCTCCGCTTCATGGTTGGCATAGGCGCCCTTATCCGTCAGCGGAGAGACTTCAGAGGGCGCTATCGGCGGATACATCCAGCTGTATTGTGTGCGGATGAACACCTCGTCAATCAGGCGCTGGCGCGCCGACAGGATCATCTGCTGGCAGAAAGCCCGCAGCTGCGTGACGTTTCCGAGCCAGTCGTAGCTCATCATCTGCTGCTTGCCGCCGGCGGTCAGCGTGATGTACCGCTTATAGCGCTCCCGGTAATGGACGAGGAACAGATCCACCCAATAGGGGATATCCTCCCGCCGCTCCCTGAGAGGGGGCAGATCCAGAGGCAGTGAATTGATGAGGTAGAACAGTTCCCTGTCAAAGCGCATCTCCTGCACCGACCGGTAAAGGTTTTCCCGGCTGTGGGCGATCAGCCGGACGCTGATGTGTTTCTCACGGCAATCGGCATCCAGGATCGTGTGTTTTTTGATGAGCGTCACGAGGCGCTGCTGGCAAACGGGGGAGAGGGCCTGGATGTCTTCAATGTACAGCGTGCCCCCGTTGGCTGCGCTGACGAGGCCTTCACTGTCAGACAATGGACCGAAGAGCACCCGTGCCTGCTCTTCGGCGGGGATCCCGGCACAGTTCACGGCGACAAACGGGCCGTCTGAGCGTTTGCTCTGGTTATGGATCGCCTGTGCAAACCGCTCCTGCGCATTGCCCGCTTCGCTGTTGATGAGGACAGGAAATTCGCTGGCGGCATAGTGCCTGGCCCGGGTCAGAGCATGCCGAACGGCTCCGGAAGGTTCCCCGATATCCTTCAGCATCGCTTCAGCAGGATGGTTTGCGCGCTGGTGCTGACGGACCGCGGCTTCCATCTCTTCCAGAAACTTGACCTGCTGCGCAGAAAGCACCGCGCCGACGATCCCCGTATCGGTCATAATCGGGGATATGTTTGCCACCATGGAGCGCATACCGATATCCAGATAAAGCGAAAAAATCGTCTTTCCTTCTTTCAGAACGGGGATGAGCGTGTCAGCGGTCAGTTCGGGCACCACCGTATCCAGCGTTTTCCCGACCGTGTTTTCGGGTTCGAGTCCCAATTGCATCCCGGCGATGTGGTTTACCAGGGTGACCTTCCCTTCCGTATCCATACAGATGATGGCGTTGAACGAGTTGTCCAGCAGCGTTCTCAGCCAGGTTGTGTTCAGCTGCTCCTGCCGGATGGCATAGGACATGCTTTTGGCCTGCCGGAAGGCCTCCAGAAAGGAATCCCCCGTCGTTTCGATAAACAGGCTCGGAACGTCGGCCAGGCGGGCTTCGCTCTGCGCTACGTTGCCGCCGATGATCACATCCATCCCGTCGCTGATGGCACCGCGCGCTTTGGCGTGCAGCTCCTGAGGCCCCTCCAGGCCCGCCGCGACCAGATACAAATGGAGGTCGATGCCGAAGATCTCATTGAAGTAATCCATGTTGCAATACTGGTTCGAGTAGCCGATCACACCGATCCTCGGGTGCTCTTTCCCGGACAGCTTTTTGGCTTTCAGTATCAGCAGGCTCATTTCCTGGGCGGTCATGCGCATTTCCACCACGGGGATCGCGCAGTTCTGTTTCACATAGGTGGCGCTCAGGCCGCGGGAGATGATGATATCCGGTTTATCCGGCGAATCGGCAATCCGCTTTGTCCATTCGATCGCGTAATCGGCCGGGCCGTAATCGAAAGTCATGTTGTACTCTTGCCAGTTGATGCGGTTCTCGAGCATCACCCTCCAGGCCTGGTCCACCATCTCTTTGCGCATGAGCAGGCATGCAATCCTCATCCTGTCGCTCCTTTCCAGGCCGAAAGCCTGACCGGATCTTCGGTATTTCGGTGTTCGCTATATAGTATTCTCTGAAATTTGCAATTTCCCTGTCTGCCTTTGCACTAGAGTATTTCATTTGCAACAACGATTTCATTCAGTGAAACGCAAATAATGAAAGACTATGAAGACGTCATGTTTTGCAGTTTTTATCTTTAGTTTTTACGCACATTGACCAAATCCATGCAAAACCCGCATAATGGCCACGAACGAAACACCGAACCCAATCCAAATTTGAAAAGGAGGAAACCCATAATGAAAAAGATCCTGTCCGCTGCTCTCGCCCTCGCCGTGATCCTCACCCTGGTGCTCGGCGTCGTCACCACCGCCTCGGCTGCCGATTTCCCGAACAAGCCGATTACGATCATCTGCCCCGTAAAGGCCGGCGGTGATACGGACCGCAATACCCGCCAGCTGGCGATCGCCCTGCAGAAGGTCCTGGGCGTGACCGTCGTCACCAGCAACGTCGACGGCGGCGCCACCGTGATCGGCATGGAAGAAGCCCTGTATGCCGAGCCCGACGGCTACACCCTCATCATCAACGGAACCGACATGTTCGTCCCCAACATGATGGGCACCACCGATGTGACCCTCAGCAGCTTCAAGACCATCGGCATCCCGCTGATCGACAATACGACCGTGCTGGTTGCCCACAAGGACTCCGGCTACGCCGATCTCAAGGACCTGGTCGACAAGTCCATCGCGGCCCCCGACACCATTGAATACGGCGGAAAGATCGGCGCCACCAACCAGATCTGCGGCATCGCCATGAATAAAGAATGGAATTCCGCGTTCCGCTTCCAGGACGTCGGCAATAACGCTGCGAAGATCACCGCGCTGCTCGGCCACCAGACCGACGTGATCAACCTCAGCTACTCCCTGGCGCTTGACTACTTCAAGACCGGCGAATTCCAGGCCCTCTGCCTGCTGGGCAGCGAGCCCAACGAGCTGATCCCGGACGCGAAGCTGGCCTCCGATTACGGCTACAAGAACGTGGACTTCTCCAAGTTCTTCTGGGTCGGCGTTGCGCCCGAAACCCCCGACGAGATCGTGGACATCCTGGCCGACGCGCTTTCCAAGGCTGCGGAAGATCCCGACTTCAAGGCGTATCTCAAGGACAATTTCCTCACCCCCGCGAACATGGTGAAGGAAGAGGCCGCCGAGTATGCCCAGAAGTTCTACGAGGAGACCATGGAAATCTACAAGGATGAGTTCCTGGCTGCGCAGTAAGGCTTGAATGACGAACAGCCCGGGCCGGTTCTGTCCGGCCCGGGCCTTCTTGTAGAGAAGCCTGTTTGGCAGGATCAATCTGAAGGAGGAACAAACGTATGTCCGAATCCCGCAAGGACCAGTTATCGGGGTTTGTATTTCTGGCATTTTCCATCTTTGTCTATGCCGCATCGTATTCGATCAAGATGACCAAGGCGGATTCTCTGGGGCCCCAGTTCTTTCCGCGGGTCGTATCCGTCCTGATGGGGTGCCTCGCGCTGCTCCAGATTTTCGGAAGCACCCGCAAGAATATAAGGGAACAGAAGGACGGCGCCCCGAAGACGGAAAAGAAGGGCTTCACCTTCAATCTTCCCTTGCTTCTCAGCATCGCCCTGCTGGTCTGTTATTATCTGCTGCTCAAAACCGTGGGCTTTGTGCCGCTGACCATCGTATACCTTTTCTGCCAGATGTACCTGCTCTTCCCCAAGGGCGCGCTGAAGGAAAAGAAGCTGCTGATCATCAGTATCCTCACGTCCGTCATCGTTCCGTTTGCGGTCTATTATCTGTTCTACTACGGCTTCCAGATCTTCCTGCCTGCCGGGATCATGGGTTAAGGAGGGCAGCACACGATGTTGATGCAAGGTTTCGCCAATCTGTTCCAGTATCCCATAGCGATACTCCTGATCTTTATCGGCAACCTGGCCGGCCTGATCTTCGGCGCCATTCCCGGACTTTCCGCCTTTACCGCGCTGGCCATCATGCTGCCGCTCACCTTCTCCATGGAGCCGGTGGTGGGCATCTCCTTCCTGATGAGCGTGTACGTGGGCGGCGTTTCCGGCGGATTCATTTCTGCGATCCTGCTGGGCATCCCCGGCACGCCTTCCTCCATCGCTACCTGCTTTGACGGCCACTATCTGGCGAAGGAGGGGAGAAGCTACCGTGCCATGGGCGTGGCGCTGCTGTTCTCCTTTATCGGCGGCATCTTCTCCGCCGTGGTCCTCAGCACGCTGGCCCCGCTGATCGGCCAGGTGGCGCTGCGGTTCTCTCCCTATGAATACACGACGGTGATCCTCCTCGCGCTGACCACCGTGTCCGCGCTGGCCGAGGGGAGCATGATCAAGGGCCTGCTTTCCTGCCTGCTGGGCGTAAGCCTCGCTTTTGTGGGCGTCGACCGCCTGAGCGCCTATACCCGCTACACCTTCGGCTTCCGCAATCTCCGCGGCGGCTTTGCGCTGGTGCCGCTGCTGATCGGTCTGTTTGCCGTAAGCCAGGTGCTGACCAACGCCTCAAAGCGCAACAGCATCACCGCGGAACAGGCCAAGCTTCAGCTGGTGCAGCAGAAGCGCATGAAGGGCTTCGGCATCACCTGGAAGGAATTCGTGCATAACCTGAAGGTCGCAGGCCCTGCCGCGATCATCGGCCTTGTGGTCGGCATTCTGCCCGGCATCGGCGGCAATGTTGCCAATCTGCTGGCGTATACGTTCGCCAAAAAGACGTCCAGGCATCCGGAGGAATTCGGCAAGGGTTCCATCGAGGGCATCGTAGCCCCAGAAACCGCGAACAACGCTTCTGTGGGCGGCGCCCTGATCATCCTGCTGACCCTGGGCATCCCCGGCGACAATGCCACATCCATGATCATGGCGGGCTTCCAGATCCACGGCATTGCCCCCGGTCCGCTGCTCTTCTCCTCCGGCAACGTGCTGGTTTACGCCATCTTCGCGGCCTTCATCATCGCCAACGTCTTTATGCTGATCGAAGGGTATTTCGGGCTGCCCGTCTTCTCCAAGATCCTCTCCGTGAGGACGGAAGTGCTGCTGCCCGTTGTGATCGCCTTCTGCTTCGTGGGCTCCTATTCCTCCAACAACCGCATCTTTGACATCGGCGTGATGATCGCCTTCGGCCTCCTTGGCTTTGTCATGAAGCGGTACAAGTATCCGCTGGCGCCCATGGTGGTGGGCTTCATCCTGACCCCCATGCTGGAGGAGAACCTGCGCCGCTCGCTCATGCGCAGCCAGGGCAGCCTGATGCCCATGCTCCAGTCCCCGATCGCAGTGGTTTTCCTGCTGATGACCGTCGCCATGCTGGTGTACACAGTCGTCAGCGAGAGCAAAAAGAGCCGGAAAGGCGCAGCCTGAGACCCGCTGTGAACCGAAAGGTGAAGGGAAGATATGAAAGAACAGGAAATCCTGGATTTTCTCAGCCATGCTGAGACCGGTGCCCTCACGGATGCCATGAATCTGCTGCATCTGGACGGTTGGATGGAAGGGATCTTTCCGCTGCCGCCGGATATCCGCATCTGTGGGAAGGCTTTCACCGTGCAGTATGAGCGTCAGCCGGGTCCCGGAGCCGCAATACTGAATGTATTTGAAATCATGGAGCTGGCAGAAAAGGGCAGCGTGATGGTCTGCTCCGTACCCAGCCGGGATGCCATCGTAGGCGAGAACATCATGCATGCGACCAGGGCCTGCTCTTTGGCGGGTATGGTGCTGGACGGCGTTGCACGCGACTCCGGTGTGATCCGGCGGGAGCAGCTCCCGCTGTTCTGCAGGGGCTTCGGAATCCGCCTGGAGACCGGCTGCAAGATCACCGCCGTACAGCAGCCCGTTCTCTGCGGAGGCGTTCTGGTGCGGCCGGGGGACTACATCGTCGGCGATTGCGACGGCGTGATCGCCATCCGTCCGGAGGACGCGGAAGCCCTGATTTTTCAGGCACAGCGCGTGGCCGAGGTGGAAGCCGAACTGGAAAAGACCATAAAGAGCGGTAAGGGCATGAAAGCTGTCTCCGCCGTATCTGCTAAGAAAAAGAAACCCTTTGCCTGAAGGGGCAAAAGAAAGGCGTGTGAAATATGGATACCAGCATGATCAGGGGCATTATCCCTCCGATACTCACTCCGATTGACCAGAATGAACAGGTTGACGAGGCCAAGATGCGCAAGCAGGTGGAATTCGTCATCAACGGCGGCGTTCACGGGATCCTCGCCTTCGGGAGCAACGGCGAATTCTATATGCTGGAAGAGGACGAGACGCAGCGCGCGCTGGAGATCATGCTGTCCCAGGCGGCGGGACGCGTCCCTGTCTACTGCGGGATCGGCGCGATCCGCACGCAGAAATGCATCCGCCTGGCCCGCATGGCGCGCAAGGCGGGCGCGGCCGGCATCTCGGTGCTGCAGCCCATGTTCCTGAAGCCCACCGAGGAAGAGCTTTTCCGCCACTTTGCTGCCATTGCCGAGTCGGTCCCGGATCTGCCCATGCTGCTGTATAACAACCCCGGCAGGACGGGCTACACCATGAGCTACAGCCTCGTGGAACGCCTGGCGGAGCGCTGCCCGAATATCGTGGGCATGAAGGATTCGAGCGGCGATATGACCCGCACTGCCGAATTCATCCGCCGGATGCGCGGGCGGGAGTTCAAGGTCTTCGGCGGGAAAGACACCCTGGTTTTCAGTACGCTCATCCACGGCGGTGCCGGCGGCGTGTGCTCCACCGCGAATATGTATCCGGAACTGGTGTGCTCGATCTATGAAAAATTCATCGCCGGCGATATCCAGGGCTCTCTGGAGGCCCAGTTCCGTCTCAATCCCGTGCGGCTTTCCATGGATCTTGCCAGCTTCCCCGTGGCCACCAAAGACATGGCCAATATGATGGGGCTGGATGTGGGCGCCCCGTTCCTGCCCAGCCTGCCTTCCGATGAGAAGACCATGGCTGCCATGCGCAAAGAAATGATCGGCGCAGGCCTGCTGAAAGCCTGATGTCCGCAGCCTTCTTTAGCCATAATAATGAAAAGATGGAAGGGGAGATCCCGCAAATGAACATCCAGGAACTGAAGGAAACAGCCCGCACCGTGCGCGGCGACATCCTGACCATGATCCACCAGGCCGGCTCCGGTCATCCGGGAGGGTCCCTCTCGGCGGCCGAGATCATGACGGCGCTGTATTTTGACGTGATGAAGCTCGACCCAAAGAATCCGGAGTGGGACGGCAGGGACCGCTTCATCCTCTCCAAAGGCCACGTGGCCCCCGTACTGTACAGCGTGCTTGCCAGAAGAGGCTTCTTCCCGGCTCAGGAGCTGGGCACGCTGAGAAAGCTCGGGAGCATCCTGCAGGGGCACCCTCATAAGCAGAGCACGCCAGGACTGGACTGCTCCAGCGGCTCTCTGGGCCAGGGCCTGTCCATCGCGAACGGCCTTGCCATCGGCTTCAAAAAGCAGGGGAAGGACAACCGGGTGTACTGCCTGATGGGAGACGGCGAGCTGCAGGAAGGGCAGATTTGGGAGGCGGTAATGACTGCGGCGCAGCTGAAGCTGGATAACCTGTGCGCGATCGTGGACTACAACCGGGTGCAGCTGGACGGCACGGTGCCTGAGATCAAGGATCTCGGCGACCTTTGCGCCAAGTGGCACGATTTCGGCTGGAACGTCATCGAGCTTGACGGCCATGATATGGAGCAGGTAACGAACGCGTTCCGCATGGCGGCTTCCTTTAAAGGCAAGCCCAGCGTGCTGATCGCCAATACGGTGAAGGGCAAGGGCGTTTCGTTCATGGAGAACGACTGCAACTGGCACGGCAACGCACCGAGCGCCGAGCAGCTTGAAAAAGCGCTGGCCGAGATTAACGGAGGGAAGGAAGCATGAGCGGAAAAGTACCGATGCGCGACGGCTACGGCAAAGCGCTTTTGGAGCTGTGTGAAAAGCGGAGCGATGTGATGGTATTGGATGCGGACGTGGCCAAATCCACCCGAACCGTATGGATCCGCGACCGGTATCCGGAGCATTTCCTGGATATGGGCATTTCTGAACAGGATATGGTCGGCACATCCGCCGGGCTGGCACTCTCGGGCATGGTTCCCTTCTGTTCCACATACTGCGTTTTTCTTGCAGGCAGGGCATGGGATCAGATCCGCACCACTGTCTGCTATAACAAGCTGAACGTGAAGCTCGGCGGCGCCCATGCGGGCATTTCGGTCGGCCCGGACGGTGCGACGCACCAGGCGCTGGAGGACGTGGCGCTGATGCGCGTCCTCCCGAACATGACCGTCATCGTCCCCTGTGATGCGGAGGAGACCCGGAAAGCGACGCTGGCCATGGCTGAAATCAGCGGCCCGTGCTTTGTCCGGTTTGGCCGAGAAGCGGTGCCGCTCGTGACGGATGAAAGCACCCCCTTTGAGGTGGGCAAAGCGCGCCTGTGCCGGGACGGCAGCGACGTCACCGTATTCGCCAACGGCCCCATGGTGTATGAGGCGATGAACGCGGCGGAGGCGCTGGCAAAGGAAAACATCTCCGTGCGGGTGATCGATCTGCATACGGTGAAGCCCCTGGATGAAGAAACCGTGATACGGGCTGCCGGAGAAACCGGCTGCATCGTCACTGCGGAAGAGCACCAGGTCCATGGAGGCATGGGCAGCGCGGTTGCGGAATGCCTGGCTGCGAACTGTCCCGTCCCTGTGGAGATGGTGGGTGTGCAGGATTCCTTCGGCGAATCCGGGCAGCCGCAGGAGCTGATGGACAAATACGGCTTGAATCAGGAGAACATCGAAGCGAAGATTCGAGCCGTCCTCAAGAGGAAAAAGGCCTGAAAAGAACGGCTGCTGACGGACAGGACAGCAGCGCGCTCTTTATAAAGAAGGTGCACCGCCGTTTCCGGCGATGCACCTCGTTTATATCTGTCTGCAGGCTGTTTGGATGCGGCGCTGCTTGCCTTAAGCGCTGCGGATCATGACTCCTTCTTGCTGTCCTCCTCGGCATACCGGGCCAGCTCTTCGAAGATGGTCGTGGGAGCCTCGCGCTCCGGTTCGGCGGGCTTTTCGGGCGCTTCGGGCGCGGCGGGCTTTTCGGGCGCTGCAGCTTCGGCGGCTTTTGCAGGGGCTTCCGGTGCCTGCCTGGTCTCGGGCGCGGGCTGGGGCGCCACAGCCGGCTGAGCGGGTTTTGCGGCCGGAGCAGCCTGGGAAACCGGTGCGGGCTTTGCCTCCGCCTTCGGTGCCTTCTCCTTCGGACGGTCGGTGAAGAGCGGCAGCTTCCCGCGGCCGTGCAGGATCAGCAGGATGAAGCTGAACAGGTTGATGACGCCCTCCGCGATGAGCGATACGCCCACGTAGACTGGGACGTGCCCGGCGAGGAAGTTCGGCGTGACCAGCGCCAAAGCACCCAGCAGCAGGGCGATGACGGCGCCGATCAGCAGGATCCACCAGCGCACGTATTTGAGGCGGAGGAAGTCGATGGCCGTCTGCAGGATCATGAAGCCGCCGACGACCAGCATGGCGCCCCAGAGCATGGGGAGCACGGCGGTGAACAGGTCGCGCCGCAGCAGGATGACCGCGGCTGCGGAAAGGGCGATCAGCGCCTCAGCCAGGTCATAGGATTTCGCGGCTTCTTCCGGTGCCTGACGGATGTAGCGGGCGACCCAGTAGATGCCGATGCCCAGAAACACGGCGGCAAAGAGCCATACAGCCAGATCAGTGATCAGCTGGGGCTGGACCAGCAGCAGCACGCCCGAGACCACGAAGATCAGGATGGAGAGGATGCCGGTGATCTTCTGCCGATTGATGCCGAAAAGAGATTTTTTCATGGCGGATCCTTCTTTCAACATTGGTATACAATCAATTATAAAGGAAGCCTCCGTTTTTTTCAATGCCTGTTGACTTTCACACGCTAACGTGGTAGTATACGACACAATGGAAGAAAGGGAGGTTGAAACCATGGGACTTCGCAGGGACGAGCAGACGGACGAGCTCTTCCGCTCCATCCTGTCGCTGCAGAGCGTGGAGGAGTGTTATCTGTATTTTGAAGACCTTTGCACCAATAAGGAGATCCGGGATCTTGGGCAGCGGCTGACGATCGCGAAGCTGCTGCGCGGCGGTTCCTCGTATCTGCAGGCGGCGGAGGCGTTGGGCGTCAGTTCCGCTACGATCGGGCGGGTGAAGCGCTGCCTGGATTACGGAAACGGCGGTTACAAGCTGATCCTGGAGAGGCTGGAGAATCGGGAGACGGACGATGACTGATGTGGAACGGGCACTGCGGCCGGAGGAACGGCTGTCAGCCAGGCTGCGCGCGCTGTACGGCGCCTGGGGGTACGCCCCCTACAAGGTGGGGCGCTTTGAGGAATACGAGCTGTACATGCGCAACAAGAGCTTCCTGACGGACGAGCGTGTGCTGGCCTTTGCCGATACGGACGGAAAGCTGATGGCGCTGAAGCCGGATATCACGCTGTCCGTGGTGAAGAACACCCGCGAGGAGGACATGCCCCTCAAGATCGCCTATGCAGAGAGCGTGTACCGTGTGCCGCGCGGCGCGCAGGGCTTCCGGGAGATCATGCAGGCGGGCGTCGAGGCCATTGGGGAGCTGACGGAGTGGGATTTCTGCGAGGTGATGCTGCTGGCGGCCAGGTCGCTGCAGCTCATCCGCCCGGACGGCTGGCAGCTGGACGTCTCGGATATGGGCATCATAGCATCCATCCTCTCCGGCGCTATCCTGACCGCCGAGGAACAGGCGCTGCTGCTCTCCCACATCCGCAGCAAGGATGCGCAGGGGCTTGCCCAGCGCTGCGTGGCGCTGGGTGTGCCGGAAGACATCCGCACGATCCTGCTGGCCCTGGTGGAGACGGCAGGGCCGCTGCTGCCTGCGCTGGAGCGGCTGGAGAGCATCGGGCTGCCGCCTGCCTGCCTGGCGCCGGCCGCGTCCCTTCGCGCCTTCGGCGAGGCTGCGCAGGCGCTGGGGCTCTCCCGCGTCAGCCTGGATTTCTCGGTGGCGAGCGACATGAGCTATTACAACGGCGTCATCTTCGCCGGTTTTGCGGATGGGGTGCACACCTCGGTGCTCTCCGGCGGGCGGTACGATCCGCTGATGGCGCGCATGGGCAAGCGCGGCAAGGCGATCGGCTTTGCGGTCTATCTCGATCAGGCGGCGTGCCTTGCGGATTCTGCCGGGGACAGAGAAGCGGTCAGCGTGCCGGGAACCGGTACGCCGGCTGAGATCGCACTGCGGTGTGAAGCGCTGATCCGTGAGGGCCGGCGCATCCGCGTAACGGGAGAGGGGGAAAAGCCGTGAGGACGATCCGCGTAGCCCTGCCCAAGGGGAGGCTGGGCGAAAAATCCTATGCGGTGCTGGCGAACGCCGGATTTCCCTGCCCGGGCATGGGAGAAGAAAACCGCAGGCTCATCTTCGACAACGAGGCGTGCGGTGTGCGCTACTTCCTGGTGAAGCCCTCCGACGTGACGGTCTACGTGGAGCGCGGCGCCGCGGACGTGGGCATCGTGGGCAATGACATTCTGCTGGAGGCGGAGCCGGACGTGTACGAGTTGTGCGACCTGGGGATGGGCAGATGCCGCATGTGCGTAGCCGGTCCGCAAGGGTTCCGGGACGATCACACGCGCCCGCTGCGCGTGGCGACAAAGTTCCCGCGCATCGCCCGGCGTTACTACTCGCAGCGGAGCCGGGAGATCGAACTCATCCACCTCAACGGTTCCATTGAGCTGGCGCCTCTGGTGGGTCTGTCCGACGTCATCGTGGACATCGTGGAGACGGGCACGACGCTGAAGGAAAACGGCCTTGCCGTGCTGGAAACCATCGTGCCGGTCAGCGCGCGGTTCATTGCCAACAAGGCGAGCTGCAAATTCATGGGCGGGGAGATCACCGCGATGCAGCGGGCGCTCCTCGCCGGAACGGGAGCATGACATGAGAATTGAACGCTTTTGCGATATCGACAGGCGCACGCTGCTGATGCGCGGCACGAATACACCGCAGGTGAGCGCCGCGGTGGCGCCCATCGTCTCCGACGTGGCCGCGCGGGGAGACGCGGCGCTCCTTGATTATACGGAGCGCTTTGACGGTGTGCGGCCGGAGCCTCTGGAGGTGCCGAAGGCCGAATGGGAAGCGGCGCTTTCCCGTATCGATCCCGCGCTGCGGGAGGCGATGGAGACGGCGGCAAAAAACATCCGCGCTTATCACGCGAGGCAGGTGCGTCAGGGCTTTAAGATGGGCGGGGACGGCGTCTACATGGGCCAGATCATCACGCCGATCGAGCGCGTGGGGCTGTACATCCCGGGCGGCACGGCCGCTTATCCATCGACCGTATTCATGAATGCGATCCCCGCAAAGCTGGCCGGCTGCAGCGAGATCGTGATGGTATCGCCGCCCGCAAAGGACGGGAGCATCCCGGATGCCATCCTCGCCGCGGCGCTGCTCGCCGGCGTAACGCGCGTGTTCCGCTGCGGAGGCGCGCAGGCTGTCGCCGCGCTGGCCTACGGCACCGGGAGCGTGCCTAAAGTGGATAAGATCGTGGGCCCGGGCAACGCCTACGTGGCGGAAGCCAAGCGGCAGGTCTTCGGGCGCGTGGCCATCGATATGATCGCGGGCCCCAGCGAGATCCTTGTGCTTGCGGATGAAACGGCGAAGCCTGAATGGGTCGCAGCGGACCTGCTGAGCCAGGCGGAGCACGACCGCATGGCGACCGCGGTGCTGGTGACGGTGAGCCATGACCTGGCCCTGGCGGTCAGCGACGAGGTGGAGCGGCAGCTTTGCACACTGCCCCGTGAGGCGATCGCCCGCGCATCCATCGAAGCCAACGGCCGGATCATCGTCGCTGACACGCTGGAGGAAGCGCTGGAGGCGGCCAACGAGCTGGCGCCGGAGCACCTGGAGCTGTGCACGGCCGATCCCGCGGAGCTGCTGCCGAAGGTGAAAAACGCGGGTTCCGTCTTTATGGGGAACTGCTGTCCGGAATCCCTGGGCGATTACCTCGCAGGACCCAACCACACGCTGCCGACGAGCGGCACCGCGCGCTTCTCCAGCGCGCTGGGCGTCGATGATTTTATAAAGCGCATCCAGTACACGCACTACACGCAGGAAGCGCTTGCTGCCGTTGCGCCTAAGATCGCGGCGTTCGCGCGCGCGGAGGGGCTGGAGGCGCATGCCCGCGCGGCGCTCATCCGGGAGGCAGTACAGTGAGCTTTCTTATGCCGCGCCTTTCGGGTCTTTCCCCATATGTGCCGGGGACGCATACGGAGGAGGAAGGCGCGCTGCGGCTCAACAGCAACGAATCCCCTTATCCGCCTTCGCCCGGGGTATCGGAGGCGGTCGCAGCCGGGGCGGGGGACCTCAACCTCTACAACGATCCGGACTGCATGCTTCTTCGCGGGGCGATCGCGGAGCGGCTCGGCGTGAAGCCTCAAAACGTCATGGCGGCGAACGGTTCCGATCAGGTGCTGCTGCTGGCGATGACGGCTTTCGCGGACGCCGGGTACCCCATCGCGCTGCCCGACCTCACCTACAGCTATTATGACGATTTTGCAGCGGTGCTGGGCATACCGCTGCTGCGGAAACCGCTGAGGGAGGACTTTACGCTGGACGCGGAGGACTACAAACAGCCCGGCGTGATGGCGCTCTTCCCCAATCCCAACGCGCCGACAGGGCTTGCGGTATCCCCCGGGGACATCCGCGCGATCGCGAAGGCGGACGAAGGCCGGGTTTGCTTGGTGGATGAGGCGTATGTGGACTTCGGCTGCGCGTCGGCGCTGCCGCTGATCGCGGAGTGCCCGAACCTGCTGATCACGCGCACCTTCTCCAAGAGCGGGTCGCTGGCGGGCGCGCGGCTGGGCTACGCGCTGGGCGCGGAGGGCATCATCGAGGAGCTCTCCCGCGTGCGCAGCGCGACGGATCTCTACGGGGTTTCCCGCATGGCGCAGGCGGCAGGGATCGCGGCGATGCGCGAGTGGCCGTATTATGAGGCCAACTGCCGCAGGATCGAAGAGACGAGGGGGCGTACGACGGAGCACCTGAGGGCACTCGGCTTTGAAGTGCTCCCCTCCCTGGGCAATTTTGTCTTTGCCAAACCGCCCATGGATGCGGCGCTGCTGCAGCGGCGGCTCGCGGCGGAAAGCATTTACGTGCGCAGGCTCTCCGCGCCGCGCGCTCTCGGCAGGCTGCGCATCACCATCGGCACGGACGCGGACATGGACCGCCTGCTGCGGGCGATCACGAGGATTCTGGAGGAAGAAAGATGAGGACAGCACAGGTAGCGCGCCGTACGGCGGAGACGGACATCCGTCTCTCGCTTACCCTGGACGGTAAGGGCATTGTGAAGATCGATACGGGCGTCGGCTTTCTCAACCATATGCTGGAGCTGTTTGCCAGGCATGCCCGCTTTGATCTCGACGTGGTCTGCCGGGGCGACACCGGCGTGGACGACCACCACAGCGTGGAGGATATCGGCATCGTCCTGGGCGAGGCGATCGCCAGGGCGGTGGGGGAAAAGCGCGGGATCCGGCGCTACGGCAGCATGCTGCTGCCCATGGACGAGGCGCTTGTGCTGGTGGCTGTGGACCTTTCCGGGCGCAGCTGCCTGCGCTTTGCGGCCGACTTCCCAACGGAGAAGATCGGAACCTTCGATACGGAGTTGGTGAAGGAGTTCTTCCTGGCGCTCACGCGCGCTTCCGGGATGACGCTGCACCTCCGCCTGCTGGACGGGGAAAACGCCCACCACATCGCGGAGGCGATGTTCAAAGGCTTCGGGCGCGCGCTTGCGGAAGCGGTATCTCCCGATGAGCGGCTGAACGGCGAGATCCCCTCGACCAAAGGGGTGCTGGTATGATCGCCATCGTGGACTACGGCGTCGGCAACCTCTTCTCGCTGGCCAGTTCCTTCGCGGCGATCGGGGCGGAGGTGACGGTGACGGGGGACGCCGGGACACTGCTCTCGAGCGAGCGCGTCATCCTGCCCGGCGTCGGCGCCTTCGGCGACGCCCGCGCCAGGCTGGCGGAGCACAGGCTGGATGAGACGCTGCGGCAGGTGGCCGCGCAGGGCAAGCCCCTGCTGGGCATCTGCCTGGGGATGCAGCTGCTCTTTTCCCGCAGCAGCGAATTCGGGCTGCACGAAGGGCTGGGCCTTCTTCCGGGGGAGATCACGGACATGGCGCCCCGGCTGCCGGAGGGCTTAAAGACGCCGCAGATCGGCTGGAATTCGCTGCACCTGCTGCGGCCGGAGCACCCGCTGCTCGCGAACACGAAGGAGGGCGATTTCGTCTACTTCGTGCACAGCTTCTCGGCGGTCGGCTGCGGCGATGCGCTGCTGGCTGAGACGGAGTACGGGATCCCGGTGACGGCGGCTGCCGCCCGTGCAAACGTGATGGGGTGCCAGTTTCATCCGGAGAAGAGCGGTGAGGCCGGGCTCAGGATCCTGAAAGCTTTTCTTGCAATCTGAATCAAATGATGACAATGAGTGACGCGGAGCAGAAGATGGAGATATTTCCGGCAATTGACCTTTTCGAGGCGAAGGCGGTGCGCCTGCTGCGCGGCGACTACCGGCAGATGACGGTGTACAGCGACGATCCGTCCGCTGTGGCGCGGGACTTTGCCGCCTACGGCGCAAGATACGCGCATCTGGTGGATCTGGAGGGCGCAAAGGACGGGACGACGCCCAACCTGCAAACGGTGGAGCGCATCGCAAAGGAGAGCGGCCTTCGGGTCGAGATCGGCGGGGGCATCCGCAGCGAGGAGACAGCCCGGCGTTATCTGGATGCCGGCGTCTGGCGCGTCATCCTGGGCACTGCCGCGGTGGAGGATCCGGCGCTGCTGGAGCGGCTGGCCGGCCGCTTCGGGGACCGGGTGGCCGTCGGCATCGACGTGCGGGGCGGGATGGTCGCGACGCGCGGCTGGCTGAAGGACAGCGGTGTGATGCTGGAAGCACTCTGCGGGCGTCTGCTGCCACTCGGGCTGACCGGTGTGATCGTGACCGACATCACAAAGGACGGCGCGATGGGCGGCAGCAACCTGGAACTGTACCGCGGACTGGGGGAAAGCTTCCCGCAGCTGAAGGTGACGGCCAGCGGCGGCGTCAGTTCGCATGAGGATCTGGCGGCGCTGCGCGATTCCGGCTGCTGGGGCGCCATCGTCGGCAAGGCGTACTACACGGGCGCGGTGGATCTGCGCCGCGCGATTGAGGAAAACACATGATCACCAAGAGAATCATCCCGTGCCTCGACGTGCGGGACGGCAGGGTCGTCAAAGGCGTGCGCTTCAAAGGGCTGGGGGACGTGTCGGACCCGGTGTCCCTGGCGCAGCACTATTCGCAGGGCGGCGCGGACGAGCTGGTCTTCTATGACATCACGGCTTCTGCGGAGGGGCGCAAGCTCTTTACGGGTATCCTGCGCGAGACGGCGGCAAACGTCTTCATCCCGCTGACCGTGGGCGGCGGCATCGGGGGCCTTGCCGACTTTGCGCGCGTGCTGGAAAGCGGCGCGGACAAGGTCAGCGTGAACTCGGGGGCCGTTGCCGATCCCGGCATCATCGGCGAGGCGGCCAGGCGCTACGGCAGCCAGTGCGTGGTGCTGAGCGTGGATGCGTCGCGCGTGGGCGAAAGCTGGCACGTATTCGCTAAAGGCGGCCGCGTGGACACAGGGCTGGACGCGCTGGAATGGATCCGCCGCGGCATCGGTGAAGGGGCCGGCGAGGTGGTGCTCAATTCCATCGACACGGACGGCGTGAAGCGCGGGTTTGACCTTGCGATGCTGCGGGCCGTGTGCGATTTTGCGGAGGTGCCGGTCATCGCCTCGGGCGGGGCCGGGAACGCGCAGGACTTCGTGCGCCTGTTTACCGAGGTGCCCCGAGTGGATGCGGGGCTGGCGGCCTCCATCTTCCACTTCGGAGAGATCACCATACGGGCGCTGAAGGAAGAACTGGCTGCTGCGGGGATACGGGTGCGCCTGTAATACAGGGTGAAAGCTGAAACAAGGAGAGATCATATGATTACAACAGAAGACCTGAAATTCGACGACCGCGGCCTCATCCCGGCCATCGTGGTGGATACCGAGACCAAGCGTGTGCTGACGCTGGCGTATATGAACCGGGAGAGCCTCGCCATCTCCATGGAGAAGGGGCTCACCTGCTTCTGGTCGCGCTCCCGGCAGGCGCTGTGGCTCAAGGGGGAGACCAGCGGCAACTACCAGCACATCGTCTCCATCACGGCGGACTGCGACAGGGACGCCCTGGTGGTGGAGGTGCGCAAGGACGGGCCGGCCTGCCATCTGGGCACGGATTCCTGCTTCAATGACGTGCTCTACGAGGGAGATGCCGCACCCGGCTTTGACTATGAGTCGCTGATGGACATGCTGCGCGGGCGCAGGGATGAGCCGAAGGAAGGCTCGTACACGACCTACCTCTTCCAGAAGGGGAAGGACAAGATCCTCAAGAAGATCGGCGAGGAGACCACGGAGGTGATCATCGCCGCCAAGGACGACGACCGCGCCAATACCATTTATGAAATCGGCGACCTGCTTTATCATGTGATGGTACTGATGACAAATGATGACATTTCTCTTGAGGATATCCGAAAAGAGATGGCGGGGCGCCACGTGATCGACAAAAAGGTGAAGCAGGAGAAGATGAGATGATCCGCCAGAACCTGCATATGCACACCGTCTTCGACGACGGGAAGGACACCTGCCGCGGCATGCTGGAGGCCTGCCTGCAGCAGGGGATTACGAGCGCGGGGATCAGCCTGCACAGCCCCCTCCCGTTTGAAAACGACTGGTCGGCCGCCGAAACCGCGCCTTTCCTTGCGGAGATGCGTCGGCAGAAGGAGGCGTTTGAGGGCCGGCTGACAGTCTATACCGGCATCGAGATGGATGTGCTGAGCACCGCCGTGGTGGACGATTCTCCCTTTGACTACGTCATCGGCTCCGTGCACCATCTGCCCGTGAGAGAAAACCCGCCCGGCGTGGATCACATGCCGGAGGTGACGGCGCGGCTGATCGCGGAGGACTTCGGCGGCGATGCGGATGCGGCGGCGGAGATGTACTTCCGGGAACTGCTGCGCGTCGCGGAGAACCCGCGCATGGCGGTGTGCGGACACTTTGACCTTTTAACCAAGTTTGACGAAAAGTACCGGTTCTTCGATCCGGAGAGCCCGCGCTACCGCAGGGCGGCGCTTTATGCCATGGACGCGCTGTGCGACGCGGGCAAGATCTTCGAGGTGAACACCGGCGCGATCTCCCGCGGCTGGCGGAGTTCGCCGTATCCCTCCACGGAACTTCTGAGGGAGCTGCGCAAAAGGAACGGAAGGGTCACGGTCTCCTCCGATGCGCACAGCAGGGACGCCGTGGCCTGCGCCTTCCCGCAGGCGGAGGCGCTGCTCCTGGACTGCGGCTTTACGGAACTGTGGGTTTTTGACGGCTGCTCCTTCGTTCCGGAAGGCTTGAACGGGTGAAGGAGAAACGAACGGATCGGCGTTTTTCACAAGGGGTTGACAAGGCTGTATTGCCTGTGTTATCCTTTGGTCAAGGATAGACAAACCGGCGAAAGCCGGTTCTTTCCGAGGCAGACCTGGCACTCAAACCGAAAGAGTGCTGACAATTCCACAGGAGGATTTCGATGACCGTATTACCTGTCTACAACGTGCTGGCCTTGCCAGAGGCGAGCCTTTATCTCAAAACCGAACTGATGAAGCGGATGACCGGCCGTCAGCCCCACGCGGATGAGAAGGTCGTGCTGCTGATGCTGCGCGAAAATCTCTCGCGGGAGGAGCTGACGGAGGACAGCTTTTATCCTATCGGCGTAACCGGCGTCATCACGGAGGTCAACAACGTCAACGGCTATTTCGTCATCCGCACGCGCTACCGCATCAACCTGGATGAGGTGCACATGTATGAGGACCACAGCTATGACGTTTCCCTCTCGCGCAGGCGCGACGAGGAGGATCTCGTCCCCGAAGAGGAGGAAGCGCGGCTGCTGCGCCTCAAGGAGGCGCTGCTCAAATTTGCGGGGAGCATGGGCGCCCGCGGGATCTCGCGCAGCTACATCGCCCAGCTTTCCTCCGTTTCGGAGATCGCCTGCGCCATGGCGCCCTGGATGATGAGCGGCAACGCGGAGCGCTACGCAGCGCTGGAGGAGGACAGCCAGAAGGCGCGCAATGAGAAGCTGGAGAAGCTGATCTTCGAAAACCTGGAGCAGACCAAGGTCAACAACGAGGCCAAGAACGCCCAGGAGGAGGACTACCAGAAGATCTACCGCGAAAACGCCATCAAGAAGCAGATGGAGTACCTGCAGAAGGAACTGGATGAGATGCATCCGGAGCAGGTGACCGATCTGCGGCGGCTGGAGATGGCGGTGGAGGAAGCGGGGATGAACGAGCAGGCGCTCGCCGAGTGCCGCAAGATCCTGAACCGCCTGAAGCAGGAGGGGAAGAACAGCCCCGAATCGGGCATGCTCTACGACTATCTGGACGTCATGACCAAGCTGTCCTGGCGCAAGGAAGAGGCGCAGACCATCGACCTTGCGGAAGCGGAGCGCATCCTGGACGAGGACCATTACGGCCTGGCGAAGGTGAAGCGGCGCATCCTTCAGCAGATCGCGGTGATGAACCTGCGCAGGAAGCAGTCCGGTTCCATCCTCTGCTTCGTCGGCGCGCCCGGCACGGGAAAGACGAGCATCGGCCAGAGCATCGCGAAGGCGCTGCAGCGGGAATACGTGCGCGTTTCCCTGGGCGGCGTGCGGGACGAGGCGGATATCCGCGGACACCGGCGCACCTACATCGGCTCCATGCCGGGGCGCATCATCGACGGCATCCGCAAAAGCGGCGTCTCCAACCCGGTGATGGTGCTGGATGAGATCGACAAGCTCTCCCAGTCCTACAACGGCGACCCCGCCAGCGCGCTGCTGGAGGTGCTCGATCCGGAGCAGAACCGCACTTTCACGGATCATTACCTGAATGTGCCCTATGACCTTTCCGATGTGCTGTTCATCTGCACGGCCAACTCGCTGGATACGATCCCGGGGCCGCTGCTGGACAGGATGGAGGTCATCCGGTTCTCCGGCTATACGCCCATCGAGAAGGAGCGCATCGCGCGCAAGCACCTGCTGCCCAGGGCGATGGCCTCCGTCGGCATCGACGCGGACGCGTTGAGCGTCAGCGACGGCGCGGTGCGCGCCATGATCCGC
The DNA here is from genome assembly GCA_017484085.1 of Clostridia bacterium. GTDB lineage: Bacteria > Bacillota > Clostridia > Christensenellales > Aristaeellaceae > Ventricola. Next base: position 21,270 of record JAFUTW010000003.1, read on the forward strand.
GATTACACGCGGGAAGCGGGCGTGCGCAGCCTCAAGAAGTGCATGGATATGCTGTGCCGCAGCTGCGCCGTGCGCCTGGTGAAGGGCGAGGGCGAGCGCCTCACGGTAGAGGAGGGCGATCTGCGCGAGCTGCTGGATACGCATCCCATCCATCACCGCAGCGTGCCGGAGAAGGTGCAGCCCGGCGTTGTGACCGGCCTGGCCTGGACGGCGGTGGGCGGCGAGATCCTTTATATTGAAACGATGACCAACGCCGGCAGCGGCAAGATCACCGTGACGGGACAGCTGGGCGACGTGATGAAGGAGAGCGCGCAGATCGCGCTCAGCCTGGTCAAGCACCACCTGCCGGAGGCCGCGCAGGGGCTGGACAAGCTCGATCTGCACATCCATGTGCCGGACGGCGCGACCCCGAAGGACGGCCCCTCGGCGGGCATCACGCTCACCTGCGCGCTGGCCTCCCTCGTCAGCGGGACGGCGGTACCGCCCGATATCGCCATGACGGGCGAGGTCTCGCTTCAGGGCAGCGTAAACGCGATCGGCGGCCTGCCCGAGAAGCTGATGGCGGCGGAGCGCGCCGGCGTCAAGACCGTTTTCATCCCGAAGGAGAACGAGGACGACCTGCGCGACGTGCCGCAGGAGGTCCGCGAGAAGCTGACCATCCTGCCCATCGCGCGGATTGAAGAAGCGCTCTCGCACCTCGGCATCCGCGACGAACTGGCAGCGGGCGGCATCGTTGCGCACGCGGACAGGCCTGCGGCGGAGACGGCCTGAGCGGAGGACATCCGCACAGATCAGGGCACGGGCTGAAAACACGGCGCACCGCTTTCGGGCGGGGCGCCTCTTCTTGTGGATTTTGGAGGCAATTTGCGGTATGATAAACAAAAGCTGCCGCCCTGCGGCAGAAACGATCTAAAAGGAGCAATAAACATGAAAAAGTTTGGCTGGCTGACGGTCCTGACAGCGATGATCCTCGTATCCGGATGCATCGGGGTTGCTTGTGCGGAGATCATACCGCCCAGTGAGCCGGGGCAGCAAATCGGTTACCAGGCCGTGGTGCTGTGCGAAAAACTCACCCTGCGAGAGAAGCCGAGTTCGTCTTCCAGGGCGGTGCAGAGCCTTGATTACGGGGACCTGCCGATCGTGATCGGCGCGGATCTGCCGGCAGGGCCGAAGAAAGAGAACGGGTTTGTATACTGCGCGCTCGGCGATTCCATCGACTCGCCCTGCGGGTGGCTCAACGCGGACTATATCTTCATCAACCCGGCCTGGTACGTGACGGAGAAGCAGACGGCGGTATACGCCTGGAACGGGTCGGACGCGCCCAGGGTCGCCCTGCTCGACAGGGGAACCCGCCTTCCCATCCTGAAGGAAGAGGGCAACGGGTACCTCGTCAGCCTGCGCGGCGCGGCCGGATGGATCCGCAAGTGACGCGCCGGCGGGGGCTCAAATGAAAAAGGTTCGCATCACGGTCATGCGCAAGGCCTGTTACGAGGACCTGATGGCGCGCTATGAGAACCCGCTGGAACATGCGTGCGGCATGGAGGAGGGGCAGGTTTTCATCGCCGACGGCTGGCAGAGGCCGGAAGACTTCTGCGGAAGCGCGTGGGACACGGTCTCTCCGTTCGTAATGGCGCTCGCCCACGGAGCGGAAGACCTGTACGACGGGTGGATGAAGGACAAAAAGTCCGCGATGATCTCCTGCAACGACGGCTTCCGGCCCGTCAGCTTCCTGCTGGAGGCGCTGGAAGAGGACGCGGGCTGAAAGGGAGAGCATGTGCGGACGGTTTTATATTGAAGATGCCTTTGACTGGGCGGACGTCCTGCGGCTGATGGGCGCGCAGAACCGACGCCTGCCGGAGGCGGCGAAGCGCAGCGGCGAGGTGAATCCGACGGACGCGGCGCTGGTGCTGGCGCCGTCCAAAGACCTGAGCCCCGGCGCGTTCGCGATGCGCTGGGGCTACCTGCTGCCGGACGGCCACCTGGTCATCAACGCGCGCAGCGAGACGGCGAGGTCGCGGCCGCTGTTTGCGGACGGGATGCGCCGCAGGCGCTGCGCGGTCCCGGTGTCCGGCTACATCGAGTGGGACAGGAGCGGCAGCGCAAA
>JAFUTW010000043.1 GCA_017484085.1 Clostridia bacterium
GCTCGCGGGTCGCCTGACGCATCCGTACCGCGCCGACAGCGTGGGTCAGGGAGAGCAGCAGCCGGATCTCATAGGGCAGGTAGCGATGTGCGTCATTCCAGGTCAGATCCCAGAAGTTCACCGCGATATTGCCCAGTTTTTCGTCGATCAGCGGCATGTTGGTCAGCGCTGCCGGACGCATGGGGATGTCCTTTTCTTCCTGTTTCACTTCTTTGCGATAAAAGTAAGCATGGAATTCCGCTTCACCCTTACGCTCGGTGAAATGCTCGAAGCCCAGGCCATCCATCACCTCATAGAGAGGGATAGGATCGAAACTCTGCACAATCTCCAGCCCGCTTCCGGCAGGCAGCTGCATGGCCTGCTTTTTCAGGCCCTGAAAGAAATTGCCCTGAATGCCGCGCACATCGATCTGCTTGAAGGTGCTGATCTTGTCCTTCCACTCCATGCTGATGCCTCCTCAGTCCAAAATGTGTCCGTCCCGGGAAAGGGTGACCACCTGCCAGGGAATGAATTTGCCGCTGGCCTGCAAAGCGTTCTGCGCCGCCCGCTGCAAGCCGCCGCAGCAGGGCACCTCCATGCGGACGATGGTAACGCTCCTGATGTCGTTATCCCGGATGATGGCTGTCAGCTTCTCTGTGTAATCCACATCATCCAGCTTGGGGCAGCCGATGATCGTGACTTTGCCCCGCATGAATTCCTCATGCAGATTGGCGTAAGCATAAGCGGTACAGTCGGCGGCGATCAGAAGCTTGGCGCCGTCAAAGAAAGGGGCCTGAGTGGGCACCAGCTTGATCTGGCAGGGCCACTGGGCCAGCCGGGAAACGGGCCTGCCCATGCTCGCCGGCACGTTCTCCGTTTCGTTCTGTTTGAACTGCATCATCCGGGAACCGGGGCATCCGCCTGCCGGATGTTCATGCTTCATTTCATTCATTTTCCTGGCCTCCTGTGCTTTCTTGACCGCCGCTTCATCGTATGCCGGCGCTTCTCTTTCTTCAAAGGTGATGGCTCCTGTCGGGCAGTTGGGCAGGCAGTCGCCGAAGCCGTCGCAGAAGTTCTCACGAACCAGTTTGGCTTTTCCATCTACAATATCTATGGCTCCTTCATGGCAGGCTGCCGCACACAGCCCGCAGCCATTGCACTTTTCCTCGTCAATGTGGATGATCTTCCGAATCATTGCGTCTTCCTCCTCTCAGGTACAGGCTTATTATATCTGAAGAAAAACAAAAAACCTGTATCCGGAGATACAGTATGACAGAAAATTTGGTGTATACTGGAGGAGACACAAAGGAAAGGAGTCCCATGATGGATTATTCTGCGCTTGAAAGCAGTTCCCTCTTCAGAGGGATCCCGGCGAAGGATCTGCGGGATGATCTTGAGAAGATACCGCACCATATTCAATGCTACGACAAAGGAGAAACCATTTTTCACCTGATGGAAAGCGCCGAACACATCGGCGTCGTGCTGGAAGGGCATGTGCAGGCACAGAAAACCTTCCCCAACGGGAGCCAGGTGAACGTATCTGTGCGCAGGCCCGGCGATTTGATCGGCGCTGCCGCCGTATTCTCTGAAAGCAAGAGATATCCCTGCGATGTTGTGGCTGTCGATCCCGCTGCCGTAATGATTTTCCGGCGGGATGATCTGCTGGCGCTGATGCAGAAGGACATCCGCATATTGGAAAATCTCATGACAGAAATCGCCTCTGCCGCCTGCATGCTGCAGCAGCGTCTGGAGCTTTTCTCTTATAACGGTATCGCGCAGAAAGCGGCCTTCTGGCTTTTGACGCAGGCAAGGCAGTCCGGAGAAAAGCAGATTCAGATCCCTGAATCCGTAACCAAATGGGCTATGATGATGAATGTATCCCGTCCATCTCTTCACAGAGAGTTGAAAAGGCTGGAATCTGAAGGGATCATATCCTGTGATGCCCCATTTATCGAAATAAGAGATCAGGACCGATTGCAAAAAATCCTGAACCTGTAAAAGCAGCAGGCCTGCAAACCGGTTTTTCAAGCCGGATCGCAGGCCTGCTGTGTGTATCGGTGAGATCGGTTTATCCCGCCTGATGAAATACAAGACAGGATATCGTCTCAGCGTGCAGACAGAAAGCGCACCAGTTCAGGGAGCGCCTTCTCGGCTTCTTCGCGCCCCAGCCTGTACACCCTCTCCAGCTCGGCAGGATCCTTTTCCGTCCGGCTGATGCCGAGGGCTGCGGGCGGCCGAATGACAAAGGCCTTCCCCGTCTGCTCCCTCTCCTCTATCTCCTCCATCTGCCGATTGTACATCTCATGGCGCATCGCCATAGCCTTTGCCACGGCAGGGTATCTGTGAAGCAGCAGGGTCAGCAGCGCCCCTGCTTTGCTTTTGCGTTTTTGATACCCCCGCGGTTGCGTCAAAACGATGAGGTTGCGGTTATACCCCAGTGCCTCCATATGCCGGTAAGGAACGGCATCCGAAATGCCCCCGTCCAGCAGCAGATACCCGTCAACGGCTACAGGCCGTGACACCACCGGCATCGAAGCGGAGGCCCGCATCCATATCAGGTCCGTCTCCATACCGTCAGTGCATTTATGGTAAACACAGTTCCCCGTCGTCACGTCTGTCGCGCCGACATAGAATTCCAGCGGATTGTCCCGGAAGGCCTCCCGGTCAAACGGATCCAGTTCGTCGGGCAGCTCACGGTAGCAGAAATCCGCACCGTACAGGTCTCCTGTTGTGAGAAGGGAGCGGATGCTGCAGAACCGCGGGTCGTTGCAGTACTTCTTGTTATACCGTATGGCCCTGCCGATCTGTCCGGACTTCAAATTGCATCCGAAGACAGCGCCGGCCGATATTCCGGCCGCGCCGTCAAAGCGGATCTGGTTTTCCATCAGCACATCTGTGACACCGCAGGTGAACATCCCGCGCATAGCGCCGCCTTCCATGATGATGCCTGTCTTGACTGCGCTCTGTTTTACCCGTCCATCCATTTTGCTTCACTTCACTGCTTTTCTGTATTTCGTAAGCCTGCTCGTCAGGCTTTCCTTCATGGCAATTTGTCTGCCGCATTCCCCTGCCGCCGCAGAGCCGGGGACTTGCACTGCCTTATCATACACCAATAAAGGTGGTATATCAAATAATGTATATTCGGATGTCTCCTGTAGGCACACTCCTGCTGCGCTGATCCATTCTCACAGGATTTATATTTGCCGGTTTCTGTGCGGCACGTCTTGCACCACACAGAGAGTTTGCTTTATAATGGTTGCGGTCAGAGGGAATGCTCCCCTTGACCTCCGCTAAGAGAAATCACCCAGTAATCATCCGAATTACTGGGTTTTCCTTGAGCTTTTACCCCAAACCACGCGACTGAGAGGAGATCACGCTATGGCACTGCACGTCATGGAAGAGGCCAACCGCTGTCTCGGCTGCAAAAAGCCCCGCTGCCGGGAAGGCTGCCCCATTCATACCAACATCCCGGAGGTCATCCGCCTGCTGAAGGACGGCAAGCTGAACGAGGCCGGCTGGATGCTGTTTGAAAACAACCCGCTTACCACCGTCTGCGCGCTCGTCTGCAATCACGAGCAACAGTGCGAGGGGCACTGCATCCGGGGCATCAAGGATGTCCCTGTCCATTTCTCCGTCATTGAGAGCTATATCTCCTCCACCTACGCCAACCAGATGGTGCACGGCCCCGCGCCTTCGAACGGACGCAAGGCCGCCGTCATCGGCGCCGGTCCTGCCGGCATCACGATCGCGATCATCCTCGCCCGTTACGGCTACAAGATGACCATCTTCGACAGCCGCGACAAGATCGGCGGCGTGCTGCGCTACGGCATCCCGGATTTCCGCCTGCCCGATTCCGTGCTGGATGACATGGCCTACCGGCATCTGGAGCTCAAGGGCATCCAGTTCCGGCCCAACACCTACATCGGCAGCGCGATCACCATCGACGACCTGTTCCGCGACGGCTACCAGAGCATCTTCGTCGGCGCGGGCCTGTGGAAACCCCGCAAGCTGAACATCCGCGGCGAGAGCCTGGGCAACGTCACCTATGCGATCAATTACCTGGCCAGCCCCGGCGCTTTCCGCCTGGGCGAGCGCATCATGGTCATCGGCACGGGCAACAGCGCGATGGACTGCGCAAGGACGGCGATCCGCCACGGCGCGCGCTATGTCAGCTGCGTCAACCTGACCGATACGCTGACCGCCAGCCAGTACGAGAGCAGCTATGCGAAGCTGGAGGGCGTAGACTTCATCTACAACAAGTGCACCGTGGAGATCCGTGAGGACGGCGTCATCCTGGCCGACAGCCACATCGGCGAAGACGGGAAGATCACGCCCGTCCCCGGCACCGAGAAGCTCTATCCCTGCACCGGCGTCATCGTCGCCGTCAGCCAGGGCGCCGAGAGCAATATCGTCACCACCACGAAGAACATCGACACCGGCAAGGGCGGCCTGCTCACCGTGGATGCGGACGGACACACCAGCCGTCCCGGCGTCTTCGCGGCCGGAGACGCGACCAGCGGCGCGCGCACCGTTGTGGAAGCCGTCGCCAACAGCAAGCGCGTCGCAGAGGCGATGCACGCGTACATGCAGACCCTGCCGATGCCTGTAACCACCGATTACCCGGATGTGCCGACCATCGAGAACGTCGATGTCACTGTTCAGGCGGAGCAGATCCTGTGAGACTGCACGGCACTTGAGCAGCGTACAGGAAAGGAAGCCCTTGTTATTCAGGGGCTTCCTTTTTTATACACAAATCCGTCAGCAAAGGGTGCCTTAACTCTTGCTCGGGATCAGCTGGGCGATGATGCCTGCGAAGTTTGTAACCGGCATCGTCTGAAGCAGCACGCGGCCGGGGCCCGTGACCACCGTATTGAAGAGGCCTTCGCCGCCCATCACGACGTTCTTGAACCCTTTGATCTGCTGGATCTCCATGGTCACCGTGGCGTCCATCATCGCCAGATACCCGGTATCGATGACCATCTGCTGCCCCGCTTCCAGATCATACTCGACCGTCGAGCCGTCGATCTCCAGGAACACGGTGCCGTTTCCGGAGACGCGCTGCATGACAAAGCCCTCGCCGCCGAACAGGCCTCCGCTGATCTTCTTCTGGAAATGCACGCTCAGTTCCACGCCCCCGGAAGAAGCCAGGAATGCCCTCTTCTGGCAGATGATCGGCGTCGACGGCGTGATCTCGTAGGCCCGGATCGAGCCGGGGACCGAGGAGGCAAACGCGATCATGCCCGGACCGGTCTTTGCCGTGTAATGGTTTTGCATCGCATTCTCGCCGGAGAGCATGCGGCCGAACATCTTGCCCAGCCCGCCCCCGCTGGTCTGCATTTCCATATTCGGCGTCATCCAGCTCATCGCGCCGGATTCGCAGATGACCGACTCGCCGCCGTCAAGCTCGCAGATGACGACCGGCATGGGCTCGCCCTTGATCTGATACTTCATATAAGCCCCCCTGTTTTGTATTCTTTGGAATCCGGATTGAGTCTATCACACCTTCCGTCAATGTGCAATCTTTCTGTCACCGCTGCTGCCGTAAGGGGCGCTTTCCCTGTTCTGCCTCTGTCTCGCCGCATATGCCGGCCCAGAATCCCGACCCGCTGTCTGTTTTTACGGAAAACCGGCAGTGTCACCCGTGTAAAAAATATCCGATGACACACAAATTGTATTGACTTTATATCATTTTATGATATTATTATTAAGAATCCTATCCGTCTGTCTTTGGGATGCCTAGCGCTCCCGAAGACAGATTTGCGCAAACGAAAAAAGGGGGAAATATCAGATCTATGAGAAGTGTACGGAAGGGGCTTGCAGCTCTCTCGCTGGCCGTATTGGCAGCTCTGCCTATGATCGCCGCTGCGGATACAGCGGCAGGAAAGCCCACCATCGAGATATCCAAAACCGCGGAAAACCTGGTGCTGCAGGGCAGCGACTACATCTCCGACGTCAAGCTGTCCATCCCGAGTGAAGAAGAGCGGCTGACCACCGACGTTGTGTTCATCCTGGACAAGTCATCGTTTTCCGATACCGCGCCCACTGCGCTGCAGCTGCTGAGCACGCTGGAAAGACCATGTGAGTGAAACCGGCGCGAAGGTCAACGTCGGCATCGTGCAGTTCAACCGTACCGGCCATCCCTCTGACTGGATGGATCTGGAGACCCAGTATGCTGACATCGAGGCACTGTTTAAGAATAAGCAATCCGGCGGCACGAATATGCACGCAGGCCTCCTGGCGGCAAAGGAACTGCTGGCCAGCGACACGGAAACACCGGACAGCCGCAAGTACTTCATCCTGGTCTCCGACGGTGACACCTACCTGTTCTGCAAAAACGGCGATTATACCGTCCCCTATTCCCGTGCGTATTCTCCGTTCGACAAAGCGGGCGGCGCGCGCGCATACGGCGGCTACTACGACGAAGGCTATTACACCCCCAACAAGCCCAACGTGGGCAACGTAATGCGGCCGAAATCCGCGGATGAAGCAGAATGGGCTGCCTATCTGAAGGATGTGGAAGCCCGGAACAGCGAGAGCAACGGCGACCAGTACGATTTCAAATGGATGTACTATGACGAGGCGTGGAGCAAGAATCCCGATCTGGCCAAACAAACCTATATCGAACAGCCGCGCGTGTGGCGCTCCGCCTCCAATACGGACATGGCCTTCTATAACGCCATTCAGGTATATAAAGAGCTTGCAGGAAAGTACCACGGATTTGCCAGTTCCGTCCCCACCCTGGCTGCATATGGCGGCAAGAGTTCCCTGATGGCTTACCTGAACGGCGGAAAGGACGCCACCTTCGACGAGATCCAGAACGAGCTGCTCTACCTCATCAGCGAGGGCAGCCGCGTCGAGGACACCATGGGCTATGTGGACGGGCAGTACAACTTCGACCTTTACAACCCGGACGGCATGACCGTCACCCTGAGCGGAACGAAGTCCGAGACCTACAAAGCCGAGAAGCTCGGCGACAACCACTGGGGCTTCGGCAGCGCGGACGGCAAACCGCTGTTTGAGGTGCAGTACACGCCCGCCTCCGACGGAACGGAAAAACTGGTCTGGACCTTCAATACCTCCATTACCAATTTTGACCGCGTCTCCCTTGATTACAAAGTGAAGCTGATGAACCCCAAGACGGAGGCCGGTACCTACGGCACCTATGACCGGGACGGCTCCAAGGGGTATGACGAGCTCTTTACCAACAACTCCGCCGTCCTTTACCCGGTCAATTCCCAGGGCAAGGAAGGGACGCCGGCGGAGTTCCCAAAGCCGACCGTTTCCTACACCGTCAAAAAACAGGATCCGGGGCCGTCGGGCAACAAGTTCAGGTTTTCCTTCACGAAGCTCTGGCAGGGTGAAAAGGAAGATAGCATCAACTGGACGCTGTACAACGCCGACGGTGCGGTCGTCAGCAAGAAATTCAACAAGAAAGTCACGGATGAATACACCTGGAACTATGAGACATGGTTCCGCGACGACGCAGGTTACTATCTCGTCGAGGAAGTGCCGGACGGCTATGCAGCGACGTACAAGAACGTCGGCAGCTACGCCGACGTGACAGACCGCTGCTACAACGGCGGCACCATCATCAATAGCAAGATCCCGAAGACCGGCGATACGTCAAAGCTCTTCCTGTGGCTGATGCTGGCGTTTGCGGCACTGGGCGGCATCGTGCTGATCACCCGGAAAAAGGCGGAAAAAGCCTGACAGGCACAACAACCTGGATCCTGCTTTCTCCATCTCTAGAGTCCCGGTCCGGAGCCTTGTCGGAAGACAAGGCATCGGCCGGGGCATTTCTATTTCCGGGCACACACACGTATGCCCTGCAATCGGATCCTTACCCCCACTCCATACAGCGGGTGCATGCTATCCCATGACAGATGAATGCCCCGTCAGACAAAAAAGCGCTGCCGCACAGGGCGCAACCGGCTGGCTGTCCTTCAGAGATATCCTCATTTCATTCATACAAATCCGTCCTAATGATATTATAACCATTGAATTTATATCAGTTTATGTTATACTGAATAGAGATATACGTCCTTTTTTATACCAGTGTCATTAAAAAAATGACATCGCCATATGTGAAAGAGAAACAGCTATGTCGATTGAAATGAGTATGGCAGCCGGCACGGGGTTGATGCTGGTCGTGATGCTGGCTTCCGCACGTCATCTGCACACACCGCCGTGGAAAACAGCGATCCTGTCGGTTCTTCTTGCCTGTGCAGGTTATACAGGCGCCAAGCTTATGTTTGCCATCGAAGCGGGCGGCAGGCTGGACGGTCGGTCTTTTTTCGGAGCGCTGCTGTTCGTTCCCCCATTAATGGTTCTGGCAGCGCTGGCACTGCGAATGCCGCTGGGGGATGCGCTGGATCTTTGCGCGCCGGGTGAGTGTGTGATGCTGGCGCTGCTGAAGGTGAAATGCCTGATGGATGGCTGCTGTGCCGGAATGATCCTGCGCACGACGGACTCCGGCAGCGTCATCCGCTTTCCCAGTCAGATCTCCGAAGGGGGCCACGCGCTGTTGCTGTGCGGCGTGCTGATGGTTCTGATCCGCAGGGGGCGATGGCGCGGGCAGGTTTACGCCTGGTATATGATCCTCTACAGTGTCGGCCGGTTTATTCTGAACCTGCTGCGGGAAACAGAACCCTTCATTTGGATCCTGCCCGCCGGGAACTTCTGGTCGCTGATAACCTTAGCCGCTGGCACCACTTGGCTGCTCCTGAAGCGGCAGCGGGCAGTTCACACGGCTGCTTGAATGGATTCTTTCGCAAACTGCATAGCATTGAAGGAGATAATTCCATGAAAAAGTATGTAATCAGGCTGATTCTCATTTGGGTGCTGGTTTCCTCGTTGCTCGGCACGGTTTCCTCTGTGTCGGCCGCCAGCATCAGCAGCCAGACCGACAAGAAAACTGTCGGCGTTTCCTGGTTCGACAGCTATGAGGCAGATACGGGCAGCTATATTACCGTTGAGAATCCGGTGCCCGCAGCGGACGGAAAAGCGGTCGAGAGCGGTACGTATACCGGTCACGTCAAGGGCGAAATACCTGCATCGCAACTGTTCGGCTGGGTCTCCGGCCATTTGGAGGACACCATCGCTGGCATTCAAATGAAAAATTTCTACCCCCACGGGGACGGCAAAAACAAAATAGGCGGGGTGCTCTTCGACGTCACCTTCCCTAACGGCGCCATACTTGACTTTGATGGAATTACCGTCAGCAAAGGCACCAGTGCTTTCAGCAAAGTGGAAATCCACGAGGGCGCTTACAAGATCTCAAACAAATCCTCCAGCGGATGCACCGGCACCACCTACACCAACAGTAAAAGCTACGACACAAGCAAAAACGCGGTGACTTTCCTGTTTACCTTCACCGATTCCAATTTTGAAGGCATCTATGCTGCGTACGCCAAAAACCCCGGTGCGCTCATTACCTTCGACATTCCTTATACGATGGAGATTGAGGCAGGTACAGCGCTGGATTCCCTGGGAGAAATCACGGCCAAAGGCCAAACCTGGATGCACATCACCAGCCGCCTGCAGCCGGCCTATGTTTACACAAATGCATTCACAGAGGGTGCAGCCATCCCCGATACCCCGGTTTATCCGACGGTAGTATTGACACTGCACGCCAACAACGGAACGGACGAAACGCAGCAGGTGACCCTGATTCCCGACAGTGACCAGGAAAGCGACCGGAAGCTGCCGGCCAACCCCTTCACCTGCGACGGTTTCACATTCATCGGTTGGGCTGCCGTGGCGCAACCTGCCGGCAGCACCGATGTGAGCGTGCTGTACCGGGACGGTGAAGCTTTCCGTTTCGATCAGCCAGGCATTTCCCTGCGCGAAACCGCTGCGCTTGAAAAAGCCGGCCTGATGCAGATCACGTTGGCCTGTCTCTTTGCCCCCGCCCTCGCCGATGAAACCGGCAACATCCGTTACGGTGATCTGTACGCCGTGTGGATGCCGGAGAAGCCCTCCGAATATGCCGCCAGCCTGAGTCTGCCCGGCGACCTGCAGGTCAAAACCCCCGCCAAGGGCGACAGCTTCACTACCGAGCATGAGGAAGCATACACCACCAAGACCGGCGCCAGTTTGACCTATGCCGCTTTGCTGAACGTGTCCCAGATCAAGCAACAAATCCTGAGTGAACAGAAGTATTATGAAGCCAAGGCTGAGCAGCAGGGCCGCGATCTGCCGCTGGAAAGCATCCTTCTGGACGGTCTGGTTTCCCGGTTCGTAGTTGAGATGGAAGCTGACGCAGGGCTGGACATCAGCGGCGCCGCTTTCGAACTCAAAAACGGCGGACGTTTCTCCGTCACGGACACCGCTGTTGACGGCCAGAAAGCCACCATTACCATGACTTACGACGCCGGCGGCATCAAAAACTTCAAACAGCTGAAAGATGACATCATCGGCATGGACGATATGCTGGAGATGGACGTAACCGGCGTAAAGGTCTCCGCTGATGACACCCTGCTCTCCGGCGGTCTGGTGATGCGCGGCAGCGTCACCGGCGATTTCTACAGTCTGGCCACTTTGGGCACCACCACTCACCCGTTCGCCTTCGCCTGGAAGAGCATCCAGGATCACGAGCTGGCCGGCGATAAGATCCCGTCCGGTATCGAATCCGGCAAGGACGGTCAGGACGCCGTGCTGGGCGCCGACCCGAAGGAGGAAATCCGCCTGACTGTCGTCGTAGCTCCCGAAGTCGAATTGCCCGGCGATCTGCAGGTCAAAACACCCGCCAAAGGCGACAGCTTCACTACCGAGCACGAGCAAGCATACATCACCGCAACAGGCGACAGCCTGACCTGTGCCGCATTGCTGAACGTGTCCCAGATCAAGCAGCAAATCCTGGGCGAGCAGAAGTATTATGAAGCCAAGGCTGAGCAGCAGGGCCGCGATCTGCCGCTGGAAAGCATCCTCCTGGAGGATCTGTCTTCCCGGTTCGTAGTTCAGATGGAAGCTGACGCAGGGCTGGACATCAGCGGCGCCGCTTTCGATCTGAAGAACGGCGGCCGTTTTTCCGTCACGGACACCGCTGTTGACGGCCAGAAAGCCACCATTATCATGACCTACGACGCCGGTAGCATCAAAAACTTCAAACAACTGGCGGATGACATCACCGGCATGGATGATATGCTGGAGATGGATGTAACCGCCGTTAAGGTCACCGCTGATGATACCCTGCTCTCCGGCGGTCTGGTGATGCGCGGCAGCGTAACCGGCGGCTTCTACAGTCTGGCTGCTCTGAACACCACCATCCGCCCGTTCGCCTTCTCCTGGAAGAGCACCCAAGACCACGAACTGACTGGCAGTAAGATCCCTTCCGGCATCGAATCCGGCAAAGACGGCCAGGACGCCGTGCTTGGCGCTGATCCAAAGGAGGAAATCCGTCTGACTTTCGTCGTAGCCCCCGAAGTCGAATTGCCCGGCGATCTGCAGGTCAAAACGCCCGCCAAAGGCGACAGCTTTACCACTGAACATGAGAAAGCGTACCCGACCAAGACCGGCGCCGGTCTGACCTATGCCGCTTTGCTGAATGTATCCCAAATCAAGCAGCAAATCCTGGACGAGCAGAAGTATTATGAAGCCAAAGCCGAACAGCAAGGCCGCGATCTGCCGCTGGAAAGCATCCTTCTCAACGATCTGTCTTCCCGATTCATCGTTGAACTGGAAGCTGATGCAGGACTGGATATCAGTGGCGCTGCCTTTACACTGAAAAACGGCGGCCGTTTCTCCATCACAGATTTCTCGGTTGACGGCCAGAAAGCCACCGTCACCATGACTTACGATGCCAGCAGCATCAAAAACTTCAAGCAACTGGCTGATGACATCACCGGCATGGATGATATGCTGGAGATGGATGTAACCGGCGTGAAGGTCACTGCTGATAACGCCACGCTTTCCGGCGGTCTGGTAATGCGCGGCAGCGTCACCGGCGACTTCTACAGTCTGGCCACCCTGAACACCACTACCCACCCGTTCGCCTTCTCCTGGAAGAGCACACAGGATCACGAGTTGACCGGCAATAAGATCCCTTCCGGCATTGAATCCGGCAAAGACGGTCAGGACGCCGTTCTGGGCGCTGACCCGAAGGAAGAAATCCGCCTGACCGTCGTCGCAACCCCTGACATACCTGGTACCAACAAATATAAGTTCACCTTCACCAAGATCTGGCAGGGTGAAAAGGCAGACAGTATCACCTGGACACTGTATAATGCCGACGGCGCCGTCGTCAGCAAGAAATTCAACAAGAAGGTCACGGACGAATACACCTGGAACTATGAGACATGGTTCCGTGACGACGCAGGCTACTACCTCATCGAGGAAGCGCCGGACGGTTACGCCGCGACGTACAAAAACGTCGGCAGCTATGCCGATGTGACGGACCGCTGCTACAGCGGCGGCACCATCATCAACACCAAGATCCCGAAGACAGGCGATACTTCCAGGCCTCTTGTGTGGCTGGCGCTGGCGTTTGCGGCGCTTGGCGGCATTGCGCTGATCACCCGGAAAAAGGCAGAAGAAGACTGATAAGCGTTCCGCGCTGAATCTCTCCCCCGATTTCAAAGCCCCGGCCAGAAGCAGCCGGGACTTTTTTGATTGTTTCGAAGCGGTATATCCTGTATAATACGTCCATCATCTCTGCTCCATACAGGGCGCATGCCGCCACAGGACAGGCACGCCGGTACCGTTATCTTTCGGGTATGATGTCACCGGCCGCCGCAGTGGTCCTCCAATCCGCTTTCTTCTCTTGAAAGGCTGTCCTATGATTTCAATGCAGGAGTTCAGGGCTATCGTTTCGGAATTGCTGGATGAGCTTCCGGAAGCGTTTTTCCGCGACCTCTCCGGCGGCGTCCTCGTGTCGGAGGCCGCCGTCATACCGGATTACGCGCAGGAAAACGACCTCTATACCATGGGGCAGTACTCCATCTGTTCCGGCATCCGGCAGATCATCCTTTATAAAGGCTCTTTCGACCGGGTCCACCCTGCCGCGGATGCCGGGGAGGCGCGGGAGATCCTGCGCGGCATCCTGCACCATGAGTTCCGCCATCACATGGAATTCCTGGCCGGCATCCACAGCCGCTCCTCCCTGGAAGCACAGGATGAGCGGGAAAAGGCGGCTTACCTCGCACAGCATGCAAAAAACCGCAGCCCGTAACAGCTGCGGTCCATGTTCCAGCGAAACCGGGATTCAGGGTTCCTCTTCTTCCTCTTCCAGATTCCTCAGGCGCTCTTCGCTGTTCAGCCAGGTGCTGTAAACGGCCTGCGCCCCTTCGCTCTCCTTCTTTTTCCGCCATGCGCCGGCGTCCGCGCAGATGGCCAGCATCTCGTCCGCGATCATCTCCACGCTCCGCGGGCGGGCGTTATACAAGTATGATACCATGCGGTCCATCGCCCTGGGGCTGCCCAGCTGCCGGGCCAGCAGGTCAGCCAACTCCCTGGGATAGCCCAGCGAAATCACCGCCGAGGTCAGGCGCGCCCTGGCCTGCGCCCAGCTTTTTCTGTCGAT
Organism: Clostridia bacterium; assembly: GCA_017484085.1. GTDB lineage: Bacteria > Bacillota > Clostridia > Christensenellales > Aristaeellaceae > Ventricola. The sequence continues at coordinate 13,499 of JAFUTW010000043.1, forward strand.
CGCCATCGTCATTCCTCTCCCTTGTGCTTTCACGCGCTTATTATACCGCTGCGCCCGACGGATCGCAAACAGGCAGGCGCGGCGTCCGGAGTTTTTATGCATCACAAAAGAATGAAACGGCTTTTCCTGCCCTTCCTGCTTCTGCTTGTCCTCTGCGCGGGCGCACTCTACGCCGGGCAGTATTATCACGCGGACAGCACCGCCGCAGCCGCCCTGTCGTCAGACAGTTCCGTTACGGTTTCCGAAACGGATTACGGCTGGCACTTTGACGGCCCGTGCGACGATACCGCGCTCATCTTCTATCCCGGCGCAAAGGTGGAGGAGACCGCCTATGCCCCGCTGCTCCGCCTGCTGGCCGCCGGCGGGATCGACGTGTGCCTGGTCAGAATGCCGCTGCGCCTCGCGATCCTGGGGATGAACCGGGCAGACGCGGCCCTGCGCGCGCATTCCTACAGCCGGTGGATCATCGGCGGCCATTCGCTGGGCGGCGCCTGCGCCTCTCATTATGCCGCAAAGAGCAGCGGCCGGCTGGATGGTCTCATCCTGCTGGCCGCGTATCCCATGTCCAGGCTTCCGGATGATCTGGATACGCTGCTTCTATACGGGACAGAAGACGGCGTCCTGAACAGACAGGCGTACGACAAAAAACGGTCTCTTGCGCCTGCAGGCGCCAAGGAAGCCGTCATAGAGGGCGGGAACCACGCGCAGTTCGGCGCCTACGGCTCCCAGAAGGGGGACGGCGCGGCAAGGATCCCTGCCCGGCAGCAGCAGGAGGAGACGGTCCGCATCATCCTGCAGCACTTCCTTCAGGATGGGGCAGCGCCTTCCGCTCCGGCCCCGTAAACGGGCTTGAGCGGGTGTGCTATCATGTGAACCGGACGTGCTGCGTCCTTCCGATCTTTACTGAATACAACGGAGAAATTGCAATGGCCAATCAGTTTTCAAGGACACAGCTCCTGCTCGGGGCTGAGGCGATGGAACGGCTGTGGAACAGCCGCGTCGCCGTCTTCGGCATCGGCGGCGTGGGCGGATACGTTGTCGAAGCGCTGGCCCGCTCCGGCATCGGCGCACTGGATCTCATCGACAACGACCGCGTCTGTCTCTCCAACCTGAACCGTCAGCTGATCGCGACCCACGAGACGATCGGCCGCTTCAAGGTGGATGTGGCGGAGGAACGCATCCACGCCATCAGCCCGGACTGCCGCGTCGAAAAGCACAAGGTCTTCTACCTGCCCGAAACGCAGGGCCGGTTCGACTTTACGGCCTACGATTACGTCGTCGATGCCATCGACACCGTGAAGGGCAAGCTGGCGCTCGCCGAGCAGGCGCAGGCGTCCCACACGCCCATCATCTCCTCCATGGGGGCCGGAAACAAGCTGGACCCGACCGCGTTCCGCGTGGCGGACATCTACAAGACCTCCGTCTGCCCGCTGGCCAGGGTCATGCGCAGCGAGTGCAAAAAGAGGGGTATCCGGCACCTGAAAGTCGTCTACTCCACGGAGACGCCGACACGGCCTCTGGCGGATCCGGCCGAACTCTGTCCGGAAGAGGTGCGCACGTCTGCCGGCCGCAAAGACACCCCGGGCTCGACCGCCTTCGTCCCCTCCGTCGCCGGGCTCATCATCGCGGGTGAAGTCGTGAGGGATCTCTGTGCGCTTCAGCCTTGAAGGCGGATGCCTCTTGTGATATGATTTCAGCAGAAGCAAGACAGTTTGCACGAGTGCTTGGGAGGTATGCCTCATGGTCATCCGCAAAATCGTCATCACCGGCGGCCCCTGCGCGGGAAAATCCACCGCCATGAGCTGGGTCCAGAACGCCTTTACGCAAAAGGGCTACACCGTGCTCTTCGTCCCCGAGACCGCGACGGAGCTGATCGGCGGCGGCGTCGCCCCGTGGACTTGCGGCACGAACTGCGAGTACCAGAAGTGCCAGGTTCGCCTGCAGCTGGAGAAGGAGCGCCTCTTCCTGCGCGCCGCCAGGACCATGAAGGCCGAAAAGATCCTCATCGTCTGCGACCGCGGGCTGCTGGACAACCGCGCCTACATGAACGACGAGGAGTTTGCCGCCGTCATCGAGGACGTGGGCATCAGCGAGATCGAGATGCGCGACTCCTACGACGCCGTGTTCCACCTCGTCACCGCCGCGCGCGGTAAGGAGGAGTTCTACTCCTTCGAGAACAACGCCGCCCGCTATGAAACCCCGGAGGAGGCCCGCGCGCTCGACGACCGGCTGCTGGGCTGCTGGGCCGGCCATCCGCATCTGCGCGTCATCGACAACACGACGGACTTCAACGACAAGATGATGCGGCTCATCACCGAGATCTCCTCCGTGCTCGGCGAGCCCGGCCCCTACGAGGTCAAGCGCAAATTCCTCATCGAGTATCCGGATGTCGGGAAGCTCGAGAAGCTCCCCGGCTGCACGCGCGTGGAGATCATCCAGACCTACCTGAAGCCGCGCAACAGCGACGAGCTCCGGCGCGTCCGCCAGCGCGGCGCGGATGGGCACTACATCTACTTTGAAACGGTCAAGCTGGGCGTCAAGGATCCTTCCACCGGCTACCCGCTGGAAACCGAGCGCCGCCTGACGCAGGACGAGTATCTGGGGCTGCTGATGGAAGCCGACACTACCAAGCGCGCCCTGCGCAAGACCCGCTACTGCCTGGCGTACGACCGGCAGTACTTCTCCATTGACCTGCTCCCCTTCTGGGATCAGCAGGCGATGCTCAGCATCGAGGTCAACAGCGCGGGCGAGGAGATCCGCTTCCCGGATTTCGTCCGTGTGATCCGCGAGGTCACCGGGCTTCCGGAATACCGCAATTCCGCGCTGGCGACGAGATAAACAAAAAACGCCTGCCGCACCGGCAGCCTTCGGGAGCTGTCCGGTGCGGCAGGTTCTTTCTTTTTTTACCAGCCCAGCCGCTTGTAGTACGCGATGAAATCCCTGCCTGCGATGCCCTCGATCGCCTGCTGCGGATAGCCGCGGCGGCGGAGCTCCTCGAAGATGAGCGGCAGGCCCGCCGGCGTCTCCAGTCCCAGCGGCGTGGTGTCGATCCCGTCGTAATCGCTGCCCAGGCCCACGTGCCCTTCCGCGCCCAGCTGGTACATGTGGTCGATGTGGTCGCACAGGGTGGCGACAGTCGCCTTGCCGTCCTCCGAGAGGAAGGCCGGGCAGAAGTTGACGCCGATCCAGCCGCCGCGCGCGGCCATGGCGCGGACCTGCTCGTCCGTCAGGTTGCGGAAATGCCCGCACAGGTGCTTGGCGCAGGAGTGCGAGGCCATGGGCGGCTGACCGTGATGATCGATGAGATCCCAGAAGCCGGCCTCGTTCAGGTGGCTCGTATCCGCGGGGAGCTTCAGGCGCTCCATCTCACGCAGGATCTCCCAGCCCTGCGGCTTGATGCCCTGTTTGCCGCCATCCGCCGCCGGGCAGCCGATCTCGTTCTCCCGGTTCCAGGTGAGGCCGACCATGCGCACGCCGTAGCCGTAGAATTCATGCAGCCGCTCCACACTGCCGCCCATCACCTCGCCGCCCTCGATGCTCAGCATCACGCGGACCTTTCCGTCCTCCGCCTCCAGCGGGGAGAGTGCCTGCTCCCATCCTTCGTCACGGAGCTTTAAAAACTCGCGGTACTCGTTCATGGCGACGGTATAGGTCTGGTCGGCATAGCGGTCCGTTCCGGAAAAGAGGGCGAGCACCTGCAGCGATACGCCGCCCTTTTTCAGGTTGTCCATCGTAACGATGCTCTCCAGCGGATCATGGTAGGCGCGCTGCCACAGCGCATCGCAGTGGGTATCACAAATCAGCATAGTTCCTCCCATTAAAAAGCTGCTTTCAAACTCTCATCATTCACAGCACATGCTTCTGACCCCACCCATCAACGTTGCCGGAAAGCCTTGCCTTCCCCTTGAGGGTTGATCCCGTTCTGAAAGAACGAGGATGCCTCCCGGCGAGGGGAAGGCGGCTTGCGAAGCAAGCCGGATGAGGTTGACGCAAAGCGTCTGTTGTCTGTGCTCTGCAAACCGAGAGTTATAAAAGCAGCTTTCTGTTCATATCAGCGGATGACGTCCTTGCCGCCCATGTAGGGGCGCAGCACCTCGGGGATGCGGACGCTGCCGTCGGCGTTCAGGTTGTTCTCCAGGAAGGCGATCAGCATGCGGGGCGGCGCCACGCAGGTGTTGTTCAGCGTGTGCGCGAAATACTTGCTGCCGTCCTTCGCCTTCACGCGGATGCCCAGGCGGCGGGCCTGCGCGTCTCCCAGCGTGGAGCAGCTGCCGACCTCGAAGTACTTCTTCTGGCGCGGGCTCCAGGCTTCCACGTCGCAGCTCTTGACCTTGAGGTCCGCCAGGTCGCCGGAGCAGCACTCCAGCGTGCGCACCGGGATATCCAGCGAGCGGAAGTAATCCACCGTGTTCTGCCAGAGGCGGTTGTACCACATCATGGAATCCTCCGGCTTGCAGACGACGATCATCTCCTGCTTCTCGAACTGGTGGATGCGGTAGACGCCGCGCTCCTCGATGCCGTGCGCGCCGACCTCCTTGCGGAAGCAGGGGGAATAGCTGGTCAGCGTCTTGGGCAGCTCCTCCTCGGAGAGGATGGTGTCGATGAACCGGCCGATCATGGAGTGCTCCGACGTGCCGATGAGGTAGAGATCCTCTCCCTCGATCTTGTACATCATGTTCTCCATCTCGGCAAAGCTCATGACGCCCGTCACGACGTCGCTGCGGATCATGTACGGCGGGATCATGTAGGTGAAGCCGCGGTCGATCATGAAGTCGCGCGCGTAGCTGAGGCAGGCGGAGTGCAGCCTTGCGATGTCGCCCTTCAGGTAATAGAAGCCGTTGCCGCTGGTGCGCCGGGCGCTGTCGATGTCGATGCCGTCCAGCTTCTCCATGATGTCCACATGATAGGGCACCTCGAACTCCGGCACGAAAGGCTCGCCGAAGCGCTCGATCTCCACGTTCTCGGAGTCGTCGCGGCCGATCGGCACGCTCTCGTCGATGATCTGCGGGATGACCAGCATGCGCTTGCGGATCTCCTGCGCGTACTCCTCCTCCAGTGCCTCCAGGCGGACCAGCTCTTCAGCCGCCTCGGCCACCTTCTGCTTGACGGCTTCCGCCTCGTCCTTCTTGCCCTGCTTCATGAGGCCGCCGATCTCCTTGGAGAGCACCTTGCGCTGATTGCGCAGGCCGTCGGCCTTCTGCATGGCCTCGCGGTTCTTGCGGTCCAGCTCGATGACCTCGTCCACCAGCGGCAGCTTGCTGTCCTGGAACTTCTTTTTGATGTTCTCGCGTACGACGTCCGGATTCTTCCGGAGCAGATTGATATCCAGCATGTTTTCTCTTCCTTCCCCCGTCGGGCACAAATTTCGATTCCCGCACATTATAACGAATGCTGTCCCCTTTTGCAAGAACTGCGGCCCAGTTGTCGCGTTTCCCGGCGCTTTTTGCCCGCCTTCGGTTTGACACTGCCGCGCCGGCGTTGTACAATAAGCGCGCTATTTTGTTTGTTGCGGAGGCTTTTATGTCAGACAGCAAGAATAAGGCGGAAGCCCGCCTTGAAAAAGACGGCATCGTCTATTACGACCGCGGCGTCCTTCCGGGGCGCGACGGCCGCAGCTACCGGCGCTACGCCATCCAGACCCATTTTGTGCAGCCGAACGAGGACAAGTGCGACCTGGTCCGCCGCTACGTCCTGCCCCTTTACCAGCCGGGCGACTGCCTGTCCTTCACCGCTAAGGTGATGGGCATGTGCACCGGCAACGTGCGCACCCTTCAGGATACGCACCCCGGCTTTTGGGCCAAAACGCTCGCGCCCTTCGCGGGGCACAACTCCACGGGCATCGGCGCCCACCAGCCCTACAAGATGCAGATCATCATCGAAATGTGCGGCCTGCCCCGCGTGCTGCTGGCCGCCGCCGTTTCCGCCGTCACCCGCCCCTTCGGTGTCCGCGGCCTGTTCTGGAAGATCTGCGGGCACGGCGTCGCCGGCATCGACGGCTTCTACCCGGATTCCTCCTTCGAGGTCTACCACACGATGGGCGTCATCAATCCCGACGACCCGGTGGGCTGCTGCGACGAGATCGAGCGGGAGACCGGCGTCCCCACCGTGTGCATGGACGCCAACGACTTCGACCAGAACCAGCTGGGCAAGGGCACGCGCTTCCCGCTGACGGACGACCAGATCCAGGACGCGATGGCCGACAACCCCTCAGGCCAGGGCGACGAGCTGACCCCCTTCATCCTGATCCGTCCCTTGGAGGCAGCCGCCAAATGAACGTAATCTCCCAGGTCATCATCCTGTTTATCGTGGCGATGGTCGGCGCGCTCTGCCGGCACAACGGATACCTCAGCGATTCCGTCATCCACAGTCTGACGCAGATCGTCATCAACATCACGGCGCCCTGCCTCGTCCTCTACAATATGCAGCGGGACTTCAGCCGCGAGCTCCTCGCGGGCTTCCTGCAGACGATGTTCCTCACGATGGTGTTCATCCTGCTGTCCATCGCAGTCGGCCTCGCCGTCTACCGCAAGCGGCCGCACGAGCGCCGCGCCGTCCTGGCCGATCTGCTGGGCTTCTCCAACTGCGGCTTCATGGGCTACCCCATCATCCTCGCCGTCAATCCGGATTGGATGATCTACGCTGTCGCTTACAACGTCGGCTTTGCCTTCCTCTCCTGGACGGTCGGCATCAGCATCCTCGGCGGCAAGGAAGCGGCCAGCCTGAAGCGCGCGGCGCTCAACCCCAACGTCATCGCCTCCGCGCTGGGTTTCGCGCTCTTCTGTCTCCAGCTGCGCTGGCCGGCTGTCCTCTCCGATACGCTGGACATGCTCGGCGGCCTTACGACGCCGCTCACGATGCTGCTCATCGGCACCCGGATCTACGGTATCCACACGAAGGACCTGAAGGACGTGGATTACCACACCTCCGCGCTGTTGCGGCTCGTTCTGCTTCCCCTCGCGGTGATGCTGATCACCCGCCTGCTGCCGGTCAGCCCTGCCGTGCGCGGCACGCTCGTCCTGCTGACCGCCATGCCCATGGGCACGATGGTCTCCATGCAGGCAGAGCTTTACGGCGGGGATACGGTCTTTGCCGCCCGCGCCTGCGCCTGGAGCACCCTGCTGTCCATGGTGACCATCCCGCTGGTAGCGATGATGCTGTGACGGTATCATCGGCTTACCCACTGAAATGCTTAGCAAGCTGATAAACATTCGGTACAGCCATCTGATAACATCCTTAAGACGCGGAGAATTCACCCCGCGTTTTTTAATCCCTTGCAGTCCTTATGGGTGTATTTATGTTTGACAAAATTTCAAAAAACGTCAGCGAAACACAGCGGAGGTTTACATGATCCTTTGGACATTCCAACCTCTCCACGTATGGGAAATGATATGCACCGAAGGTGTATACAGATGCGATCCTGAAAAGAGCAGCATGCCTGAACCGGAGTTTGCCAAAAAATACAACTGGCTTATATGTCAGATGAAAAAATGTATCGGCGCTCCACCGCAGGGCATCCAATACCCTGTTTGGGCATGGTATAAACTAAATAATAAACGCAGAAAACCAGATTTGAGAATCGAGCGCTGGTGCTATGGCACAGGCGGCGAAAAATATGCTTGTATAGAATTTGAAGTCCCTGATGATCAGGTCCTCCTCTCTGACTTTGACGAATGGAGTATTATCCTTCTCGATGGGCTTCTTGCAGGCTCAGAGGCAGAAGCAGACAAACTGGATGCTTATTTTGAATCGCTGACTCCTGAAAAACAGATCCTCTTTAAAGAGAAAAACTGGGAGAAAGCGTTTGATTTGACACCTGTCCACAATAAGTGGATGATACGCGGTGAAAACATTCAGGCAACACTTTGGCAGCTACAGAAAAGCATGGTCCGCGATGTCCGGTTTTTTATCACTGGAAAACGAAGAAATGATCAATAAACAAAGCAAGCGAGCGCCATTCTCCCTTATTTGGCAATCTTGTCGGCTTCTTTCTCATACTCCTGTTTCCGGGAAGGGCCTCTGATTATTGCAAGGCTACTGTGCATGCCAAGATCGCTGATTAAGTTCAAGACAGGCCTCTACTTCCATTAAAGCCTTGAAATCTATTCCGTCGCGATATAGAATAGCTTTACAGAATAAAGAGCGTTCAATCTAGTTTGATGAAAGTACCTCGGGAGGACTCTATGAAACTCATACGCCGCCGGAAACCTTCTTTGAAAACGGATCTCGGCATCACCAAAGTCAAGCGGAACATCGCCAAGACAACAGGCATACCGACGACCAAGGCAGGCCGGAAGCGCAAGTTTCTCAACACGATTACCGGCGGGTTATACGGTAAATACGAGCGAACCCGCGCAGACGTCAACAGGCCTTTCAAGTTTCTGAAACAGGCATCATCAAGCTGCCTTGTCAGTGTACTGGGGTATCTGGCTTTATTTGCCTTGATCCTTATCTGGGTCCTTTAATACCATGCAGGCCGGCCTGTATCGCCGGACAGTTAGTTATTGCCAGACCATCCAATATGAAGCCGGCGCCGCAGTTTCTGCAGCGCCGGTTTCATATTCAGGTTGGATCAGAACAGCCCGGAGATGCGCCCCTCGCTGTCCACATCGATGTTCTCCGCTGCCGGATGCCTGGGCAGGCCCGGCATGGTGAGGATGTCGCCCGTCAGCACCACCAGGAAGCCCGCGCCCGCGGACACCTTGACATTGCGCACCGTCATGGTGAAGTTCTCCGGCGCGCCCAGCTTCTTCGGGTCATCCGAAAAGCTGTACTGCGTCTTGGCGATGCACACCGGCAGGTTGCCGAAGCCCAGCTCCGTCAGTTCCGCCATCTGGCGCTTGGCCGCGGGGCTGACCGCGATGCCGCTGCCGCCGTACACGCGGCGAACGACCGCCTCGATCTTCTCCTCGATGGTCCCGTCCAGTTCATAGGAGAAGGTGAAGGGCTCATGCTCGCCTTCGCAGAGGCGGACGACTTCGTTCGCCAGCTCGATGGCGCCCTCGCCGCCCTTGGCCCAAACGTCGGACAAGATGGCCTTGACGCCCAGCTGTGCGCAGCGCTCGATCAGCAGATCGACCTCCGCCTGGGTATCCGTCGGGAAGCGGTTCACCGCCACAACGCAGGGCAGATGGTACACCGTGCGGATGTTGCTGACGTGGCGCAGCAGGTTGGGCAGGCCGCGCTCCAGCGCTTCCAGGTCCTGGGTGCCCAGTTCCTGCTTGGCCTTGCCGCCGTGCATCTTGAGGGCGCGGATGGTCGCCACGACCACGACCGCGTCCGGCACCAGCCCCGCCTGGCGGCACTTGATATCCAGGAACTTCTCCGCGCCGAGATCGGCGCCGAAGCCCGCTTCCGTCACTGTGTACTCGCCGAGGCGCAGCGCCATCTTCGTGGCGGAGATGGAGTTGCAGCCGTGCGCGATGTTAGCGAACGGGCCGCCGTGCACGAACGCCGGCGTGCCTTCCAGCGTCTGCACCAGATTCGGCCAGAGCGCATCCTTGAGCAGCGCTGTCATCGCGCCGACGGCCTTCAGGTCGCCCGCCGTCACCGGCTTGCCCTCGAAATTGTAGCCGACGATGACGCGGGAAAGCCGCGCCTTCAGGTCGTCGATGGAGGTCGCCAGGCAGAAGATCGCCATGATCTCGCTGGCCACCGTGATGTCGAAGCCGTCCTCGCGGGGCACGCCGTTGCTCTTGCCGCCCAGGCCGTCCACGACAAAGCGCAGCTGGCGGTCGTTCATGTCCACGCAGCGGCGCCAGGTGATGCGGCGCACGTCGATGCCCAGCGCGTTGCCCTGCTGGATGTGGTTGTCCAGCATGGCGGCCAGCAGGTTGTTGGCCGCGCCGATGGCGTGGAAGTCGCCGGTGAAGTGCAGGTTGATGTCCTCCATCGGGACCACCTGCGCGTAGCCGCCGCCCGCGGCGCCGCCCTTGACGCCGAAGACCGGGCCCAGGGAGGGTTCGCGCAGGGCGATGGTCACGTCCTTGCCGATGCGGCGGAGGCCGTCGCCCAGGCCGATGGTGGTGGTCGTCTTCCCCTCGCCCGCCGGCGTCGGGGTGATCGCCGTCACGAGGATGAGCCTGCCGTCCTTCTCCGGGCGGTCCTTCAGGGCCGCCGGGTTGATCTTGGCCTTGTAGCGGCCGTAGGGCTCCACGTACGCCTCGTCGATGTGCGCGCGCTTCGCGATCTCGGTGATGGGCTGCATTTTGCACGCCTGTGCGATTTCGATATCGGTCATCGGTATCACTCCTTATCCCTTAAAGTAGCGGACAGCCGCCTCAAACATCCGGATGTCATAATTGCCGGGCACGTTGCGGTAGAGACCCTTTCCGACGCGCTCGCTGTGGCCCATCTTGCCGAAGACGCGCCCGTCCGGAGAGGTGATGCCCTCGATGGCATCCATGGAGCCGTTGGGGTTGAACGCGATATCGCCGGAAGGCCTGCCGTCAAGATCCACATACTGCGTCGCGATCTGCCCGTTTTCGGCCAGCTGCCGGATGAGGGCGGGATCGGCGAAGAAACGGCCCTCGCCGTGGGAGATCGGCACGTTCACGATGTCTCCCACATGCATGAGGGAGAGCCACGGCGACAGGGTGGACGCGATCCGCGTGCGCACGATGCGCGACTGATGCCGGCCGATGGTATTGACGGCCAGTGTCGGGCAGTGCTCGTCCATGTCGCGGATCTCGCCGTAGGGCACGAGGCCCAGCTTGATGAGCGCCTGGAAGCCGTTGCAGATGCCGCACATGAGACCGTCCCTGCGCTGCAGCAGATCCATGACCTGCCGGCGCACCGCCTCGTTGCGGAAGAACGCGGTGATGAACTTGCCGCTGCCGTCCGGCTCGTCGCCGCCGGAGAAGCCGCCGGGGATGAAGATCATCTGGCTTTCTGCCACACGCGCGGCAAAGTCTTCCGCCGAGGCCGCGATCTGGGCGGCGCTGAGGTTGCGCACGACGAAGATATCCGGCTCCGCGCCCGCGTCGCTCACGGCCCTGGCGCTGTCGATTTCGCAGTTGGTGCCCGGGAAGGCGGGGATCAGCACCCGGGGCCGCGCAGACTTCACCGCCGGCGCCGGCCAGGAGGCAGCCGCATAACCGTAAGCGGGCACGTCGGTCTGGGAAGGCGCGATGTTGCAGCTGTAAACGCCCTCCAGCTTGTTCTCATAGGGGACGAGCAGCTCCCGCAGCGTGACGCTTTCGGCACCGCAGGCCATCACCGGCTCGTCCGTCACGGTGCCGACGACCCTGCCGGTCTCGTCGTCTGCCGCGATTTCCAGCAGGAAGGTACCGTAACGGGTTTCAAAGAGCTCCTGCGCCGTCAGTTCCTCTGCAAAGCGGACGCCCAGACCGTTGCCGATCGCCATCTTGAAGGCCGCAGCCGCGATGCCGCCGATCCCCGGGGCATAGCAGGCCTTTACGCGGCCCTCGGCGGTCAGCTGCTGGATCTTGGCAAAGACCTGCTTGAGAGAGCTCAGTACCGGCATGCCGTTTTCGCCGTATTCGCACTGAAGGAGGACGAGCTTGTCCCCCGCTGCTTTGAGTTCCGGGCTGATGACGCGCTGCGCCTTCCCCGTCGTCACCGCAAAGCTGACGAGGGTGGGCGGCACATCCAGCTTTTCGAAGGAGCCGGACATGGAATCCTTGCCGCCGATGCTGGCGATGCCCAGATCCATCTGTGCCCTGAAAGCGCCCAGCAGCGCCGCGAGCGGCTGCCCCCAGCGCTTTGCATCCGCGCCGGGCTTGCAGAAGTACTCCTGGAAGGTGAGGTAGGTATCTTCAAGGTCCGCGCCGGTCGCCAGCAGCTTGCCAAGGGATTCCACGACAGCCATGTACGCGCCGTGGAAGGGGCTCTTCTCCGTGAGATACGGGTTGTATCCCCAAGCCATCATGGATACGTCGTCCGTGTGGCCCTTTTCGAGGGAAACCTTCTGCACCATGGCCTGGATCGGCGTCAGCTGGTTTTTGCCGCCGAACGGCATGAGCACCGTGCCCGCGCCGATGGTGGAGTCGAACCGCTCCGACAGGCCGCGTCTGGAGCAGACGTTCAGGTCGCCCGCAAGGCGCAGCAGGTTCTCCCTAAAGCCGCCCCGGATCGCCTCTGCGGCGGTCTGCGGCTTTGCGGGGCACACGTCCTGATGCTTGACGGCGCCGTTGGAATTCAAAAACTCGCGGCTCACGTCCACGATCTTCTGCCCGTTCCAGTTCATCACCAGGCGGGGCTGCGCGGTGACCTCCGCGACGGGGCAGGCCTGCAGGTTCTCCGCCCCGGCGAACCTCAGGAAGGCTTCGGCGTCCTCCGGCGCGACCACGACGGCCATGCGCTCCTGCGATTCGGAGATCGCCAGCTCCGTGCCGTCCAGGCCCTCGTACTTGCGGGGCACGGCGTTCAGGTCGATCGTAAGGCCGTCGGCCAGCTCGCCGATGGCCACCGAGACGCCGCCGGCGCCGAAGTCGTTGCAGCGCTTGATGAGGCGCGTCGCCTCCGGATTGCGGAAGAGGCGCTGCAGCTTGCGTTCTTCGGGCGCGTTGCCCTTCTGCACCTCCGCGCCGCAGGTCTCGACGGAGTGCGCGTTGTGCGCCTTGGAGGAACCCGTTGCGCCGCCGATGCCGTCGCGCCCCGTGGAGCCGCCCAGCAGGATGACCACGTCGCCGGGCTGCGGGCGCTCGCGCCGCACGTTCGCCTGGGGCGCAGCCGCCACAACAGCGCCGATCTCCATGCGCTTGGCGGCATAGCCCGGGTGATATACTTCATCCACGATGCCCGTCGCCAGGCCGATCTGGTTGCCGTAGGAAGAGTAGCCCGCCGCGGCCGAGGTGACGATCTTGCGCTGGCTCAGCTTGCCGGGGATCGTCTCGGATACCGGCACGGTGGGGTCTGCCGCGCCCGTCACGCGCATGGCCCCGTACACGTAGGCGCGCCCGGAGAGCGGGTCGCGGATCGCGCCGCCGATACAGGTGGCCGCGCCGCCGAAGGGCTCGATCTCCGTGGGATGGTTGTGGGTTTCGTTTTTAAACAGAAGCAGCCACGGCTCCGTCGTTCCGTCCACCGTTACATCCATCTTCACGGTGCACGCGTTGATCTCCTCGGATTCGTCCAGTTTGGGCAGCAGCCCCTTGGCCTTGAGGCCCTTCATGGCGATCGTCGCGAGGTCCATCAGCGTCACCGGGCGGTCTTCCCTGCCCAGCTCTCTCCGCAGCTTCAGGTAGTCCTCATAGGCCGAGGCCAGCAGCGGATCCTCAAAGGAGACGTTCTCCAGATGGGTGAGGAAGGTCGTGTGCCGGCAGTGATCTGACCAGTAGGTGTCGATCATCCGGATCTCGGTGATCGTCGGATCCCGCTGCTCGCTCCTGAAATACGCCTGACAGAAAGCCAGGTCGTCCGTATCCATGGCAAGGCCCATATCCGCGCCCATCTTCTCCAGGCCGGCGCGGTCCAGCGCGGTAAAGCCTGTCAGCACCGCGACCGAGGTGGGGATCCTGAACTGCATCTTCAGCGTTTCCGGCTTTTCAAGGCTTGCCTCTCTGGCCTCCACCGGGTTGATCACGTACTTTTTAACGGCTTCCAGGTCTTCCTCGTGCAGATCGCCCGAGAGCAGATACACCTTGGCGGAGTGGACCAGCGGCCGCTCCCCCTGCGAGAGGATCTGGATGCACTGCGCCGCGCTGTCCGCGCGCTGGTCGAACTGGCCGGGCAGGTACTCCACCGCGAAGACGGTTGCCCCGTCCGGGCGGAGCTCTCCAGAAACCACATCCGTCTGCGGCTCGGAGAAGACGGTCGGCACCGCACGCTCAAACAGGCTCTTTTCGATGTTCTCCACATCGTAACGGTTGATGATCCGCACGCCTGTCAGCCGGCCGAGGCCGAGAAGGTTCCGGCAGTCCAAAAGGAGCGTGCGCGCTTCATGCGCATGCTCCGGCTTCTTTTCGACGTATACTCTGTAAACCATGTCATTCCTCCATCCGCAGCGCCCGCTGTCCGATGTCCAGGCGGTACTGGGCATTCTCAAAGGAGACCTGCCCTACGCGCCCGTACGCGGTCTTCACGGCCTGCGCAAGGTCATCCCCCAGGGCGGTGACGCCGAGCACGCGGCCGCCGCTCGTCACGAGCCGGCCGTCCTTCAGCGCAGCGCCGGCGACGTACACATACGGCCGCACTTCCTGCGCCATCGTGATGGGGTAGCCCTTTTCATAGGCTGTCGGATAGCCGCGGGAGGCCATCACCACGCAGCAGCACGCCCCGTTTCCAAACCGGACGGGCACGGAGGCCAGCTCCCCGCGCGTGACCGCCTGCATGACGCCCAGCAGGTCGCTCTCAAGCAGAGGCAGCACCACCTGCGTCTCCGGGTCGCCGAAGCGGCAGTTGTACTCGATCACCTTCGGCCCCTGCTGCGTCACCATCAGCCCGAAATACAGGCAGCCCTTGAAGGGGCGGCCTTCCGCCTTCATGGCGCGGACGGTCGGCAGGAAGATCTCCTCCATGCACCGATTCGCCACCGCTTCCGTGTAGAAGGGGTTGGGCGCGATGGTGCCCATGCCGCCGGTGTTCGGGCCCTTGTCCCCGTCCAGCGCGCGCTTGTGATCCATGGAGGACACCATGGGCACGATGGTCTCCCCGTCCGTAAAGGACAGGACGGAGACCTCCGGACCCGTCAGGTATTCCTCGATGACGACGCGCTCGCCGCTCTTGCCGAAGCGGTGATCCCGCATCATCTCCTGCAGCGCCGAGGCTGCCTGCTCCCGGGTCTCGGCGATGATGACGCCTTTGCCCAGCGCCAGGCCGTCCGCCTTGATGACAGTGGGCAGCGGCGCGGTTTTGACGTAGTCCAGCGCCGCGTCCAGGTCGTCGAAGACCTCGTAGGCCGCCGTCGGGATACCGTACTTTTTCATCAGGTTCTTGGCGAAGATCTTGCTGCCCTCGATGACGGCCGCATTGCTCCTGGGGCCGAAGCAGGGGATCCCCTGCTCCTCCAGCCGGTCCACAGCGCCCAGGACCAGCGGATCATCCGGCGCCACCACCGCGTAGTCGATCCCCGTATCCACAGCGAAGCGGACGATCCCGTCGATGTCCGTCGCGGCGATCGGGACGCACTGCGCGTCCTCCGCGATCCCGCCGTTGCCCGGCAGGGCGTAGATCTCTTCCGCCTTCGGGTTCTCCTTCAGCTTGCGGATGATGGCGTGCTCCCGCCCGCCTCCGCCAACGACCATGATTTTCATTGCGTTTCCCTTTCTCAGTGGTGGAACAGGCGCATATGCGTAAAGGCCATCACCATGCCGTATTTGTCGCAGCACTCGATCACCGCGTCATCCCGGATGGATCCGCCCGGCTCCGCGATATAGGAGACGCCGCTGCGCTTCGCGCGCTCGATGTTGTCGGAGAACGGGAAGAAGGCGTCCGATCCCAGGCTGACGCCGGTGATGGTATCCAGCCAGGCGCGCTGCTCTTCCTTCGTGAAGGGCTCGGGGCGGCTCTCAAAGTACTTCTGCCAGTTGCCCTCCGCCGTCACGTCTTCCTCGTTCTGGTTGATGTAAGCGTCGATCACGTTGTCGCGGTCCGGCCGGCCCAGCTTTTTGAAGGGCAGGTTCAGCACCTTCTCATGCTGGCGCAGGAACCAGGTATCCGCCTTGCCGCCCGCCAGGCGCGTGCAGTGGATGCGGGACTGCTGCCCGGCGCCTACGCCGATGGCCTGCCCGTTGTGCGCGTAGCACACGGAGTTGGACTGCGTGTACTTGAGGGTGATGAGCGCGACGATGAGATCCCGCGCCGCCTCAGCCGGCAGCTCGCGGTTCGCCGTCACAATATCCTGAAGCTGGTCCGCTCCGATCTCGTAGTTGTTGCGTCCCTGCTCAAAGGTGATGCCGAACACCTGCTTGTGCTCCGCGGGATCCGGCACGTAATCCGGGTCGATCTTCACGATATTGTAATTCCCCTTGCGCTTCTCCTTCAGGATGGAGAGCGCCTCCTCGGAATAGCCGGGGGCGATGATGCCGTCGGAGACCTCGCGCTTCACCAGCCGGGCCGTCACCGCGTCGCAGGGGTCGGAAAGGGCGATCCAGTCGCCGAAGGAGCACATGCGGTCGGTTCCCCTGGCGCGCGCGAACGCGCAGGCGAGCGGGGACTCATCCAGCCCCTCGATGTCGTCCACGAAGCAGGCGCGCTTCTCCGCGTCGGAAAGCGGCAGGCCGAGGGCCGCGCCCGCCGGGCTGACGTGTTTGAAGGAGGCGGCCGCCGGCATGTGGCAGGCTGCCTTCAGCTCGCGCACCAGCTGCCAGGAGTTGAAAGCATCCAGGAAATTGATGTAGCCCGGCCGGCCGGACAGGATCTCGATGGGCAGGTCGCTGCCGTCGTGCATGTAGATGCGGGCCGGCTTCTGGTTGGGGTTGCAGCCGTACTTCAGTTCAAACTCTTTCATTGCTGGCCTCCGTTCGCGTTGATCATGCGGTCGCTGGTTTCTCCGGTTACAAGGTCGGTCTGGCGCACGTACAGGGAGATGCGGTTGTTTACATCCAGCGCGTTCCAGACCTCTTTGGTGAACTCGTCGATATCGTCGCAGACGCTCACGCGCTCCGGCTCCCCCTGGAAGGTAGGGATCGGGCTGCCGTCGCAGACGTAGGTGTGGATGAAGTGCCCCAGCCCGGGCACGGAAGGATACGAGAAGGTATAGCGCGCGCAGGCGCTCCCCTCGGCATCCACGCTCTTCAGGATGCTCATCTCGTAGGCAAAGTCCCCCTCGCCGAAGGTCAGCATGCCGGAGATACGGGGCGTGAAGTTCGGCGCGTCCGGCTCAAAGGCGCGGCTTTCCAGCGCCCCTGAAAAGGTCTTGCCCTCCGCAAGCCCCTGCACGACGGTGTCCGTCTGGTCGCCGTTGGTCACGACGAGGTGATTGCCGAAGGAGCGCACGGCGGCGTAGATGATGAGGCTGGGATCCTCCACCAGCTTCTCGTCAAAGGGCTCGGTGAAGACCTCCTCCCCGCGCTTCACGAAGACGCGGTTGCGGCTGTTGCGGCTGCGTCCCATGATGAAGTACGCGATGGCCGCCTTTTTTCCGTCCGCCGTCCGGCCGATGATGATGCCGCGGCCCGGATAGGTGTTGCCCGCAAGGCGCTGTCCCACCGGAACGATATCGTAGATGCTCATGCTCTTCCCTCCCCGGCCAGCCATTGGCCGGCCACCTTTTCCACGGCCATGGGCAGAAGCTGCCACTCGGCCTGTTCCATCACGCGGCGCTGCAGCACCTCGGGGGTGTCCCCCGCTTCTACCGGAACGGCCTTCTGCAGGATGATCTCGCCGCCGTCCGGGATCTCGTTGACAAAGTGCACCGTGGCGCCCGTCACCTTGACCCCGCGCGCAAGCGCCGCCTCATGCACGCGCAGGCCGTAGTAGCCTTCGCCGCAGAAGGACGGGATCAGCGAGGGGTGGATGTTGAGGATCCGGTGATCGTAGCGCCTCGTAAAATCCTCGGAGAGGATCGCCAGGAAGCCCGCCAGCACGATGAGCTCGATGCCGTTTGCCTCCAGCAGGGACACGATCTTCCCTTCAAACGCCTCGCGGCTGCCCAGCTCCCGTCTCAGGACGGTCTCATGCGGGATGCCCGCCGCCTCGGCGCGTTTCAGCGCGTAGACGTCCTTTTGATTGGAGATGACCAGCGCGATCTCCGCGGAAGTGATGCTCCCGTCCCGCTGGGCGTCGATCAGGGCCTGGAGATTCGTGCCGCCGCCGGATACCAGAACGGCTGTCTTGATCTTGTGCCCCATGTTACACCAGCTCAATCTTGCGGTCCGCTTCCCGGATCTCGCCGATCACATACGGCGCTTCTCCGGCTTCCCGCAGCGTTTCCAGCGCAAGCTGCGCGTCTTCCGCAGCGACGACGATGCTCATGCCTACGCCCATGTTGAAGGTGTTGAACATGTCGCGCTCGCTGATGCCGCCCTTCTCCCGGATGAGATCGAAGATGGGCAGCACGCGCACATCCGCGCGGCGGATGACGGCGCCCAGGCCGTCCGGGATGCAGCGCGGGATATTCTCATAAAACCCGCCGCCGGTGATGTGCGAAATGCCGTGCACCCGCACCTTCGAAAGCAGGCTCAGCACCGGCTTCACGTAGATGCGCGTCGGGGCGAGCAGGGTCTCCCCCAGGGTGCGCCCGCCTAGGCAGGCCGGCTTTTCATTCAGATCGGCCTGCTCCAGATCGAACACCTTGCGCACCAGCGAAAAGCCGTTGGAGTGCACACCGGAGGATGGCAGCGCGATGACGGTGTCGCCCGCCTTCACGCGCTCCGTTCCGATGATCTCCGACTTGTCCGCGATACCCACGGCAAAGCCCGCGAGATCGTACTCATCCTCCGGATAGAAGCCCGGCATCTCCGCAGTCTCCCCGCCGATGAGGGCCGCTCCGGAGAGGACGCAGCCGTCCGCCACGCCCTTTACGATATCGGCGATGCGCTCCGGCACGTTTTTGCCGCAGGCGATGTAGTCGAGGAAAAACAGCGGCCGTGCGCCTGCGCAGATGATGTCGTTGACGCACATCGCCACGCAGTCCTGGCCCACGGTGTCGTGCCGGTCCATCCGGAAGGCCACCTTGAGCTTCGTGCCCACGCCGTCCGTGCCGGAGACGAGCACCGGCTCCTTCATCCCCGTAAGATCCGGCGCGAACAGGCCGCCGAAGCCTCCGATATCGGAACAGACGCCCGGCGTCAGGGTCGCATGGATATGCCGCTTCATCAGCTCCACGGCCCTGTAACCGGCCGTAATGTCAACGCCCGCTGCCGCGTAGGCCTCGGACCTGGAATCCTCGTGCATGTTTTATTCCTTTCCGTTCCAGCAATAGGTGCAGAGTTCACATTCCGGCAGGCCGATCGCCTGACATACGCCTTCCAGCGACTGAAACTCGAGGGAGGCGAAGTGCAGCTTCTCGCAGATCGCCGCGCGCAGCCTTCTGCCACGCTCCGTATTCCCGTCGCTGTACTCCTCCAGATACTGAAGGCCCTCTTCGCCTTCCAGTTCCACGATGATGCGCCGCGCCAGCAGCTCCATCTCGCTGGTCGCCGGAGAGAAGTTCAGATATTTGCAGCTGTACAGGATCGGCGGACAGGCCGAGCGGATGTGCACCGCCTTGGCCCCGTTTTCATAGAGGAAGTCCACCGTCTCCCGCAGCTGTGTGCCCCTCACGATGGAGTCGTCCACAAACAGCAGGTTCTTGCCCTGGATGAGCTCGTGGACCGGGATCTGCTTCATCTTGGCGATCTTGTTGCGGTCCGTCTGGTGGGCGGGCATGAAGCTGCGCTGCCACGTCGGCGTGTACTTGATAAAGGCCCTGGCAAAGCGGCAGCCGCTTTCGTTGGCATAGCCGATGGCGTGCGGCGTCCCCGAATCCGGCACGCCGCCCACGTAGTCGATGTCCCGGCAGCGGCCCGCCTCCATATCCGCCCGGGCCATGATCTCCCCGTTGCGGTAGCGCATGGCCTCCACGTTGACCCCTTCATAGGTGGAGGTCGGGTAGCCGTAGTAGGACCAGAGGAAAGCGCAGATGCGCTTTTTCTTCCCCGGGGGGCTCAGCGAGATCATTTCGTCCGCGCGCAGCAGGACGATCTCCCCCGGGCCCAGCTCGTAGCAGTCCTCGTAGCCCAGCTTCTGGTAGGCGAAGGACTCGAATGAAACCGCGTATCCGTCCGCGTCCTTCCCCACGTGCACCGGCAGCCTTCCGACGCTGTCTCTGGCAGCGATCACCTCGCCGTCCTTGGTCAGGATGAGGATGCACGCGGAGCCTTCGATCTGGCTCTGGGCGAAGCGGAGGCCCTCCACAAAGCTGCTCTTCTGGTCGATCAGCGCTGCCATCAGCTCCGTCTGATTGACCCGGCCGCCCGTCATCGCATCAAAATGACCGCCGGAGAAGGACAGGTACTGCTCCGTCAGCGCCTCGGCGTTGTTGATGACGCCCGTCATGCAGATGGCGTACGGCCCGTGGTTGGAGCGGATGAGCAGCGGCTGCGGATCGCAGTCGCTCACGCATCCGATGGCCGCCGTGCCACGCATCTCTTCAAAGACGTGGGCGAATTTGGTGCGGAAGGGCGCGTTTTCGATGTTGTGTATCTGCCGCTGCAGGCCGATCTCCGGGTCATAGGCAGCGAGGCCTGCCCGCCGCGTGCCGAGGTGGCTGTGATAGTCCACCCCGAAGAACGCGTCGGACAGGCAGTCTCTGCGGGAGACGGCGGCAAAGAATCCACCCATGCCGCGCCTCAGGCGAAGAAGAGCTTGGAGAGGGTCATCGGGTCGATGTATTCCCCATCCTTGTATACGCGCATATTGCCGGAGGCGATCTCGTCGATCAGCATGACGCCGCCGTCCTTGTCGTAGCCGAACTCAAACTTGATGTCGTAGAGCTCCAGGCCCTTTGCGGCCAGGTCGTCCGCGACGATCTTTGTGATCTGCTGCGTCATTTCCTTGATGGCGTCGTACTGCTCGCCCGTCATGACGCCCAGCACGATGAGGCCGTCGCGGGTGACGAGCGGATCGCCCTTTTCATCGTTCTTAAAGGTGGTCTCCACATAGGAGGGGAGCACCGTGCCCGGCTCGATATACTCGCCGTAGCGGCGGATGAAGCTGCCCACCGCACGGTTGCGGCAGATGACCTCCAGGCCCTTGCCGAACACCTTCGCCGGCAGGACTTCCATGGTGGTCTGGCCGAGGTCGGCGCTGACGTAGTGGGTCTTGATCCCCGCCGCGTTGATCTTCTCGAAGAAATAGACGGACATGCGAAGGTTGACGTCGCCGACACCCTCGATGGTCAGGCCTACGGAGTTCTCGCCCGGGTCGAAGACGCCGTCCTTGCCGGTGCAGTCGTCCTTGAACTTGAGGAGGTAGTTGCCGTTATCGAGGGCGTAAACGTTCTTGGTCTTTCCGGTGTACACAAGATTCTTTTCCATGGTGATGCACTCCTTTTCTTTTTTGTCCGTCTTATCTGTCAAAGTCAGCGGCGAGGGCCGCGTCCTTTTCAAGCACTTTTGCGGCGTCGCCGGCGCGGCGCCCGTTCAGCTTCTCAGTCAGGGCTTCATCCCCCAGCGCCAGCATCTGCAGGGCCAGCAGCGCCGCGTTGGCGCCGCCGCCCACTGCCACTGTTGCGACCGGGATGCCCGAAGGCATCTGCACGGTGGAGAGCAGGGCGTCCAGCCCGCCGAAAGCGTTGCCCGCGCACGGCACGCCGATGACCGGCAGCGTCGTCTGCGCCGCCATGGCGCCCGCCAGGTGCGCGGCCATGCCGGCAAAGGCGATCAGCACGCCGAAGCCGTTCTCCCTGGCCCCGGCGGCGAAGCGCGCGGCCTCCCCCGGCGTACGGTGTGCGGAGTACACGTGCACCTCAAAGGGCGCGCCGAATTCCTGCAGGACGGCGACAGCCTTTTTTACGACCGGCAGGTCGCTGTCGCTGCCCATGATGAGAGCGATTTTCTTCATAGTCCCTCCAAATCAAAAAGGCGCACAGATCCCCTCAGGTTCGTGTGCGCCCAGACGGTCGGCAATCCAAGGCTTCTGTTTCCCCGTGTCCATTCACGCAATCCGTCAGTCGCAGAGCCCGTATGACGCGGAAATTATACTGAGTCTTCCGTATAATGTCAACTAATTTTCTGTTAACGTTCGGCTTTTAGAAAAATCTGCCGATACTTTCCGCACTGTTTTGATGAATTCTAAGCTAATTGAACCAAATTATCCGAATTTTAGTTCTCTTTTTCCGGTACAGCTTCCGCTTCGCACCAGGCGCAGCGCACGGCGTCCTTGGTGCGGATGAATTCCTGCGGCACGCTGCGCTCCCGGTGACAGACGCACCGCGGATTCGGACAGCTGCCCGCAAAGGGGATCACCGGCTGGCGCGGGCTGTCCTCCTGCGCCCCCAGCAGCGTCAGGATCAGCGCCATGCGCATGTAGCGCCCGTAGTTCACCTGTTTGAAGTAGCAGGCGCGGGAATCGTCATCCACATCCGGCGCGATCTCGTTCACGCGCGGCAGGGGATGCAGCACCCTGAGCGTCTGTTTGCCCAGCCGCATGCGTTCGGCGTTCAGGATATAGGCGTCCTTGAGGCGCTCGTACTGCTGCTGGTCGTCGAAGCGCTCCTTCTGTACGCGCGTCATATACAGGATATCCAGCTGCGGAAGCGCCTCCTCCAGCGATTCGGTCGCCTCCGCCTCCAGCCCTTCCAGCATGTAATCGGGCAGCGCCAGTTCCGAAGGCGAGATCAGCACGAAGCGGATCCCCTCGCAGCGCGACAGCACCCGGATGAGCGAGTGCACCGTCCGCCCGTACAGCAGGTCTCCGCACAGGCCGACCGTCAGGTTCGAAAGCCGGCCAGTCTCGCTGCGGATGGTCATCACGTCCGCCAGCGTCTGGGTCGGGTGACAGTGTCCGCCGTCCCCGGCATTGATGAAGGGCACGCCCGTATAGCGCGCGGCCAGCCTGGCAGCGCCGTCCACCGGATGGCGCATCGCGATGATGTCCGCATAGCAGGAGATGACGCGGATCGTATCGGCCAGGCTCTCGCCCTTCGTCGTGGAGGAGGTGGCGCCGTCCGTCATGGAGAGCACCGTGCCGCCGAGGCTCAGCATGGCGGATTCGAAGCTCATGCGCGTGCGGGTGCTGGGCTCGAAGAAGAGTGTCGCCAGCTTGCGCCCACGGCAGGCATCCTGATAGCGGTCCGGATGCGCCATGATGTCCGCGGCCAGGTCGCACATTTCCTCCAGCTCGCGCGGCGACAGATCCACCGCGTCGATGAGATTACGCATGGCCGCCTCCGATCCAGCTTTCATCCGAAGGATTGTCCCTGAAGGCCAGCAGCCGCCGGATGTCCGACTTGTCGATGCGCCCGGTTTCGCCCGCCACCTGCGCGATGGTGTCAAAGTCCGTAAGGGAGACGTTGCGCACGCCCGCGGAATTCAGCCGCTCGATGCCCTTTTTCATGCCGTAGGTCATGATGGAAGCGATGCCCAGGACCTCCGCGCCCGCTACCCGCAGGGCTTCCACCACCTCCAGAACGCTGCCGCCGGTGGAGATGAGGTCCTCGATGACCACGACCTTCTGCCCCGCCTCCAGCTTTCCTTCGATGCGGTTGCCGCGGCCGTGATCCTTTGCGCCGCCGCGCACATAACCCATGGGGAGCCCGAGTAGGTGCGCCGTGATCGCTGCGTGGGCGATGCCGGCTGTGGAGGTGCCCATCAGCACCTGTGCATCCGGGTACTCTTCCCTTACGACCTCGGAGAGGCCGGTCTCCACCAGGGTCCGCACCTCCGGCGCCGTCAGCGTCAGGCGGTTGTCACAGTATACCGGGCTTTTGATGCCGCTGGCCCACGTAAAGGGCTGCTCGGGCCTCAGAAAGACTGCGCCGATGGAAAGCAGCGCGTCCGCCAGTTTTTCGCTTCTCGTCATGCTTCTTCTCCTTCAAACTCGTCAAGGCAGCGCAGGTAGGCTGCCAGGGGATCTGCGCTTGCGGTGATGGGCCGCCCCACCACGATGTAGTCCGAGCCGATGCGTTTGGCTTCCCGCGGGGTCATGACCCGCTTCTGGTCGCCCCTGTCGCCGTCCGCAAAGCGGATGCCCGGCGTCACGCAGAGGAAGCCGCTGCCGCAGCGCGCGTGCACGGCGCCCGCCTCCAGCGGGGAGCATACCACGCCGTCCAGCCCCGCGCGCTTGGCGTTCTCCGCGTATGAGAGAACGGCCTCCTCCATGGGCAGACGGATGCCCAGCTCGCCCTCCAGCGCAGCCTGATCGGTGGAGGTGAGCTGCGTCACGGCGATGCACAGCGGCCGGCTGCCGTCCGGCCGGGTCAGGCCCTCCAGCGCAGCCTCCATCATGGCGCGCGTGCCCGCAGCGTGGAGGTTGACGATGTCCGCATCCAGCGAAGAGAGCACGCGCATGGCCTTCTTCACCGTGTTGGGGATGTCGTGCAGCTTGAGATCCAGGAAGATCTGATGGCCGCGCGCCTTCAGCGTGCGCACGATTTCAGGCCCTTCCGCATAGAACAGCTCCATGCCGATCTTGACAAAGGGTCGCTTCTCCCCAAACCTTTCCAGAAAGGAAAGGGTCTCCTGCTTTCCCGCGAAATCGCAGGCGATGATCACTTTGCTCATATGTGCTCCTTTCACTGTCTAAGTTCCTTCAGGGTCCTGATGCCGTAGCGGTCCATGGCCGCGGGCAGCGCGCCGATGATGTCGCGGCACGCGTACGGGGAGACCAGGTTGGCCGCCCCCACCTCCACGGCCGCCGCGCCGGCCATCATCATCTCCAGCACGTCCTCCGCCGAGGATACGCCGCCCAACCCCACGACGGGGACGGAGACCGCGCGGGCCACATCCCACACCATGCGCAGCGCCACCGGGAAGACCGCAGGCCCGGACAGGCCGCCCGTCCGGTTGGCGATCACGGGCCGGCGCGTCGCAAGGTCGATGCGCATCCCCAGCAGCGTGTTGATGAGGCTGATGCCGTCCGCGCCCGCGTCCTCGCAGGCTTTTGCGATATCCGTGATGCTGGTGACGTTGGGGCTCAGCTTGATGATGAGCGGCTTTTTCGTCACCTTCCGCGCGGCTGAGACCACGGAGGCCGCCGCGTGCGGGTCGGTGCCGAAGCTCATCCCCCCGCCGTGGACGTTGGGACAGCTGATGTTGATCTCGTACCAGCCGATCCGCGGCTCCGCTTCCAGCCGCCGCACGACCTCCGTATAGTCCTCCACCGAAAAGCCGCTGACGTTCGCCATCACCGGCTTGTGAAAGACGCTGAAGAGCCGGGGCAGCTCCTCCGAGAGCACGGCGTCCACGCCGGGGTTCTGCAATCCGACCGCGTTTAGCATCCCCGCGGGCGTCTCCGCGATGCGGGGCAGCGGATTGCCGTCCCGGGGCTGAAGCGTCGTCCCCTTGAAGGAGAGCGTGCCCAGGCAGTTGATGTCATAGAGCTCCGCAAATTCGTAGCCGAAGCCGAAAGTGCCGGAGGCTGGGATCACCGGGTTGTCCAGCGGGATCCCGCACAGTTCTACATTCAAGCGTCCCACAGGATTTCCTCCTTCCGGAAGACCGGGCCTTCCCGGCAGATGCGCCGCATGCCGCCCGCCATCCGCTGACTGCAGCCCATGCAGGCGCCGAAGCCGCAGCCCATGCGCGCCTCCAGGCTCATTTCGCCCGGCATGGCAAGCTTCGTGAGCGCGCGCAGCATCGGTACGGGGCCGCAGGCGTAGAAGTAGCTGCCCTCCGGCAGAACGGCCGTGACAAACCCCTTCGTCCCGTAACTGCCGTCCGCCGTGGCCACCCGCGTATCGCAGCCCAGTGCCCGGAACTCCTCTTCATAAAAGACCTCGGATGCCGTATTGAAGCCCAGGCAGACCGCAACCGGCAGACCGCGTCCGCGCAGCATCCTCGCCAGGTAGTAAAGCGGCGGGACACCTACGCCGCCGCCGGCCAGCACGGGCGCTTCCCCCGCGCGGGTCAGGTCGTAGCCGTTGCCCAGGCCCGTCAGCACGTCTGCCGTCTGCCCCGGTTCCATCGCCGTCAGCTCTTCCGTTCCCCTCCCCTGCCTGCGGATGACCAGATTCAGCTGTCCGCCCCGGCAGTCGCACACCGAGATGGGCCGGCGCAGGGAAAAGCCGGGCACCGCCAGGTTCACGAACTGCCCCGGCTTCATCGGCTCCGTCACGCCCTCCAGCACGAGCTCCGTCACCCGCTCGGTCAGCGCCCGCTTTGAAACGAGCGTCAGCGTCTCCTGCTTCATGCGCGCACCTCCGCGTCGATGGTGGAAATGGTGAGGGTCGTCTCCTCCAGCACGTCCAGCAGCACGCGCACCGTATCCAGAGAGGTGAAGATGGTCACGTTGTTGTCCGTCGCCAGCTGGCGGATCCGGTGGCCGTCGCTGGCGCCGGAGGTCGAACCGATGTCCCGCGTGTTGATCACGTAGGCGATATGCCCCTGCCGCAGCGCCTCCGGGATCTCCTCGCTGCCCTCGCTGATCTTGCCCAGCATGTGGGTGCGGATGCCGTTCTCCTTGAGGTAGCGCGCGGTGCCCGCCGTCGCCTGGATGTTGAAGCCCAGGTTGTAGAACCGCCGGATGAGCGGCAGCGCCTCCTCCTTATCGGTGTCGGCGATGGTCGCCAGCACCGTTCCGTAGTTCTGCAGCCGCATGCCGGCCGCCTGCAGCGCCTTGAAGAGCGCGCGGTTCAGCTTTTTGTCGTACCCGATCGCCTCGCCCGTGGATTTCATCTCCGGGGACAGATAGGCGTCGATCCCCTTGATCTTGTTGAAGCTGAAGACCGGCACCTTGACGTAGTGGCGTTTGCTCTCTTCCGGATACAGCTGGAAGATGCCCTGCTCCTTGAGGCTCTTGCCCAGGATCACCTCGGTGGCGATATCCGGCAGCGGGTAGCCCGTCGCCTTGGAGAGGAAGGGCACCGTGCGGGAGCTGCGCGGGTTGACTTCGATGATGTAGACCTCGTCCTTCGGATCCACGATGAACTGGATGTTGTACAGGCCCACGATCCCCAGGCCCAGGCCCAGGCGCTTGGCGTACTGCAGGATGATGCCCTTGACCTTGTCGGAGATGGAGAAGGAGGGATAGACGGAGATGGAGTCGCCGCTGTGCACGCCCGTGCGCTCCACGAGCTCCATGATGCCGGGGACGAACACGTCGCGCCCGTCGCAGATGGCGTCCACCTCCACCTCGCGGCCGGAGATGTAGTGATCCACGAGCACCGGCTTCTCGGTGTTGACTTCGACAGCGGTCTGCAAGTAGGTCCGCAGCTGCTCCTCGCCCGCGACGATCTGCATCGCGCGGCCGCCCAGCACGAAGCTGGGACGCACCAGCACGGGATAGCCGACCTCGGCTGCAGCCCGGATGCCGTCCTGCAGATTCGTCACGGCGCAGCCCTGGGGCTGCGGGATGCCCAGCTCCTTCAGCACGCGCTCGAAGCTGTCACGGTTCTCCGCGCGCTCGATGGCATCGCAGTCCGTGCCAATGATCGTCACTCCGCGGTCGCGCAGCGGCTGGGCCAGGTTGATGGCCGTCTGTCCGCCCAGAGAGGCGATAACGCCCTCCGGCTGCTCGTAGTCGAGGATCGCCATCACGTCTTCAGGGGTCAGCGGCTCAAAGTAGAGCTTGTCCGCGGTGGTGTAATCCGTGGAAACCGTCTCCGGGTTGTTATTGACGATGATGGCCTCGTAACCCGCGCGCCGGATGGTCTGCACCGCGTGCACCGTGGAGTAGTCGAACTCCACGCCCTGGCCGATGCGGATGGGGCCTGCGCCGAGGACAACGATCTTCTTCTTGTCACCCAGCCGGGATTCGTTTTTCCCCGTGTAGGAGGAGTACAGGTAAGCGATGTACTTGCCCGTGTGCAGTGTGTCCACCATGCGGAAGACCGGCGTAAGGCCCAGCTGTCTGCGCTTGTGGTAGACCTCGATCTCGTCAAGGTTCCACAGCGCCGCGATCGTGCGGTCTGCAAAGCCCATCGCCTTGGCTGCCCGCAGCGCATCGACGGAGTTGATCTGCTCCTTCAGGGTCTTTTCCATTTCGACGATGCGCCGGAAGCTCTCCAGGAACAGCGGTGTGATCATGGTCGCCTCGTGCAGCGCTTCCACGCTCACCCCGCGGCGCAGCAGCTCGAAGACGGCGAACACGCCGTCGTCGCGGAAGGTGCGGACATAACTGAGCAGCTCCGCCTCCGGCATGGCGTCGAACTTCGCCAGCCTGAAGTGGCTGACGCCCGTCTCCAGCGAGCGCACGGATTTGAGCAGGCACTCCTCCAGCGTGGAGCCGATGCCCATCACCTCGCCCGTCGCCTTCATTTGGGTGCCGAGCACGTTGGAGGCGTCGCCGAACTTGTCGAAGGGGAAGCGCGGGAACTTTGCGACGTAGTAGTCGAGGCTGGGCTCGATGGCCGCGGTGCCGCCCGCCACCGGGATCTCCTCGAGCAGCATGCCCATGGCGATCTTGGCCGTGACGCGCGCGATGGGATAGCCGCTCGCCTTGGAAGCCAGCGCGGAGGAGCGGGAGACCCTGGGGTTGACCTCGATCAGATAGTACTCGCTGGTCTCAGGGTGCAGGGCGAACTGGACGTTGCAGCCGCCCTCGATCTTCAGCTCCCGGATGATGCGGATGGCGCTGTTGTTCAGCATCTTGAGGTCGTGCTCATTCAGCGAGAGGATGGGCGCGACCACGATGGAGTCACCTGTGTGCACGCCGACCGGGTCGACGTTCTCCATGCCGCAGATGGTGATCGCGTGGTCGGCGGAATCCCGCATGACCTCGAACTCGATCTCCTTATAGCCCTTGACGCTCTTCTCCACCAGCACCTGGTGCACCGGCGAGAGCTTGAACGCGTTGAGTCCGATCTCCTCCAGCTCCGCCTCGTTCTCGGCGAAGCCGCCGCCGGTCCCGCCCAGGGTGAAAGCCGGCCTCAGCACCACCGGATAGCCGATCTCCAGCGCCGCCGCCCGGGCTTCTTCCATATTATAGGTAATACGGGACGGGATGACCGGCTCCCCGATGGACTCGCACATCTCCTTAAAGAGCTCCCGGTCCTCCGCTCGCTCGATGGAGGTGGAACTGGTGCCCAGCAGCTGCACGCCGCATTCCTTCAGCACGCCCTTCTTCTCCAGCTGCATCGCGAGGTTGAGGCCCGTCTGCCCGCCGATGCCCGGGACGATGGCGTCCGGCCGCTCGTAGCGCAGGATTTTTGCGATGTACTCCAGCGTCAGCGGCTCCATGTACACCTTATCCGCGATGCTCGTGTCCGTCATGATGGTGGCCGGATTGGAGTTGCACAGGATGACCTCGTACCCTTCCTCCTTCAGCGCCAGGCAGGCCTGCGTGCCCGCGTAGTCAAACTCCGCCGCCTGCCCGATGACGATGGGGCCGGAACCGATGATCAGTACCTTCTTGATGTCCGTCCGCTTGCTCATGCCCGTTCCTCCTTGCAGTATCCACTATAGCCTTCCGCGCGGGTCAGCACGCACTCTCCCAGCACATGCCAGCCCGCAAACGGTGTTGCCTTTCCCATGGACAGGAACGTATCGGGGTCGATCACATACTCCCTGTCCAGATCAAAAACCGTGTACCCGCACCCCGACATCGGGAGGCGGAAGCGGCTGCGCGGCGCCTTGCAGATGAGTTCCACCAGCCGATCCAGTGTGATCACCCCGGGCCGGACCAGATACGTGTACAGCAGCGGAAACGCCGTTTCGATGCCCACGATGCCGAAGGCGCTGCCGTCCAGCCCTTTTGCCTTCTCCTGCGCGCTGTGCGGCGCGTGGTCCGTCGCGATCATATCGATGGTACCGTCCTGGATGCCCCGGATGAGCGCCTCCCTGTCCTCCGCCGTGCGCACGGGCGGGTTCATCTTAAAGCGCCCTTCCTCCTCCAGGTCGCTCTCGTCGAGCAGCAGGTAATGCGGCGCCGTCTCGCAGCTCACGTTGACGCCGGAAGCCTTGGCCTCCCGGATGAGGTTCACGCTTTCCTTGGTCGAGATATGGCAGACGTGATAGCCGCAGCCCGTCTGCGCCGCCAGATTGAGGTCCCGCTCCACCTGCCGCCATTCGCTCTCGGAGCAGATCCCCTTGTGGCCGTTTTCTCTCGCGTACACACCGTCGTGGATCACGCCGCCGTGCAGCAGGGTGTTGTCCTCGCAGTGCGCCACGATCAGCTTCCCCAGCGTCTTGGCCCGGCGCATCGCCTCCCGCATCAGCCTGTCGCGCTGCACTCCGTGGCCGTCGTCCGAAAAGGCGCAGACCAGCGGCGCCAGCCCTTCCAGGTCCGAGAGCGCCTCCCCTTTTTCTTCAACGGTGATCGCGCCGTAGGGCACGACTGCGATCGCTGCGTCGCGCCGGATCAGCTCCAGCTGCGGCTGCAGGTGCGCTACGCTGTCCGGCACCGGGTTCAGATTGGGCATGGTCATCACGGCGGTGTAGCCGCCCCTGGCCGCTGCCAGCGTTCCCGTCCGGATGGTTTCCTTATA
Source organism: Clostridia bacterium (assembly GCA_017484085.1). Lineage (GTDB taxonomy): Bacteria > Bacillota > Clostridia > Christensenellales > Aristaeellaceae > Ventricola. Next base: position 43,464 of record JAFUTW010000043.1, read on the forward strand.
AGAAAACCCCGGCTCGCGGAAATGCACATGCACATCGCAGAAACCGGGGAATACTGTGAAATTTCCTTCTTCGGGAAGCATTTCTTCCGCCACATCCGGCGCAAAGCCTTTCATGCCGCCGTAAACCTTCACGCTTCTCATGCTGCTTGCCTCCTTGCAAAAAGCCCTGCCGACCGGCAGGGCTTGAAAAAACATACGGACAGACAGGGTCTGCGCATCCTATTTCTTCAATCTTGCCGATCTCTCTGGGTCGCCTTAAAGATGAATTTTCTGGATTCTAGCACAGGATCCCCGCTTTGTCAAACCGTTTTGGAGCAAAGAACCGAACAAAAATTATGCTTAACCTTGTAATGTTCGTATAATCTGCAAAAAGGTACTGCAGATTATTGATCGGGCCCCCGTTCCTTCATTCTGTACTCCGTTCGTATTACCTGTAGTTGCGGAAGTATAAGATCCCATTGAGTCTTATGCTCGCTTTTGCCATCATTTGTTCGCTGCGCTTTCTGAATTCGCTTTCCGATATTCTTACGGCGCCGAGAAGCGTGGGGTCCATCTCCTCAATGAACCATTGTGCATAAGCTTCTTCCCGGTCCGTATAATAACATCCTGCGTCTTCATAGCCGTTTCCCATGATCGGATGCGTGTAAATGGCCTCGACGATTGCCATCTTTGTACCAGACAGTCTTAAAATGGCCTCTATCGATTTGTCTGCACCATCTGAACCCGCATTGTAAAACGTTCCGTCCGCACACAGAGAGTACCGGTTTCTCTCCCACCCATCAAATACATGGAAGATTCTTCCATTTTTGCGTGTATACAGGGCAGCCACAGCTTCGTCATCATCGAGTATCAGCAGTTCCTCTTCTCCGTCTGAATCGGCATCATAGAAGCGATAGCCGGCTCCGTCCAAACTGATCAGATACGGCTCGCAGCCGATCAGCCCGTCGCGGTCCTCTTTTTGCAGAGCGTTATAATAAGCATCCAGCAAGGCCTTCCAATCGCCGTAAGCGGACACGGTCTCTCTGTCTGTCGTTTCATCGGTGCCATATGATGATGCATATGCGCTGCCCTCATACGCCATAGCCGGCACACTTCCGCCCACATCCAGATAATCCTCGCTGATAAAGCCGCTTTGGCCGCTCGTCCGCACCACGCGGTAAAAGGTCTTGCCGCCGGATGCGTACCGCCCGAGGACGCGCACGCGCTCCCCGCGGCTCAGCTTGCCGAGGCTCCGGCTGCTCCCGGAGGGCAGCTCGCGCAGGTTTACCCCGCCGCCCATCACCTCTCCGCCCTGCACGGCATCCACGCCGCCCGCGTAATAGGTGCGCTCGCTGCAGCCGCACTCCACATAGGCCGCATCCACCCAGCCTTCCAGCCCGGCATACGAATCCGGGCTCGTCTCTGCGCTGTAAAGCACAAGGATGCGCGCCCAGCCGCCGGAGACCTCCTGCAGGCGCACAAGGTCCGCCTGCTCCACATGGCCGATGACCGATGCGTTCCCGTTTGCGCGGCTGCGCACCTTCAGGTAGTTGCCGCAGATACGGCAGTCCTCC
>JAFUTW010000004.1 GCA_017484085.1 Clostridia bacterium
GCCGTCGAAGCAGGTGGCGACGCTGGAAGGCGTGCCGGGGATGCGGAGCAGGATGGCGGAGATGAGGCCGCCGGAGATGGCGCCGATGAACAGGGCCATCAGAAGGGTCATGGCGTTGGAAGAGGCCATGGCATAGGTAACAGGCAGAAACAGCGCGATGGCCATCGTTGCAGAGAGGCCGGGGAGCGCGCCGAAGACGATGCCGACCGCCACGCCGATGAGCATGAGGAAGATGCCGGTCGGCGTAAGGACGGTGGCAAAGCCGCCGGCGATGAGCTGCATTGCAGACATAATAACGGTCTCCTTTCCCTGTACAGATCAGAAGCCCAGCAGGCCTTCGATGACGCCGCGCGGCAGCAGCTGCTGCAGGCCGATGCGGAAAGCCACGAAGATGACTGCGGTAAACAGCACGGAAACGGCGGCAAACAGCGCATAGTTCCGTTTGTCCTTGGGGGCCAGCACGAGCATCTGCACGAACAGGTACAGGGCGGTGGAAAGACAGAAGCCGAGCTTTGACAGGACGGCGATGTAAGCGATGATCACGGCAAAGGTGAGAACGACGGCTGTCAGGTCGCCCTTCTGAGATGGGGCCTGCGGCGCCTCACCGGCTTCGGGTTTGGTTTTCAGCTTGCGCACGCCCTGAACCAGGCAGATGACAGACAGTGCAGCCAGCAGAGTCCCCAGAAGGATGGGGATGATCCTCGCGCTGGCATAGCCTGGCGTCAGCTTGGGACGCGTTTTGACCTGTACGGAAGCGGACAGATAAAACACGCTCAGAATCAGGGCGGCGCCGCCGAAAATCAAATCCTTGATCCTCTTGATTTGCATACGGATACTCCTTTACGAAAAAAATCAGCACACTTTTATAACGGAAAGGAATCAGGGGAACAGGGATTGATTCGCGCATTGAGCATAGCATATCTGCCGCCCGAAACAAACAGATTGCGCGTTTCCTTAACCGGATTTTAACTGGACAGCAAAAACGGGCGAAGCAGCCGCTTCGCCCGTTTTGACGGTAACTTTCAGGTGATTCCGAGTTCCCTGCACTTGCGCCAGAGGGTCGCCCGGCTGATGCCGAGCAGCTCCGCCGCCTCCTGCCGGGAGGCGGTGCGGGAGACGACCTCGCGGATGCGCTCCTTCTCCATCTCGCGCAGGCTGTCGGCGGGCGCCTTCTCCGGCAGGGCCCGCGCGTTTTCGAATTTGCGCGCAGGCTTTGCGGGCAGGGCGGCGGCCAGATCCGCCCGGCTGATCTCGTTCTCCTCGCAGAGCACGGCCAGCTGCTCGCAGATGTTGCGCAGCTCGCGGATGTTCCCCGGCCAGGCGTACTGGGCGGCCAGCTCTGCGGCTTCTTCCGAGAGCGTGATCTCACCTTTACTGAATTTGTGTGCGTAGTAATCCAGATAGTGCCGCATGATGAGCGCCGCATCCTTCCCGCGCTCCCGCACGGGCGGCAGCGTGACGCTCAGCACGTTGAGGCGGTAATAAAGGTCCTCGCGGAACTTCCCTTCCGCGATCATCTTCGGCAGGTCACGGTTGGTGGCGCAGATGATCCGCACGTCGATCGGGATGACGCGGTTGCCGCCCACGCGGCGCACCTCGCGCTCCTGGATGACGCGCAGCAGGCGGCTCTGCATGTGCAGCGGCATCTCGCTGATCTCGTCGAGGAAGATCGTCCCCTCGTGCGCCGCTTCAAACAGGCCTTCCTTGCCTTTGCGGCTGGCCCCGGTAAAGGCACCCTCTTCGTAACCGAAGAGCTCGCTCTCCATCAGGTTCTCCGGGATCGTGGCGCAGTTGACGGCGACGAAGGCGCGGCCGGCACGGTCGCTGTCGTTGTGGATGGATTGTGCGAAAAGCTCCTTTCCGGTTCCGCTTTCACCCAGCAGCAGCACGTTGCTGTCCACGCGCGCAAAGCGCTGCGCGCGCCGGATGGCGGACAGGATCTGGGGGCTTTCCCCGAGGATGCCGGAGAAGCGGTATTTGGCGGTGTGGCCCGAAGCGCGCAGGCGTTCGCGCAGCCTTCCTTCCACATCGGCGTAGGTGCCTGCGGCCTGGAAGGTCGCCAGGGTCCCCAGGCGGCTGTCTCCGTGCGTCATCTGCATGCAGTTTACGACGAGGTTGGCGTTGCCCAGCCGGATGATCTCGTTCGTGCAGGATTTGTCGCCCGTAAGGATGGCTGTCAGCCGGCTCTCGGGCAGCGCCTTGTCGGCAGGCTGGCCGATGCACTCCTTTGCCGTGCGCTCCAGCAGGCGCTCTGCGGCGGGGTTGAAGGTTCGGATCCGGTTTTCGCTGTCCACGGCGATGACGCCGTCAAACACGTTTTCCACGATGCCGCGGAAGATGAGGGAGTTCTCCTGCTCCTGCTGGGCGACAAGCGCGCAGCGCTTGGCCTCCGTGATCGCCAGGAAGACGGATTCCACGGAAGAATAGATGAGGCCGGCCGGGATGCCGTGGTCGGCGCAGTAATTGCAGGTGCCGTGTCCCGAAAGGATGATCCCGCAGCCGTCGGCGGCGGCGCGCTCCATCCCGTCCACCAGGTCGCTGATGTGGACGCTGGCCGTCGGGAAGGGCTTTACGGGCACAGAGAAGCCCTTTTTGATAAAATATGCGGCGCGGATGGTGTTGATCGTCCCGACGATGCCGATGGGCAGGTTGCCGCAGACCCTGAGGGCCCTGCGGATGGAGGAGACCATGTCCGCGGACGTGATGGGGACCTCGACCACGGGGGTGAGGCAGTGATGCTCCTTGAGGGCTGCTGCCGTGCCGCCGCGGCAGACGATGACGTCCGCATCGAAATGGCGGGAGAGCACCTCGTCGGGCTCAACGGCGGAATCGACGGAATAGGTGAGGTCCGTGTTCTTCCCGAAGATCCGTTCATGCAGAGCCCACGCCCGGTGGACGGTATCGACCATCTCCGCGTCCGGCATGACAAAAGCGATGTGTGTCACGATGTATCACCTCTGTGTTTCATTATAAAACATTCATGATACACGTGCAACATTTTTCTGAATTCAAAAAAGGCGGCGGCCCGCCGGGCAGCCGCTTTGGGTTTGTTTGGGAAGTATTACTCGATGTAGTCCGCGAGGAAGCCGGCATAGGTGTTGTACTGCTCGGCGTAGTACGCTTCGGTCTCTTCCGGCGTCATGCTGGAGATGTTGACCCACTGATTCTTGGCGTATTCCTTGAGGCCTTCGTTTTCGACGACCTTGGCCAGGCCTTCGTTCATGGCGGTGATGACGCTGTCATCGACGCTGTTCGGGGCGGCCAGATAGAAGAACTTGGAGAAGACGACGTCGTAGCCCTGCTCTTTCAGGGTCGGGATCTGCGGCGCGCTCTCGAGGCGCTCGTCCGCCAGGATGCCCAGGCAGGTGAATTCGCCGGTGCCGATTTCGGGCAGGTAGTCACGGACCAGGCCGGCCTGCGTGCCGATGACGTCCAGGCGCTGGCCGAGGAGCTCGGTGGTCTTCTGGGCGGCGGTGCCGGCGTCGACGATGTTGAACTCAACACCAGCGGCTTCCTGGAAAGCCACGACGTGCAGGTGCGTGAAGGAGCCGGTCTCGGTCGCGAAGGAGACGGCGCCGGGGTTGGCCTTCATGTATTCCACGAGGGAGGGGATGTCGGAGAAATTCGGGTTGGCGGAGTTGATGACGAACGCGTTGGAGTAATCGAGGAACGGCATGCCGGCCAGCTTGAAGTCGTCCAGCACGTTGAACTCTTCGTACATGCCCATCATCTGGGTGATGCAGGCGCCGCTGTGATAGAAGACGAAGCGGTAGCCGTCATCGGGGTTGCTGAGCACGTCTTCGAAGGAGACGGCACCGGAGCCGCCGGCCATGTTGGAGACGATGACGTTCCAGCCGAGGGTCTCGTTCAGCGCGGCAGCCAGGGCGCGGGCATTGGCGTCGGTGTCTCCGCCGGGGTTGGCGGGAACGATCAGTTCGATGGCACGCTCCGGCCACTCGGCCAGGGCAGAGACGCAGGCCAGGGCCATGACGATGGCGAGTACGAGGGTCAGGAATTTCTTCATACAGGTCTTCCTCCTTGTTTATTCCGGGGTTGCCCCCTTTTGACAATATGAAATGCAAAAACCGTGCCAAACGAGGAGTCTGGCTTAAAATATTTTTACATGGACTTCTGTGCCTTTTAAGTAAAAGGCGGTTTTTCAAATCCGTCCCGCACAGAACCTTTACGGGACGCCTTGGGCCGCATGCACGGTGTTTCAGTTTAAAACATGTAAGGAGACGGTTCAGACGGCGCTGGACCGGATGCGCTCTCTCTGATAAACTCTTTTTTAAGAGCATCCTGAAAGTTGGCACGGTTTTGGCATAAAAATCTACAGCACACTTTTACAGCGGAGGAGGAGTACCATGTCATTTAAAAAATGCAAGGATCTGATCCTGGGCATCGTAATGCTGTTGCTCAGCGGCGGCTACCTGTTCTACGCCCGGCAGATCAAAACGCGCCCCAAGCTGACGCCCGGCTATGCCAGCGCGCAGATCATGCCCACGCTGCTGGGCGTCCTGCTGGCCATCCTGTCCGTGCTCTGCATCATCCAGGGCGTACGGAATATGAAGAAGCAGGAGACGGAAGGCAATGCCAAGAAAGTGGACCGCGGCGACCTCATGGCCGTGCTGCTCACCTTTGCCGTCATCGTCGGCTACGTCATCATCCTGCCCATGGCGGGCTTCTGCCTTGCAACCGTGATCTATCTCTTCCTGCAGATGATCATCCTGTCCCCGGCGGACAAGCGCAACTACGGGCTCTTCTGCATCGTGGCCGTCGCTTTCACCGCGATCGTCTTCATTGCCTTCCGCATCGGCCTGCAGCAGCTGCTGCCGCGCGGAGTCATCGAAGGCCTGCTGGGATTCTGATCCTCTGTCAATAAGGAAAGGAGATAAAGCCTATGTCTACCATGCAGCTTATCGGCGCCGGCTTTGCCACCGTCCTTACGCCGACCGGCATCTTCCTCATGCTCATCGGCGTGGCGGTCGGCATCGTCTTCGGCGCGCTCCCCGGCCTCTCTGCAACGATGGCCATCGCGCTGTTTCTGCCCGTTACCTATGCCATGGCCTCTTCCAACGCCATGACCCTTCTGATGGCCCTGTTCATCGGCGCCATCTCCGGCGGCCTCATCTCCGCCATCCTGCTCCGCATCCCCGGCACGCCTTCCAGCGTCGCCACCTGCTTCGACGGC
>JAFUTW010000005.1 GCA_017484085.1 Clostridia bacterium
AGCATCGCGGAAGACTGCTGGGTGATGGCTGATTTGCTGAAGGACACAGCGGCGCTCGATGAGAAGATCAACACGACGCAGAAAGAAATCGATGAAGTGGTAGCCCTGAACAATGCTCATATCCGCACCTACGCAGCCACAGGAGCGGACAAGATTGCTTTTGAGCAGAAAGCGGCTGAGTACGATTCCCGGTTCAAAAAAGCCGAAGCCCGGCTGGCAAAGCTGAAAGCGGAACGGGATGAACATTTGGCCCGGAGCAGAATGATTGAGGGCTTCATCAACGAAATGCTGAATGCGCCGCTGGTACTCACTGAATGGCAGGATCAACTCTGGAACATGCTGGTGCAGAAGGCGGTCATCTCCGCCGACGGCACTGTGGCATTCACCTTCAAAGGAGAAAAAACGATCACGGTCAGGGTGGAATGAACATCCTGGCCGTGATTCTTTTCAGGCGGGATTGCCCGCCTTTTTCTATTGGCCTACGGGAAAGGGCTTTGAGCCTACGGGAAAGCCTTATGGGCCTACGGAAAGGGGCTTTGAGCCTACGGGAAACCGGCTTCCCGTAGGACAATAGCAAGCAAATTAGGCAAAATTGCCGTTCTAAAAGATGAAAACAGGCATATTGAGCCTACGGGTAGGCAACTGAAAGTCTGGTGTTTAGCGGTTCTCCGGACAAAAAGTAACAACCCTAATCTCGTATCAAGATTAGGGTTGTTGGGTGGTGGAGCATAGGGGAGTCGAACCCCTGACCTTTTGAATGCCATTCAAACGCGCTACCAACTGCGCTAATGCCCCGTGAACATTGGATATTATACGCCGCCTGCCGTGTGGTGTCAATCCTTTTTTTCATTTTTTCCTCATGGGAGAAAAACGGAGAGGGCTCCCTGAAAGAACCCTCTCCGAAGATGTAAGCTGATCAGTAGTTGACGTTCCAGGTGGAAACGTAGCCCACACCGCCGTCGATGAAGATCATGCAGACATTGTCGCCGTACTGCAGCATGCGGGCTTCCTTCCCGTTCGAATAGGTGGCCTTGAGGTTTGTCAGCTTCGCGTCGTTGTAGACGTTGATGGCGCTGCCGCCGCCCGCGGCCGGGGCCAGCGAGATCATCTGACCGGCGCTGGGGCCGCCGTTTACGGGGCCGTACTCCGAAGGCTTGGGTGTCGCGGTGGGCACGGGCGTCAGGTATTCCACATACGGATTGTAGTAGGGCGTCGCCGTCGGCGCAAGGCCGCCGAAGCGCAGATACTGCGTCATCATCCAGCCGTGGATGCCGTCCACGTAGACCTCGCACCAGGTGATGCCGTGGGAGACGACGTGCACCTGCTTGCCGTTGTAGTACTGCCCGAGGGAGCGGGAAGACTGGGACGGGGATTCGCGCAGGTTCAGCACCTGTGTGCTCCTTGGGTTGTTGACCCACGCGGTGGTATAGCTCTGATCCGGCTTGGGCGTGGGGGTGATGACGGGCGCGGGAGCGGGCCGGCTGCCGTCCTCCGAAAGATAGCCGGAAGACATGAAGCCCGTCAGGCCGCCGCCGGAGATCCAGTACCAGCCGGTCCCCTTGAGAAGCACGGTGACGCGGGTGCCCGTGGCCAGAGAGCCGAGGCTGCCATAGGAGAACGATGGGCCGGAGCGGACGTTTACCTTGCCGCCGTTGCGCGTGACGACAGTGGCGGATGTGCCGCCGTAATTGATGAGGGAATTGTGGATGTATCCCTCAAAGGTCTGTCCGTATTGCTGGAGCCGGACGTAATACCAGTAGCCGACGGTCCGCAGGATGCTCACTTCCGTGCCGGAGTTGACACGCGTGACGATGCCGGTATCCAGCGACGGACCCATGCGCAGGTTGACGTAGCCGCCCGGCGCGTAGCTTACCTTGGCGCGGCCGCTGCCGTGCTGTGAGAAGGTGAGGTAATTGCCGGACATGTATCCGCGCTTGCCGTCCGGCGTGGTGACCGGGTACCATTCGCCGACCGGGCTGCCTTCCAGGCGGAGCCATGTGCCGCCGCTGTAGCGCCCGAGGCTTTGGCTGTTCACGGAAGCCCGTTCCCGCAGGTTGAGCTTGCCGCCGGTGACGATCGCGTATTCAGCTGCCTGCGCCAGGCAGGGCAGCAGCAAAGCCAGCAGCAGGACTGCGGCGAGCAGTTTCTTTTTCATCTTCAATCCCCCTCGTTGGTTCCTTCGCCCATAAGACGGGGCGGGGTACCGGGTTTATCCCGGCCATAAATCTTTTTCATTATATCACAGGGATGGCACGGGCGCTACCCGCGTTGACTTTTCTCTTTCCGAAAGGTACACTGATGCTGTCAGTAACCTTTAAGAGGAGGAAGAGGGCGATGCGCCGACTCAGCTATACCGTACCGCCGGAGGAAGAGGGGCGCACCGTGCGCCAGCTGGCGCCTCGGCGCTTCTCGCTGGGGGAGCATGCCTTCCGCCGCCTCAAGGCCCGGGGCAGGGTGATGGTCAACGGCGTCAGCGTACACGCCTCGGCAATACTGCATGCGGGCGACCGGCTGGAGGTTTTGCTGGATAACGGGGAAGGCTGCAAAGAGGGGCAGCTGCCGCCGGCGTACAAGGGCTGCGCGGTGCGGTATCTGGACCAGGACCTCGTCATCGTTTCGAAAGCTGCGCCCATGCCGACGCTGCCGGGCGCTTACAACCGGGACGACACGCTTCGGGAAGCGCTCGCCGTGATGCTGGGCGAGGATGCCGGCACGTTCCGCTATCACCCCGTGAACCGGCTGGACAAGGGAACAAGCGGCCTGCTCGCCGTCGCCCGGCATGACCATGCGCAGCGGCTGATGGCGTCGCGCCTGCACTCGGGCGATTTCATCCGGGAATACCTGGCGGTGACCGAAGGGATCCCGGAGCAGGAGCAGGGCAGCATCGACGCGCCGATCGCAAGGAGCGGGGAGGGCGCCAGGCGCTGCGTCAGCGCAGAGGGCAAACCCGCCCTGACGCATTACCGGGTTGAAGGGACAGCGGGTGGGCGTGCGCTGCTCCGGCTCCGCCTAGAAACCGGGCGCACACATCAGATCCGCGTACACCTCGCATCCATCGGGTGCCCGATCTGCGGGGATTATCTGTACGGCACAGAACTGCCGGAGCTGGCCGGGCGCTTTGCCCTGCACTCGGCAAGACTCTGCTGCAGCCAGCCTGTGACCGGGGAGCGGATCGAGGTGGAAGAGCCGCTGCCGCAGGAGCTGGAAAGGCTGCTTTGCTGAGAAGAATCTTCCGAACGCCGGCCCGTCCGGCGCTTATTTTTTGCCCTTGACCATGGTAAGGCCGATTCGCTTCCTGGCCACGTCCACATCCACGACCCAGACGGTGACGATGTCACCCACGTGGACCGCCTCCGAAGGATGGCGGATAAAGCGGTCCGCCAGGCGGGAGATGTGCACCAGGCCGTCCTGGTGTACGCCGATATCGACGAAGGCGCCGAAGTCGGTCACGTTGCGGACGGTTCCCTTGAGTTCCATGCCGGGGGCGAGGTCGCTGAGGTCCATCACGTCCGTGCGCAGCAGGGGCGGAGGCAGCTCGTCGCGGGGATCGCGGCCCGGCCGTTCCAGCTCGGAGGCGATATCCCGCAGCGTCATCTCACCGACGTCCAGCTCGGAGGCGAGCTTTGCCATCCCTTCCGCCTCGCAGCGCGCGAGGAAGCCGGGGATCCCGCCGCCGGAGAGTTCCCTTGCGCTGACGCCCATCCGCGCAAGGAGCGCTCGGGCAGCAGCGTAGCTTTCCGGATGGACGGCGGTCGCATCCAGCGGCTCCTTCCCGTGCACGCGCAGGAAGCCGGCGCACTGCTGGAAAGCCTTGGGCCCCAGTTTGGGAACCTTTTTCAGCTGAGCGCGGCTGGTAAGCCCGTTTTCCTCGCGGAAGGCGACGATGCTGCGCGCCAGCGTTTCGCCGATGCCGGCGACGTGGGAGAGCAGCTCCACGGAGGCGGTGGCAGCGTCCACGCCGACGGAGGAGACGCAGGCCTCCACGACGCCGGACAGGGCGGCGGAGAGCTGCGCGGGCTTGAGATCGTGCTGGTACTGCCCGACGCCGATGCCCTTTGGGTCGATCTTGATGAGTTCGGCGAGGGGGTCCTGCAGCCGCCTGGCGATCGAGATGGCGCCGCGCTCCAGCACGTCGTAGCCGGGCAGCTCCTTCGCGGCGGCCTCGGAGGCTGACCAGATGGAGGCGCCGGCCTCGTTGACGATCATGTAGGAGACCCCGGGCAGGGAAGGCAGCAGAGAGGCGATGAACTGCTCGCTTTCGCGGGAAGCGGTGCCGTTGCCGATAGCGACGGCGGTGACGCGGTTGCGGCGGATGAGGCCGCTGACCAGCGCTTCCTCGCGTTGGCGCTGGAAGTCCTTCATGGGCAGGGTAAAGTGGCCGATGGCGGTTTCCAGCACGCGCCCGTTTTCATCGACCACGGCGAGCTTGCAGCCGTTGCGGAAGCCGGGATCGACGCCCAGGGTGACGCGCCCGCGGACGGGCGGCTGCATCAGCAGCTCCCGCAGGTTTTCGGCAAAGACGCGGATGGCGCCCTCGTTCGCGCGGTCGGTCAGTTCGCTGCGCAGCTCCCGCTCCAGGGAAGGCTCGATGAGGCGCTCCCAGGCATCCCTGCCGGCTTCCCGTACCTGGTCAGCGCACGGGGATGCGCCGCGCACGGTCGCGCGGGCCAGGATATCCTGCGCGCCGGCGTCGTCTGCGGCGACGGAAACGCGCAGCAGCCCTTCCTTTTCGCCGCGGTTGAGGGCGAGGATGCGGTGATTGGCAGCCCGCAGGACGGGCTCCTTGTAGTCCGCATACTGCAGATAGGTCTCCGCCGCATGGCGCACAGGGCCGCGCTTTGCGCCGGGATCCTCCTCATCGGGGTCCTCCGGCTCGGCGGCCTTCGCCTTTTTCGCGCCCTTTTCCTCGATCAGCGTGCTCTGGAGAACGCCTGTCCTGCGGATGAGCGCGCGCAGGGGGGCGCGGATGTCCGCGTCGTCCGCAAAGCGCTCCGCCAGGATGTCGCGCGCCATGCGCAGGGCCGTCTCTGTATCCGGCACGCCGTTTTCTTCCGATACATAAGCGGCTGCCAGCGCCTCAGGGTCGTCCTTCGGTCCCTGCCGCAGCAGCGCCTCTGCGAGCGGTTCCAGCCCTTTTTCCTTTGCGATGCTGGCCCGCGTGCGGCGCTTGGGCCGGTAGGGCAGGTACAGATCTTCCAGCTGGGCGAGCGTCGTCGCCGCTGCGAGCTTTGCGGAGAGCTCGGGCGTCAGTTTGCCCTGCTCGGCGATGGCGGACGCGATCTTCTCCCGGCGCTCTTCCATGCTACGCAGATAGGTGAGGCGCTCTTCCAGCGCGCGCAGGCGGGTATCGTCCATGGCCTCTGTCTGCTCCTTGCGGTATCTGGCGATGAAGGGGATGGTATTCCCCTCATCCAGCATGCCGGCGATGGCGGAGACGACGCCCTCGCTCGTTTCAAAGTCCTTCGCCAGAACGGCGTAAATGTTCATGGATCTTCCTCCATTCGCTTTAACACAGCAAGACCGATTCACTCCCTGAATCGGGAAGGAATCGGCTGCTTTTCGCCGTTATTATAGCTGATTTGAGGGAGAGGGGCAAGAAGAAAGCCCCGGCGGCGGGCCGGAGCTTTGACAGGACGGCTGGGTCAGTGCTTATCCCTGCAGGCTTTCTGGATGGCATCCACCACGATGCCAAGCGCTTTGATGCGTGCGTACTTCTTGTCGTTGCTCTCCAGTACGTACCAGGGCGCGTAGACGGTATTGGTCTTCTGCAGCATCTCGTCCACGGCCTGCTCGTAGAGATCCCATTTCTCGCGGTTTCTCCAGTCCTCTTCCGTGATCTTCCACTGCTTTTCGGGGGTGTTCTGCCGGTCGGTAAAGCGCTCCAGCTGCGTCTTGTTGTCGATCTGCACCCAGAACTTGATGATGACGGCGCCCCAGTCGGCGAGCTCTTTTTCAAACTCGTTCATCTCGTTATAGGCCCGCTGCCAGTCGTTCTCGCTGCAGAAGCCTTCCAGGCGCTCCACCATCACGCGGCCGTACCACGTCCTGTCGAAGATGGCGATGTGCCCGTCCTTGGGCAGGCGCGTCCAGAAGCGCCAGAGGAAGTGCCGCGCTTTTTCGTGGGGTTCCGGGCTGGCGATGGGATGAACCTCGTAGCCGCGGGGATCCAGCGCGCTGGCGATGCGTTTGATGTTGCCGCCCTTGCCCGCGGCATCCCAGCCCTCGTAGGCGATGATGACGGGGATCTTCTTGCGATACAGCTCGTTGTGCAGGCTGCGAAGCTGCTTCTGGAGCCGGTCCAGCTGCTTCTCGTAATCCTCCTGCTCCAGCACCTTGTCTTCCAACGGGATATCCTTGAGGAGGGGCGTGGGGTTCAGCGGGAAGGTGTTCTGCAGGATGGGGACAGCCAGGGAATGGTTTTTGAGCGCGGTTTCAATGCCCTGGTTGAGGAAGCGGAGCACCTGCAGTTCCGCCCACTTCCTGTCCTTGGCGTCGATGATGTACCACGGGGAGGAGGAGGGATTGGTATCGGAAAGGTACTGGCTGTAGACCTCCATCGCCTCGTCGTAGCGGCGGTTTTCCCGGAGGTCGTCCTCGCTGACGCGCCAGCGCGTGTTCTTGTCCTCCTTCAGGGCGCGCAGCCGTTTCTCCTGCTCCTTGCGGCTGATGTGGAAGAAGAACTTCATCACCAGGTAACCGTTGTCCGTGAGGGAGCGCTCCGTGGTGTTGATGCTGCGGATGCGCATACGGTATTCCGGCTCGGTCAGCTTGCCGTCCAGACGGCGGCCGGTCACTTCGTTCATCCAGTAGCCGTCGAAGAAGGTGAACTTCCCGGCTTCCGGAATCTCAAGAAGATAGCGGCGCAGGAAGGGATAGCGCTTTTCCTCCTCGGTGGGCTGCGGCGCCATGGTGCGCACGCGGAAGAAGCGCGGATCGATGTTCTTGATGACCCTGCCGATGACGCTGCCTTTTCCGGCGGCGCCCCAGCCTTCAAAGATGACCATCACCGGCAGTTTGGCATCCTTGATTTTCATCTGAGAAGCGAACAGCTTTTCCTGTTCCTTTTTTAATTCAGACGAGAGCTGCTCCGCCTCGGGCGGGATCGATTTGACGAAATCCTTCAGCATGGCTTTGCACTCCTTTTTCTTTTGTGATTGATGAAGGCGTTTTCTTCGGCTCAGGAAAGGAAGCCCAGCATCTCTCCGGGGTTCTCCGCGGCTTTCACCTTGTCCAGCGCACGCACGATGATGCCGTCTTCATCGATGAGGTAGGTCGTTCGGACGACGCCCAGGGTGACCTTGCCGTAGTTCTTCTTCTCCTTCAGGACATCATATGCCCGGATGACCTGCTTGTCCGGGTCGGAGAGCAGGGTGAAGGGCAGGCCGTACTGCTCTTCAAATTTCTTGTGGGAGGCGACAGTGTCCTTGCTGACGCCCAGCACGACGGCGCCTTTTTCGCGGAACTGCGGATAGAGCTCGCCGAAGGCGCAGGCCTGCTTGGTGCAGCCGCTCGTCATGTCCTTGGGATAGAAATAGAGGATGACTTTCCTTCCGCGGTATTCGCTGAGCGTATGGAGGGTCCCGTTCTGGTCGGGGAGGGTAAAATCCGGGGCAGGGGTTCCGGTTTCCAGCATATGCAGTCTTCTCCTTCCGTGTTGTCGGGAAGATGTTTTATATCTTGGAACAGTATAGCATAAACTGAGGTATCTGACGAAGAAAAGTGGCTGAAAACAGTTATTTGATTAAAATTTTTCTGATATGATCAGAAATATGTCAGGAGCCATTGACAACCGCTTTTCATGATTTTACAATGGTTTCAGCGTTGTGAAAAGGGCGCCTGGAGTGCCCTCCCCTTTCTGTCCGGACATGCCGGAAAGGAGTAAGACCATGGATCCGAAAACCTATGAAAGCTATGTCGCGATCCTGCGGCACGAGCTGGTCCCCGCGCTGGGCTGTACGGAGCCCATCGCCATCGCCTTTGCCGCGGCGAAGGCGAGAGAGGTGCTGGGCTGCATGCCGGAGCACCTTACCGCGTACCTCAGCGGCAACATCATCAAAAACGTCAAAAGCGTGGTCGTCCCCAATTCGGGCGGGGAGCGCGGCATCGAAATCGCGGCGACGCTGGGCTGTGTCGGCGGTGATGCCTCGATGGATTTCGAGGTGCTGACGAAGGTCAGCCCGGAAGACATCGCCCGCACCAAGAAGCTGGCGGCGCAGGGCTTCTGCACGGCAAAGTATGCCGAAGGGGAGGATAACCTCTACATCCGCATAGAAGCCGTCTGCGGTGAGCAGACATCCGGCGTTACCGTCGAGCATGAGCACACGCACATCACGAAGATCGAAAAGAACGGCGAAACGGTCTTCTGCGACCGCAGCGGGTACACCACCGGCGGAGAGAGCAAAGAGAAGGAGAGCCTGAACGTCCGCGACATCCTCGAGTTCGCGGCCCAGGTGAAGATCGGGGACATCCGGCCCATCCTGGAACGGCAGATCTCCCTCAATACCGCCATCTCCGACGAGGGGCTGAAGGGCAGCTACGGCGAGGCCGTCGGCCAGACGCTGATGAGCATGGAAGGCGATCGCGTGGAAGGCCGCGCCGCGGCCCGTGCGGCCGCTGGAAGCGACGCGCGCATGAACGGCTGTTCCATGCCGGTGGTCATCAACTCCGGCAGCGGTAACCAGGGCATGACGGTGACCCTGCCGCTCTGCGAATACGCCAAATCCTGGGGGAAAGACGAGGAGACGCTGCTGCGCGCCCTCGCGCTGGCCAACCTCATCTCCGTGCACATCAAGCGGCACATCGGCAACCTCTCCGCCTTCTGCGGCGCGGTGAGCGCGGGCTGCGGCGCAGCGTGCGGCATCGCTTGGATGGACGGCTGCAGCTACGACCAGATCTGCATGACGATCACCAATACGCTGTGCAACGTGGGCGGCATGGTCTGTGACGGCGCAAAGAGCTCCTGCGCCGCGAAGATCGCTTCCGCTGTGAACGCGGGCACGCTGTCCTACCGCATGGCGAAGGAGGGCAGGGCCTTCCAGCCGGGCGAGGGTCTTGTGGGCCGCGACATCGAAGAGACGATCGAGAACATCGGCCGCATGGGCCGCGAAGGCATGCACGCCACGGATGTGGAGATCCTCAACATCATGGTAGGCAACTGACGGGCGGCTGAAACCGGATAAGAAAGGACCTGCTGCAGTTTTGCAGCAGGTCCTTTGGTGTCGGTTACATTTCTGCGAGCGCTTCGAAGATGAACCGGCCGGCGACCGAGCCGCCGTCGATGAGGCCGATGGCCTTCTCGCCGTAATAAGCGGCGCGGCCGTGGACGGCGGGCATGTTGGCCGTGCTGTCGGAACCCTTGGCCGCCGCTTCGGCTGCCGCGGCAAGCGCGGCCTTATCCCCCTCCGCTGCGTGGGCGCGGATGGCTTCCGCGGCCGGGCACACGGCATCCAGGATGGTCTTTTCGCCGGGCTTGGAGCCGGCCTTTTCCATCACCTTTGCAAGACCGCTCTCCAGCGCCTCACCCAGCAGGGCCATATCCGCCTCGGTGTGGCCTTTGAGCGTCCTCGCCATGCCCATGAGGCAGAAGGAGGTGATGGTACCCAGGGAAGAGGGCGCTGCCTCGTTAAAGGCCTTGCTGGCAGCGATGCAGAGCTTGCCCAGGTCGGTCTCCGCGCTATCTTCCAGCGCCTTGCTGGCGGCCGCGTAGCCCTCCGACATCGAGATGCCGAGGTCGCCGTCGCCGTTGCGCTGATCGAGCTCGATCAGGTAGTCGCGCTTGTCCGCCATCTTGGCTGCGATGGCCCGGAAGCCTGCGCGCAGCGTATCCACATTGACCATATTCATGCCTCCTTGGGATCAGATGATATTCGCATTGGTGTAGAAGGGAGAGGCGGCGGGCGCGCGCATCAGCTTCTCCAGCTCGTCGTCGAGCGCCAGGATGGTGACGCTGAGACCGGCCATTTCCATGGAGGTGGCGTACTCGCCGATGTGCGGCAGCACGGGGACGATGCCCTTCTCCGTCAGCACCTGATGGATGCGGCGGTAGAGGATCAGCAGCTCCTCCTTCGGGGTGGCGCCGAGGCCGTTGACCATGACGGAAACGCGGGTGCCCGCTTCGATGGGCATGTCTTCGAGGATCTTGCCGACGGTCAGGTCAGCCACCTCATCCGCTGTCATCATCTGGCGGACTTCGATGCCGGGCTCGCCGTGGATGCCCATGCCGATCTCGATCTCGTTTTCACCGATGGAGAAGGTGGGCTTGCCGACTTCGGGGACGATGCAGGGGGAGAGGGCGACGCCCATGGTGCGCGTGTGATCGAGGGCCTTCTGGGTGACGGTGACGAGTTCCTTCAGGCTGAAGCCGAGGTCTGCGGCGGCGCCGGCCACCTTAAAGGCGTAGACCATTCCGGCAACACCGCGGCGCTTGTCCGCCTTGTCCTTGGGAGCGGAGGCCACGTCGTCACACACGAGCACCGTCTTGGTCTTGATGTCGTCCTCCAGATCGACCGTCTCGCATGCCAGATCGAAGTTCATCTTGTCGCCGCCGTAATTGCCGTACAGGCACAGCACGCCGCTGCCCCTGTCGCAGGCGCGGATCATGTCCGCCATCTTCTGGGCGGAAGGAGAAGCGAAGACGTTGCCGATGGCGCAGCCGTCCAGCAGGCCGCTGCCCACGTAGCCCAGGAACACCGGCAGATGGCCGCTGCCGCCTGCCGTTACGATACCGACCTTGCCTTCCCGTGCGGGATAGGCGGAGAGGAGGATTCGGCGGTCGCCGTTCAGCAGTTTGACCTTGTCGCCGTAAGCGGCGATGATGCCGTCCATGGTCTCGTCTACGAAGTTCTCAGGCCGGTTGATGATCTTTTTCATGGTGGTTTCCTTCCTTTCTTGTAATGACGGTCTTACAGCATAAAAATCAGCTTTTCAAATGAACAGATGTCTTCGCGAAGCGCCGCTTCCGCCCCGTCCACATCCCCTTCGAGCAGCTTGTCCACGATGGCGAGATGGAATTCGTTGCCGTAAGGCTTCTGCACCGTGCGCTGCTGGTCGAGGTAGAACTGGGCATACGCGCGTTTGAGGATGCCCATGCTGCTTTCCAGCATCTGCAGACAGTACCGGTTTTCGGCAAATGAACACAGCTGCAGGTGGATGCTTACGTTGCTGTCCCACGCTTCCCATACGTCCGCATGCTCCAGCCGGTGCACCTCCTCCTCACAGCGCTGTCGGAAGGCCAGCAAAGCGTCTTTTGAGATGTGCCGGGCTACGATGCGCAGGCAGGAGCATTCCAGCATGCACCGCACCTGAAGGACTTCGGCGATGTCCTGCTGGGTCAGCGTGATGATCTCATAGCCGTAACGGGGGATGGAACGCACGACCCTTTCGTTGCACAATTCCACCAATGCCTCGCGGATCGGCGTCTTCCCGATGCCGTAGCGCTCGATCAGCCGGCGCTCGTTGAGCAGGTTGTGATCCTCCGCAAAGGCGCCGCGGATGACATCCTGAAGGATGAGGTTATACGCCCTCTTTTTGCTGCTCTCAGTCATGGCGTTCCGTCTCCTTCCCCGACAAATTCCGGGTTCAGGATGACGCTGCGGCCGCCCGAGACTTCAAGCGAGGTGGCGGTGATGTAGCTGGCCGCGTCGCTGCACAGAAAGACGATCGGCCTCGCGATCTCCGAGGGGTCCGCCATGCGGCGCAGCAGAGTGCCCGCTTCGTTGCGCTTCAGCTCCTCCGGCGCGATCCCCGCGCGCACCGCGGGGGTGATCGTGAACCCGGGCAGCACGGAGACGGCACGGATTCCACGGGAGGCGTACTCTGCAGCGAACATGACGGCCAGATGGCTGACGGCGGCTTTTAGGGGGCCGTAGAGCGTGCTGCGCCCGGCGGTGCCGCACCGCGCGGCCAGGGAACTGATGTTGACGATGACGCCGCCGCGCCCCAGCACGCGCCCGGCTGCCTGGCAGCCGTATACGGCGGAGGTAAAGCAGACATCCACCGTCCGCCGGATCTCATCCGGCGTATAGGCGGCTCCCGCCCGGCGCACGGATGCGCCGACGTTGTTGATCCAGCAGTCCACCCGGCCAAAACGGGACAGCGCGGCATCGGCGAAGGCCTCGACGTCCTCCTGCCGCGTCATGTCGCCCGTGAAGGGAAGGACCTCTCCCAGGGGGGAGAGCTCCCCGGCTGCAGCCCGGATAGCCTCTTCGTGGCGTGCGCAGATGGCGACCCTGGCGCCTTCCTGAAGGAAGCAACGCGCCGTGGCCAGCCCGATCCCTTTGCTTGCACCGGTGATGACGGCGGTTTTCCCGGCAAGACCCAGATCCATCGGCATCCCTCCTTTATATGGGCCGGAGCGGTTCCTCCGGCAGATGGGTTTAAACGCCGAGGTAGGCGCGCTTGACCTCCGGATTGCTCAGCAGTTCGGAGCCGGTGCCCGTAAGGCTGACGCGGCCGGTTTCCAGCACGTAGCCGCGGTCGGCGATCTGCAGGGCGACGGAGGCGTTCTGCTCGATGAGCAGGACGGTCTTCCCGGCGTCGCGGATGCGGCCGATGAGTTCGAAGATCTCTTCCACCACGATGGGGGCGAGGCCCAGGGAGGGCTCGTCCAGCATGATGAGCTGCGGGTCCATCATGAGGCCGCGCGCGATGGCGAGCATCTGCTGCTCGCCGCCGGAGAGGCTGCCGCCCGCCTGCGTCATGCGTTCCTTGAGACGGGGAAAGAGCTCGTAGCACTGGTCCGCGAGATCGGCGATCTGCTGCTTGGTGATGCCGGGCTTGCCGAAGGTGCCTGCGACCAGGTTTTCATACACGGTCAGCTGGGGGAAGATCTTGCGGCCTTCCGGAACGTGGGCGATGCCCAGCTTGACGATCCGGTCGGCGTGCATCTTCGTGATGTCCTGCCCGCGGTAGGAAACGGTGCCGCCGGCTTTTTCCACCAGCCCGGAGACAGCCATCAGCGTGGTCGTCTTGCCTGCGCCGTTGCTGCCGATCAGGGTGATGATCTCGCCCTCGTCCACATGGATGCTGACGTCAGAGAGCGCGTTGACGTAACCGTAGTACACGGTCAGGTTGGAGATGTCCAGCATTCTGCTCATTTCAGCGCCTCCCCTGCAACCATGCCCTTGCCGAAGTAAGCCTCCTGCACCTCGCGGTTCTCCTTGACCTCCTGCGGGGTGCCTTCGAAGATCTTCTGCCCGAAGTTGAGCACGAGGATGCGGTTGCACGAATTCATGATGAACTTCATGTCGTGTTCGATGACGGCGATGGTGAAGCCGTCGGCGTTCAGCTGCTTGATGAACTCCATGAGGGACTGGGTCTCCTGCGGGTTCATGCCGGCAGCCGGCTCGTCCAGCAGCAGGATCTTGTGATCCAGCGCCATGGCGCGCGCGATCTCCACCTTGCGCTGCATGCCGTAGGAGAGGTTGCTGGCCTTGACGTCCCGGTAATCATAAAGGCCGATGCGCTTCAGGATGTCCAGGCTCTTTTGGGTGGTGTATTCCTCGTCCTGGCGGTAGCGGCGGCTGTGAACGATGGCGTCGAAGAGGTTGCTGTGCGTCTGCACGTGGCAGCCGATCTTGACGTTCTCCAGCACCGTCATGAAGCGGAACAGCTGGATGTTCTGGAAGGTCCTCGCGATGTATTTCTCCGCGATCTCCTCCGTGTTCAGTTTTGTGAGGTCGTTTCCTTCAAAGAGGATCTTGCCCTTCGTGACGGGGTACATGCCCGTGCACATGTTGAAGAAGGTGGTTTTGCCCGCGCCGTTGGGCCCGATGATGCCGAAGATGTCGCCTTCGCGGATCTGCATATCCACGTTCTCCACGGCCTTCAGGCCGCCGAAGTACTTGCAGACGCCCTGGGCTTCCAGCAATACGGGACGGTTTTCGCGTTCGCTCATGCTGCTGCCCCCTTCCTCTTCTGCGGTTTGCGCTTCACCTTGCCGCCGGCCAGGATGGAGTTGGTCGCGCCCGCGATGCCCTGGGGTCTCAGCCACATCATCGCGATGATGATGAGGGCGTAGATGACGTAGCGCCAGACGCCGAGGAAGCGGAGCGACTCGGTCAGCACGGTGACGATAGCGCTGCCGATGATGGGCCCGACGAGGGTGCCCTGGCCGCCGATGACGATCATGGCCAGCACGTCAAAGCCCTTGTCGGTCGTGAACTGCGAGGACTCGATGAAGTTGACGAAGGGCGCGTAGGCGCAGCCGATGACGCCGGCCCAGAAGGCGCCGTAGACGAAGTTCAGCGACTTGTAGAAGCTGGTGCGCACGCCCAGAGACTTCGCGGCGACCTGATCCTCACGGATGGAGATCCAGGCGCGGCCGACGCGGGAATTCAGGATGCGGCTGGTGCAGAACAGGAAGAGGATGCCCAGCACCAGGAAGATGAAGTAGTAGTACTCGGGGCGGAAAGCGTCCAGCCCGAAGAGCCACGGGTAGGGGATGCCTTTGATGCCCATAGCGCCGCCGGTGATGCTTGCCGTCTGGGCGATGATGCGGATGATCTCGGAGGCGCCAAGGGTGACGATGGACAGGTAGATGCCCTGCAGCCGCAGCGTGGGCAGGGAGACCAGAAGCCCGATGAGGCCGCTGGCCAGGCCGCACAGCGGGAGCAGCACCCAGAAGCTTACGCCGAAGCGGGTGGACAGGATGGCGCAGGTGTAGGCGCCGATGGCGAAGAAGCCGGCCTGTCCGAGGCACGTCTGTCCGCTGTAGCCGTTGATGATGTTGAGCGAGCCCGCGAGCGTCGCGTACATCATGATGTTGCAGGCATACCGCAGATACAGGGCCTTGACCTTGTAGATGCCCAGGATCTTCAGCAGGGGCGGGACACAAAGAAGCGCGATGATGAGGAGCCAGAAGATCCAGCGCTTCTTTTGCCAGAGATTCTTCAGTGTGCTCATACGCGCGTTCCTTTCTTGACCGCAAAGCCCTGCGGACGGATGATCAGCATGAGGATGAGGAAGCCGAAGGCGAAGACGTCGCGGAAGGTGGCCGAGCTGACGGTGATGCCCAGGTTCTCAATGATGCCCAGGCACAGGCCGCCCAGCGCACTCATGCGCAGATCCACGAGACCGCCCAGCACGGAGGCGGAGAAGGCCTTCATGCTGAAGCTTCCGAAGGTGTAGGACTGGAAGTTGATGTAGTAGATGGCCAGCAGGCAGCCGGCGATGCCGCCGAAGCCGCAGCCGATGCAGTTGCCCAGAAGGGCCGTGCGCCGGACGTTGATGCCCACGAGATAGGCTGCATCCTTGTTCTGGCTGACGGCGCGCAGGGCGATGCCGGCGCGCGTGCGGTTGAAGAAGAAGGTGAGCATCAGGGCGAGGAAGACGACCAGCAGCATGATGACGATCTGCAGCAGGCGGAAGTCCACCGCGACGCTCCCCAGGTGCAGGGTAAAGATGCGGTTGGGGATGATGTTCAGCATGGACTTGGTCTCCGGGCCGAAGACGATCTGCGCCAGGTTCTTGATCAGCATGGAGAAGCCGATGGTGCACAGAAGGGAAATGTGCCGCGGCGCGTTGAAGAAGCGCTCATAGCAGAGCTTGTACACCGCGATGCACAGCACAAAGGAGCATCCGAAGGACATGAGAAGCCCCAGCAGAATGTTGTTGCCGCACGACAGGAAGATGTAGAAGGCACCATAGGCGCCGATCATCATGATTTCGCCGTAAGTGAAGGTGACCATGCCCACGACGCCCACGATGGTCGAGTAACCGATGGCCATCAGCGCGTAGATCGCGCCCTGACAGATGCCGTTGATGAGTTGGTTGAGGACATATTCCATAATGTTTCCTCCGCAGGCAGCCTTATCCGGACTGAAAAGGGCGGGGCTTTAAAGCCCCGCCCCCTCAGGCAGCCGGGCAAACGGCTGCTGTGCTTTCGGTTTTTTTCGGATTACTCGTTGACGAAGTCGAAGCCCTTGAGCACGACCCACTTGCCGTTTTCGGTGCCGCAGATCATGTAGTCGCGGGTGATGTCGCCTTCAGGCCCGAACAGGATGCGGCCGGTGACACCGGTCAT
Organism: Clostridia bacterium; assembly: GCA_017484085.1. Taxonomy (GTDB): domain Bacteria; phylum Bacillota; class Clostridia; order Christensenellales; family Aristaeellaceae; genus Ventricola. The sequence goes on from JAFUTW010000005.1 coordinate 16,022, forward strand.
CTCCATGCCGGTCAGCGCGTCCTTGATCGCCTCGCGGGTGACCTTGCCGTCGCCGATCTTCTCAACGGCGGTCTTGATCAGCATCATGGTGTCATAGGCGCAGGCGGGGTGCACGGTCGGCTCGAAGCCGGCGCGCTCGACGAAGCGCTCTTTCCACGCGGTCAGCTCAGCATCGTTGGGATCGAAGAAGAACGGAGAGGTAACGATGATGTTGTCGGGGTTGGTCAGCATGCCGACGACCTGCTCGGAGGTTCCGGGACCGAGGGCGACGTGCTGGATGTCCCAGCCGGCGGCGTCAGCCGCGTTGAAGATCTTGGCGACCGGCTCGCCCTGGTCCATGACGACCAGAACGTCGGGGTTGGCGGCCTTGACCTTGGTGATGATGGAGGAGAAGTCGTTCTCGCTTGCACTGTACTTCTCTTCAGTCACCTCGAGGCCTTCGACGTCAGCCTGGACCTTGAAGTTATCGAAGCAGGCCTGGCCCCAGTCGCTGTCAACACGGACGACGGCGACCTTGGTGACGCCCAGGTACTTCTTCAGCACATACTTGGCCAGGAAGGGCGCCTCGCCGTCCTGACGGCCCATGATGGAGAAGCAGAAGGGGCTCATGCCGGCGTAGTCCGGAGCGGACGCGGTCGGGGAGAGCAGCGTGATGCCGTAGCGGTCGACGATCTCGGCGTCGGCCTTGCAGGCGCCGCTGGTGAAGTCGCCCAGGATAGCGTAGATGTCGTCATCCTCAGCGTAGTCGGTAGCCAGGGTGGAGCTGACCACGGCGTCGCCCTGGGAGTCCTTGACCTCGATTTCAAACGTGTGGCCGTTGACACCCTCAGCGCCGATGTCTTCCAGCGCCATGTCCCAGCCGATCTGGAAGCCCTTGCCGTACTCTGCGTAGGAGCCGGTCAGAGGAGCCAGGCCGCCCAGTTTGATGGTGTCGGCGAGGGCCGCGAAAGCGGTGAGGCACAGAGCCAGCGCGATCACGATGGACAGAATCTTCTTCATAGTACAACCTCCGTTTCGATATTTTGATCCGGTTCACTCCGGATGGGTAACTTATTTGTGGAAGTGCAGCTTGCAGGTCTCACAGCCCTTGGCGATGGTGTCCGTCAGGGTCAGCTTGAGGCCGTTGGCCTCCGCAATGCCGCGGTCGCCGTCCATGGCCATATCGCACAGCAGCGCGCAGCGCTCGTCGTCAAAGCCCAGCTTCTTCCAGGCGCTGACCAGCGCGCAGTAATGGAAGTTGACGGTGACGTTCTCGTCGTCCGCTTTGATGTCCGTCATGTGGAAGCTCTGCGGGCCGACCTTGCTCTCGTCGCCCAGGAAGGCGCCCTTGAAGTCCACACAGTTGCCGGGGGTCTCGCACTGGGCGCGGAAGTTTGCGCCGTGCATGAGGCCGCAGCGGTGGATCGCCCTGCGCATGATGGGCTCGGCATCGATGCCGGCCTTGACCATCTCGTCGTAGATGAGCCCCATCCAGGTAGCGCGGTGCTCGATCTGTGCGCGGTTGACGTCTACAATGGGTTCGACCTCGTTGGCTTCATTCTTGATCATGATTCTTTCCTCCCCCTGCGCCCAGCATAGCGCATATGATGTAACCTCCCGACGCCTCTTGCGTCACTGCTAGTATATCAATAATCGACCAGAGAGTCAAGCAGTTTTGACAAAATACAGAAGATTATTCATAAACACTTTGACGAGACAGTATGCGACACTATAGGTAAAACAGCTAATACAAAGAGGCTGAAATAAACAAATGAGAGGTCACTTGCTGTAAGAAGGAAAAGGAAATCCCCCTGCCGCCTCGCGGCAGGGGGGAAAATGAGGCATGGGCAAAATGTTTCAAATGACAGGTCCATAAGAGAATAAGGACAGAACCTATTTTTCTGTCAGTTGAATATCCTGTACATCTATTGAGGTGTCTCCGGCTTGAAGCAGAATCATAAAGTATTTGTCGTCTTCCGGGAGGACAAAAGTGAAGGCATTCTCCCCCTCTTCCAGCTTTGCATCGACGAAGCATGTAAAGTTTTTTCCTTTAAAGATCTGAAGCGTGCTGCCGTCCGGTTTGCCGGACATACTGAAAGACAGGGTATAAGAGCCGGCTTCTCTCCAGGAAGTTGGCACACGAAAACGTCCCCCGGGAGACAGAGACAGGGTCTGCTCTTTGTAGGAACCATTTTCCATTTTTCCCCGTGCCAGCAGTATCGCGTTGACAAAGCCTGTACTGCTTTCAAATCCATAAACAGTGAAGGTTTGATTGTCATATATTCTTTTTGCACCGGAAAATGCAAGCCATGGGGACAACTGTGTTTCTTCGGCCTTTGTGAGAAGAAGGAAAGTCTTGTCAGGCACATGGTTAAGATCGCTGCGGTCATCAGGTTCCAGCCATCGGATGAAATCCAAAGAAACCGTGCAAGCAGCGCCCTCTTCGGTTTCTACAGGAACTACACCGGTGAAGGTGAGTTTTCCGTCTGTACGTTCTTCAAGAGTGCGGATATGCCAAAATGTGCCATAGCCTGCGTGATAGCCCTCAGAGATCAACCACTGGCCTGCAGATAGAGCATCTTGTGCTCGCTCTGAGTTCTCTTTTTCCTGTGCTGAGGTCTCCTGCCAAAGCGTTAATCCGGACAACCCTAATTGGGCCGCCAGGAGAAAGATGAAGAATCGGCGAAGAAAAGAACTTTTCTCCGCGCGTAAAACAACAGGCAGAGAAGGAACGAAATAAAAAACAGCTAGAATGAGGTAACGATTGAGATACGTTCCCTGAATAAAGATAAAACACAGCAGATTTACAAAAAATCCCCAGGATGCCAGTGACAGGAGGTCTCTTTCTGCCGAGGAAATGACTTTGAAGCGGCAATGATAGATCATCATGCCTGCTAAAATGAGTATGGAAAGCAGCAGTATGTTTGAAATCCCGGCAGTCGAAAAGAGAGGAACGCCCCCTCGAAAGCCCAGCAATTTCAGAAAATCCGTTGCGACAGATGTCAGCGTTTCGAGCATCAGACTGCCGTCCAACGGATTGAAAAAAAAGGAAGAAGCGCTCCCTGTGCCGCTGTGAAACAGTCTGGGAGTTACGATTTCTGCAGCTATGTAACCGGCACAACAGAAGAAAAAACCAAGGACAGAGGCCTGTGTAACAGGTGGGAATACTGTTTTTTTATCCTTTTTGTCAAACATCCTGAATACACCCGAGATGAACAGCGGGCAGATGAAGCACAAGACATAGCGGACAGAGAGAAAACCCATAAGAAAACAGAGAGTACAAAGAGGTATAAAACGATATCTGTTTTTGCGCTCTGATGCGTTATTCCAAAGGATGAACAAACCATAGGCAAAGGGCAGGTGGACAATATAATATCCTCCAATCGTCATGTTTGAAGCATATAGCGCGGAAGCAGAAAATGGCAGAAGAGCAGTTACCGCCAAAGCTTTTCCGCTTGAGATACGGAGTTTCCTCAATAGTGCATAAAGGACAGACATGCTGATAACAAAGCCCAGCGTATTGCCGATGATCCTTGCGATTTTATAGGAAGAAGTAAAGCAAAAAGCCAAAGCATAGAGCAGATTCATATGAAGCGTGTGAATCTCTGTTGAATACAGCCAGTCGAAATCAATAAGACTGCCGGAATCATGCTGCTGTTTTGCCAGAATAAGCTCGGAGGACATATCGCTGTTTAAATAGGTACAATAACCCGCCTGCTGCAATGCGATCGAGAAAGCGAGTGTTACAACACATAAAAGGAGGCCTCCTAAAGCAGGAAGGAAATGATTCTTTCTCAATATGCCGTACCTCCTTGTAACCCTGTGGTAATCTGCAATGTTTCTTATGCTTACTCCAAATTATTATATCATGAAAACAGGAACAGGACAGGAAAAATTAAAGAACCAATCCCGAAGGAGGTTCTTTAATGGCAAAACTCAGCTGAAAGAAAGTTGGGCTGTGAGAGGATCTCAGGAAGAACTAAAACCTATTTATATCCCCGCGATCTCCAGCGCGCCGGTGACACCCATCCGCGCGGTGAGCGCGGGATCGACGGAGCGGGCGCCTTTGATGCCCATGGCCCGGAGCACGTCGATGAATGCCTGCTGCAGCGGCGGTTTGCCCGCAACGTAAACGGCGGGCGCGGCGCCTTTTACAAAGGTGCGAAGCGCCTTGACGTCCTCGCAGAGGACGGCGCCCAGCAGCCAGCTCTGGATCTTCGGGGCATCCTGTGCACCCAGCGTGTTCAGGATGCGTCCGGCGAAGGCCGCGCGGCCGAGGCCGCTGCGCAGGCATTCGGCTGCCCCGGCACAGGCCATGTCCGCATCGTACGTCTCGGGGCTGCAGAAGCCGCCGCCGACCGCACCGGAGAGGATGGTATGGTGGGTGACGGCATCCAGCAGCTCGCCGGAGATCGAGGTCATGCAGCCGAGGATCTCACCGTCTGCGCCCATGTGAACGAACTTGTTATGGGAACCGGGCAGCACGAAGAGCGCCTCTTTGCGGGGAGAAAGCAGGCGGTGCAGGCCGATGGATTCGGTCTCCTCGCCGCGCATCATATCCATGTCCGCGCAGTTGCCGGCATGGACTTCTCCGCCGAAGTTGCGCACCCCGGGGATAAACTCGATCGCAAAGGGCGCGATATCGGGGAAGGCGGCGCTCTGCATCCCGCAGCGCAGCATCCCGGCTGTAACGGGCGCTACGAGGTGGGGGATCTCGAGCAGCCCCATGCCGCTGGTGATCATCCCGTAGGCGACGGCGCGGCCGATCTCATCCGCTGCGGTACCGGATTCCTCAAGCGCCTGCCGGATGCATCCGCGCAAAAGCTCCCGCAGCCTGCCGTTGTGGCCGTCGATGGCGGTATGGCGCACGCCGCCCTCCGCCCGCGCACAGGAGAGGACCTGCCCGGAGGCGTCCAGCAGGTAGACGCGCAGGTTGGTCGTCCCGCCGTCGATGACGAGCGTCTTCATCTGGATGCCTCCCAGGCGGCGATGGCGTTGGTAAAGGCCTTTGCCCTTTCAAGGATGATGCTGTCATCCCCGCTCTTCACGGCGGAGGGAACGACGAGGGGGGAGCCGACGCCGAAGCCGCAGATGCCTGCGGAGAGGAAATCCGATACGTTTTCGGGCTGTACGCCGCCCACCGCGCTCATCGGGATGAAGCCGAGCGGTCCGCGGACGGCCTTGATATAGCCGAGCCCCAGCTCGCCGGCGGGGAAGAGCTTGACGATGTCCGCGCCGCTGCGCCAGGCCAGCTCGATCTCCGTGGGCGTCATCGCGCCGGGCATGGCGACCATGCCCAGCTCCCTGGCCCTGCGGATCACATCGGGGTTCACATTGGGCGTGATGGCAAGACAGGCGCCGGCCTCGTATGCCGCTTCCACCTCGCGCACTGTCAGCGCGGTTCCGCATCCGACGATGACCCTGTCGCCGCAGGCGGAGACGACGCGGCGGATCTTCTCCTGATTATCTTCGACAGCGTTTTCGCTGCCGTGGTCAAAGGTAAACTCCAGCACGCGCACGCCGCCCCCGATCAGCGCGGAGACTACGCCGTCCACACGGGAGAGGGGGACGCCGCGGAGAATGGCCACCAGCCGCTCCCGGCGGATGACGGCCAGCGCTTCATCATGGCTCATCATGGTTCCTGCTCTCCTTCCGGATCTGTCCTGTCATTGCCGAAAAGCTCACGGGCCAGGGCTTGTGCCTCTTCCAGGCGTGGCAGCGGGACGTAAAAGCGCGTCACGTCCGCCTGCGGGCCGACGATAGCGGAGATCCCGGCGCCCAGGTCCAGCCGTGTCAGGACGGGGATATGCTCCTGGCGCAGGATATCGGCGTACATATCGGAGAGCACGCTGCCGAGCTCCGCGGCCAGGCAGTAGTCCTCCTCGCGGACGGGGCGGCCAGGCCTACCGCATTCCGGGCAGCCTCCGCCCTCATACAGGCGCATGCATCGTTCACAGTACATGTTGCAGCCTCCTACAGAAGGGTGATGTCCGCATCGCGGAAGACGGATTCGGTCTCCTCATCCCAGACGGAGGACTGTACCTCGCCGATATGCGCCTTGCCCAGCAGCAGCATGCACAGGCGGCTCTGACCGATGCCGCCGCCCATGGTGAGAGGAAGGCGGCCTGCAAGCAGCATCTTGTGGAAGGGGAGCGCGCGGCGCTCGTCGCAGCCCGCAAGGGTCAGCTGTCTGTCCAGGGATTCCGGCGAGACGCGGATGCCCATGGAGCTGACCTCCATGGCGCACTCCAGCAGCGGATACCAGAAGAGGATGTCGCCGTTGAGCTCCCAGTCGTCGTAGTCGGGCGCGCGTCCGTCGTGCGGCTTGCCGGATTTCAGCTTGCCGCCGATGCCCTGGATGAAGACGGTGCCGTTTTCCCTGGCGAAGAGGTTTTCCCGCTCCTTAGGGGTCTTGTCCGGCCAGCGGTCTTCCAGATCCTGTGCGGTGGCGAAGGCCACGTCGCGGGAGAGCAGAGGGGCGGCCAAAAGCTGCGGGTACTTGCCGCGCACGGCCAGCTGCGTATCGCAGATGGCGCCGACGATGGCGCGGACCGCCTGATGGAGGGTGTATTCTGTCCGGTTCTCCTCGGTGATGACCTTTTCCCAGTCCCACTGGTCGACGTAGCAGGAATGCAGATTGTCCAGCACCTCGTCGCGTCGGATGGCGTTCATGTCCGTGACGATGCCCTTGCCGGGATGGATGTCATAGCGGTAAAGGGCCATGCGCTTCCACTTGGCCAGCGAGTGGACGACGGCGGCGTCCGCGTGCGCGTCCGGGATATCAAAGGACACGGGGCGCTCCACGCCGTTCAGGTCGTCGTTCAGGCCGGAGGAGGGGCGCACGAAAAGGGGAGCGGAAACGCGCTTCAGGTTCAGCTCCGTGCACAGCGCATCCTGGAAGACGCGCTTGATGAGGCTGATGGCCGCCTGCGTCTGATACAGGGTGAGGTGCGGCTCGTAGCCGCGGGGGATATAAGACTTTGCCATAGGTCAGATCCTTTCCGCCACCAGCGCGCCCATTTCCGTGCAGCCGACGGCCTTTGTGCCTTCGGAGCGGATGTCTGCGGTGCGGTAGCCTTCATCCAGCACGCGGGAGACGGCCGATTCGATGGCCTGCGCCTCCTGCTCGAGCCCCAGACTGTGCCGCAGCAGCAGCGCCGCGGAGAGGATGGTGCCCAGCGGATTGGCGATGTCGCGGCCGGCGATATCGGGCGCGGAGCCGTGGATGGGCTCGTACAGGCCGCGGGTCCCTGCGCCCAGGCTGGCGCTGGGCATCATGCCCAGGCTGCCGGCGATAGCGGCGCTCTCATCGGAGAGGATGTCGCCGAAGAGGTTGCCGGTGATGATGACGTCGAACTGGGAGGGGCGCAGGATGAGCTGCATGGCTGCGTTGTCCACGTACATGTAAGACACTTCCACCTGCGGGTATTCAGAGGCCAGGCGGGACACCGTCTCCCGCCACAGACGGGAGCACTCCAGCACGTTGGCCTTGTCCACGGAGCAGAGCTTGCCGCGGCGCTTTGCAGCCATCTCAAAGCCGATGCGCGCCAGGCGCTCCACCTCCGCGGCGGAGTAGGCCATCTCATCGGTGGCGGCCAGCCGGTCGTCGCTGCGCCAGCGCTTGCCGAAGTAGATGTCGCCCGTCAGCTCGCGCAGGATCATGATGTCGATCGGCTCGCTGATGATGTCCGGGCGCAGGGGGCAGGCGCCTGAGAGCTGAGGATGGATGCGGCAGGGACGGAGATTCGCAAAGACATTCATGCCTTTGCGCAGCGCCAGCAGGCCCTTTTCCGGGCGCTTTGCGGCTTCCACGCCGTCCCACTTGGGGCCTCCCACGCTGCCCATCAGTACCGCGTCGCTCGCGTTGCAGGCTGCGAGCGTCTCATCCGTCAGCGGTACGCCGTAGGCGTCGATGGAAGCGCCGCCCAGCTTGCGCTCATCGAAAGTGAAGGAATGGCCGTATTTGGCCGCGACGGCTTCCAGAACGCGCACGGCCTGCGCTGTGATCTCCGGCCCGATGTAGTCGCCGGGCAGGGTGACGATGTTCGCTTTCACTGTTTGTCGCCTCCCGAAATCCGTTCCTTCACGTATTCCTCGATGCCGCCGCAGTCGATGATCTTCTGCACGAAAGGCGGGAAGGGCGCGGCCTCGAAGCTCTCGCCCGTGGTGATATCGCGGATGACGCCGGTATCCAGATCGGCTTCCACCTCGTCGCCGTCGCGGATGGCGGCCGCAGCGGCCGGGCATTCCACGATGGCCAGGCCGATATCGATGCTGTTGCGGTAGAAGATGCGGGCGAAGCTGTCCGCGATGACCAGAGGGATGCCGCTGGCCTTGATGGCGATGGGGGCATGCTCGCGGGAGGAGCCGCAGCCGAAGGTGCGCCCGGCCACGATGATCTTGCGGGTCTCGCTCTTTTTGTGAAAGTCGCTGTCGATGTCCTCCATGCAGTGGACAGCCAGCTCGGCGGGGTCGCCGGTGTTCAGGTAGCGGGCGGGGATGATGACGTCCGTATCGACGTGATCGCCGTACTTGATAACCCTGGAACAAACCTTCATCTTACAGCACCTCCTCGGGTGTCGCTACGCGGCCCAGAATGGCGGAAGCGGCGGCAACCGCCGGACCGGCCAGGATGATTTCGGAACTCTTGGCGCCCATGCGGCCGACGAAATTGCGGTTTGTGGTGGAAACCGCGCGCTCTCCCGAGGCCAGCACGCCGCAGAAGCCGCCCAGACAGGGGCCGCAGGTGGGCATGGTGAAGATGGCGCCGGCATCCACGAAGATGTCGACCAGCCCTTCGGCCAGGCAGGTTTTGACGACCTGCTGCGTGCCGGGGATGACGATGCAGCGGACGTCTTCCGCGACCTTGTGCCCCTTCAGGATCTCAGCGGCCATGCGCATGTCGCTGATGCGCCCGTTGGTGCAGCTGCCGATGACGACCTGGTCGATCTTCATGTCCTTTACGTCTTTGGCCGGCCGGGCGTTCTCGGGCAGGTGCGGCAGGGAGACCGTCAGTTCCAGCTTGGAAAGGTCGATGGTGACCGTCCGGGCGTACTCGGCGTCCGGATCGGGCTCAAAGGCCGTCCACTCGCGGGAGACGCGCTCTTTCAGGTAGGCGCGGCACACGTCGTCCACCGGGAAGATGCCGTTTTTGGCGCCTGCCTCAATGGCCATATTGGCGATGGTGAGGCGGCTGTCCATGGAGAGGTTCGCGATGCCGTCGCCCGTGAATTCCAGGCTCTGGTAGAGCGCGCCGTCCACGCCGATCTCGCCGATGAGGTGGAGGATGACGTCCTTGCCGCTGACGTAGCCGCGCGGTTTGCCGGTCAGTACCACACGGATGGCCTCCGGCACCTTGAACCAGCACTCGCCGATGGCCATGCCGACGCCCATATCGGTGGAGCCGACGCCCGTGGAGAACGCGCCGACTGCGCCGTAGGTGCAGGTGTGGCTGTCGGCACCGATGATGACCTCGCCGGGAGCGACGATGCCCTGCTCCGGCAGCAGCGCGTGCTCGATGCCCACGCGGCCGACTTCATAATAGTGGCGGATGCCCTGGCTGCGCGCGAATTCGCGCATCATCTTGGCGTTTTCGGCGCTCTTGATATCCTTGTTGGGGACGAAGTGATCGGGGATCAGCGCGATTTTGCCGGGGTCGAACACCCGGGTCGCCCCCATCTTCCAAAACTCGTTGATCGCGACCGGCGCCGTGATGTCGTTGCCCAGCACCATGTCGAGCTTGCACATCAGCAGTTCGCCGGCGCTGCAGGACGGAACGCCTGCCGCCCGGGCAAGGATCTTTTGGGTCATCGTCATTCCCATGGACTGTTTCCTCCCTCGTTCGCTTTTCGGATTGAAACGAAAAACCCGCACCTGCCTTACGGCAGGGGCGGGGAATCCACGCGGTACCACCCTGATTCAATCCGTGCACGGCTGCCGTGCACAGATCCTCGTTTGCCTTTACGCGGCATACGTCCCACGCTTGTCACGTGGGCAGCTCCGGGCTGAGCTATCCCGCGCTGTCTCCGCCGGCTTTCACCGGTCGCCGGCTCTCTTGGGGCAGGCAGCGCGTCTTTTGCCCTTCATCGCCTTTCATCGTAAGGCTTCATGCGATTTGCCTGTTATTCTATCGTCTCCGTGGCGGGTTGTCAAGGCTGTCTTTCAAACCGGGCAGGGCCCGGCCGGGTGGATCTTCTGCTGCCTCCCTTTCCCAAATGTTAGCGTATACAAATCCAAGCGCGTCAACAGCGACCTGTACAGCCTGAACATGCAGCGCGCGGGTTCCACCACGCAGATCGCGGCCAACTTCGATGCCATCCAGGCGTATGTGGCCGGCAAGACCATCGCGGAGCTGGAAGCTGCCGTCGAGGGCAAGGAAGCGGCTGAATTCGTGGATGCGGTTTCCGGCGCGACCCTGCTGACCTTCTTTGCGCCGGCGGAGTAAGTTCAGACTTTTAAGAGTAAGCTGTCGGAAACGGCAGCTTTCTTTTTTTGCGCCCGGTACGGCCCGCAGGATGAAAAATCGCCCAGAATGCGGTATACTGTCCGGGAGATTATGACGGAGGTGGATGATATGTTCCGACCGATGAGGCGTTTTCGCCAGCAGCTGGAAAAAGAAGAGTGCCTGGAGCTGCTGCGCAGCTGCCCGCGCGGCGTTCTGGCCTGCCTGGGCGACGACGATTACCCGTATACGGTCCCGCTGGATTTCTGGTATGACGAGGAGAAGGGCGTCCTTTGCTTTCACGGCGCGAAGGAAGGCCATAAGCTGGATGCCCTGCTGCGGCACGACAAGGTGTCCTTCTGCATCCTGGACGAGGGCGAACGCGTGAGCGGGGACTGGACGCTGACCTTCCGCAGCGTGGTGGTGTTCGGCAGGGCCCGCGTCATCCGCGACCGCGAGCGTACGCTGGAGGCGGCGCGCAGGCTCGGCCTCAAGTACTACCCGGACGCGGAATCCGTGGAAGAGGAAATGCGCAAGGCGGCGGACAGCGTGCTCTGCTGGGAACTGGTGCCGGAGCACATCACGGGCAAGCGCGTGCATGAAGCGTGAGGCGGAGGCAGGACATGATCAAAGCAGCGGTTTTTGATATGGACGGAACGATCCTGGACACGGCGGAGGACCTGCGCCTGGCGATCAATCATGCCATGGAGCAGACGGGACACCGCCACGACTTTACCCGCGAGGATGCGTATTTTTTCTTCGGCAGCGGCATCATGGTCGCCATCCGCAGGGCGCTGGCCCGGGAAGCGGGCGCAGAGCGGGAAGCGCTGATTGCCATCGGGACGGATGCGGAAGGGGAGATCCCCGCCGAAGTACAGGCGGAGACGGAGAAGATCCGCGCGGCGTACATGCCCTACTACACCCTGCACTGCAGCGAGCACACCGGCCCCTTTGAAGGCATCCCGGAAGCGCTGCGGGCGCTGAGGGAGGCGGGGATCCGTACCGCCGTCGTCTCCAACAAGCCGGACGAGGCGACGCGCAAGCTGGCGGCGGAGACCTTCCCCGGCCTGTTTGACCTGGCTGTGGGCGAGCATGCGGGCGTGCGGCGCAAGCCCGCGCCGGATATGACGCTGACAGCGCTCCGGCAGCTGGGCGTGCAGCCGGAGGAGGCGGTCTACATCGGCGACACGGAGATCGACATCGAGACGGCGGCAAACGCAAAGCTGCGCTGCGTAGCCGTTTCGTGGGGCTTTCGCAGCGCAGCGTATCTGAAAGAGAGAGGGGCGGAGACGATCGTCTCCGACGCGCCCCAGATGCTTTCGGCCCTTACCTGCGGATGAGCAGGGCGCAGAAGTCGTTGACGTTCGTGCCGGTGGGGCCGGTCATGATGAGGCCGTCCGATACCTTGAGGGCGTTGTAGGCGTCGTTATCCTGCAGGACATCGAAGACGGAAAGGCCGTTTGCGGCAAGGCGGGCGTTGGTCTCGCCGTCCGTATAGCCGCCGGCGGCGTCCGTCGGGCCGTCCGTGCCGTCGGAACCGACGGAGAAGATGGCGGTATCCCGCATGCCGGCGATGCCCGGCGCCGCGGCGAGCGCCAGTTCCTGGTTGCGGCCGCCCTTGCCGTGGCCGGTGAGGTGCACGACGGTCTCACCGCCCATGATGAAGGCGAGGCTTTCCTTCGTGTCCTGGTGGTAGCGTGCGATCTCCGCGAGCATGGAACCCGCGTCCCTCGCGGTGCAGCACAGGCTGGCCGTGAGGATCTGCGGGCGGTAGCCCAGCTTCCGGGCGGCCTCTTCGGCCGCGAGGCATAGCTGCCGGACGCTGCCGGTCACATGGGTTTCCACGTTATCCAGCTCCTTGGGCGTCTCTTCGCCGAGGAGCTTTTCCATTTCGGGGGTGAGGGTCAGGCGGTATTTGCGCGCGACCTCCCTGGCCTGGGCGCAGGTGGAGGCATCCGGATAGCAGGGGCCGGAGGCGATCATGTCCAGCGGGTCGCCGATGATGTCCGAGAGCACGATGGCAAAGACGTGCGCCGGAGCGCACAGCTTGGCAAAGCGCCCGCCCTTGACGGCGGAGAAGCGCTTGCGCACCGTGTTCATTTCCGTGATGTCCGCGCCGCTGGCCAGCAGCTCGCGGGTCAGGCGGTCCAGGTCTTCCGGCGGGATGAGGGGCTTTTCAAACAGCGCGGAGCCGCCGCCAGAGAGCAGGAAGAGGACGGTATCCTGAGAGCTGAGCCCGCTGACGGCGTCGATGGCGGCCTGCGTGCCGGTGAAAGAATTCTGATCGGGAACGGGGTGGCCGGCTTCGTGGATGTCGATGCGGGGCAGATCGCCCTTGCTGTGGTCGTACTTGGTGACGACGACGCCGCCGGATATGCGGTCGCCCAGTGCGTTACAGGCGGCGCTGGCCATCTGCCAGGCGGCTTTGCCGGCGGCGATCAGCACTACGCGGCCGCTGCCGAAATCGGCGCTCTCCAGCGCCCTGCGCACGGCGGCGTCCGGCATGGCGGCATCCAGCGCCGCACGGATGAGGGTGTTCGCGTCTTCTCTCAGGGACATGATAAAATCCTCCTTCCGGCTTCTGCAAGCCTCTTGACGATTGTTGAACAGGTTAAACGCGCAGCTGCGCAAAATGATTACAGCGTCTCAAGAAATGCGGTGACCTGCGCCGCAGTGGGCGGGCAGCCCCTGCAGTAGACGCCGGCGCCCCGGCAGCATTCGCCGATGCCGATGCCTTCGACCGGCTTGCCGCGGAACCCCTGGCCGATGTGCAGATCGTTCCGCTTGACGCCGGTATTGTAAAGCCCGCGGACCAGCGCCGCAAAGCAGGCGGAGCACGCCTGGTCGGCGTGGACGCCCCGGGAGAGGCTGGCAGCCCGTCCGGAAGGGGCGGGATATTCGGCGCAGTCCTTCGGCTCGTTGAGGCGGCGTACGTCGCCGGGCGCGATCTCAGTTGAGCCGCCGCCCCAGTCCTCACAGAGCTCTATATAAGGGACGTCGGAGAGGGAAAGCCCCATGAGTTCCGCACCGTAGGCATCGACCTGGACGGCATCCGTGCCGGCAAACATGCGGTTGGTCTGCACGGGATTGCCGCCCTCCTCAAAATCCAGGTCGCCGCAGATGCTGTCCACCACGGTCAGACCGGGGTGCATGGCGGCGGCAAGGGCCGCGATGGGCCGCGTCAGCCCCATGGCGTGGAAATGGCGCTTTTCCCTGTCCGGCAGGCAGCCCTTCAGGTTTTTGAGCGCGCAGGTCATCACCGTCTGGCAGTGGCCTTTGAGCACGGGCAGGTTGACCAGCAGGGAGCAGTCCAGCGCGCGGCGGCACACGTCGATGGGGCCGGCGTGCGTGCTGACGCTGCGCACCGCGTCGCGTTTGAGATCGTAGAAGGGAACGTTATAGCGCCGGCAGACCTCGTCGTAACCGGCGCGGCGCATGGCGCGCATCGTCTCATCCCCGACCCAGCTGCCCTCGATGATGCTGATATCGGTTACGCCGTGGGCGCGGAAGTATTCGATGCAGCCGGAGAGCACGCCGGGATGGGTGGTGCTGCCGCTTTCCGGTGTACCGGCGATGACCAGGTTGGGCTTGAGCGCGACGCTGCCGCCCTTCGGCACCAGCGACGCGGCGTCCATCGCCTCCAGCAGGGCAAGGGTCATTTCATGCGCATCGCTGCCGAAAATCTCTGTAATCATGCGGCCTCCTGTTTACAAATCTTATGGATTCATCTTAACAGAGTGGATTTCCCTTGTCAATTGAAAGGGAAAGGAAAGCGGCGGATAAAGATAAAGGATGAAAAAACGGACCGGTTATGATAAGATAAAAGGAGAAAACAGCTTCATCCGAGATGGGAGGAGATTGCCTTGGCACATCCGCTGATCAACCGCGCGCTCTATGACGCGATCATCCGCTTTGACGAATCCGAGGAGGCGCGGGAATACTATTACCGGATCATGGATACGAAGACGGAAAAGGCCGGCGGGACGGACACGGTGCGGGATCAGATCCTGCGCGCTTACGCCATGCTCTTCTGCGACGACATCGGCGCCGAGGCGGGACAGCCGGCCGGCCCGGACGAAGTGGAGGCGACGGCGGACCGCCTGTATACCGGCGAGATGGGGCTTGACCCGCGGCACTGGTACCGGATGCGCTATCACTTCCCGGTGATCGACGAGGACAATTATGACCGCTTCGCCGCGCTGGTCATCTCCGACCTGAGTGCGGGCCCGCTGAGGGAAGCCGCGCTGAACGGCGGCGATATGCTGCTGGTCGGCGCCGTGAATCCGCTGCGGATGACGCCGGAGCAGCGGGCGGGCCAGAAGCTCCGTAAAGTCCGGCTCGGAGGGGATGAAGCATGACGATACTGGTGGCGGATGACAATGCCGCAAAGCTGCGGGAGATATCACGGATCGCAGGAAAGCTGGCGGGAGACGCGGAAATCCTGTGCTTTTCAAGCAGCCCGGAAGCGCTGGAGGAAGCCAGAAAGAGGGAAATCGATATCGCCATCATCGGGACGGAAATGCGGGAGCTGAACGGCCTGGATCTGGGAGAGTACCTGAAAGAACTGTATCCTTACGTCAACCTCATTTACCTCTCCGGAAGCGGGGATGCCGCGTACGAGGCGATGCGCCAGCACGCGAGCGGCTATGTGCGGGGAGCTGTCTCGGAGGAGGGCCTGCGCAGGGAGCTTCAGGATCTGCGCTACCCGGCCGAGCAAAAGAACCGCAAGCGTGTCTTCGCGCAGACCTTCGGCAATTTTGATCTTTTCGTCGACGGCAAGCCGGTCGCCTTCAAATACAGCCGGACGAAGGAGATCGTGGCGCTGCTGGTCAACAACCGCGGCGCGCAGACGACCAACGGCGAGATCATCGCCGCGCTTTGGGAGGACGATGGGGATCCGGAGACGAAATCCTCTTACCTTCGCAACCTGCGGCAGGATCTGCAGAACACGCTGACTGCCCTCAAGCTGACAGGCGTCATCCTGAAACAGCGCGGCAGCATGGCGATCGCCGCCGACCGCATCGAGTGCGACCTGTATGACTGGCTTGCAAAGAAAAAGCAATCCATATACCAGTACCTGGGCGATTACATGAACCAGTACAGCTGGGCCGAGTATGTGCACGCCGAGCTGGATGAGATCAGTTACGCCCTGGAGGACGAATGAAAACAGCCCCCGCTACCGCGGGGGATAAAGAGAAAGGATGAAGGCCATATGGAGTACAGAAGATTTGGGGACACGCTCGTCATCCGCATGGACAGAGGCGAAGAGGTGCTCTCGACCCTGACGGAGATCTGTGAAAAGGAAGGCGTAGGGCTGGCGGAGGTCAGCGCGCTGGGCGCGGTGGACAGGGCTGAGATGGCGATCTACGACGTGCCGTCGAAGACCTTCTTCCGCAAGACCTTCGAGGGCCCCATGGAGATCGGCTCCCTCGTGGGCAGCGTGACCCGCAAGGAGGGAAAGGTGTACCTGCATCTGCACGGCGTCGTCTGTGACAGCGAGCTTGCGGCGCACGGCGGGCATATCGCCTCCCTCCGCGTATCCGCGACCTGCGAGATGATCGTGCGGTGCTTCCCCGGCAGCGTCGGCCGGAGGATGGATGACGCGATCGGCCTCAACATATTCACATTTGAGTAAAGAGCAGAATAGGCAACAGCCCGCGCAGAGATCTGTCTGCACGGGCTGCTTTTTATGGAATTGTCCTGCTTCCGGTTACTTGGCCAGCTTGCTCGAGATGTAGCCTTCGACACCGCTGCCGAGGCGGATGTGGTACCAGCCGTTTTCGGCGGTGTCCAGCAGGGGATAGCGCCGTCCGGCGATGGCGACGCCGACCCTGTCGCTGTCATGCGTGGGCTCCTTCCGCACGTTGACGTTGCCCTGGCGGCGGATGGTTACGGTCTTGCCGGTGTCGGCCGTGTCGGCGGCGGGAGCCGGGGTGGCGTCCGGATTCTCACCGGGTTCGCTGACGCGACTTACGACCTTGGGAGACACATACCCGACGATGCCGCCGCCTAGCAGGATGCGGTACCAGCCGTTTTCGGCGGTGGAAAGGAGCGGATAGCTCCGGCCCGCCCGGGCGACGCCCACACGCGCGCTGGCGGGATCCGCCTCCTTGCGCACGTTGGCGTTCCCGCTCTTGCGGATGATGACGCGGCTGGTCGTGGCGGCCTCCGGCTGTCCCTGGACCAGCTTGGGCGAGATATATCCCTCAAGCCCGTCCAGCAGGCGGATGCGGTACCAGCCGTTCTCGGCGATGTCCAGAAGGGCGTAGGTCCGGCCGGCCTTGGCAACGCCGATCTTGGCGCTGTCGTAGCGCGCCTGGCTGCGCACGTTGACGTCCCCGTCGCGGCGGATGGTCACCGTCCGTGAAGAGGCAGCGGCGGGAACGGGCGTTGCGGCGGGCTGTGGCGTGAAGGAAACGGGCGTCGTCGCCGGCACGCTGATGTACTCCTCGCCGGGGGAGGTGACGCCGACCGGCGTGCCTTCTGCCAGCGCACACGCGCTAAGACAGAGAATCACAAGCGCAAATGCGATACAAAGTTGCTTTTTCATACAGGGCCCCCTCTGAACCGGTAAACCGGTTTGATGCTACGGTGATTATAACACCAAGAATACCAACGTACAATTATCAGCAGATATAAACTTTTCAAATTCTGGGTGATGTTTTTTCAACCAGTCGGCGAACGAGCTCCGGATCTCGATCTTTTCATTGGTCAGGGTGATCGACTGGATGTACTGCTCGATGATGGGCTGCGCGATCTCGAAGGGCGTCGTCTCATCAATGGAGGCCTGTGCCTTGAAGAACTCGGCGATTCCTTCAACGTCTGCAGGCGGCTGCTCCAGCAGTTTCTGCTGCGCCTGGATCGCCTCCTCGAGCTGCGTCACCTGATCCCCGAGGGACTTCAACACACTGGGCGGCAGCACGCCGCTGCTGATGTTCTGCACGATGGCGTCGATCTTGTTCTGCATCTCGCTGATCGTTTTGCGCACGGCGGGCTCTCTGCGCTTCGTGTCCTGGGTGCGCCCGCTGATGTATTTAGAGAGTGCCTCCGCCGCTTCCTTCTGCACCTCTGGCGTCAGCAGCTGCTGGACGTACCGGATGGCGATCCTGTCCAGCTCCTCGATCCGGATGGACCGCAGCCGCGGCTTCGGATGTTTGGCACAGCTGCGGCAAAAATATGAGGGATACTCCACCCCATTGATGCGGGTCACGTGCCCAGTGAGCGGCGCGTTACAATAGCCGCAGCGTGCGATCCCGCTGCAAAGGTAGCGCCGCGTCTCGGGAGATCGGCCTGCGAATGTCCTGGCGTCCATATTTTTGTTGACCTCCTCAAAAAGTGCTTTGCTGATGATGGCCGGATGATGGTCCTCTATGCGTATTGTTTCGCTGCCGTATGTTCGTTCATAAACGCCGGTGTATACGATGTTACGAAGGATCACTGCAACGGATCTCGGGGTGATCGGCTTGCCTCTTCGGCCACGGACGCCGGCAGCGGCCATCTGGTCACAGACGTGCTTGATGCCGCGGCCTTGCCGGTGCGCTTCAAAAAGCTGGCGGACCCACTGCGCCTCCTCTTCGTCGATCACCAGCTGGGAGCGATCGCTCCCGGCGCGATAGCCGAACGGGATCCAGCCGGAGAGGTAATACCCTTTGTGGGCCATGACCTTCATGCCTTTTAGCGTCTCGGTGGCCAGGTTTTTGCTGTAGTACTCCGCCCAGGCCTGCATCAGGCTCTCCATGATGATGGCCTCCGGGCTGGTGCCGAAGTCCTGCGCGACGGCAATCAGGCGCGCCCCGTTCTTCTCGATCTGGTGGCCGTAGATGGCGCTGTCGTATTTGTTGCGGGCGAACCGGTCGTACTTGTGCACCAGCACGAAGTCCACGCGGCGCTGCTTCAGCGAGCGGATCATCTCCTGGAAGGCCGGCCGCTCGTCCGTCGTGCCGGAGATCCCGCGGTCGGCGTATTCTTCGACGATCTGGGTGTCATGGCCGGCGGCCCACTTGCGCATCGCGTCCTGCTGGGCCTCGATGCTGCTCTCATGCTGTCGGTCCGAAGAGAACCGGGCATAGGTCACAGCTGTCTGCATTATTGCCTCCTGAAAGCCGCCAGCGCTGGCGGTTTTGATCCTTAGAATTACAAAATTACATTTTTGTTTTAAAAAATGTAATTCAAAATGTAAGAGCTGGAGCGGGTCAAAAAGCCTGCAATAGTTAGATAATTAGATACAGATATTCTTAAAATTACAAAATTACAAAAATATACATACTATACAGAGACTTTTCGCGCGAGCTTTGTTTCATTAGCAAATTGCGAACCCTTTGTCATCGTGTAAGTGACAGCCCCAGATCCTCCGAAAAAAATGTAATTTTGTAATTTGCCCCGATTTACTCAATAATAGCTAGAAAAATGCTCTTACATTTTCTCTTACAAATTACAGAATTTTTTGTAATTGGTTTTGTAATCAGCGCGTGTTATAATGGCTGCGGGGGTGAAGATATGAAGCTGTTTAAATGGGTCTTTGTGCTGCTGATGGTCGGGGCGCTTGTCTTCGCCGGCTACTCGTTCTCAGTGGGGAAGCATGACCAGGTCAACAGCTATCTGCTCTGGGCGCTCGCCTTCTGGTGCGGCCTCATCTGCGTCGAGTGGATGGGCAGCATGGAAGAGGAGAGCCAGAAGCAGACGAAGCTGCTGGAAGAGATCAACAAGAAGCTGGACAAGTAAAGAGAACGGCATCAGCCGCCTGCGGGCGGCTCTTTTTTTATGCCCGGGAACGTCAGCAGGCGTCCGTGTCCGTCTTGCTCTGATCCGCTTGTGCGTACTGGCTGCGGAGGTAGTCGGCGTAGCGGTCCAGCTCAGCGCGGGCCTGATCGGGCAGGTCGTCGTAGCCGCTGCGGGGGATGGTGGCACCGAAGACGGAGGCGGAGGCCTTCGGCTTCGTGTCTTCCTCGATCTCCAGCAGATAGTCAGCAGAGACGTCCAGGATCCTGCAGAGCTTGACCAGCATTTCAAAGGATGGCTCCCGCTTTCCGTGCTCCCAGCTGGAGTATGCGGCGGGGGTGATCCGGAGCTTGTCCGCTATGGCCCGGCCGGTCAGGTTATTCTTCGTGCGTGCATCTTTCAGCCGTTCGCAAAACATTAATAAAGCCCTCCTTGCATTAACAAAAAGTAAAATATAAACCCTGCAAACATTCGCAAAAAGTAAATGAATCATTAGCAAAAAGCTAATTTAATTATAATTAACAAATAGTTAATAGTCAATGCTATAAACAAAAAGTTAATGCACATAAACAAAATGTTAAAAAAGAATTGACAATAAACAAATCGTTAACTATAATAGCAACATATCGGCAACCAACATAAACAAAGCGTTAATAAGGAGGGCAAGAGATGACGATGGGAGAACGGCTGCGGGAGCTGCGGCTGGAAAAAGGGTACTCACTCAACACGATGGCCGACGCGGTCGGCATGACGCCGCCTGGCTATCTGCGGCTGGAGGACGGTACCGGCGGCAAGACCTTCGAGAAGCTGCCGGTGATCGCCAAGACGCTGGGCTGCCCAATCGACAAACTCTTTCCGGAGATGGATCCGGTGGACGCGTCTGCCGATCCGGAGCCGGAGGACGATGAGATCCCGTTTTGAGGAGGGGGAAAGACATGGCTGTGATGATCTATGAACAGATCCGCGAGAGGATCGTCGAGATCCTGAAGGATCACCCGCTGAGTGAGATCGAGACGAACATGCTGGCGGAGTATGCGGACTGCTCAAGGATGACGGAGGCGGCCTCCATTCAGTACGGCACGGTCGAGGACTGGCTGGAGTGTTCGTCCAGGATCAGCCCGCGGGAGCGCAAGGAACTGAAGGAACTGCGCGCCAGGCTGCGGTACAGGCAGCCGGAGGCGATGGCATGACGGACGGCCCGATGACCTGCGACGCGCAGGAACTGAAGAGGCTGCAGGCCATGCTGGAGAAGGAAGGCATCCCGTGCGAATGGTTCACGGACGGGGCCGGCGCCGCGCTGAAGCTTCCCAGCTTCATGGAATGGTACAGCGGCGGAAGCCTTCGGGCTTCGGTGATCGAGACGCCTTACTCCTACGGCGGGAAGCAGGGGCTGCTGGAGGTCTGGATCCGCGGCGGCAAGACCGCGGGCGGGCCGGTCGGCTGGCTCACGGCGGAGCAAGTGATGGAAAAGCTCAGGAAGGAGTTTAAAAAATGAACGTTAAGCTACTTACGTATACGCCCAGCCCGGACTGGGTATGCGCGACGGCCGCCGGCATGTGCACGCATAGGGGACCGAGCACCCGCGTGCTGCGCGCTGCCATGAAGAGCGGCCACACCTCGGTGGCAGAGCATGCCGCCTTCACCTTTGAGATCCGCGGGATCTCCCGCGTGACCCTGCAGCAGCTGGTGCGGCACCGGCACGCCTCCTACTCGGTGGAGAGCCAGCGCCATGTGACGATCGAAAGCCTGACGGAGCACTGCGTCATCCCGGAGAGCTTCGACCGCCTGGGTGTGGATGTGCGCCCGCTGCTCGCTGAGCTGCAGCACACCTACGAGCTCCTCATGGCGGCCGGCGTGCCGATGGAGGACGCGCGCTACGTCCTTCCGGAGGGGGCCTGCACCAGCCTGGTGCTGACGATGAACGCCCGGGAGCTCCGGCACTTCTTCCGGCTGCGGTGCTGCAACCGCGCCCAGTGGGAGATCCGTGCCCTGGCCGACGCCATGCTGGTCCTCTGCAGGCAGGCGGCTCCGGTGCTCTTCGAGCGGTGCGGCGCGCCCTGCCAGTGCGGGGAACCGTGCCCGGAGGTGCGGGGCTGCGGACATCCCAGGACGCCGGAGACGGCGGAGGTGCCCGATGCTGGAGATTAAGGTCCGGACGGAAGAGGACGGCAGCCGCACGACGGAGTTCTCCTGCGAAGGGGAGACGGAGGACGTGATGATCGACACCGTCTACGCGGCGGCCACGGTCATCGACTATATGATCCGGGGAGACTATCTGCAGGCCTCCATGCTGGAGACCGTGGAAGACTTCTGCAAGGATCTGCAAAACGTACTGAACGAAGAGGCGGAGAGACGCCAGGAGGGAGAAAAATGAAACACGTCTATGTCGGAGACTGCCCCGTCTGCGGGGCGCAGCGGGAGCTGAAGATCTCGCACGATGGATACTGGAAGCCCGCCGGAGAAGACCGACCGCCGGAGTGGGTGACGCTTTACACGGTCCTGAAGGCACGCTGCCCCAGGCATCCGGATGAACCGGGCCGCAGCTGGAAGTTCGAGGCGGGTGAAGAGTGGCAGCTGACGCTGAAGGTAGAGGAGGATGACTATGCAGATCCCGGTGAGGGTGGTGTCCCGCAGGGAGAAGGAACGGGGCGGGCCTGAGCGCCTGATCCTGGAGGAGACCCAGACGGCGGAGGTGCCGCGCTCCCTTGTGGTGGAGTGGACTGCGCAGGCGCTGGTCCGCTTCGCGCCGGAGGGCCAGGCGAATGAGTGGGCCTCGGCCTTCACCGATGCCGTGAAGGCGGGCGCTTTTACAAACATCCCGGGCTGATGCCCGATGATATAGACGGGAGACCGATATGAGACTGGACGAATGGCGTCAGCTGCTGAACGTGGACCACTACAAAAGCCGGG
This sequence comes from Clostridia bacterium, assembly GCA_017484085.1. Lineage (GTDB taxonomy): Bacteria > Bacillota > Clostridia > Christensenellales > Aristaeellaceae > Ventricola. Next base: position 38,070 of record JAFUTW010000005.1, read on the forward strand.
ACGATGAGGATTTCTGGGCCGTCTGTCCCTGCCATAACGATCACGAGGCCAGCCTGCACGTGCACATCGGCGGGGATCGTCAGATCGTGATGAAGTGCTTTGTCTGCGGCGCGGACCGGAAGAGCGTGGCGGAGGCGCTGGGGTACAAGCTCTCCGACGTCGCTGTGGATGCCAGAACGGGAGAGCCGCCGGCAAGGTATGCGGCCCGGGCAGAGCGCAGCCGGGAGCCCCGGAAGGGGAAAAAGGTCCGGCCGTACCGGGAGGGCGACGAGTGGATGCTGCCCCGCGGCAAGGGAGAGGACGGCAAGCCGGAAAAGGTGCCCTTTAAGATCGTGCGGGTGTACGAGTACAGGGACGCCCAGGGCGCCGTCGTCCTGCGCAAGGCCCGGCTGGAAGCCTACAACCCGGACGGCACCCGCAGGGACAAGTCCTTCGCGGTGCAGTCCACGGAAGACGGCGGAAAGACCTGGGTGAACAATGACGGGAAATGGGGCGCGCTGCTCTACCGTGCGGACGAACTGGCCGCGGCCTGCCGTGAGCGCCGGGAGGTCATCCTGTGCGAGGGCGAGAAGGACGCGGACAACCTGCGCGCCCTGGGCTATACGGCCACGACGGCCCAGCACGGCGCCGGCAGCGGCCGGAACATGGAGGGCAAGTGGTCCTCCGAACAGACGCAGGCCCTGGAGGGCTGCGGGGCTGTGACGCTGCTGCCGGACAACGATCAGGTGGGCGAAAGCTTCATGCAGTACGTCGCCTCCCAGCTGTACGCCTCGGGGATCCGCTGCCGCGTCGTCCATATCGCGGACGCCTGGCCGGACATCCCCAAGAAAGCAGACTTCACGGACTGGGCGCTGGATCTCAAGGGCAGGGGCGTGGGCCGCGCGGAGCTGGTGCAGCGTCTCACCGACCTCATCACCATGGCGCCGGACTGGAACCCGGACGGCGTGCCGGTGTTCACGGTGGGAAAAGGCGGGAGCAATTCCCCCTCGCCTGGTCCGATTCCAGTGGGCGGACCGGAGGCTCAGGGGAACAGCACCCGCCCCGACAGGGCAAAGAGCGGCAAGCCGGACGGCGAGGACGGGCAGGACAAGGACTGGGACGACTACCACGGCCTCAAGGCCTACGGCGTCAAATGGGGCAAGCTGTGCGCCATCGGGAAGAACGGGGCCAGCGTGATCGCCGACTTCGTGCCGACGCTCACCGAGACGATCCAGCGGGACGACGGGCAGGACATCTCCATGGAGTTCACCGTCTCCGCGACGATCGGCGAGGGGGACAAGGCCCGCAGGCTGAAGGACGCCCGCGTCCTGGGCGTCTCTAAGCTGAAGGCCATGGACTGGACGGTCGAGAACTGGGGAGCCTACGGCCGCGTGGCACCCGGCAGCGGAACGCCGGGCAAGGTGTACGACGCCATCCTGAGGGCCGGCCAGAAGACCAGCCAATGGCGCACGATCTACGGGCACACGGGCGTGGCCATCATCGACGGGAAGCCCTGCTACCTGTACAACGGCGGGGCCATCGGCGCGGACGGCGTCTCCGTCGAGCTGAAGAACAACCTGCGGTACTACGATCTGACGGACGAGGGGGTCTCAGCCGAAGACGGGGCGCGCGCGACCTGGGCGCTGGCCCAGGCGCTCCCGGACCGGGTGATCCTTCCGCTGCTGGCGCAGGCGTACCTTGCGCCCGTCTACAGCGTGCTGGAAGAGATGGACGCGCCGCCCTCTTACGTGGTCTATGTGGCCGGCGAGACAGGCGCCTACAAGTCCACCGTCGTCAGCTACGTGATGGCGCACTTCGGCCGGTTTTACAACCGGCGATTTCCGGCCACGTTCGAGGATACGGCCAACAGCGCCAGGGACAAGACCTTCATCGTGAAGGACGCCCTCTACGTGGTGGACGACTACAACCCGCAGAACGACCGCAGGGCGATGGCCAGGATGGACGGCGTGGCCAATACGGTCATCACGGCGATCGCCGACCGCGCGGAGCGCGGCGGACTGACCGCCACCAAGGACCTGCGCGAGGAGCGCCCGGCGCGGTGCACCTGCATCATGACGGGTGAGCAGCTGCCCAACCTGGGCCAGGGCCGCGTGCTGCGCCTCTACGTCATCAACGTGGCGCCCGGAGAGCTGGCGCAAAGCCCGCAGGAACAGCTGAGGCCCTTTGCGGAGAAAGCCGGCGCGGGCTACTACAGGGCCAGTATGCGCGGGTACATCTCCCGGCTGCTGGAGCGGTGGGACGGCATCAAAAAAGAGATCAGCGCCAGGCTGGACCGGTGCCAGCAGGTGGCGGACGCCTTCCTGGACCGGCGCTGGGGACGGATGGGCCACGCGGCCTCGTGCCTGCTGCTGGGCTGCGACCTCATGGTGGAGCACCTGCAGGCGCTCGGGGTGATCGAGGCCGGGCCGGAAGCCTACCATCGGGAGATCATGCGCTGCTGGAGGGCTATTGAGGCGAACATCCGGGCCCAGACGGACGCGATCGCGGAGGCGACGCCGGCGCGCATGTGGCTCTCGGCCCTGCGCAGCCTGACGCGCACCCAGCAGGTGGCCTACTCCGATCTCATGAACCAGGAGAGCGTGGACAAGTTCCTGCCGAACAAGGTCGGCTGGATGGACGACCGCTGGTACTACCTCGAGGCCGACATGGCCGACAAGGCGGTGCGCCAGCTGTGGAAGGACAGCGGCCAGGATGTGGGCATGTCAAATAAGCAGATCCACCGGCAGCTCCTCGAGATGGGCCTGCTGCTGCCAGGCACCGGGCCGGACGGGAAGCCGACGCCGGGGCGGGCCAAGTCCATCGGCGGGAAGACGCGGCGCGTGCTGTGGATCCCGCGCGACCGGGTGGATCGTGAGGAAGGCGAGGAAGAGCTGGAGGAAGTACACGACGAAGCGCCTGCCCAGTGGGTGACTGAGCAGGAGAAGTTTTAACCAGGATTTGACAGGAGGAACAACATGGGAAACATCATCGCAGACAATCATGCAAGGAAGGCGTACATCGAGGGGCACCTGGAGATGTGCCGGGACGGCGCGCAGCGCAACCTGATCGAGATGGGGCGCTGGCTGTGCCGGGCGAAGGATGAGCGCATCGTGGAGCATGGCGAGTGGACCGCGTGGGTGACGCGGTACGCGGGCGTCAATGAACGGACGGCACAGCGCCTCATGCGCGTGGCCCGGGAGATCCCGGAAGGATCCACGCTGGAAGCGCTCGGCCCGGCCAAACTGGAAGAGCTGATCAAGCTGCCGGCCCCGGAACGGGAAACGGCAGCCCAACAGATGGATGCCGCGGGCAAGAGCTCCCGGCAGGTGAGGGATGAGGTCGCGGCGATCCGCGCGGAGCGGGATGAGGCGCTGCGCCTCGTGAAGGCCCAGAAGGACAGGGCCGAAGCGGAGAAGCAGGACGCCGTGCGCGAGGCCGTGGAGAAGCTGGCCAGGGTGAAGGCCCGGGAGATGGACCGCAACGCGGACATCTGGGCGGAGAAGGTGCGCGCAGGCAAAGCCCGGGAAGAGGAACTCCTGGGGAAGATCAGGGAGCTGGAAGCGTCGGCAAAGGCGCCGACGGATGACGACCTGCTGGAGACGGTGGAAGCGCTGCGCCGGCAGAAGGAAGCGGCGGAGGCTGAGACGGACCGCCTGGCGGATGAGCTCGACCGGCTGAAGATGGAAAACGCCCAGAAGGAAATGGACGGGGGCGGAGACGTCTCCGCGAGGATCCTCAGCGCCATGGGCGGCATGATGGTCCAGGTGGGAACGATCCCGGCGCAGCTGACGACCGGCAGGATCACGATCAAGAAGGCCGACGGCTCCCTGATCGTCGGGAAGGTGCTGGCGGTCTCCGCGTGGTGCCGCGCGATGCTGGAAGCGCTGGGCGTGGAAGAGGGGGCGGCGTCATGATCTACGGGCTGACGCTGATGAAGGACCCCTCAGTCACGGCTGAAGCCGTGACAGCTCCCCTTTCAGGGGCGCCTGATGAACCCCTCAGCCGCCAGCGGCGGCAGCTCCCCTACGAAGGGGAGCCGGGTGGAGAGCGCTGCCCCTTGCCTTCCCCTTCAGGGGAAGGTGGCGCGGCCCTGGCCGTGCCGGATGAGGTTTTGCCGGCATCTGTTGCGCTGGATGAGGTCCGCTCCCTCCGCACGGAGGTGGCCGACCTTCGGGCCATGCTGGTGGCGCAGAACGCGCTGCTGGAACAGGTGGCGCAGTCTCTCGCGCAGACGCGGGTGAGCCGCAGCCAGGAAACGGCGCTGCGGCGGGCGGTGCGCGATCGCGCAGCGTTTCTCTGCGATCGCGAAGATTTTTCGATGGCGGAGCACCGGAAGGTCTCCGGCGCGATCCTTGCGACCGTCCGGCAGCTGACCGGCTGCCGCGCCCTGGGCGATGTGCCCGCGGTGAAATTCGATCAGGTGATGGCAGCCGTGCAGGCCTGGGACATGCCCGGCGCGCTGCGGAAGATCAGGCGGAGGTGCGAGGCATGAACGCAAAGGAAATCATAGGCGCCCTGGAGACGGAGCGCACGCGGCAGAGGATCAGCCGGGACAAGCTGGAAAAAAGGACGGGCGTCTCCAAGGCCTCATACGCCCAGTGGCACAAGCGGAAGACCGGGCCGTATCTGGGACACGTGACCGCGGTGGCGGACGCTCTGGGATTCGATCTGCAGCTCACCCGGAAGGGTGCGAAACAGCCCCCGAGGCTGCTTGACTATGAGGAACTCCGGCGCCCCGTCGGCTTCGGCTTCCTGGAGGAACACCTGACGGACGACGAAGGGCAGACGGTGTATACGCTCGCGCCCTGCTGCTGGACGCATGAGGCGGACCGCGTGCCCTACGGCGTGCGGCTGGTGACGCCGGAGGAGGGTGAGTACCTGACGCCGGTGGAGGAGACGTACAACGTGCCGGGCGGCTGGCGGGTGTGGACGCTGCCGGCCCGGAAGGCCCAGCGACTGGAAACGCCATGGACGGGAAGGGGTGGAACCTGATGGGGATGAAGTACACACAAACCCCGGCGGAGCGGCCGGAGAAGTTTAAAAACGTGCCGGAGATGCGGCTGCGCGGCGATGATGTGAGCCGGCTGCTGGAGATCTTCGCGGTGTGGGAACAGATGGACAGGCTCTCAAAGGATGAGGATTTCTGCAGGCGCTGCCGTGCGGTCCCCGGCGGCCTGCGGGATCTTAAGATGCTGGCCGCGGTGGTGGCCAAGCTGGCCGACGCCCTGGTGTGGACGATCCCGCAGGAGAAGGTCGTTGGCTTCATCCGGACGCTGAAGCGGATGCGCTTCTCCGTCGTGCAGGGGCCGGTGGCCAGCAAGCCGAAAGGGGACAACGAGGAAATCGTCACGACAGAGGAACTGGATGAGCTGGTCTGCTCCGCCTGGGAGCACCGCTGCCGGCTGTGCGTGGATGGCAACTGCGACCGCTGCGGCCTGGGCCGCGTGCTGGACAATCTGGTATCAAAGGACAGGGACGGGCGCAGCTGGTCGGTGATGGACATAAGGCTGAAGGTGCCGGAAGAACGGTGAAACCTCATCCACCCCCGGCTTCGCCGGCGGTCCCCCTTCCCCATAGGGGAAGGCAAGGGAAGCGCCCCGATCTAGCCTCCCCCTGAAAGGGGAGGGGGACCATGCCGCGGGCATGGTGGAAGGGTACAGAACAAGATGGAGGATGCAGAACGGTGAACGGATTGGAAGTGCTCCGGCGGTGCGCGGCGTATACGCACGACATGGAAAAGCTGAAGAGCCAGAAGGCGCTGGCGCTGGATGCGGCGGTCAGGATCACGCCCGGCATGGATACGAGCGGCGGCGGCAGGTCTTCGGACATCTCCGCCAAGCCGGAGCGCTTCGTGCAGGCTGCCGACTGGCTGGAGCGCCGGATGAGCGCCCGGCGGTGCATGTACGCCCTGGAGCTCGAGGAGGCGGCCAGGCTGCTGGAGCACATGGAGCCGGCCAATGCGGATGCCCTGCGCCTCGTGATGATCACCGGCCTCACCGTGCGGCAGGCGGCGGGGGAGATGCGGCGCAGCTGTGATGCTGTGCGCGGCCTCCTCTCCCGCAGCCGCTCCATCCTGAAGGACACGCCATCCCGCCTTTCCGATGATCCGGACTATCAGGACCTGCTCCGACAATACAGTAGAAGATTCAGGGACGGATGAGGGACTTTTCCACAGGCGCGGGGCCGCGGCCGGACTGCAAACCGGGCAAAATCTGACCGCTTCCGTGCGGGGGTGTGCGCACCTGACCCTGTTTGACCCCGCTTGACCTCTTACGACCGGGGCGCCGGCGTGCTACTATACACTCGCGCAGAACGAACGCATAAAGACGAGAGCTTCCCATGGCTCTCGCCTTTGTTTTGCGCCCTCCTATCACATAGGGACGCCTGGCAGAATCACCCCCTGTCAGGCGTCCCGGGAGTTTTGGATGAAAGAAACCTTAGGATTCTACGGCACTGCAGCATGGAAGCGGGCGCGCCAGCAGGCGCTGGACCGCGACATGGGGCTGTGCGTCTGGTGCCGGGAGCGCGGCAGGTATGCCCGCGACCGGAAGGGGCGCCGGGTGCCGGTGCTGGCCACCATGGTGCACCACATACAGCACCTGGAAGACCGGCCCGACCTCGCGCTGGACCTTAACAATCTGGTCAGCCTGTGCGACCGCTGCCACGACGAAGCGCACCCGGAAAAGCACGGGGCAAAAGCGCCGGCGCCGGCGGCTTTGGAAACGACGGCGGAACAGATGGGGATAAAGGTGGAGAGGCTTTAATGGCCAGGATGGAGATCGCCGGCTGGGACGGCCTGCTGAACAGCATGGAAAGCCGCGCCCAGGGCGTGGACGAACGGGTGGCCCGCGCGCTGCAGCTGTCCGCCGACGCGCTGCGGGAGGCCCTGATCGAGCAGGAGGAACGCCGCTTCAAGGCGCCCAGCGGAGAGCTGGGCAGCCTGATCCCGGAGAGGCCGGAGACGGTGCGCACCGGATCGGAGACCTATGTGGAGGTCTATCCGACGGGCAGCTACATGGGCACGAAGGCCGTGACGCCCAGGCGGGCGGAGGAGGTCGGCTTCGTGCTGGAATACGGCCACGGACAGGTGCCGCCGAACCCGTGGAACAAGCGGGCGCGGAAGAAGGCGGAGAAGCAGATCAACACGATCATTGAGCAAGAACTGAGAATACAATAAGGACAGTAAGCGCCGAAGCTCATCGGGACGCCGTCGGCGTAACCACTCTGAGCTCCGGCATCTTCCTGTCCTTTTGATTGCCTCCCCTGAAAGGGGAGGTGCTGACCGAAGGGAGGCGGAGGGGTTGACCCCAGAGCAGGACATCCAGCAGGCGCTCGCCCAGGCCTGTCCGAACGCGGGCCACTGGCCCTACACCAGGGACGCGGGCGTCTTCATCGGATACCGTCCGGCCGGCGACCGGCTGACCTGGGCGGGCAACAAGACGATCGTGAGCGAGACCGCCTACGACGTCGTGATCTATCACCGTCTGGGCTACGCGGAGGACGCGGAGCAGATGCGCTTCGACGTCTACGCCGCGCTGCATGAGGCGGGCTGGCTGCTGGATGATGAGCCGGGCCCGGAGAGCTATGTGGCAAACATGGAGCTCTTCGCCTGGCCGCTGACCGTGCGCAAGCGCTTTTACATCCGGGACGGCGTGCCGGTGACGCCGGACGACCTCAGGAAGGAGCGGGTGACCTCATGAGGGAACGATACAGCCAGCGGGTGATCATCCTGCGGCGGGACAAAACCGACGGCTCTCGTCAAGGGCCGGAGGCCCTTGATCCCGGCCAAGATGGCCGGGACAATCTCGCCGCACAGCGGCGAGTTGCCAATTCCGGCGGTTATTATAAGCCGACATACAACTTTTTGGCGGAGACCAGCTGCCAGGTGAGGGACGAAAGCCCGGAGGAATACGCCGCGGCTGAGAGCTCTACCATCGGGCACGTTCGCACCTTCGCCATGCGGGAGCGGGATATCCTGGAGGATGACCTGATCGTCTGGCACGGGGAAGAGCACCGCGTGCGCCGGATCGACCGCCTGTACAACCGCGGCCGGGAGATCCTCGTGCGGGCGTCCGTGCCGAAGAGCAGATACAGTTTGACGGGGGTATAGGAGGGAACAATGCCACGCAGAAAGAGCGGGAGCGACCCGCCGACCGGGGAGGAGCTGCGCGCTTCGATGCTCCGGGGCATCCGGGCGGAGACGGTGGCGATGTACGACGCCAGCGGCAAAAAGCTGGAAGAGCGCGGCGAGTGGGACGCGATCTCCATGCGGGACGTGCGCGAGGCCTGCCTGCTGGCCGACGCGGTGAGCGACTACCGGAAGAGCTGCGCCGCTGCGCTGCGGGAGGGTGACGCGAAAGCGGCCCGGCAGTATATGCAGATGATGAAGGCGACGCTGGACACGCAGGAAGAGATCCTGCGCCGGTGGGACCTGCTGCCGACCAAGCAGCGCGGCAGGCCCGCCCGGGAGACGCCAAAGGATCTGAGGGAAGAGACTGAGGATGATGGATGGGACTCCTTTGGGGCAGATGCTTGATAAGAAGCCTCCGCGAAGCGAACGATGATCTGACCGGCGAAGCGTGCCCACTGGAATCACGCAGCCGGGCTGACATCGCGAGAGGAGAGGAGGCGGTTTAATGAGCAGTCCGAAAGAGATCATGCAGTCCCGCGCGTACAGGTACGCGGAGGACGTGCTCGAGGAAAGGATCCTTGCCCCTAAGACGATCAGGCAGCAGGCGCGGCATTTCCTGGAGGAGCTGAAGCGCAGCGAGGCGGGGAAGTGGCGTTACACGTATGACCTGAAGGCTGCCAGCCTGCCGGTGGAGTTCTGCGAGCGCTTCCTCCTGCCGACGGCCGGCGACTATGACACCTTCCGCTTCATGCCCTGGCAGTGCTTCGTGGACGGCCAGGCCTTTGGATGGGTGGACAGGGGCACGGGCATGCGCCGCTTCCGCGAGGTGTTCGAGTTCGTGCCCAGGGGCAACGGCAAGACGGCGAGAAGCTCCGGCAAGATGGGCTATATGACGACCAAGGGCGGGGAGCGCGGCGCGGAAAACTACTTCTGCGCCAACAACGCCAAGCAGGCCCGGCGGCAGTATATGGACTTTTACGGGCAGATGGTGATGAGCCCGACGCTGAAGAACCGGATCCGGCTGCGCCGCTCCGAGAGCATGTACGAGCCGGACTTCACCCGCGTCACCTTCCTGGCCAACGACCCCAGCAGCCTGGACGGCCTGCGGCCGTACTTCGTGATCAAGGACGAGCTGGAGAACGAGACCAGCTTCGACCAGATCAACCAGCTGCTGCGGCCTATGAAAAAGCGCCGGCAGCCGCTCATGTGGTACACGACGACCGCCGGCACGGTGCTGGACGGCCCCTGTGTCTACCACTACAACTACGCCAAGAAGGTGCTGGACCGGGATCCGGAGATCTCCGAGCTGGCGATCGACACCTACCTGCCGATCCTCTACGAGATCGACCCGGACCTGCCCTACGATGACCTGCGCTGGTGGCCGATGGCCAACCCGAGCGTGGGCGTGCTGCTGACGATGGAGGACCTGACGCTCGACTGGGAGCGGGCCAGGCGCTCGCCGCAGGAGAAGGCGGACTTCGTCACCAAGCAGCTCAACCGCTTCGCCATGCCGCCGGCCGCCGTGTATGTGGATCTGGAGACGCTGCGCCGGAACGACCGCGCGGACATCCAGCCACAGCTGATCCGGCCGCAGGCGTGGGGCGGCTTTGACCTGGCCAAATCGGAGGACTTCTGCGCCGCCTGTCTTCTCTGGCAGGAGGGCAGCGCGATCTGTGTGCTGCACCACTCCTGGGTGCCGGAGGATAAGATCAAAAGGGGCAACGGGGACGAGGAAAAGGACTGGGCCGAGTGGGTGCGCCGCGGCTGGCTTACGATCGTCCCCGGCCACTACGTGAGCTACGAGTATATAGCCCAGTGGTTCATGGAGCAGACGCACAGCTTCGAGATCCAGCGGATCGGGTACGACCCCTACAACAGCCCGGAGCTTGTTAAAAAGCTCTCCGCGGAAGGCCTGCGCACCGAGATCGTGCGGCAGGGGCCGCTGACCTTCAACGCGCCGATGAAGTCCTTTAAAGAGCGGCTGCTGGATGGCAGCGTGCTCTGGGGCCATGATGAGATGCTGGAGTGGTACATCCGCAACGTCCGGCTGCGCGCGGACTTCTTTGACCTCGAGAAGGAAAACTGGTACCCGGCCAAGCCGGGACGGTACCAGAAGATCGACGGCTTCATGGCCATGATGGACGCCTACGTCGTCCATATCGCGGACGACAGCCCTGAGAGCCACCTGTGGGATGACAGCCACATGATCAGCATGAGCCTGTAAAGGAGGAGTAGTATGCCAAAGCTATTGAAATGGCCTTTTAAGAGGAGCCGGGACGCTCCCGAGGACAAGAGCGCCCGCGGCGCGTGGAGCGGTTTTTCAACGGGCAGCAGCCTCACGAACATCCTGAGCGCCGTGATGCCCAGCGACCTGGGCACGGACGTCATCTACGCCGCCGTGACCCGGATCGCGGGCGCACTGGCCACGATGCCGGTCAGCCTTTACAAGGGGACCGAGCTGCAGGCGGACGATCCGCTGCACTGGCTCGTGCACCTGAGGGCCAACCGGATGATGAGCGCTTACACCTTCAAGCGGGCCGTGATGGGCTGGGTGCTGACCCAGGGCACGGGATACGCGGCCAAGGTGCTGGACGACGCCGGCAGGGTGCGCGAGCTGCGCGTGCTGGATCCCCGATGGGTGACGCCCATGATCGAGGAGGAATCCGGCGAGCTCTGGTACGTGGTGAACGTTCCGGGCCTGCAGCAGGAGGTGCTCCACAGCTGGTATGTGCTGGCCTTCCACCACATGACGCTGGACGGCGTTTCCGCGCTGCGGCCGGTGGACATCCTGAACGGCGCGGTGAAGTACGTTGAGGACGTGCGCACCTTCAGTCTGACTAACCTGGGCGGCATCAACCGCGGGATCGTCCTGGAGTACCCGACAGAACTTGCCGGCGGCCGCAGAGAGGCCAGCGTGAGGGAGTTCTTCGAGCTCTACAAGAAGACCGGCGGGCAGATCATCGCCCTGGATGCCGGCGTGAAGGCGCAGCGCATGGACGGCAGCCCGTTCGACGCCGGTCTGGATTCCATCGAGAAACTGACCCGCAGCCGTGTGGCCACGGTGTACAACCTGCCGCCGCACCTGCTGGGCGATTATTCGGACGCCACGGCCGCTTCGATCGAGCAGCAGACGATCGAGTTCCTGACCCTGACCATGCAGCCGATCGTGCAGCAGTGGGAGGAGGAGCTCGACTTCAAACTGCTGGGCCCGGAGCAGCTGGCGCAGGGGTTCCACTTCCACATCGACGTGGAGGCGTATCTGCGCGGCGATACCGCGGCCATGGCCACGAGGGACCAGAGCTCCATCCGCACCGGCAAGCGCACGGTGAACGACCTGCGCAGGCGCGACTACCTGCCGCCGGTGCCTGGCGGCGACGTGGCCATGATCTCCAAGGACCTGGCGCCGGTGGAGATGGTGGCGCGCGGCGCGACCATCGACGCGAACCAGCTGAACGGGGAAAAGAACTCTTAAGAGGTGAAAGACATGGAAAAATTCTGGAACTGGACCAGCTTCCGAAACGAAGCCGGAGAGGAACAGCGCGAGCTGCACCTGGAGGGCGTCATCGCGGAGGAAAGCTGGTGGGACGACGACGTGACGCCTGCCATGTTCCGCGAGGAGCTGATGGCGGGCAGCGGCCCGATCGTCCTGCACATCTCCAGCCCGGGCGGCGACTGCATCGCCGCCAGCCGCATCTACACGATGCTGATGGACTACCCGGGCGACGTGACCGTGCAGATCGACGGCCTGGCGGCCAGCGCGGCCAGCGTCGTGGCCATGGCGGGCACGACGGTCCGCATGAGCCCGACCGCCCTCATGATGATCCACAACCCGATGACCTGCGCCTTCGGGGATGAGGCTGAGATGAAGGCCGCCATCAGCGTCCTTTCCGAGGTCAAGGAGAGCATCATGAACGCGTACAACATCAAGACCGGCCTGCCGTTCGACAAGCTGGCGAAGATGATGGACGCGGAGACCTGGATGGACGCCAAGAAGGCCAAGGCGCTGGGCTTTGTCGATGAGATCCTCTACGCGGACGGCGAGGATTCGTCACGTCCGGAGGACGTGATCCCGCCTGCGGCGGGACGTACGCCGCCAAAGGCGGCTACGCCAGAGCCGGAAGAGGAAGAGGAGGAAGAGGAGAAGCCCGCGGAACCCGCCGGCGCGGATCCGGAAGAGAAGCCGGAGGAAGAGCCGGAAGAGGATCCGGAAGAGAAGCCGGAGGAAGAGCCGGAAGAGGATCCGGAAGAAGAGCCGGAAGAGGACCCGGAAGAGGAAGAGGAAAAGGAACCGGAAAACATCCGGCTGCTGAAGGTGGCCGCACGGTCCACCTCGCGCCTCGTGGCCGCGTGCCTGATGGACAAGGTGCACAGGACCTCATCCTTCACGGCCAAGGCCGCGCCGGAGAAGGCCGCGCCCGCGGCCAAGAAGGCGCCCGTCATCGAGGACCGGCTGAACGAGGCCGAAACCAAGAAACAGCAGAGCGCGGTGATCACCGCGTTTGCGAAAAAAGAACTGGAGGGAAAGAGCATGAACATCAAGAATCTCCGCGGCGGCTACTTCAAGAGCGCCATGACCCGGCAGCCCCTCTCCCAGGAGCTGCGCAACGAACTGACCATCACGACCGGCGCAAACCCCGGCAACGGCCTGCTGCCCGTCGAGGTGAGCCGCAGCCTGATCGGCGACATCTACGGCGAGGACAAATTCCTCTCCGCCATCACGCACACCCAGATCAAGGGCCTGCGCCTGCCCAAGGTCACGACGACGCCCGCGACGGACGGCGTCCGCAGCCCTGACGGCACCACGCTCGCCGGCGAGACCACGCTGGCGGATGAGACGATCAACTTCGGCCGCTTCCCCGGCCGCGAGAAGATCGTGGTCCCCACGGCCATCCTGGGCGGCACCGAGACCGACCTGGACGCCTTCATCTCCGCCCGCCTGCAGTACGATCACCGCAGGAATCTGCGCAGCCGTATCTTCAACGCCTCCGCCACCGGCGAGATGGCGCACATGAGCGTCTACTCCAAGGGCGCCGGCAACCCGGCCCTGCCGGTCTCCGGGGGCTCCGATACGCTGGACGCCGTCCAGCAGGCCATCGCCGCGCTGCCTGAGGGCGTCCGCGAGAACGCGAAGGTCGTTATGACGTACGCGCAGTGGATGGAGATGATCAAGACCCTGGCCAACGGCGCCACCGCGCTCTTCGGCGCGCCCACCAAGGAAATGCTGGGCTTCGAGGTCATCACCTGCGACTATGTCGCCGCGGCCGGCATGCTGGTCGGCGACCTGTCCGCGATCCACGTCAACTACGACGATCCGCTGCGCCTCAAGACCGACGAGGACATCGACCTCGACATGACCAAGATTGTGATCGCCTACGATTACGACATCCATGTCGAGGACGCGAACAGGCTGCGCCTGGCCAAGGTCAGCGGCTGATCCCGGCGGGGACGATTCGCGTCCGCCTCCCGGAAGGAGTAAAAGATGACGAACGATGAAGTCCTGGAGCTCCTCGGCGGGCAGGCTGCCGTGCGGGAATACCTGCGCGGCGTGGAGGAAGGCAGCGAGACGGACAAGGACGCCAGGCGCGCCATGCTGGCCGCCATCAGCTCGGCCAGGGCCGCCGGCGTCTACCCGGCCATGGCCGTGGCGGAGCCGGAGCTCTATGCCCAGTACTGCCTCATGCAGTGCCGGATGTGGACGGACGCCGAGGACGCCGCGGCTGACGCTATCATGCGCCAGCACAGCGCCATCTGCCTGCAGCTGAGGCACGACCCCAGAAATGTAAGCGACGAATAAGAAGGAAGTGACTAGAATGAGTGCACCCGTGAGCACCCTGGACGCGATCCAGGCGATGGGCCTGTATGACGGACTGGGTGACATTTATCTGGCCCGCATGACCAACAAGGGCACGGCCACGGCCGCGCCGACCTACGAGACGCCGATCCTCGCGTGCGAGGGCGTGCAGGTCTCCCTGCAGCCGCAGTACGCTGAGGGCAGCCAGAGCGCCAGCAACCGCGTGATCCGCAAGAGCCGCCGCCTCACCAGCATCAACGTGACGGTGCAGTACCCGCGCATGCTTCCGCAGGTGATGGCCTACCTGCACGGCCGCAAGATTGACGCGAACGGCGGCGAGACCGTGGGCGACAACGTCTCCCCGGAATTTGCCGTCGGCATCAAGGCCACGCGTGACGACGGCTCCGCCGTAATGCGCTGGCTGTTCATGTGCACGCTGTCCGAGGGCAACCTCGACCACGCGACGCGCGAGGACGGCACGATCACCTACCAGATCCCGACCCTCGAGGGCAGCGCGCTGCCGCTGGCCTACGAGTACGACGAGCCCGCCCTGGATACGGGCAGCGACGCCGTGAAGGTCCACCCGATCCAGTACAAGGCGGACACCGCGGAGGCGGGCGGCAAGTGGACGGAGGACAACTTCTTCACGGCCGTCGTCGGCCCGTGGAGCGATGCCCCGACGACCACCGGCGGCTGATCGCAAACCAAGCGCCCAGGGGTTTCCCTGGGCGCTGAACCCTGATAGGAGGACATGGGGATGAAGGCTTTGAACGTGACAGCCCGGGAGATGAGCGTATACCTGGGCGGAGAGGTGACCCCGCTGCGCTTCGACCACAACGCCATGCGGCAGGCCGAGATCTACGCGGAGACCGTGATGGGCGGGGGCCGCAGCCTGGGCTATATCGCCATCCTGACGCGCGCGCAGCGCCGGGTGTACCTGTGCCTGGCTGCCCTCGTGTACGGCGCCGTGGTGAGCGCACAGATGGAAGACGCAAGACGGCAGCGCAGGGGCTGGGCGCCCATGCCGCCCGAGATGTTCGACGCGTGCGTGGACCTTCCGCAGCTGCTGGCCTGCGCGGACGATGTGCTGCACATGGCGATCGAGGCGCTGCCGAAGGCTGAACCAAAAAACGCAGAAGGCCAGCCGGAAGCGGCTGGCGGATCATCGGCAGAGAGCTGATCTACGAAGAGGATCCGGAAGGGCGGGAAGCGAGGGATGAATATCCCTGGGCGCCCATGCTGCGCAGGGCGCTGTCCTGCGGCCTCTCTTCGGAGGACTTTTGGGGGATGAGCCCCGCCGCCGTGATGGCGGTGAGCGGGGGAACCCTTCCACCGTCTGCCCGCGGCAGCCGGTCCCCCTCCCCGTACAGGGGAGGCAGGGGGAACCGTGCCGGACGACAGGCGACGGAGAGGGAGACGATCCGGCTGGGCAGCCTGACGGACTGCCCCTTTTAAGAAGCAAATGAGCGGCAAACCTTCCCCGGTTTGCCGCTTTCCTTAATATTGAGGAGGTGCCCTTAGTGGCGGAGAACGTAGTCAAGAACAAGATCGTCATCGAGGGCGAGGCGAAGTACAA
>JAFUTW010000044.1 GCA_017484085.1 Clostridia bacterium
CGCCAACCAGATGGCCATCGCGGACGTGCAGATCATGGTTATCGCGGGCGTCATCGGCCTGCTGGTCAAGGTCTGCCACTTCAACAGCGCCGCCATCGTTCTCGGCCTCGTGCTGGGCGGCATGTGCGAATCCAACTTCTCACGCGCCTACACGATGAGCAAAGCGAACATCTTCGCGATGTTCAGCCCGGTGCAGCATCCCATCGCGTTCGTCCTGATCATCGCCTGCCTGGCGCTGCTCATCAGCCCCGTCGTGATGCCGCTGATCAAAAAGAAGAAAGCGTAACAACCGGAACGATGATACTCCGTTTGCCGGCGTTCCCGAAGGCCGGGACGCCGGCAAACGCCTTTTAAACGAAAACGGAGGAGGAAACAGCCTATGGTTATCAACCACAGCGCGACGGCGGGCACACTGGAATCCAGCGACGCCCTCATCACCGTCGAGCCGGGCGAAGGGGGAATTGCTCTGGACGTCACATCCAGCGTCATGAATCAGTACGGCCGCCAGATCAAGGCGACGGTGCTGGACACGCTGGAGCGGCTGGACGTAAAGGACGCGAAGGTCACCGTAGTGGACAAGGGCGCGCTGGACTGCACCCTGAAGGCGCGCGTGGAGTGCGCCGTGTTCCGCAGCTGCGACCAGAGCGCCGCGAACATTCCGTGGGGAGGTGTCATCAAGTGATTCCGAGACCGAAGCCGGAACGGTTCCGCCTGCGCCGCACCATGATGTTCATGAACGCGCAGAAGCCGGGCCTCATCAAGGACGCCTACATCTACGGCGTGGATTCCATCATGCTGGACCTGGAGGACGCTGTCGCCGAAAACCAGAAGGACAGCGCGCGCTTCTCCCTGTATCACGCCCTCAAGACCATCGACTACGGTGACACCGAGGTCATCGTCCGCATCAACGGCCTGGACACCCCGCACTGGCAGGAGGATATCCGCGTGTGCGTGGCGGGCGGCGCGGACGGCATCCGCATCGCCAAGTGCGAAAGCGCGCAGGACGTCAAACCGTGGAAGAGCACGTCCTCGCGGCCGAGGGCGAGTTCGGCGTGGAGGAAGGCCGCACGCTGCTGATGGCGGCGCTGGAGAGCCCCAAGGGCATCCTGAACGCCTACGAGATCTGCGCCGCGAGCGAGCGCATGTTCGGCGTGGCCATTTCCGGCGGCGACTTCCGCAAGTGCATGCAGACGAAGTTCCAGCCCGACGGCGTGGATATGCTGGCCGCCCGTGGACAGATGCTGATCGCGGCCAGGGCTGCGGGCATCCAGTGCTTCGACACCGTCTTTACCGACCTGGACGATATGGCCGGATTTGAGACCGAGGTGCGCCAGAACAAGGCCATGGGCTTTGACGGCAAGAGCCTCATCAACCCGAAGCAGATCCGCCTGGTTCACGAGATCTTTGCGCCGACCGAAAAGGAAGTGCGGCAGGCCGAAGCGATGGTCAGCGCCTTCCGCGAGGCGGCGGCAGCCGGCGTCGGCGTCTTTACCGTCAACGGAAAGATGGTGGACATCGCCTTTATCCCGGGCGCGGAGCGCACCCTGAGGCTCGCGAAAGCGTGCGGCATGTATGAGGGGGATTTGGTATGAAAAATGCAGTCGGACGCGAGATCCCGGATTTCCTGCTGAAGGACGGCAAGGAAGTCTATCAGGGCAAAAACTACATGGACGGCAAGTACCTGAAGAAGGCTTCGCCGTGCACCCGCCGCTATGAAAAGCCGCAGGAGAGCAAGATCGTGGAATCCATCGCGGACGCGCTGCGCCAGGTGGGCGCAAAGTCCGGCATGACGTTCTCCTTCCATCATCACCTGCGCAACGGCGACTACGTCGTCAACATGGTGATGAAATCCGCCATCGAAGAGCTGGGACTCGACGATCTCACCATCGCTGCCACCTCTCTGGGCGACGCGCACGACCCCATCGCCGATTACATCGAGCAGGGCAAGGTCGTCGGCATCCAGACCAGCGGCATCCGCGGCAGAATGGGCGAGGTCGTCTCCGCCGGCAAGCTGAAGACGCCGGCGATCATCCGCAGCCACGGCGGGCGCCCCCGCGCCATCGAGGCGGGCGAGGTGCACATCGACATCGCCGTCGTTGCGGCGCCCACCAGCGACTGTGTGGGCAACTGCCGCGGCATCGGCGGCAAGAGCAACTGCGGCTCCCTCGGCTATGCCATGACGGACGCCAAGTACGCCGATCACGTCATCGTCGTGACGGACTGCCTGGTGGATTTCCCCAATATGCCGGCCAGCGTGGAAGCCATCGACGTGGACGCGGTCGTCGTCGTCGATTCCATCGGCGATCCGCGCAAGATCGCCAGCGCGGCGGCGCGCATCAGCCAGAACCCGCGCGACCTCATGATGGCGGAAAACGTCGCCAAGGTCATCGCCAGCACCCCGTGGTTCAAGGAGGGCTTCTCCTTCCAGACGGGCGTCGGCGGCCCCAGCCTTGCAGCCAACCTCTTCCTGGAGAAGTACATGGATGAGCGCGGCATCAAGATGGGCTGGGCGATCGGCGGCATCTGCGGCCCCATGGTGGAACTGCTGAAGAAGGGCAAGGTCGGCAAGGTCATCGACGTGCAGGACTTCGACCTGGATGCCGTCAACTCCATCAACCAGACCCCCGGCCACTATGAGATGAGCGCCAGCCAGTACGCGAACCCCGCCAACAAGGGCGCGTTCGTCAACAAGCTGGACTTCGTCGTGCTGGCGGCGCTGGAGATCGACACGGGCTTCAACGTCAACGTGCTGACGGGTTCCGACGGCGTGCTCCGCGGCGCTCCGGGCGGACACCCCGACACTGCTGCCGGCAGCAAGTGCTGCATCATCGTCACGCCGCTCGTGCGCGGCCGCATGGCCACGGTCTGCGAGCATGTCGTGACCGTAACCACCCCGGGCGACTGCGTGGACGTGCTGGTGACCGACTACGGTATCGCCGTCAACCCGCTGCGCCCCGACCTCATCGAGTGTCTGGACAACGCGGGCATCCCGCACGTCACCATCGAGGAGCTGAAGGAAAAGGCCTACTCCATCGTCGGCCGCCCGGATGACCTCGAGTGGGAGGACAACGTCGTCGCCGTGCTGGAAGCGCGCGACGGCACCATCCTGGATGTGGTCCGCAAGATCAAACCCCTCAGCCTGAACGACTGACCGAGGACTGCTTATCGTAAAGGCCGCCCCGCAGGCGGGGCGGCCTTTCCCCGAACGACAAACAGGGAGGACCCACTATGAGCAATACGATCGTCGGCATACTGGGCCTGCTTACCATCGTGGCCATCGTCGTCACGCTGTTCAAGAGCAAGACACAGCCCGCTATCGCCTTTATCGCATGGCCTTCCATCCTCGCGCTGATCCTGGTCATCTGCGGCCGCCACAGCTTCGACGACATCGCAGCCATGGTGAAGGCCGGCTTCAACAGCACCGGCCCGACGGCCGCGCTGTTCGTCTTCTCGGTGCTTTACTTCGGCATCATGACGGATGCCGGCATGTTCGACGTCATCATCGGCAAGCTGATGACGCTGGTCGGCGACAACGTCATCGGCGTCACGCTCGTCACGTGCATCATCGCGCTGGTCGGCCATCTGGACGGCGGCGGCGCTTCCACGTTCTGTATCGTCATCCCGGCGATGCTGCCCGTTTACAAGCGGATGCACATGCGCACGACGACGCTGCTGCGCATCGCGGTGCTCTCCATGGGTGTGCTGAACCTGATGCCCTGGGCAGGCCCGACCATGCGCGCGGCCTCCGTGCTGGGCATGGAAGCCGGCAGCCTGTGGCAGACGATCCTGCCCATCCAGATCTTCGGCATCGTGCTGGCGCTGGCCCATGCGGCCCTCGCCGGCTGGCAGGAGAAGATGCGCGGTGCGGGCCTGCACGGCAAGCTGGCCGTGCAGGAGGGCGACGTGGTGGTGGAGGAGCAGAAGGAAGCCGTCCAGAGCGATCTGGCACGCCCGCAGCTGTTCCTGTTCAACATCATCCTGACGCTGTGCGTCATCGCCATGCTGATCTGGGACGTGTTCCCCAGCTATCTGCCCTTCATGCTCGGCGTCACGGTGGCACTGTTCGTCAACTACGGCTTCACCGCCAAGATGCACAAGAAGATCATCAACCTGCACGCCGGCCCGGCACTCATGATGTGTTCCACGCTGATGGGCGCAGCGGTGCTGATGGGCGTGCTCACTTCCAGCATGGGCGCTGACGGCAAGGTCATTTCCGCCAAGACCATGGAGCTGCCGCCGGACGCGATCCCGTCCGTCGTGCGCTGCCTGGCGGAAATCGTATCCGATATCCTGCCCGCGGCGCTTGGACAGCATCTGCCGCTGGTCATCGGCATCCTTTCCGTCCCGCTGGCGCTGGCTTTCGATACGGACAGCTACTTCTACGGCATGCTGCCCGTCGTCATCGGCATCGGCCAGTCCTTCGGCGTACAGGCGCTGCCGATCGCCATCGCGATGGTGGTCTGCCGCAACTGCGCGACCTTTATCAGCCCGATGGTTCCCGCCACGCTGCTGGGCACCGGCCTTGCGGAAGTGGATATCAAGGATCATATCAAGGCGAGCTTCATGTACGTCTGGGGCTTCTCCATCCTGTGCATGCTGTTTGCCATCGTCATTGGAATCATGCCGCTGTAAACGCGGCCGGATACGTCCGGGGCACTTCGGCGCCCCGGACGGTGTGAAAGGGAGGACGATCAATCATGGTTAAACTGTACGACGGCGGCGTCTACCTGGTCGGCGGAAGGAAGATCGCCGCAGATGCCGCTGAAGCCGCGCGCCTCGCGGGGCATCCCGTGGAGAAGGACGAGGCTGCAAAAGGGACCATCGCTTACGGCATCCTGAAGGCGCACAACAAGAGCGGGGACATGGATCACCTGCAGATGCGCTTTGACAGCCTGACCAGCCACGACATCACCTACGTCGGCATCATCCAGACGGCCAGGGCTTCCGGCATGAAGAAGTTCCCGATGCCGTATGTGCTGACCAACTGCCATAACAGCCTGTGCGCCGTCGGCGGCACCATCAACGAGGACGACCACATGTTCGCGCTGTCCGCCGCGCACAAATACGGCGGCGTGTACGTGCCCACCAATATGGCGGTCATCCACTCCTTCAACCGCGAGATGATGGCGGGCTGCGGCCGCATGATCCTGGGCAGCGACAGCCACACGCGCTACGGCGCGCTGGGCACCCTGTCCGTGGGCGAAGGCGGCGGCGAACTGGCCAAGCAGCTGGTGGGCCGCACCTATGACGTGGCGCGTCCCGGCGTCATCTGCATCTATCTGGACGGCGAACCGCGTCCCGGCGTAGGCCCGCAGGACGTAGCGCTCTCGATCTGCGGCGCTGTCTATGCAAACGGCTATGTGAAGAACCGCGTCATGGAGTTCGTCGGCCCCGGCGTCGCCAAGCTGCCTATCGAGTACCGCAACGGCATCGACGTCATGACGACGGAGACGACCTGCTGGTCCTCCATCTGGGAGACCGACGGGGAGACGGAGAACTACCTCGCCATCCACGGCCGGCCGGAAGCCTACCGCAAGCTGGAGCCGGCTGAGGTCGCCTACTACGACGGCTGCGTGTATGTGGATCTCTCCACCGTGGAGTGCACCATCGCGCTGCCCATGCATCCCTCCAACACCATCACCATCCGCGAACTGCTGGAGAATCCGAAGGACATACTGTACGCGTGCCAGGAGAAGGCGAACAGCCAGATCGTCGGCGCCTCCATCGACCTGGTTTCCAAGGTGCACGACGGCGGCGTCTGGGTGGAGCAGGGCCTGGTGGCCGGCTGCTCCGGCGGCACGTTCGACAACGTGTGCGCGGTGGCGGACATCCTGCGCGGACACTCCACCGGAAACGGTGCCTTTACTATGAGCGTGTATCCGGGCAGTATGCCTGCTTACCTGGAACTGATGAAGAACGGCGCGCTCTCCGATATCGCGGGCGCCGGCGCCATCATCCGCGAGTGCTTCTGCGGTCCGTGCTTCGGCGCGGGCGACACGCCGGCCAACGGCGAGCTCTCCATCCGCCACACGACGCGCAACTTCCCGAACCGCGAAGGCTCCAAGCCGGGCGAGGGACAGATGAGCGGCGTCGCGCTGATGGACGCGCGTTCCATCGCGGCCACGGCCATCAACGGCGGCAAGCTGACGCCTGCCACCGATCTGGACGTCAAGTACAACCGCTATCCGTACCGGTTCGACCGCGGCGTCTACGACAAGCGTGTGTACTTCGGCTTCGGCAAGGCCGACCCGGATTACGAACTGAAGTTCGGCCCGAACATCCGCGACTGGCCGGAGCAGCCCGCGCTGAGCGAGGATCTTCTGGTCAAGGTCTGCTCTTACATCACCGATCCCGTCACGACGACGGACGAGCTGATCCCCTCCGGCGAGACTTCTTCCTACCGCTCCAACCCGGAGCGCCTCTCCGAGTTCGCCCTTTCCCGCAAGGATCCGGCGTACGTCGGCAGGTCGAAGGAAGTCCGCGAGATCGAGCGCGCACGCGCTGCAGGCAGGGATCTGCCCGAAGAGGTCATGCGCGTCTACGAAGCGCTGGCCAACGTGCTGCCCGTCGATCCGCTGCGCACCGACATCGGCTCCACCATCTTTGCCGTGAAGCCGGGCGACGGCTCCGCGCGCGAGCAGGCGGCCAGCTGCCAGCGCGTGCTGGGCGCTTCCGCCAACCTGGCGAAGGAATACGCGACCAAGCGCTATCGCAGCAACTGCATCAACTGGGGCATGACGCCTTTCCTGGTCAAGGACGAGAGCGCCTTTGCGCTGGGCGACTGGGTGTTCATCCCCGGATTGCGCACCGCCATCCTGGAGGGCACGCCTGAATTCACCGCCTATGCCGTGAAACCGGACGGAAAGATCGTTCCTTTCGCAGTCAGCGTGGGCGACCTGACGAAGGACGAGCGCCAGATCATCGCGGACGGCTGCCTCATCAACTACTACCGCAACCATCCGATTGACTGACGGAAAAAGAAACCGTATAATGAGAAGGGGAAAGCCGGTTGACCCGGCTTTCCCCGCATTAAACGGAAGGACTCCTGAAACCTATGCAGAGCAAACAATCCGGCAGACTGCCGGACATCCTTAAAACCTTTTTCAAGTTCGGCTGCTTCACCTTCGGAGGCGGCTGGAGCATCGTCGCACAGATCCAGAAGGAATACGTGGAGAAGAAGCACTGGATCACCGATGAGCAGCTGCTCGATTATACCTCCATCGCGCGCTCCATCCCTGGGCTGATGATCGGCAATGCGAGCGTCCTTTTCGGCTATCAGGCGGCCGGAGTGTCCGGTGCGCTTGCTGCGCTACTGGGCATCACGATCCCGCCTTTCATCATCATGATCGGCGTCACCTTCATCTACAGCGTCTTCCGTGACAATCCGATGGTGGCCAGCGCGATGATCGGCGTGCGCGCCGCGGTCGTGCCCATCATCATCAGCGCGCTGCTGAAGCTTTTCAGATCCGGGATGAAGGACGGCTGGTGCTACCTGATCGCCGCGTCGGCGATGGCGCTCAGCCTGTTCACCGGTCTTTCCAATGTGCTGATCGTGCTGATAGGCGCCGCAGCGGGGCTTCTGATCACGGAGGTGAAGACACGCCATGATCTATCTTGAGCTGTTCATCTCCTTCGCGCTGATCGGCTTTACCAGCTTCGGCGGCATGTCCATGATCCCGCTCATCAACGACCAGATGATCTCGCATCGCTGGATGACGATGCAGGAGGTGGCGGACATCGTCGCCATCGCGGAGATGACGCCGGGCCCGCTGGGGCTCAACTGCGCCACCTTCGCAGGGCACCGGACGGCGGGCGTGCTGGGCGCGCTGTGTGCGACAGCCGGAGTGCTGCTGCCGTCGCTTTCCGTGGCCATCGTGGCCGCCGCCATGCTTTCGCGCTTCCGGGAAAGCCGGACGCTGGCCCGCGCGCTCTACGGCATCCGGCCTGTCATGATCGGCATGATCGCGGCGATCATCGTGCAGCAGGCGATGACCAACTACGTCATTTCGGGCAGCGTTTCACCGGCCACCGTGCTGATCGGCGCCGTCTCGCTCGTGCTGCTGGTGCACTTCAAATGGAGCGTGCCCAGGACGATCCTCGTGGCGGCAGCGCTGGGCCTTGCGCTGTGCCGGGGCTGAGGCGGAAGGGTTAAAAAATGCGTACAGCGACACAGAAGATGATCCTGGAGGCGGCAAGGCGGCTCTTTAACGAAAGGGGCTACGCGCATGTGACCATGCGGGACATCGCCTCGGAATGCAGCATCTCGGTGGGGAATCTCACCTATCATTTTCACAGAAAACGGGATGTGGTCTCGGCGATCATGGAGGATTCCTTCGCCGAAACGCTGCCGGAGGAACCCATCCGGGATTTTGCCGGCCTGCACGATCAGTTTGACAGGATGCTGGAGACGATCACGAGGAACGCCTTTTACTTCCTGGACGATGAATTCATAGGAGATTCCAGGGGCCACAATGCCGAAATCCGCAAGCGGATCCTTAAGGGGCTGGAAGACCTTGTAAAGGAAGGGCTGCTCTGTGAAGAGATGGATGAGCGGACACGGGAAGGCTGGCTTGAGATCCTCCTGATGGCCCATCTCACCTGGCTGCGGGAGACCGCCCGGGGACGTTATGCCCCGAGCCGCAAAAACTTTCTGGAGCTGCATCTGCTGATGCTGGAGCCTTACCTGACGGGCAAGGGAAGACAAAGCTTGAAATGAAAAAGCGCGCCATCCGATGCGGATGGCGCGTTTGCATGCTGCGGGGGAGAAATCTTACTTTGCGACGGCCTTGTCGTAAGCGTCCTTGGCGAGCAGGAGGTAGTTGGGCGTGCCGGCCAGCGTCGCGCCGGAGACGGCATCCGCCACGGACCAGAAGCCCTCTTCCGTCTTGCCGAACTGATCCGCCGTATAATCGACGCCGTTGGCGAGGATGAAGTCCTCAATGGCTTTGATGTTGCCGGGGAAGAGGAGGTCGCTCATCCAGAAGTGCACGCCGTGCTCGATGGATTCCTTCGTGCCGACGGTTACGGTGGAGATCACCGCACCCTGCGCGTCCATCAGGTCGGCGCTCTCCTGGGAGAAGTACCACTCGCCGCCTTCGTCCGTCGTGATATAGGCGATGAGTTCACCGTGCGTCTCACCGGTGACGGTGCAGTCCTCCGCGACCGTCCACTTTTCGCCGCCCAGAAGGAAAGCGGGGGCGAGCAGCTTGCCGTTCACGGACAGCGCGCCCTCAGCTGCGGAATCGGCCGGCAGCTCCGCCCAGCCTTCGGCGCCGCCGAAGGAAACGGGGAGCAGCTTCTCATCAAAGGAGACAGCGGTGAGCTTGCCGTCCGCGACCTCGACCGTGGCGCGGATCAGGCTGTCGGGGGACTCGCCCTCCATGTGGTAGACACCGTAGGCGACGCCGGTCTCGGCGGCTGCGCCGAAAGAAAGAGAGAGGACGAGGAGAAGCAGCAGGGGGAGAATGATTCTTTTCATAGGGCAAACGCTCCTTTCAATTAGTACAAGTGTACTATATCATAAAGCAAGGGCGCTTGCAAGATCGGCCGGGAGATTTTGTCTTGAAGTTAAAAAAGGGAAGATGCATCGCCCTTAAATGTATATAAACAATTTGTCAATTAATTTTGAAAAGATATTGCGTTGTTACGAAACAGGTGATATAATGCCGTCTATCGTGAAAAACGAGATATTTTAAACAGAGGAGAAGAGAATATGAAAAAGCTTATCCGCAGATTCATCCCCGTTTTGCTCCTTGTGCTGTTGACAATTTGTTTTTCCTGCGCCTCGGCGGAATATCCTTTTAAAAGCGTGACGATGATCGTGCCGTACGGCGCGGGCGGAACGACGGACGTGGTCGGCCGTCAGTTTGCGGCGGCGCTGGGCAAAACGCTGGGGACGACCTTCGTCGTGGAAAACCAGGGCGGTGCTTCCGGCGCGATCGGCTGCCAGGCGGCGCTGGATGCGGACAAGGACGGTTCTGTGGTGCTCTTTACGGCGGAGAGCCTGGGCACGCAGCGCGTCATGGATATCAGCGCGATGAGCTATGCGGATTTCAGCCCCATCCTCGTGGTGGCCAACGACCCGAAGGTTCTGGTCGTCGCGGGCGACTCGCCGTACAACACCATCGATGAGCTGCTGAGTGACATCGCGGCGCAGCCTTATATGGTGCAGATGAGCTATACCGGCCCCGGCGGCTCCGGACATGTGCAGGCGCTGATCATGAACCAGTACGGCTACATCCCGGCGCTGACGCCCTACGGCTCCGGCGCGGACTGCTACCGCGCGGTGATGAGCGGAGAGGTCGTCTTTACCAACTCCAACTATTCCACCGTGGCGGAGCTGATCAAGAGCGGCGATCTCAAGTTGCTGGCCGTGGCGGCCACAGAGCGCATGGCGCAGTTCCCGGACGTGCCGGCGCTGTCCGAGAAGATGGAAAACAGCGAAGCGCTGCTGACGATCCCGTATACGCCGCTCTCCCTGCTGGTGGCAAAGGACGTACCGCAGGAGATCCAGGACGCGCTCCGCGCCGCGGCGCTGGAGGCCGTAAAGGACCCGGATTTCACCGCCTTTATGGAAGCCAACAGCATCGACAAGCTCTACGAGAAGTATACGACGCTCGACGAGATCTCCGCTTTCTACGGCGAGTGGGAGTCCGTGGTCAGCTGGCTGATCTACGACGCGGGCGCAGCGGCGCACAGCCCGGAAGAGTTTGATATCCCGCGCGTCCGTTAAGGCAAAACGCTTTTGGGCGGGGAGGCGCTGCCTCCCCGCCTTTTTTGAGGAGGGATGTTCCATGCGACTGTGGAAGAAGGAAAAGGCGCAGGATGCGGCGGTGATGCTGCTGCTCGGTGCGGCGCTGACGCTGCACTGTCTGGAGCGGATCACCGCTTCCAAGGTGAAGGCGCCATTGATGATGTCGCCCTATCTCTTTCCGGTCATCCTGGGCGGCGCGGCGATGCTGCTGGGCTGCCTGCTGCTGAGGACGGCTGCTGCAGAGCGGCAGGATGAGGCCGAGCCACCCCGGCTGCGGCTTCGGGATGTCGCCGCGGTACTGCTGCTGTCCGCAGCTTATGACGTGCTGATGACGCGGATCGGCTTCATTCCTGCGACGGCGCTGTACCTGCTGGCTTTCATAGCCTTCCTGGGCGAGCGCAGGCCGTTTATCCTCATACCGGTCGCGGCTCTGACGCCGCTGGTGCTGTACGCGGTCTTCAAGCTGGGCCTCGGCGTGCGCATGCCGTAAGGAGGAGACAATGCAGACGATATCGGGCATCCTGCCGCTGATGACGAATCCGCGGTTCATCCTGTATGTGATGCTGGGCGCTGTCGCCGGCCTGTTCGTCGGCGCGATCCCCGGCCTTTCGGTGTCCATGGCATCGGCGCTGCTGGTCTCGATCACGTATACCTGGGCGACGGGCGATGCGATGGCCACCATCATGGGCGTCTATGTTGTAGGCGTCTTCTCGGGGGCGCTGTCCGCGATCCTGATCAACATCCCGGGCGCGCCGTCCAGCGTGGTGACGACGCTGGACGGCTATCCCATGGCGCGCAGGGGCGAGGCGTACAAAGCGCTGCGCTATGCGACGGTGTATTCCTTCGTAGGCAGCGTCTTCGGCCTGCTGGCGATGGCGGTCGTGGCCAGGCCCATCACGACGCTGGCGGTCCGCTTTCAGCCGATGGATTACTTCCTGCTGGCGCTTTTCGGGCTGTCCACCGTCGGCGGCCTCACGGCGAAGAGCTTCTCCAAGGGGCTGTTTGCCGCGCTGATCGGCATCTTCTTCTCCCTGATCGGGCTGGACCCCATCATGGGCACGCCGAGGCTGACCTTCGGCATCCAGAACCTCAAGGCGGGCGTGGCGACCGTGCCCGCCCTCGTGGGGCTGTTCGGCTTTGCGGAGGTGCTGAGCGTCGTCGCGGAGGGCATCAGGGACGGAGAGGTGACGGGGATCCGCCAGCAGAAGGTCCCGATGGGGGAGATCCTGAAAGAGCTCCCGCACTCCCTCTGGTACTGTACGGTCGGTACGCTGGTGGGCGCTCTGCCCGGGGCGGGCGGCCCGGTAGCCTCCTTCCTGGCCTACGGGCAGGCAAAGCGCCTGGTGAAGAACCCCAGCCGTCCCTTCGGAGAAGGCGCTTACGAGGGCATCGTGGCTTCAGAAAGCGCCAACAATGCCTGCATCGGCGGTGCGCTCATCCCAATGCTGACGCTGGCGATCCCCGGAGACGCCGTGACGGCCATCATCCTGTCCGTCTTCTACGTCCACGGGCTGAAGCCCGGGCCGACGTTTATGAAGATGGACGTGGCGCATTTTTACGAGGTGCTGGCTGGCGGCCTGTGGGGCTGCGTCTTCCTGCTCATCCTGGGACTGCTGGTGGCGCCGCGCATCAGCCGGGTGATCAACGTGCCCAAGCGCGTGCTGATGCCCATCGTCTGCGTCCTGTGCGTGATCGGCGCATATGCGTGCAACAAGCGCATTTTCGACGTGGGCATGATGTTCTTCTTCGGCATCCTCGGCTTTGTCATGCGCAGGCGCGGATTCCCGACTGCGCCGGTGACCCTGGGCCTCGTGCTCGGCAGCATGATGGACGCGAACTTCCGCAGATCGGTCTCCCTGGCCTCTACCAGCAAAGTGCCGCTGGTCACCCTCTTCGGCAGGCCGGTCACCATCCTCCTGCTGATCCTGACGGCCGTGACCCTCCTTACCAACACGCCCCTGTTTGCCTGCCTGAAGGCGAAGAAACAATAGGATTTCCAAAGCATAAAAGCGTGCCGGCTTTCCGGAGGAAGGCCGGCATTTTGCGGCAGAGGCTGAAACGGTTTCACAGTTCGCGAAGCAATGCTCCCGGAAACAGGCAGTATGATTGTACGATCCCGCCGCTTTATGATAAAATGCATGTGAAATAAAACAGCGGCGATGCATGCGGAGCGCATTGCCGGAAAGGACGGAGCATGGAGAAGAAATGGTGGCAGAGCAGCGTGGTGTACCAGATTTATCCGCGCAGCTTTCAGGACAGCAACGGGGACGGCATCGGGGACCTGCAGGGGATCATCCGGCGGTTGCCGTACATCCGGGAGCTGGGGGCGGACGTCATCTGGCTCTCTCCCGTCTACCAGTCGCCCAATGACGACAACGGATACGACATCAGCGACTATCAGGCCATCATGAAGGAATTCGGCACGATGGCGGACTTTGACGAGCTGCTCGCATCGGCGCACGCGCTGGGCCTTAAGATCGTCATGGATCTCGTCGTCAACCACACCTCCGACGAGCACCGGTGGTTTGCCGAATCGCGCAAGTCAAAAGACAATCCGTACAGGGATTATTACATCTGGCGGGAGGGAAAGGACGGCGCGGAGCCCAACAACTGGGGTTCCTGCTTCGGCGGCAGCGCGTGGCAGAAGGACGACGCTACGGGCATGTACTATCTGCACCTCTTCTCCCGCAAGCAGCCGGACCTCAACTGGGACAACCCCGCAGTGCGGGACGAAGTCTTCGGCATGATGGACTGGTGGCTGCGAAAGGGCATCGACGGCTTCAGGATGGACGTGATCAGCCTCATCTCCAAGCCGGAGGGCCTGCCGGACGGGGAAGCCGGCCCAACGGGCTACGCGTCCTTTGAACTCTCGGCCAACGGCCCGCACGAGCACGAATACCTGCGCGAGATGAACCGCCGCGTCCTCTCGAAGTACGATCTGCTCACCGTCGGCGAGTGCGCCGGCGTGACGCTGGAGGAGACAAAATCCTACGCCAATCTGGACGGCAGCGAGCTGTCCATGGTCTTCCAGTTTGAGCACATGGGAGCGGATTTTGATCCCGTGCTCGGCCGCTATGCCCCGCAGCACAAGGACATCCCGAAGCTCAAGGAAATCCTGTCCCGCTGGCAGCGGGAACTGGACGGCATCGCGTGGAACAGCCTGTACTGGGACAACCACGACCAGCCGCGCATCGTCTCCCGCTACGGCAGCGCATCGGAACGCTACCGCGAGCGCTCCGCCAAAATGCTGGCGACCTGCCTGCACCTCATGCAGGGGACGCCGTACATCTACCAGGGCGAGGAGCTGGGCATGACCAATTATCCCTGGGAAAGTATCGCAGAGATGAAGGACATCGAGTCGCTGGGCAATTACCGGGACCTGCGGGACCGGGGCCTCATGACGGAGGCGGAAGGCCTGGCGATGCTGCGCGAGCGCAGCCGCGACAATGTGCGCACGCCGATGCAGTGGGACGCGGGGGAGCAGGCCGGCTTTACGACGGGCAAGCCCTGGCTGCCGGTGAACCCGAACCATACGGTGATCAACGCCGAGGAGCAGCTCTCGCGGGCGGATTCGGTCTTCCGTTACTATCAGCAGCTGATCGCGCTGCGCAAGCGGATGGACCTCATCGTCTACGGGCACTATGAGCTGCTGCTGCCGGAGCACCCGGATCTCTTCGTCTACACGAGGGAGTGGAAAGGGGAGCGCCTGCTGGTCGTCTGCAACTTCTCCGAAAGAGAAGTGCCGTTTGAGGTGCCGGAAGGCTGGCAGGATGCCGAGCGGCTGATCGGCAACTGCGAAGAGAAAGGCCCGGAGGGCATCGTGCGGCCGTGGGAGGCGTACGCGCTGTACGAAAAGTAAAGCTTCAGCTGGATAGATTATGCTGATAGAGAATATGGGGGAATAGTAATGAAGAATTCTGGCTTATCCAGAAGAGTAATTATAGTATCGGTTTTATTCACAGCTATACTTGTGTCCATATTTGTTGCAGAACCGTTTTTTAGTTCAGAAAGCTTTAAGAATAAGTATATAGAAACAATAAATAAAAAACAGCAAGCAGCAACTGGCTTGACAGTTGCTGCAGCTGGAATGGCGACTCTACTAGCGGCTGTCCCTGATGATTCAACAACCCCTGTAGCTGACCAAATCGCTAACACAGCGTCATATTTGGTGATAGTATCGGTCGTTTTATTATTTGAAAAGTATTTAATGGGTTTATCTGGATACTTGGTGTTTCGCTGGTTAGTGCCTATTGCATGCACTTTGATTATTTTATATGAACTATTTAGAAAGAGATCGTTTAAAGCCATAGCATGCAGAGTAATCGTATTTGCAGCGTGTATATGGTTGCTGGTTCCCGTTTCAGTTGAAATTGATAAGAGACTGGATGAAACATATCACACATCTACAACTATTGAAGAAGCTGTTAATAGCAATGAAACGTTGGAAACGACTGCTGATAATGAGCAAAAGGGGCTTATAGAAAACGCAACTGGTTTTATTAGTGGTGTAACAGATAGCATTAAGAGTTTACCTGAACAGGGTAAGAGGATGCTAGTTAAATTTATGGATGGAGTAGCTTTACTTATTCTAACGACGTGTGTTATTCCAATTATAGTTTTGTTGATAATAGTTTTAGTCGGGAAAAGCCTAATAAGAGGTATAGGTTCTGAAATCGGAATAAATGAGCAGGACATAAAGAGAATAGTGAATTCATTAAGAAGTGAATCTACGATGATAAGACAAAACATGCATAAATGATATTAAATACTTTGACAAGGAGTAAAAATGGAAAACAACAAGTTTTTCCCTGAGATCCACGGCAATTTCGGCTTCGGCTGCATGCGCCTGCCGATGAAGGACGGCAAGGTCGATTACGCGGAGTTCTGCAGGATGGCGGACGCCTTTGTGGAGGCCGGCTTCAACTACTTCGACACGGCGCACGGCTACATCGGCGGCCAGTCCGAGACGGCGATCCGCGACTGCGTGTCAAAGCGCTATGACAGAAGCCGCTTTCTTTTGACCGATAAGCTGACGGACCCTTACTTCAGCCGTCAGGAGGATATCCGTCCGTTTGTGCTGAAGCAGCTGGAGCTGTGCGGCGTTTCGTACTTTGATTTCTACCTGATGCATGCGCAGGACCATAACAACTATAAAAAGTTCCAGCGCTGCAGGGCTTATGAGACGGCCCAGGAGCTGAAGCGGGAGGGCCTCATCCGCCATGTGGGCATCTCCTTCCATGACAAGGCGGAGGTGCTGGACAGGATCCTCACGGATCATCCGGAGATCGAGATCGTGCAGATCCAGTTCAATTATGTGGATTACGAGGATGCCTCCGTGGAATCGCGCAAGGTGTACGAGGTCTGCGAAAAGCACGGCAAACCCGTCATCGTGATGGAGCCTGTGAAAGGCGGCAGCCTGGTAAAGCTTCCGCCGGAGGCGGACAGGATCCTGCGGGAACTGGGCGGCGGCAGCAATGCAAGCTACGCCGTGCGCTTTGCCGCAAGCTTCTCCAAGATGGCGATGGTGCTCTCCGGCATGAGCGACCTGGAGCAGATGCTGGACAACATCGGCGCCATGAAGGATTTTGAGCCGCTCACGGCCAAGGAGATGATCGCGGTGCAGAACGTTTGCGCGATCTTCAAGGGGCAGAACCTGATCCCGTGCACCTCCTGCCGCTACTGTGTGGATGAAAACCAGTGCCCGAAGGGGATCCGCATCCCGGACATATTCGCCGCGCTCAATGCGCATGAAGCCTTCCACAACTGGAACACGGGCTTCTATTACAACAGCGTTCTGACGGGGGAGGAGCACGGCAAGGCCTCCGAATGCATCCGCTGCGGCAAGTGCGAGCGGGTCTGCCCGCAGCACCTGCCCATCCGGGAGCTGCTTGGGAAGGCGGCAGCGGTCTTTGAGCAGGGCGCCTGAGCTGACCGTGTTCCGGCGCCGCCTGAATTGACAAATGGATGCGGCAAGACTACAATAGATTGTCTGCCGCAGCTGGCGGCAAGTTTCGTATAAAGGATTTTCGATTATGCAAAAAACCGGCGAAAACAAAATGGGCACGCAGCCGATCGGCCGCCTGCTCCTTTCCATGAGCCTGCCCATGATGATCTCCATGCTGGCGCAGGCGCTGTACAACGTCGTGGACTCCATGTACGTCTCCCGCGTGAGCGAGGAGGCGCTGACAGCGCTGTCCATGGCCTTTCCGCTGCAGAACCTGATGATCGCGGTGGCTTCCGGCCTCGGCGTGGGCATCAACGCTGTGCTCTCCCGCGCCCTCGGCGCGAAGGATCACGACCAGGTGCACCGCGCGGCGACCAACGGCATCTTCCTGCTGATCCTGTGCGCGCTGGCCTTTACGGGGCTGGGGCTCGTCATCGTGCGGCCCTTCTTCTCCATGCAGACGGACATCGCGGCGATCGTGGAGGGCGGCGTCGCCTATACCACCATCGTCATGACCGGCTGCTTCGGCCTTTTCATGCAGGTGCTCTTTGAAAGGCTGCTGCAGAGCACGGGGCGCACGATGTTCTCCATGGCCAGCCAGGCGACGGGCGCGGTCCTCAACATCATCCTGGATCCCATCATGATCTTCGGCTACTTCGGCCTGCCGGCGATGGGCGTGGCCGGCGCGGCGCTGGCGACCATCATCGGCCAGTGGGTCGCGGCCTGCCTCGGACTCTATATGAACATCCGCCACAATCCGGAGGTGTCCGTCAGTCTTACGGGCTTCCGGCCGAGCGGCCAGATGCTGGGGCGCATCGGCGCCATCGGCGTGCCGAGCGTCATCATGATGTCCATCGGCTCGGTGATGACCTTCCTCATGAACCAGATCCTTATCGCCTTTTCCGCGACGGCGGTGGCGGTCTTCGGCGTCTACTTCAAGCTGCAGAGCTTCATCTTCATGCCGATCTTCGGCCTGAACAACGGCGCGGTGCCCATTATCGCCTTCAACTACGGCGCCAAACGGGCGGACCGCATGCGCCAGGCGATCCGGCTGGTCGTGATCGCCGAAATGACCATCATGACGTGCGGGACGCTGATCTTCCACATCCTGCCCGCGCAGCTGCTGGGGCTTTTCGACGCTTCCCCGGAGATGCTGCGCATCGGTGTGCCGGCACTGCGGATCATTTCGCTGTCCTTCCCGGTCGCAGGGTTCTGCATCGGCATCGGCACGGTCTTCCAGGCGCTGGGCTACTCCATCTATTCAATGATCAACTCGCTGGTGCGCCAGCTGGTCGTGCTGATCCCGACGGCGTTTGTCATCGGCCTTCTCACGAAGGATGTGACCGCCATCTGGTGGTCATTCGTCATTGCGGAGGGATTCTCCCTGCTGCTCAGCGTCCTTTTCTATAAGAAGGTCAGCCGCGAAGTCATCGAAACCCTGTAAAAGCGCTCTGTACGGAAGCAGGGAAGAGGACATCTTATCAGACAAAGTGATTCAATCAGTATAACAGCGCTGCCGGCACGATCAGAGGCGTGCCGGCAGCGCTGTTCATTTCACGTCATCCCAGCGGACACAGCCCTGATAGGACACCAGCCCTTGAACCTTCTTCTGCTTCGGCGCGCAGGTTCCGGCGATACTGATGATCTCCCCGGTCTGTGCGTCAATGGCGATCCGGACACAGTCAAGTTTCCCATGGTCATTGGTCGGATATTCCGGATCGTCCTCTTTCATTTTCGCCTTCCCATTCCTGCACCACCAGGCTACCACATGCCAGATGGGCTTGGTTGCGCCTGTATATCCTTCCGGATCATCCTTTACATCCACCGGGGCATATCCGAGCCGCATCTCCAGGATCTTTCGTATATGCCCGGATTCAATCTCTTTGCGCAGGGATTTCTGAACCTTTGAAAAGTCAGCCAGCGGAATATCGTCTTCTATGGTTTTCGTCTGCAGAGGGTAGAATCCAAAATGCATGCCATTGTAAGCGTTCATCCCCATACTCAGATCGATCCAGGGGATCCTTTCCTTCCAGACAGGAAGATCATACGGAAGGTAATAACTCATATGCCAGAATAAAGGGATGTCACATACAGTCTGGTATGCCAGAACATTGACCCAGCATTCCTGCGATGTTCCGGTCTTTGGGTCGGTGGCCACGTTCACCATGACATCAAACGGATGCTCCATGTCAAAGCCGGTTTCACCCGTGTTGACGCACTGGGCAGCAGCCGTCATTTCCTGTGCCAGCTCCCGAAGCGTATTTCCGCCGAAATCCGCGAGCCTCATCTCCATATCAACCGGCGCATAATAATGATTCGATTCCAGCTTCATTTTGTCGAAGTTCGGCTTGGATGGATCGGAGGCCCGGGAAGCAAAAATCCTTTTCCCGCAATCCGACTCCCAACCATCTCCGGGCAGAGAAGAAACATCGATCTCATTGTTTTCCTCAAGGCGAAGAAAAAGGATCGGCATCCTGTCCGTATCCGGCACCAGCACAGGCGCGTTGATGTCTACGGTGCGCCATTTCGTTTGGATGCTTTCCTGCCATCCATTCGGATATTCTTCTTCGATCAGGTCGTGCAGCCGCCCAATTGAATAGTATTTCTGTTCTGCTGCCAGGGCAGTGTAGGGTATCACAAGCAACAGCAAACACAGGATCGAAAGAATCTTTTTCATTCTGCTTTTCCTCCGATTGTTATCCTGGATAGTGTTCCATTTACTTCCACGTCAGTATTTTCGGAGCATCGCTTCTTTTTCGGGATGTATCCATCGGATCCAGCAGCTTTCCGGTCTGGGCATTGAGATAAAGCAGATGCGCGCCGCTGCGGCTGTAAGGATTCGCTTCGTCCTCAAATTCCTCTTTCCAGAAATCATCCTTCGCATCCGGAAACCAGTCGCAGTCCACCACCCAGGTCGGAACCAGGATCCAGTGCTCTGTATTGTGGTCCGGCTCCACATAGGCGACATAACCGAGCTGGATTCTGCGGATGTGACGGATCAGTCCGTCCCGGATCATCTTTTCGACTTGCGCTTTCCCTTTTTCAAAAGGAACGAGCGGGATATCCTCCTGCAGAAGCCCCTCTTCCTGCCACAGCTTGACAGACATGAAATAGGAAACTGGAGAACTCATTTCCAGACGAAGCCAGTTGTCATATACACCTTCCCAACGATGGTTTGTGCGCATCCGCCCATGCTGATAGGTCAGATGCGCGTTCCCAAGCGCCGGAATGCCGCGGATGACCTGTTTGAAATCAAAGCCGTACCCGCGATGATCCACCAGTGGCTGGTTATCTTTATCCCTGTACAGGCCAATCGTATAGGCATCCCGCAGCTGCAATTCCATGGCTCCGCCGCCATATATCGTCAGGATTTCATTCAATTTGGCTGTCAGCAGCGTATAGGCTTCGCCCATCGTCATGCCGTTATTCTCTGCATGGAGGTTCCAGTCAATTTCCTCCGGCAGGAATACGTCTCCCCAGAAGTGGCATCTCCCGGCGTATGGATCCGGGATTTCAAACTCCCAATACTGGCTCATGGCCAGGGTAATGTCTCTCCCGTCAGATCGGGCCCAGGCATCCACATGTTTGCGGGTTGACCGGGGATAAGTACCATAAGCGTCGCAAAGCGCCGGATCCAGCGCGGGATAGTGCCCCACCCGGATCACAGGAGCAGATTCCACATGGGGGATGATGAACGGCGCGTCAATCGTGACTGTTTCATTCCGAACAGTCTGATAGCTTTCCTGCCAGCGCTGTCCATTGTATTGCTCGTATATTTCCGAAATCGTAAATCTGTCTTCTGCTTCCGCTGTGACGCTGAGCAGCAGGACGATCATCAGTAACAAAGATACAAAGCTGCGTTTCATTCCGTATTCCTCCATAACTACCTGATGATCATCGGCGCAACAGCCAAAGAATAATCTGTGCTTTGATTGTCATGGACTGCTGCGGTTTGGGCGTTGATGATGACCGGCTGGAAATTCTGCGGATTGCCAAGAAAGATGTCCGCACCTTCGTCCTTGGACGCCAGCGGCTCTGATCCTGCGTCATTGCAGTATTCGCACCAGGCCACATAAGCCGGAGCCAGCGTATAAGGGGCGTCCCCATTTTCATTGGCGCAGTACTGCACATAGCCCAGACCGGCATGATATACATAACGGATATTGCCGCTCATAATCAATGCTTCCAGCCGAGGCTTCACCTGATCGAAAGAGAGCAACGGCACATCATCATACAGAACGGCGGTTTCTTTCCAGCAATAACTGTTGATGGAAAATGAATCCTGATCATAAATCGCTGCATACACGATCCCCCTTTGACAAAGCGCATAGAGGTTATGCGGCATGGATCCATAATTCACAAATGCCGCAGCAATCGGAGCCAGGAATGGAATACCATGCAGCTTTTGTGTGCAGTACAGTTCATAACAGCCCTTTTCCCGGAGATACTGACCGCTCCTCTTATTTTGCAATCTGTCATGCAAAGCCACATCCATCAGCTTCAGTTCAATACCTGGAAACGCTTCTTCAAGCCACGACTGCGCAATGGAAAAAGCATCCCACAGCGATAGATCGTTGTTGTCGGCATATGCGCCGTTCAGATCATATTTCAGCAATGAGTGCCACCGCTCCGTGACCTTGCCGGGTATTTCGCCAGCCTTTTCATCCCAGCCACCAGGATCGGCATACGTCAGAACTGTCTGATAATCATTGGATCTGAATTCATAATCAAGCTTTGTTCCTTTAGGCGCGACATAGCGCCGGAGCAGTGCGCTGTATAACGGTTCTTCAACCGGCGGCATAGCCTGAACCGTCAGGATCGGGAAGCTGTTGACATCCGGTATGTCAACAGTGCAGTCCACTTCAACAGTTCTGCCGTTTGCCTGATAGGTTTCCTTCCACTCCGGCTGTCCCATCCGGTTCAGTTCTGCAATAGAATACATGTGACCTTCAGCCCGAGCGGATTGTAAGAGCCATGTTGCCATCAATACTGCGATAATCATCAAAATACGTTTCATTTCAAATCCCCCGATAAAGACATGAGGGCACGGATTGCTTCGTGCCCTCATGAGATAACGCTTGGTTTATTACGATCACTTCACGCGCACGGCCTGGCTCATATCTGCCACACCATCCTCAATCGGGGCCAGATACAGTTCAGCGGGAATGTTTTCCATATATGGATAGAGAAATTCAGCCCATTCGTTGCCGTAACCGTTCTGCCCGGCGTGTCCGGGGAATACCAGATTGCCCTGCCCATCCACCAGCTCCAGACTGCAGATCCAATCCTGGAACACGTCCATCCCGCCGTAAGGCCACATGACCTCGCCTTCCTCATTCTTTGGGCCTTCGCCGTTCGCTGCGATGAATGCCGTAAGGGAATCGGGGTTCACCTTCAGGTCGAGGGTGATGTAGGTCATCAGAGGAGTGAAAGCTGCATCTGTGACTTTGGCGGTCACATCGGGCAGCACCTTCTCCTCGTTCGGAGCCAGAGACGTGATCCGGGAGGCAATATCCTTCACCTCGTAGTTGAAGGTCACAACGCCGCTCTCCGGCATCCGGTACATCTTTGTCTCCTGATCCGCCAGGCTACGGCGGGTTTCCACGTCAACACTGGCACCGATCGGAAGCGTGATCTGATTGACACCGTCATGCAGGAAAATGCCCTCGTTATCCAGACGCCAGTATTCCGTATAGATGAGCTCCCCGGGGATCTTGCTTCCGCTGTATACACCGCCGGAGTTTGTGGGCATGTCCACGCCCTGACCGTTGATCCACAACTGGTCAAAGTTCCAGCCGACGTTGTGGGCAGCCAGCGTATCAAATGCTTCATCACTCAACTGCTCCAAGATGGTATCAGGCTCCATTCCATCCGGCAGTTTTTCGCCGAACTCCTCCGCTGCTGTAACACCGTA
This sequence comes from Clostridia bacterium, assembly GCA_017484085.1. Classification (GTDB taxonomy): domain Bacteria; phylum Bacillota; class Clostridia; order Christensenellales; family Aristaeellaceae; genus Ventricola. The sequence continues at coordinate 22,612 of JAFUTW010000044.1, forward strand.
TACCTTATCCACATCCAGCATCCGGTAGCTGTACTCTACCAGCAGCGTCCGCCCGTCGTAACCCGCTTCCCGGACGGTGATCTCCACGTTGTTGACCGTGTCCTGATACAGATTGCTCTGCATCAGGGAATCCGCAGCCGGGGGCGGCGTGGTACCCAGCATAAAGGAGAGGCTGTCAAATATATGCCACTGGGTCGCGGCTAATGCCACGGCACAAGCCAGGATAGCCAGCGCAGCCGCCATAAGGATGGTGCGGGCAGAGTAACGGCCGGCAGTGCGGATTGCTTTTTTGGTAGATTCTTTCATGTGAGCCTCCTGTGATGCGATGCTCTCCAGGGTCATTTCCATGCGGTCATGGAAATGCTCCGGGATGTCAGGGGTCACAGATGTCAGTTCCGCTTTGAATTCCTTGCTGTTCATACGTTTTCCTCCCATTCAATGAGGAGCGTCCTGCCGAGCTGCTTTCTTGCGTTCCGCATCCGGGTTTTGACGGTCCCCTCGGGGATCCCCAGGGCTTCCGCCATCTCGCTGACGGAATAGCCGTCCACATAATGGAGCGTCATGACGATCCGCAGTTCCGGCTTCAGCTTTATCATCGCGGCTGTCACTGCGTTTTCCGTCTCCGGCATCTCCACCTGTGCGGTATCCTCGTACAGCGGATAGAAGCTCCATCGTTTGCGCCTGCGCAGCATGTCCTTGCACCGGTTTGTGAGGATGCGGGTCATCCAGGGCCTGAACTGCCCGATATCCCGCAGGGTGTCCCTCTTCTCCCAGGCTTTGACCAATGCATCCTGCACCGCGTCTTCCACATCCTGATCGTTGCCGAGATAGGACCAGGCGACGCGGTATAACAGCTTCTCGATCCGCCGGGCTTCCGCCCCAAACAGCTCTGCTTTCACGACATCGTTCCCCTTTGGTTCTCCGGTCCGCGCGTCCGCTATCCGGAGGATTTGGCCTGCACAGCGCTTTTTGCAGGTTTCATTTATCAGACGAAGGAAATCGGAAAAAGGTTTTCAATTCGAAAACTTTCCCGTAGGATACTGCTCCCGGAGAGCGGGACGAAGATGAAAAACAGCGTGACCGGAATCACGCTGCAATCTGGAATTGCAAGAGAGGTTTAAAGAGCATGGCGGCCGTGGCGTCCGCCTTATTTCTGAGAGAGGATGAGCCCGGCGAGGATGAGGACGATGCCGGCAAGGGAGCGCAGAGTCACCGGCTCGTGCAGGAGCAGCGCGGAGAAGACCAGCGTGACGACAGGGGAGAGGTAGAGCCAGGTGTTGGTGTGCACCGGCCCCAGCGCGGCGATGGCGCTGTTCCACAGGAAATAGCACAGCGCGCAGGCGCAGACGCCCAGGTAGCCGAACAGCAGCAGGCGCTGCGGCTGAAGGATGGCGCCGAGGCTCGGCGAGAAGCCGATGAGCGGCAGCGCGGGCAGGGTGAACAGCAGGCCCCAGGCAAACACGCGGCGCGTGCACAGGATGCTGTCATAATGGAGCGCGTTGATTTTGCGCATCAGCAGCGTGTAGACGGCCCAGCAGCAGGCGGCACCGACCGTCAGCAGATCGCCGAGCGGCCCGACCTTAAGCGCCTGCCCGCCGAGCGAGATCATGGCGATGCCGCAGATGGCGAGCGCGAAGCCGATGAGAAAGCGGAGGCTGAGCCGCTCCCTGCCGCCTGAGAGCAGAGAAGAAAAGAGCCCGGTGAAGAGCGGCGCCGTGGCGATGATGATGCCGACGTTGGCCGCCATGGTGTAGGAAAGCGCGGTATTCTCCAGCAGGAAGTAGAGCGTGACGCCCGTCAGCCCCGCGGCCGTGAACAGAAGGGACTCGCGCCGGTCCCTGAGGCGCAGCCGGCGCGGCCGCAGCAAGAGCAGGACCAGGACCCCGATGGAGAAGCGCAGCACGATGATCTCCGCCGTGGTGAAGCTGTGGAGCAGCACCTTGGTGACGATGAAGGTGCTGCCCCAGACGAGGACGCAGAAGAACGCGGAAAGATGGCCGCGAAGCGTTTCGCTCATAAAGACCTCCCGAAAAACAACAGATGTGATGGACATGATAACGCGAAAGTGCACGGGTGTAAAGCTTTTTTGCGCACAGGACAGAGGCTTGAACGCGGCCCTGCGCGGGGGTATAATAAGCTGCAGAGCAAACCAGAAGGAGGAATGGGATATGGATTTGAATACGATTCTTTCGGCGGTGGACCACACCCTGCTCAAACAGGAGAGCACCTGGGCGGACATTCAGGCGATCTGTGACGACGCGATGAAGTACCACACGGCATCCGTCTGCATCCCGGCCAGCTACGTGGCGCAGGCGGCCGCCTACATGAAGGGCCGCGAGGACGCGGTGAAGGTCTGCACGGTCATCGGCTTCCCCAACGGATACGACACGACGAAGGCCAAATGCTTTGAGGCGGAGGATGCCGTCGCAAACGGCGCGGACGAGATCGACATGGTGATCAATGTCGGCATGCTGAAGGACGGGCGCGACGGCGACGTGCTTTCCGAGATCAACGCGGTGAAGGCGGCCTGCCACGGGCGGCTGCTCAAAGTCATCATCGAGACCTGCCTGCTGACGGAGGACGAGAAGATCCGCATGTGCGGCATCGTGAGCCGCAGTGACGCGGACTTCATCAAGACCTCCACGGGCTTCTCCACCGGCGGCGCGACCTTCGAGGACGTGGCGCTGATGAAAAAGCACATGGCTGAAGGCAAGGGCATCAAGGCGGCCGGCGGCATCGCCTCGCTGGAGGATGCGGTGAAGTTTATGTCCCTGGGCGCGACGCGCCTGGGCACCAGCCGCATCATCAAGATCATCAAGAACGAACAGGCCAGCGGCTATTGAGATGACGGACTTTCATCAGGAAAGCGAGCGGCTCCTCCTTGCGGTGAGCCGCTTTTTGTCTGAGCATCCGCGCGCGGTCACGCCGGAAGACGTGCGGGAGATGGGCATGGGCGAGGAAGGCTACCGGCTGCTGCTGGCGGCCTGGCTGGGCCTTGACCCCGACAGGCGGGCGGATGCGGCGCTGTACCACGCCTGCTTCCCGGAGATGGTGCGGCGGCTCGACCCCGCGCCCTTCGAGACGGATGCCTACCGGCAGGCCGTGGGCAGCGTGCGCGGAAGAGAGGGCGCCTTCACGCTTGGCATGGAAGAGATCCGGCCCATGGAGCTCTTCGTGCGGGACGATATGGTGCGCCTGAGCGACGGGCACGTCGTAGCGCGCCTCGGCTGGTTTGACAGGGTGTATACTTATCCTGCGCTCCGGGAAAACGGCCGCATCTGGATGACGGTGACGCCCAACGAGGTGAACACCATCCGCCCCATGGCGGAGGGATCCCGCGGACGGGTGCTGTGCTGCGGCCTGGGCCTCGGTTACTTTGCCTTCCACGCGCTCCTCAACCCGGCGGTCAGCAGCGTGACGGTCGCAGAGATCGACGGCGGGCTGATCCGCCTGTTTGACAGACTGCTGCGTCCGCACTTCCCGCACGCGGATCGGCTGCAGATCGTACAGGCGGATGCTTTCGACTACGTCCGGGACATGCCGGCAGGGCACTACGACACGATCTTCGTGGATCTGTGGCACGACGCGGGGGACGGGGTGCCCCTCTACCGGCGCATGAAGGCGCTGGAGAAGCCGGGCAGCCGGTACCTCTACTGGATCGAGGACACGATGAAGTTTTACCTTTGATGCGTATATAAAAGGAGCAGGGACGCGGAATGCGGTCCCTGCGTTTGCGATATGGGTCGAATTAAGGAGCAGTGTGCGCGAAACCGTGTTCCTCGGCGTATTCCGCAGCAGCGGAGGAATCGCTGCAGAAGAAGGTGACAAGGCTGCAGTCTGCGAAAGCGTCCGGTGCGATGTCCGTCACGCTGTCAGGAATGAAGATGAACCGCAAATTGTCGGCATCGGAGAAGGCACGACTTTCGATGGTGGTCATATGATTTGGAATATAAATGTATTGCGCAGTGGTCTTTTCGAATGCTTTTGCTTTAACACTTATCAAAGAAGCGGGAAGAGAAATGCTTTCTGAAGGAGTATATGATTCTACTGACATCGTTGCTGTTTTACTGCCTACTGTAAGTGTGATTACAGCATTACCTGCTTCAAGTGCCGTTACTGTTTCTTCGTTGACACGGACAATTTCAGGGTTACTGCTAGACCAAGTATAATCAGGGGTGTTAAGATCCGGACATATTATTACCCGAAGTTCAGTAGTTCTTCCTTTCATTATGGATAGAGATGGTGGAGAGATTTCAATGAAACGTGTCTTATCCAGATTTTTGTTATCAACGTAAACAACGGGATAGTTTTTACTAATAGCCCAGTGGTCAGCTTCAGAGTCTTTGTGACAGTATACGGTCAGTTTTAATGAAAACAGACTATCAGGGAAGCTCTGTATAGAAGGTGGAAGATAAATGTGCTTCAGATTTGAACAATTACTAAATGCAGAATTGCCTATAGTTTTGATCGAGTCTGGAAGTGTAACAGCTATGAGACTGGAACAGCCATCGAAGGAAGCAGAACCAATAGATGAAACTGAATCTGGAATCGTTATGGAGGAAAGATTGACGCAACTTTGGAAGGCAGACGAGCCGATAGAGGTAACTGTATCTGGCACTTTAATGGAAGAGAGATAGTCGCAGCCTTGGAAGGCATTAGAACCAATAGAAGTTATTCCACTAGGAAAGACAACGTTTGAGATGTCCTTGTTAGCATCAACGACTGTAAGCTCATAAGTGTTACCGCTGGAATTAAAGTATTCAAGATAGAGATCAGGGTAATGTTTATCTACAAAAGAATAGCCTGCTTTGGAAAGAGCTTTTGAACCACTCGAATTAAAACTGCAGTATCTTATTGCTGGACAATTATAGAATACTGAAAAACCAATAGAAGTAACCGAATCGGGAATTATGACAGAAGGGAGACTAGTACAACCATAAAATGCCGCATTTCCAATATAGCTAACTGAATTCGGGATGGTAACGGTGGGGAGGTTTGAGCAACCATAGAAAACCATATTACCAATATAAGTAACCGAGTTTGGTATTGATATGGATGTTAGATTAGTGCAACCACAAAAAGCCCTATGTCCGATAGATGTAACTGAAGCCGGTATGGTAACAGAAGGGAGATTGGAGCAATCATTTAAAACCGCATTGCCAAGATGAGTAACCGAATCTGGTATTGTTATGGACGTAAGATTGGTGCAACTGTCGAAAGCCCAGTCGCCAATAGACACAACCGAGTTTGGAATTGTGAGAGATGAGAGCGCAATGCATTCGGAGAAAGCCCAGTCGCCAATAGAAACAACTGAATCTGGGATACTAATAGTGGTAAGACTAGTGCAATCAGAGAATGCGGAAGAACCAATTGAAGTAATGCCTTCAGGGAAGGAAACTTCAGCGATACTTTCGTCAGCATCGACGACTGCAAAACCATCAAGGTCATCACCGGTATACAAATAACGGAGATAGAGGTTTGGAAATTGAGAATCAACAAATGAGTATCCTGCTTTAGAAAGCACTTTTGAAGTGTTGGTATCAATCGTACAGTATTTTTTTGCTGGACAACCAGAGAAAGCATAATCACCAATAGAGGTAATGGATTCCGGGATAGTGATAGAGGAAAGGCTAGAGCAACCAGAAAAAGCAGAGTTACCAATAGAAGTAACAAAATCCGGGATAGTAATAGAGGAAAGGTTGGAGCAATTATAGAAGGTAGACTCTTTAATAGAGATTACCCCGCATGGTATATTAACAGAAGTAAGGCTAGAACAATTAAAGAAAGCAGAATCACCGATAGATGTAATGGAATTTGGGAGGGTAATAGAGGAAAGGCTGGAGCAACCAAAAAAGACAGAATCACCGATAGAGATAACGGAATCCGGGATGATGACAGAAGAAAGATCAGAACAACCATGGAAGGTAAAATTATTGATAGAGGTAACAGAATCTGGAATGGCGATAGTGGTAAGATTGGAACAACCCCAGAAAGCAGAGAAACCTATAGAGGTAATGGAATCCGGAAGGGTAACAGAGGTAAGATTGGAGCAGTCCTGGAATGCGGAATAACCGATAGATGTAATGGAATTCGGGATAGAAAAGGAGAAGAGGCTGGAGCAGTTGGAGAAGGTAGAGTTGCCGATAGAGGTAACTCTATCCGGGATAGCGACAGAGGAGAGGGTGGAGCAACCGCAGAAGGCAGAATTACCGATAGAGATAACGGAATCCGGGATGATGACAGAAGAAAGATTGGAACAACCATAGAAGGTATAATCATTGATAGAGGTAACAGAATTTGGAATGGTAATAGTGGTAAGGTTGGAACAACCCCAGAAAGCAGAGAGGCCAATAGAGGTAATGGAATCCGGAAGGTTAACAGAGGTAAGACTGGAGCAGTCCTTGAATGCAGAAGAACCTATAGATGTAACCGGATATCCAGTGATACTCGCTGGGATTGTTACATGCGCATCATTGCCGGTATAGGCCGTAATTGTTACCTTTTTACTATAAACTGTATACGTCCAATCTCCTTCTTTTTCAGCTAGCGCAATTGAGCATGTACAAAACAGAACTACTATCGTTAACAGTATGATGAAATGCTTGTAACTCATACTAAACACCTCTTGTCTATAAAACAGTAGTAAGTTTTATATGATTATATCAAAACGGAGCAATTCTGTCACCATATCCAAACGACACAGATTGCGTTCATCAATTAGGAAAAGGTATCCATGAGGCATATAGAGAGCAGGGACTGCGAAGTGCGGTCCCTGCTTTTGCGATATGGGTCGAATTAAGGAGCAGTGTGCGCGAAACCGTGTTCTTCGGCGTATTCCGCAGCAGCGGAGGTGTCGCTGCAGAAGAAGGTGACAAGGCTGCAGCCTTCGAAGGCGTCCGGAGCGATGTCCGTCACGCTGTCAGGCACGGTGATGAACCGCAGGTTCGGCGCGTCCGCGAAGGCGCGGGAGCCGATGGTGATTGTGCCGACAGGGATGAGGACGTAGTCTGCGGCGGTCTTTTCAAAGGCCTTGGCGTTAATGGTCTTCAGAGCGGTGGGAAGGGCGAGGGTTTGCACCGATTCGACAGGCATGTGATCGGCGAGTATCTTTCCGCAGACGGAGCAGGTGCTGCCGGCAGTGTAGCCGGAAGCGTTCGCAGTCGGCAGCATGCCGGGGGTGAAGACCGGAGTATGGCCGGTGGCGGGGATATCCGAAAGAACCTTGCTCTGCGCTTCGAAAGCTGCATTGGTGAATGTTGCGGAGTAGGTGGTCTCGCCGGCTTCCTCGCAGGTTGCGGACTTTGTGACCTCGGCGGTCACGGTTGCCGTCTCGGTTTCGGTGTGGCTGGCATCGTTGCTGCACACGCGGGAAGCAGTGACGGTGGAGTTGTCGCCCGCCCAAGCGTAAGTGCTTTCGCCCCAGTCGTGGCCGGTAGCCGGGATATCCGAAAGAACCTTGCTCTGCGCTTCGAAAGCTGCATTGGTGAAGGCTGCGGAGTAGGTGGTTTCGCCGGCTTCCTCGCAGGTTGCGGACTTTGTGACCTCGGCGGTCACGGCAGCTGTTTCGGTCTCGATGTGGGTTTCATCATGCTTGCAGATTCTGGTAGAGGTGACGGTGGAGTTATCGTCTGCCCAAGAGTAAGCAGGCTCGTCCCAATCGTGGCCGATAGCCGGGATATCCGCGAGGGTCTTGCTCTGTGTTGCGAAAGCTTCATTGGTGAAGGAAGCGGAGTAAGTGGTTTCACCGGCTTCTTCGCAGGTCGCGGCTTTGGTGACCGTGCTGGTCACGGTAGCCGTCTCGGTTTCGA
>JAFUTW010000006.1 GCA_017484085.1 Clostridia bacterium
ACAAACATATGGTTGCCACTGCTTCCAGCTACAAATTCATACCATACTGATGAACTCTCATACTTCATTGTCATCGATACCGTTTTGTCTGCAGTTATCGTTCCCAAAGCTTTATATCGTTCCCATACAGCATATAGTGTTGTATCACCGCTTACCGTTATACTGTCCCCCGGCTTATAACTCGCTGTTGTTGCTGTCTTGCTTTTGCTCCAACCCAGGAATGTATATAAATCTCTGTACACTTTTTGTTCCGATACAGTAACCGCTTTCCCCGGCGTTGCTGCCTGCTTCGGAGGTGTTCTTTCTCCCCCGTTCGCATCATACGTGATCGTATAAAAGCTGGCCCGCTCTGTCAGCCCCTCTGCTGTTACCTCTTCTGCCAAAGCAATGCTCTCCCCAAAACCAGATACCGCAACTGCGCAGAGCAGCACAATGAGCAAACCACCAATCAGCCTCTTATTCATTGTTATCCCTCTTCTCAAAAGCAGTATATTTCTTACTATTATTCTATCACAAAAGGCGTATTCTGCATAACCGAATATCGCTTCTACCGAACCGGATTTCAAACCCTTTTCCTTCTCCAATCCTCCCAATCCTTGCACCTCTCCCCCTCGTGTGTTATGATATTGTTATGGGATTATGCCCTTCGGCCTTCCTATGGAGGGAATATGAAACGTCTTTGGATACTTTTCGCCTGCCTGCTCGCCTTCGCTGCGTGCGCTGCTGCCGAAACCATCCTCTGGGAGGACGATAACGGCACGGTGATCATCGGCGACGGCGGAGAGGTGCGCTTTATCGACCCGGACGGCGTCGTCACCGACCTGTTTACCATCGAGGAGACGCCCGTGCCGGATGCATCGCCCACCCCTGTCCCGGCTGAGACCGTTGCGCCGGTCAGCGGCTTCGTCTTCCGCAGGGCGCTGCGCTACGGCGACAGCGGCGATGCCGTGAAGGCGCTGCAGCAGCGCCTGCTCGATCTCGGATACTACGAAGCCCGCGTTTCGGGCGGCTATTATAAGGTGACGCGCACAGCCGTGCGCAAATTCCAGCAATATAACGGCCTTGCCGTGGATGGCGTCGCCGGGAGAGAAACGCAGGAGCTGCTCTTCTCCGCCGGGGCTGTTCCCGCCAGCGCCACACCGAAGCCGACGGCCACCCCGGCCCCTATGCCTTACATGCTGATGGTGGATGTCACCAACCAGATCACCCGCGCTTACACCTATGACGAGGACGGCGACTATACCGTGCTCGTGCGCGAAATGATCTGCTCCACCGGCACGCGCCAGAACCCCACGCCCCTGGGCACCTACACGATGCCCAAGAGCCGCGCGCGCTGGGGCTATTTCCCCACGTGGGACAGCCATGCCCAGTACCTCACACGCATCGATTCCGCCAACGCCTTTCACTCCGTCCTCTACACGGAGCCGAACGAGATGGCCCTGGCCGTCTCCTCTTACAGCGCGCTTGGCACGCGCCAGTCGCACGGCTGCGTGCGCCTGCTGGTCAGCGATGCCAAGTGGATCTACGACAACTGCAAGGCAGGGACGAAGATCACCGTCTACGAAAGCGGCCTCTACGACCCCGAGTACACGATGACCCTGAAGCCTCCGCTGAACAAGGAGACGATGCGCGAGCGCAGCCTCCCTGTACCGACGCCCACGCCCACCTATGCCCGTGAAAACTGGCCGAAGAAGTACCGCACGCTCTCCCGCGGCAAGACCGGGGAGGACGTCTTCATGGTGCAGATGCGCCTGACGGAGCTCGGTTATTACACCGGCACGGTCACGGGCGGTTACTACGGCGGGACCATCGAGGCGGTCAAAGCCTTTCAAAAGGACCACGGCCTCAAGGTGGACGGCGCCGCTGGCAAGCAGACGCTCTCCGTCCTCTTCTCGGAGAAGAGCGACCCGACGCCTGAGCCCACGCCTGTCCCCACACCGTCGCCGGATCCGCTCACCGAAGTGCCTTTGCCGCCCACTGTCGGGTGACCCAATATCCTGCCGAAGGAGATTCCATGCAAAAAAAGCTTTCCCGCCGGGGATGGACGGTGCTGACCCTGTCGCTGCTCTTATCTTGCCTGCTGGGCATAGCGGGCGCCGTCATCCTCATCGACCCCTTTGAGGTCTACCACAAGGCGACGCGCTTCATCCCGCCGATCACCAACGGGACCCAGAGCTATTCCAACGCCGGCATCGCCAAGTCGTACGACTATGACAGCATCGTCATCGGCTCTTCCATGACGGAGAATTTCGTGCCCAGCCAGCTGGATTCGCTGCTGGGCGGACGGTTCGTCAAGCTGTGCATCAACGGCGGCTCCCCGTACAATCACCGGCAGATGATGGATATGGCCTTCGCCACGCACGACATCCGTACCGTCCTCTACTGTATCGACGTGGACGCGCTCACCTACTTCTATACGCAGCCCAAATTCGAGATGCCCGATTACCTCTACGACTTCAACCTGCTCAATGACGTGCGCTACTGGTTCAACGCCAGCGTCCTCACGCATTACCTGCCGGAGTGCCTCTCCACCTGGGGCCGGGCGGATCCCTCCCAGCGGGATACCATGTACAGCTGGGGCAGCCTTTACCCCTACGGCGCCGAGTACGCGCTCGCCGGCTTTAACGTCGGGCCGGATACGGAGCAGAAGAAAGCCCCTGCGCCCTTCGAACTCTCCCAGCAGACAAAGCTCAACATCGAGCACAATTATCTGCCCTTCATCGAAGCGCATCCCGATACGCAGTTCATCTTTTTCCTGCCGCCCTACTCCCTCGTGCGCTGGGTGCGGTTTTACCAGAGCCGCGATCTGGAGCTGCACCTTTCCCAGGCGGCTGCAGTCGCTGCACGCCTGCTTTCCTACCCCAATGTCAGCGTGTACGACTTCCGGGCGAGGACGGAATGGATCCTGGACCTCGCTCACTATATCGACGACTATCATTACGGGCCGGAGATCAACGACGCCATCGCGCGGGATATCGCCTCCGGCGCATGCCGCATCACCGATGCCGCGCAGGTCCTGGAGAACAATGACGTGCTCCGCCTGCTGGTCTCTCAGGTACAGTCCGCCGGGCAATGGCCCGATGCTTTCGATCTCTCCAGACTTCCCTAAAGGAGCGCACCTATGCTGTTCAATTCCTACGTCTTCATGCTGGCCTTTCTCCCGCTCACCCTGGCAGGCTATTTCCTGCTGGGGCTGCTTCCGGAGCGCAATCCGGCCAACAAGATCTTCCTTATCCTCGCATCCTTCGTCTTCTACGGCTGGAACAATCCGTCGTATGTTCCGATCATCGTGTGCTCCATCCTCGTCAACTATGCGCTCAGTCAGGGGATGCTGCGTGCGGAACGCAAAAGCGTGCGCCTGCCGCTCATGCTGGCGGGGCTTTTCCTCAACCTGGGCCTCCTCTTCTGGTTCAAATACCACGACTTCTTCTGCGAAAACCTGAACGCCGCGCTGGGCACGCACTTTACCATCCATCACCTCATGCTGCCGCTGGGCATCTCCTTCTTCACCTTCCAGCAGCTCTCCTACGTCATCGACAGCTACCGGCACAGCGTGCCGCGCTACAACCTGTTTGATTACGCGCTGTTCGTCACCTTCTTCCCCCAGCTCATCGCAGGCCCCATCGTACTGCACAGCGAGATCGTCCCCCAGTTCGCCGACCCGCGCAACCGCAGGCCGAACAGCGAGAACTTCGCGCCGGGGCTTTTCGCCTTCGCCCGCGGCCTGGCCAAAAAAGTGCTGGTCGCCGACACCTTCGCCGCCGCGGTAGAGGCCGGGTTTGCCGGCGCCGCCGGCCTTAACACGGCGGAGGCCTGGTTTGTCGCCGTCGGTTATACGCTGCAGCTCTATTTTGATTTTTCCGGCTACTGCGACATGGCCACCGGCATCGGCCTCATGTTCAACATCAGGATCCCCATGAACTTCAATTCCCCCTACAAGAGCCTGAACATCCGGGAGTTCTGGCAGCGCTGGCACATGACGCTGTCCCGCTTCCTTACAAATTACATCTATTTCCCTCTGGGCGGCAGCCGCAGGGGCGCGCTGCGCACAGCCGTGAACCTCATGGTCGTCTTCCTGGCTTCCGGCCTGTGGCACGGCGCGGGCTGGCTGTTCCTCTTGTGGGGCCTTCTGCACGGCGCCGCTTCCGTGCTCTACCGCCTCTGCCGCCGCCGGTGGGATGCGCTGCACCCTGCTCTGCAGTGGATGGCCACCTTTATCTTCGTCACCGTCTGCTGGGTCTTCTTCCGTGCGGAGCGGCTGGGCGATGCCATCGCCATCGTGCGCGCGATGTTCATCATGGATTTCGGCCCGCTCTCCTCTTCCATTACCTCCGCTTTCGCGCTGCCCAGCGGATTCCACCCCGGGTACAACGCGCTGTACATGCTCGTCTGGTATGCAGCGTCCCTCACGGCGTGCCTGGGGATGCGCAACGTTTACGAGCGCACGATGGACGGCTGGAAGCCCGGCATCCTGAACGCGCTTGTGACCGTGGCGCTCATCGTCGTGTGCACGCTTTCCCTGTCGCGCGTCTCCGTCTTCCTCTACTTCAACTTCTGACGCCATGAAGACAAAAAAAATGAGCCGCCGCGCCTGGCTGGCGCTGACGCTCTCCCTGCTCTTTCTGCTGCTCGGCGCCCTCGCCGCGCTGGTGATCGCCGTCGATCCCTTCCAGATCTACCGGCTGGCGTCCTCCTACCTGCCGCCCATCGACAACACGACGCAGGTCTACAGCAACGCAGGCATCGCGCGGCACTACGAATACGACAGCGCCATCGTCGGCACCTCCGTCACGGAAAACTTCCGCCCCTCCTATATGGAAGAAAAGCTGGGCGGCCGGTTCATCAAGCTGTGCACCTCCGCCGGCACGGTGTACAACCACGCGCTGCTGCTGCGCCTCGCCTTTCAGAACCACGAGATGCGCCGCGTCGTCTACGGTCTGGATGTCTATTCCCTCGTCGGGGAGGTGGACAAGACGGGCAGCGCCGTCCCCTTCTACCTTTACGATGACAGCCTGCCAAACGACGTCGCCTACTGGCTAAACCGCAGCGTCATCGCCTCGTTCATCCCGCGCTGCCTGCGCGCCTGGGGACAGGTACAGGACGACTCCATCCGGGATACGATGTACAGCTGGGCCGGGCGGGATGAATACGGGCCCGTCGCGCTGTATAACGCACAGTTCACCGCCCCGCAGCAGATGCTGCCGGCCGATACCCATCTGCAGCGTGGGCTTGCCAATCTTAAAGCGCACCTCACGCCTTTTATTGAGGCGCATCCCGAAACCGTCTTCCAGATCTTTTTCCCGCCCTATTCCGCCGCGGAGTGGGCGACGATGGAAAGCCGGGGCACACTGGAAGCCGTTCTGGCCCTGCGCGCTCTCGCCTACGACACCCTGTCCGCCTATGAGAACGTGACGCTCTACGATTTTGCGGCGCAGGAGGATTGGGTGCTCAACCTGGACAACTATAAGGATACGACCCATTACGGGGTATGGATCAACGACGCGATCACCGACGCGATCGCATCCGGAGAGGGGATCGTCTCCTCCCGGAGCCGGCTCGATGAAGCCACCGCCAGGCTCCATACCTGGGCAGACGAGCAGATCGCCGCGGGCGGATGGGTGTTTTAAAAGGAGAAAGCCATGTCACAGCGAAAAAGAAGACCGGCCCGGCCGGAGCAGCCGCCCCAGCCTGCGCCGAAAAAGGAGGACGTCCGCAAGGCGCCGCAGCGCCGCAGCGGTAACAGCGCCCTGCGCTTCATCCTCGCAAGCCTTTTCGTCCTGGCCGTCGTTTGGGTGTTCTCCGGCATGACCCGCCTGCTGGCCGATCCCAAGGACAGCGCGATCCGGTTTGCCGCGGCGGAAGCCACCGGCACGCCGACGCCGGTGCCGACGCCCTCTCCCGTTCCCACCATCACGCCGACGCCCCGCGCCTACGCGCCCTTCGGCGCGCAGTACGGTTACGGCGGCGAAGACCTGATCGAAGAAACCGGAGAGGTCCTCTTCACCCCGCAGCCGACCGAGGCGCCGACCCCGGAGCCCCAGCCCACTGCGGAAGGGTACGCAACGCTGCGCAAAGGGGCGCAGGGTGAGGATGTGCGGAGGATGCAGCAGGCGCTCATCAGCCTGGGGTATCTGAACGATACGGCGGACGGCAGCTTCGGCGCCAACACGCTCTCGGCCGTCACCTTCTTCCAGGCCGTCAACAGCCTGACGGCCGACGGCATCGCCGGGCAGAAGACCCTGACGCTCCTCTACAGCGGTTCGGCGCTGCCCGCAAGCGCCGCGCCGGCCATGGACTTCCTCATCCTGGTCAACCGTCAGCATACGCTGGACACGAACTACATGCCTTCCGGCCTCGTTTCCATCGAAAGCGTGCTCTCGGCCGACATCGTCAAAGTGAAATACAAGGGCACCCGCGCCAACAAGACGGCTGTGGAAGCGCTCGGCAGGATGCTGCAGGACGCCGAAGCGGAAGGCGTATCCGGCTGGCAGATCTCCTCCGCGTTCCGCACCGGCGCAGACCAGCAGAAACTCGTGGACAATTCCGTCGCCGCCTACCTGCGCAACCACTCCGACTGGAGCCGGAAGCAGGCCCTATCCGCCACCTACAACACCGTCGCCCCTGCCGGCGCCAGCGAGCACCAGACAGGCCTGGCCTTCGACGTCACCGTCCCCGGGGTCAGCTTCGCGGGCACGCCGCAGCAGAAGTGGCTGCACAAGCACTGCCATGAATACGGGTTCGTCGTGCGCTTTACCGCCGAAAAGCAGAAGATCACCGGCTTTATCGCGGAGGCCTGGCACATCCGCTACGTGGGTACGGAGGCCGCGGCCATCATGACCCAGAACAACTGGTGCCTGGAGGAATACGCCGAGCACATGGGCCTGCTGAAAAGCCAATAAAACCGATCCCCCGGCTGCTGCCGGGGGATCTCCTTTTAAATCACTCTGAGTTCGCGCGGCACCGCGTTGATGGTGTCGCAGCCGTCTTCCGTCACGACGACCAGATCCTCCACGCGCACGCCGAACTTGCCGGGGAGGTAGATGCCGGGTTCCACCGAGAAGCACATGCCCGGCGTACAGATTGCCTGGCCGGTGGCGCTGACATCCGGGAATTCGTGCTCCTCCAGCCCGATGCCGTGCCCCGTGCGGTGGATGAAGTACTTGCCGTAGCCCGCATCTTCGATGACCTTGCGGGCTGCCCTGTCCACCTCCGATACCGGGACACCCGGCCGTACCGCTGCGCGCCCCGCGGCGTTGGCGGCGCGCACCAGCTCGTAAACACGCTTCTGCTCGTCGCTCGGTTCGCCGCAGAAGACCGTGCGCGTCATGTCGCTGCAGTAATCCTGCCAGGTGAGGCCGACATCCAGGATGACGGAATCACCGTCCTTCAGCCGGGTCACGTCGTCGGAGCCGTGGTGCGGGTCGGCGCAGTTGGGGCCGTAGCACACCAGCGGCTCGAAGCTGGGGCCGGAGGCGCCGCGCGCAGCGGCTTCCTGCAGATAGATCTTCGCGACCTCCAGCTCCGTCATGCCGCGGCGCAGAGCAGCGATCGTTGCCTCGATGGTTTCATCGTTCTTCCTGGAGGATTCGCGCATGAGGCGCAGCTCCTCTTCGTCCTTGATGAGCCGCGCGGCATCCACCGCGGGGCTTCCGACCACGGGCCGGATATCCGGCCGCGCTTCCATCAGGCGGATGAGGAAGTGCGCAGGCCACGCTTTGTCGATGCCGATCGTTCCGGGGGCGACGCCGTCCGCCAGGATCTTCACGCAGTCGTCCGTATCATCGAACTCCACGAGATCGGCGTCCACGTTGCCCTTCAGGACAAACAGCCGGTTGCCGTAGAGCTTCGTCTCCCCCTTGTCGTTCACATACAGGGCCAGCATCCGCTCGAACGGATAGACCCACTTGCCCGTGAGATAAAAGACCGAGGCCGGCGCGGTGATGATCAGCTGGCTGAGCCCGCGTGCGCGCATCTCGTGCACGACTTTTTGCACACGATTCTCTTTCATGACAGTCTCCCCTCTTCTTTATTCCGGTTGCCGCAGGGCAGCCTGGTTTTTACGCCCTGCTGAATTTATAAGCCGTCTGGCTGTGCCACGGATGCCCCGCGCGAAGGACCGCCGAGGGGAAGTCCGCGTGGTGGATGGCGTCCGGCCACACCTGCGTCTCCAGGCACAGGCCTTCACGCACGCCCATGCGGCCCTTCTTGCCCATCCGCTCCGAGAGCCCGTTGGCGCTGTAGAACTGCACGCCGGGCTGCGTCGTCAGGCAGGCCATCTCGATGCCCGTCTCGGGACAGATGAGGTAGGCCGCCCGCTTCCACTCGCCGGTATCCGACAGGCAGAAGTTATGATCGTACCCGTTGCCGTAGCGCAGCTGCTCGCAGCCCACCTGGATATCCTGCCCGATGCGCTTGCGCTCCCTGAAGTCAAACGGCGTCCCGCCCACATACAGCCGCTTGCCAGTCGGCAGGCAGTTTTCATCCGCCTCCAGGAAATAATCGGCGAAGAGCTGCAGTTCATGTCCCAGGATCGTGCCGCCGCCGGAAAGGTTGAAATACGCGTGGTTGGTGAGGTTCAGCAGCGTATCCGCGTCGCTGACGGCATCATAGGTGATGCGCAGCGTGTTGTCCTCGCCGAGCCGGTATCGCACGGTGACCCGCAGATTGCCGGGATATCCTTCCTCGCCGTCGGGGCTCATCAGCTCCAGCAGCAGTTCATCGCCGTTGCGCGAGGCCTGCCACACCTTTTTGTCAAATCCTTTGATGCCGCCGTGAAGGTGGTTCCCCCTGTCGTTGACAGCCAGCTGGTAATCCTTCCCGTTCAGCGTAAAGCTGCCCGCGCCGATCCGGTTGCCCACGCGGCCCACGACAGCGCCCAGATACCCCGACTGCGTCTCGTATTCCGCAAGCGTATCATAGCCCAGCACCACGTCCACCGGGCGGCCCGTCACATCGGGCACCACCAGGCTCTGGATCGTGCAGCCGTAGTCCAGGATGGTCGCCCGCATGCCGTTGTCGTTGGACAGCGTCCACGCGTGCACGCTGCGGCCGTCCGCCGTCGTGCCAAAGGGCTTTACCTCAAAAGTCATACTTTCCCCTCCTTGCGCTTGATGGCTCCTATTATACACGACGCGTCTGCCCATCTTCAAGCCCCGGCGGGGCACACAAAACCCGGCAGGCTTTCCGCTCTGCCGGGCATACAAAGGCGAATTCCGTTCAGGCCAGTGCTCCGGCCTCGCGCACGATCAGCGCCTGTATCTTCTTTTTTGCTTCTTCCGCGTTCACCCGGACCGCCTGGGTGACCATCGCGGTCGCCATGCCGTGTGTGTAGGCGGCTGCCGTCAGGCAAAGCATACGCGCCCGCTCGGCATCCAGATGATAGGCGACGGCCGTCTGTTCAAACAGCTCCTTGGGAAGCGCGTCGTCTCCGCAGAAATTCTTGGTACCGCTGTCGCTCTCGATGAACAGATAGCGGAAAAGCTGCGGTTCCGCCCCTGCAAAATCGACGTACCCGAGGCAGCAGGCGCTCAGCGCGTCGTCCTTGGCAAGCGCCGGACGGATCGCTTCATAAAACTGTGCGTAAGCACGCCTCTCAATATCCGTTTTCAGTTCGTTCATGCCGGAGAAATAGCTGAAAATCGGCTGCGTGCTGCAGCCCAGTTCTCTGGCAACGGAACGCGCGTTGACTCTTTCCATTCCCTCCTGGCGGAATACCCGGAAGGCCCCCTCTTGAATCATTTCCTTTGTAATCCTCTGCTTTGGCGGCATGAGAAGTACACCCCTTTCCGACGTTTAGCAGTCTTAAAACTACATTAAATATGAGTATAACACCTGATTCAATCTTCGTCAATTTCTCTTCAATCATTTCTCACCCTTTTTTAACAGGCCGGCTTGCTCCCTCTCTTCCGGGGCTTCTCCGGGGCCCGGTTTTTCAAAAAACAGATTGACAAGCAGGCGCTTCCCGCATTATAATCTCTTTCGTTCGGATTGATAGCTCAGTCGGTTAGAGCACCCGCCTGATAAGCGGGAGGTCGGTGGTTCGAGTCCACTTCAATCCACCATCCTCAGTAGCTCAATGGCAGAGCATTCGGCTGTTAACCGAAGGGTTGTAGGTTCGAGCCCTACCTGGGGAGCCACCTGTGAACGCTGACCTCATTGCGGGGCAGCGTTTTTTTGTATCCGTCCGGAACCGGATCCTGAGAAATGCGGGCAGGCGGTTGAATTTTATCCCCTTGTCTTTTACAATGACAGAAGCACAGTATAAACGATCCCCGGACATTTCAGCCTGTAAACAAGATCGTCCGGGAAGTGTTTGACGTCACCGGATTCGCAGATATCCTGACCATTGAATGAGGAGATATACAGCATGAAGACCGACATTCTCACGATTTCCAGCGACGGCACCAACATGGAGGCCGCCCTGGCGCAGGTGGACAAAGTCGCGGCCTATAAAGAACTGTCGCCGAAAGACATGATGGTCCTGCGGCTTCTGGCAGAGGAAACCATGGCACTGGTGAGGGCCATCACCGGCAGCGTGAACGGTGAATTCTGGATGGAGGACGAAGACGGGGTGTATACCCTCCATCTGCAGGTCACCAGCCTGATGGACGAACAGCAGAAGGATCAGCTCCTGTCCGCCTCCACCAGCGGGAAGAACGAGGCGACCCGGGGCTTTATGGGTAAGATCCGCTCCTTCTTCGAGCCCTCCAGCAGCGTTCCCCTGTTCTCGGCCGGGCTGGGCGGAGCTCCGCAGATGTACAACAGCTATGTCTGGTCCATGGGGGACTACAGGGATCAGCTCCGGCAGTACAACGAGCAGAACGAAAAGGGCGCCAGAGAGGCATGGGACGAACTGGAAAAGTCCGTTGTGGGCCACCTGGCGGATGACGTGAAGGTCTCCATCCTGGGCCGCACTGTGGAGATGACCATCGAAAAGCGCTTTTCCTGATCGGAAAGCCTTCAGGCAGGCGATCTGTCCATCCTGCATACCCTGCCGGCGGTGCGGTTATGCGCCGTACGGCGGGCTGACTAAAGAAGCCGTCGGTGAAAATAGATGAATCAGACAGAACGCTATGATGCGATTCAAAGCGCCTTTGACGCCCGGTACCGCCGGAAGAAACTCACCAATCTGGCCGTTTCCGCGGTGATTGCCGTGCTGGGGATCACCTCGTTTTTATACGGCCTGACGCTTGAATCCATCCGGACGATCTTCCGGTGGATGACCGTGGACGGAACGGTTTTCACCACGATCGGCTCCATTGTGTGCATTGCCGTCAACCTGGTGGAAATTGCCAGGCAAACGGAAGTCACGAGGCGGCCGGTCTACTTTATCCGCCTGTCCTGCGCCGTGGCCGAATCCGTCATTTTTATCGTCGTTGTTTTCAGCCAGCTTCCGTTTTTTGCGCAGCATCTGCCGGTCTTTGACCGGTATGATTCCTTCGTGATGCATGTGGTCATCCCCATCCTGGGCGTTTCATCGTTCCTGCTGAACGATTCCCCCATCGGCAGGCTGACCCCCGCAGAGCTGTGGCACGGTACGGCGTTTGTTTCCTGCTATGCGGCAACCGTCCTGATCCTGATCGCCGCGGGGATGCTGCCGTCCCATCTCATCCCCTATTTCTTCCTGGATTACAGGCAAAACGGCCTTGGCCTCTTCCTGGTTGCCTTTGCTTTCATCTATCTGTGGGCGCTGCTGATGGCGCGCAGGCTGTCCGAATGGAACCGCAGGCTGTCATGGCTGTGGTTCAAAGACATTGCGAGGATCAAATAAGGAGAAACCGGTATGTTTTCAACAGGTCATCTGCTGTGGATCGGCATATCCTTCTGCCTGATCGTGGGCGGCGTCGCGGCCTGCTTCAGGATAAAGCCGGATGAAAACCGGCTCGTGAAAGTCTGTCTCGGCCTCGGCATCCTATCGGAAACGGTGAAGGTACTCAGCGTGATGCGGATCCTGCCCATGGTGGATATCGCCGTTGACGGGGCTCAGCTCAGTTATCCTTATGCCGGACAGTACACGCCGTATCTGGAAATGGCGGATCTTCCGCTGGAGCTCTGCTCCCTGCAGATCGTGTTTATGGCCGCCCTGCTGCTCAGCAAGACGCCTCTGCGGCGCTCCCGTCTGCGGGCGCTCATGTTTGTCACCGGCGTGATCGGCGGGCTGATGGGCATCGTGATGGCACAGGTCACGGTGGATTATCATACCGTGAAGCAATACTTTGCCTCTCCGCGCATCTATCAGTATTTCCTGTATCATTCCATGGTCGTCGCCCTGGGGCTCTATCTGGGGCTGGGACCGGACAGTGACGTTTCCCTCCGCAGGTTCAAAGAGACGATGGGTTTGCTGCTGCTGATGGATGTGCCGACCTTTTATCTCAATTCCGTATTCTCCCAGCCGGTGTATGACGCAGGCAAGCCTGTGGGGATCGTCTACAGGACGAACTTCTTCTCCTCCTACGTCAATCCGCTGGGGCTGGTGCTGACACAGCGATGGCAATGGATCGCTTACCTTGTCCTCCGTCTGGGGCTTGCGGCAGCGCTGACCGCGCTCCTGCTCCTTCTGGCGGACAGGACAGCACGCCGGAGAAACAAGAAACAATTGACCAAAGACCACAGCCGGTATGATCCCGGCCACGCCCGCGCCGGGCGCTGAAAACCGGAGGGAACCGATCCATGTGCAAACCTACAAAAAGAGCGATCTGCGATGCCCTGTTTGTCCTTCTGCAGGAAAACGGCATGGACAGCATTACGGTTCGTATGGTTTGCGGCCATGCCGGGATCAGCCGCCAGACGCTGTACAATCACTACTATTCGCTGCTCGACGTGCTGAACGAAGAACTGACCCGCAGGCTGGACCGGGCCATCGGAGAGGACAACACCTATCTCACCTGGCACCTGGGTTTCGAGCACATCCTCGACTGTCTGCGTGAAAACCGCGTCCTGATCCTGCATGTATACCGTTCATCCTGCCGCGGTGAACTGCTGGCGATGATCGAGCATTACGGCGGCCGGCTGATCAGCCGGGGCATCGACGATTGCTGCCGGGATCTTGCAGCCGATATTTCCGCAGAGGACCGGGCGTTTATGCTCCGGCTGTACCAAAGCGCCTTTATGGGGGTCATCGATTACTGGCTCTCCCAGGACATGAAGCCGTCGCCCGCTTACATCACCAGCCGCTGCAACGCCATGATGGCGCTCTCCATCCAGGGGACGATCCACCGTCTGACGGATTCTGAGGCGCCGGCTTTACAATTTGCCTCAGATGTCCAGCGAGTGGACAATCCCGCGGCAAAGTAAACTGTCCGCAGTCTCAAAACAGAATAGAATAAAAGTGAAATGTCCGGCATTCACTTTTTTTATTTTGAGAAGCGCAGGGAACGCCGCAGATACACTCGGGGAACGGAAAAACCGATCGGCAGGAACGCCGCGTCCCTATAATCAAAAGTGTTATATCGCCTGTGCTGAGCTGCAATGCGGATGCCCGGAAAGGAGACGCGCCGATGAACCGCCTTCACAATCCCGGAAGCACGCTGCAGGCCGCACCTGCAGCCGAAAGCTGCGGCAGGGTCTGCTTTGTACTGGATCCGTCTCCGCTGCTCACTTCTGTCAGCAGCGCTGTAAAAGGCCTGCTCGGGCTGACAGCACAGACAGAAAACTGACTGCAGGTGGTGGTCAGGAATCCGGCCCTGCTGCTCAGTCCGGAAGATCAGCAGCGGCTGATGTCCGGCATCCGGGTCTTGCGGGAGACAAAGGAACCCGTATCCCTGCACGTCTCCCTGCACACCGTCACACAGCAAAGCCTTCCGGTGGCCGCTGTCATCGACCTGGACCCATCCCAGGCAGAAGAACACTTCACGGCTTTGCTCTGTGACCGTTCCGGTGAACTGCGCAGGCAGGCGGATCGGCTGAGGGACACTTTTGTCTGTTTGCTGCAGCCCTGCTGTGAGTGGATCGGCGAACTCAATCTCCGGGAGAATACGGCCCAGTGCGTCTGCTGCCGGGAAGGCGACCAAAGTGGCCATCTTCGCGTCAGTCTGGAAGATATGCTGGCTTACCGCATCGACAGGCAGGTAGCGGAGGCCCATCGCGACCTGCTGCGGGGCTTTTTTGCCCAGAATCTGAAACCGGACGCGCCTGTGCTCAGCATCAAAGAAATCCCCTTCGACAAGCAGGAAACAGCCGGCAGGACGCAGGGGCGGAACGGTCTGCTCATCAGTCTCGGCGATGAACGCTTTCTCTTCTGCGGCAGAGATCAAAGCGCGCCGGGATTCCCGCCGGCCTCGGAGTCAGCCTGCGCAGCACAGGAGGTCCTTTCTTCGCAGGACAGGGCAAAAAAACGGACAGCTGCAGGACACATCGTCGATATCGTCACCTTTGGCTACTTTAACGTCCTGGTCGACGGCATCCCCATTTACTTCTCCCATGAGAAGGCCAAAGAGCTCCTGGCCCTCCTCGGGGGATGCCGCAATAAAGGGGTATAAGACCACCATCCCGCTGATGAATGCGGAAGGCATCACCTATGCCACAGCCGAGGTGACTTCGTCCGGGGCGCTCATCCGCTTCAACAGCCAGGTCGACGCGCTGTACGACGTGCAGGGCAGTTTCTGGTTTGAGGCCATGGCTGTCAACAACACGGAGACGGAGGAAGAAAGCACCCGTACCGCGGAGGTCGTCGCCGGCAGCAAAAAAGCCGAGGTGTCCATTCACAAGGCTGCAAGCGGCAGCGTCGTCGGCGGTGAAACGCCGGATGTGCGCAAGCAGGCTGACGAGATCGGCGGCGGCTTGACGTGGGTTGAGGATATGGGATGGGTGATGAGCCTCGATCCCGATGATCCGACCTATACGCAGTGGATCCTGACAGCCAACGAAAACCATCAACCCCTCCAGTCTGACGTGACGATCCGGGATACCATCGGTCCCGGTCAGGAACTGGATCCCTCTGAACTGCTGATTTATTCAGACGGAAAAATCGTCAGCCAGTACAGCGGCACCGTCTCGGATGTCGTCTCCGCCTGGAACGCCGCTTACCCCTCTTCCAGCCTGAGCTTTGATGCCTCCGGCAGCCTGCAGTGGCGGATCGGCTGGGAAACAGCGGACGGGACTTACTGGTGCATGGTTTACCGCTGCAGGGTTACGGATTTCAGCCTTCTCTATTTTGAAAACGCTGCGGACACCTCCTGGATTACAGAAGACGGCACTCCTTTCTCCTACCACGATGAAGCTGTCTTTTCCAATGTGGCGCAGGGCGGTGACGTGCACGGTCTTCCCCGCGGGGTCCTGCAGGCCGCTAAACGGATCACAGGGACAGAAATGGCCGTTCCCGGCATCGTCATCCGTGTCGAGAAACAGGAAAATGCAGAGTGGCATCTCATCGGCGACATCACCACGGATGAGAAAGGGATCGCAACGCTGACAGGGCTCAAGACCGGCCATTACCGCCTGTATGAAACGAGCGCGCCGGATTACCTTTCGATACGGTATCCTGCAGATGCGCCTTACGAGTTTGACCTGGACACGGCGGTTGAATCGCAGCAGAGCCTGTCGCTGGTCATCGAAAACGACCTGCGGACCGCGGATATCTCAGCGGAAAAGAACTGGCTGACCGCCGAAGGCGCTGCGGATACCCTGCCGCATCCCACCATTTACTTCCAGCTGTACCGCCAGGCGAAGGGCCAGAATCAGCCGGTTCCCGTCGGCGCTGCAAAACCGCTGCCCGACGGCGTGCTCTCCGTCACCTGGCCCGACCTGCCTGTATGCAGCGTTTACGGCGATCCCTATACGTATACGGTCAAAGAGGTGGATGCGGACGGGAATCCCTCCGTACCGGACGGATTTGACAGCGAAGAGAAAGCGCTCACCATTATCAACAAGCGGCGCGAAACACCTACTCCGACACCGACCCCGACTCCGACCCCGACTCCGACGCTTACCCCGGCTCCGACCCCGACTACAGAGAAGCCGCACGATTACCGTTTCTCCTTTACTAAGGTATGGCAGGATGAACCGGCAGAAGCGATCACCTGGGTATTATACCGGCCGGACGGAACCGTCGTGCATAAGAAGTTCAATAAGCGGCTTGAGAGTGACAAGCGATGGCATTATGAAACCTGGTTTACACAGATGGAGGACTATTACCTGATCGAAAACGTGCCGGAAGGGTATATCGCACGATATGAAAACACCGGGAGCCATGCCGGCGAAAATGACCGGTGCTATAACGGCGGTACGATCGTCAATTACAAGGTAGCCCAAACCGGCGACGGCACCCGCATACGGCTTTGGCTTGCCTGTGCCGCCTTCAGTACAGTGGGTTTGCTGCTTCTGATCCTTCAGTCAAAACGCCGCCGCGGCCAAAGCAAATAATCCGGCCCCCTTTATACGGCAGGCCTGAGCTGCAGGGTCTGCCCCCTTTCCGGGCAGCCGCACCGTTTCTGACCGGTGCGGCTGTTTTTTCGTCCGACCGTTTGACATCCGTAGTACAATAAGTTCAATGAAGAAACTTCCTGGGATTATGCCCGTTTACACCCGCGCCGGGCGCTGAAAACCGGAGGGAACCGATCCATGCGCAAGTCAGCCCGTCTTATGACCGAGGGCAGTATCGCCCGCCACCTCATCCTCTATGCCGTTCCCGCCGTATTGGGTGACCTGTTCCAGGTGACCTACAATACGGTGGACAGCATCATCGTAGGTAAATATGCGGGTGCCTCCGCGCTGGCTGCCGTCGGCATCGCCAGCCCGCTGATGAACATCGCGATGTTTTTCATCATCGGCATCGGCATCGGCGCCTCCGTCATCATGAGCGAGTTCTTCGGCGCAGGCGATCTCCGGTCGCTCCGCCGCGAGTTCTGCACGACGCTGGCGGTCTCAGCGCTCATCAGCGCAGTCATCGCGCTCTCCCTGTTTATCCTGGCGCATCCGCTGCTGCAGCTGTGCCGCACACCTTCTGAGATCCTGGAGGACACCGCCCTCTACCTGCGCATCATCGCAGGCGGGATGATCCTCACCGCGCTCTACAACATCCTGGCGGCCGCCTCCCGCTCCGTCGGCAACACGCGCACGCCCCTCGTCTGCCTTATCGCCGGCTCTCTGCTCAACGTCGGGCTGGATATCCTGTTCGTCGCCGGCTTCGGCCTCGGCGTCGCCGGCGCGGCCGCCGCCACCGTCATCAGCCAGGGCGTTTCGGCCCTGCTGTGCGCGCTGCTGCTCCTGCGCTCCGGTCCCTTCCGGATGCGCCGCGGGGATTTCGCCGTAGACCGCTCTCTGCTCACCCGCACGATGAAGTTCAGCTATGCCAGCGCGCTGCAGCAGGCGGGCATATACGTCGGCAAGCTGCTCGTGCAGGCCCTGGTCAATCCGCTCGGCGTCAGCTCCATCGCCGCCTTCAACGCCGTCAACCGGCTGGACGACTATGCCCTCATCCCGCAGCGCGACATCGCCAACGGTGAAACGGTGCTCGTCGCCCAAAACCACGGCGCGGGAAAGCCGGACCGCATGCTCCGGGGCTTCCGTGCCGCGATCATCATGGAAACGCTCTACGGCTTCACCGTCTCCCTCGTCATCTTCTTTTTGGCGGAGCCGCTCATGCATCTGTTCGTCAGCCGCCAGGAAACGGAGGTCATCCGGCTGGGCGTCCGGTATCTGCGCCTCATGGGGCTGTTCTACTTCCTGCCGGGCATCACCAACGGCCTGCAGGGCTACCTGCGCGCCATCGGCAAGCTCAGCCTCACCATGATCATCACCTACGGGCAGATGCTGACGCGCGCCGCCTGCACCGCGCTGCTCATCGGCCGGCTGAACCTGGATGCCGTCCCTCTGGCCTGCGCGGCCGGCTGGATCATGATGCTGATCTGGGAATCCTCGCTGATCCTGCACTGGAAACGCACGGGGGAACTGACAGGGTTCCCGGGCTCTCCGTAAACACGGCAGCACCGAAGACTCTTTGCAGCCATCGGGATACAAAAATGCTTCTCCCAACTCGGGAGAAGCTTATTTGATATCCTTAGGGTTCAGCGTGAACCGGCTCAGTGCGGGAGCGGCCCGTCCTTAAGCTCGGCATGCCTGCTGCTGACGAACCCATAACCGCCGCCCATCGTCTCCACCTGGTACCAGTCGTATCCGGGGATGCCCGCCACCTTCTCGTAAGACGGCTGCGGGATCACCAGCACGCAGCGCAGCGCCGCGTCGGGGCCGATGCCGGTCAGCACCGGGCTGTCGCCGTCAGGTTCCGCATAGATGAGAGACCGGCCGTGGAAAACCACGTGGCGTTCCTTCGCAGCCTCTTCGGGAGTGATCTCCCAAACGGAATCGTCATACACGTAGCCTGTCGTTCCGTTCTCCAGCGCGATGGGCCACCACCCGCGGGTCTGCTCACCGATGACCGGATAGACAGACAGCCGTTTCGCATTGCCCATCGGCACGCTGTCACAGTCAGGCGACCTGTGTACGTTCACGAAGCTCTTGCGGAAAACCATGATATGCGTCAGGGCCTTTTCTTCCGCGTCTTTCACGACAGGGCTGGTCATAAACTTGGGGATGTATCCCTCCGTTCCGTCTTCCAGACGGATGCGCAGCCAGATCTTCTGTTTATTGCCGTTCACAGACTCCAGGACTTCATACTGTCCGCCCATCTTCGCCCAGCCGACAAAGCGGGATTCAGGCGTCGCTCTCTTGTACGCGCCGACGTTCTGGTCGCAGCGGATGGCAACGATTTCAGCCTGTGCATCCCCGGCTGTCGCCGTTTCCTCTGTCGTCCCCTCCGCCCACGCGCAGAGCGGCATAAGGCAGCTGAGGAACACCGCCGCCAGGATCAGTACGCCGAGAAACCTTTTCATCTCTATACCCCCGTAATCCCTTGTTTTACTTGCCCTTTTGCAATGATTCGGAATCCAGGAGCATACTATCATAAATCGATTTATTTTTCAACCGCTTCAACGCCTTTCCGCAGCGTCGCAGGACCTGACCGCGATCCCGTTTGGGCAGGCAAAGAGCAGCTTCCCCGGCCTGGGGGAAGCTGCTTTGGTTTATATCTCTTGTATCCGTCCGCTGAAGGTTACTGTGGGAGCGGCCCGTCCTTAAGCTCGGTGTTCTTGCTGCTGATGAAGCCGTAACCGCCGCCCAGCGTTTCCACCTGGTACCAGTCGTATCCGGGGATGCCCGCCGCCTTCTCATAAGACGGCTGAGGGATCACCAGCAAGCAGCGCAGCGCTGCATCGGGGCCGATGCCGCTCAGTGCCGGGCTGTCACTGTCCGGTTCCGCATAGATGATGGACCGGGCATGGATGACCACATAGCGCTCTTTCGCGGCTTCCTCGGGATCGATCTCCCAGACGGAATCTTCATGCACATAGCCGGTCGTGCCATCCTCCAGCGCGATGGGCCACCAGCCATGGATCTGCTCGCCGATGACCGGATAGACCGACAGCCGCTTGGCGGTGCCCATCAGCACGCTGTCACGGTCAGGCGCCCTGCGCACGTTCACGAAGCTCTTGCGGAAAACCATGATGTGCGTCAGCGCATGCGCCTCCGCGTCCTTCACGACAGGGCTGGTCATCCGCTGCGGAATGTATCCTTCCGTACCGTCCTCCAGACGGATGCGCAGCCAGGTCTTCTGCTTGTTGCCGGTCACAGACTCCAGGACTTCATAGTGTCCGCCCGCCTTCGCCCAGCCGACAAAGCGGGACTTGGGCGTCGCGCTCTTGTAAACGCCGACGTTCTGGTCGCAGCGGATGGCGACAGTCTCCGGCACCTTTTCCATCTCGACCCTGGCCGGGAGGGTGCCTGCGGCGGTCTTTGCCGGCTCCTCCTGCGCGGGGGCTTCCGGCGTTCCGGCCGCCTGAGTTTCGGCGGCAGCCGCAGTCTGTGCGACGCCCGCTTCCGCCTGCGGCTGAACAGTAACTGCCGGTGCGGTTTCAACCGCCGCGGTCTCCTCTGCGGCCTCCGGCTCCTCTCCGGTTCCCGGCTTCTCATGAGACTCCGGTACTTCCTCCGGCCGCCCTACGGGGTCGCCCAGGTACGCGTAGAGGATGGCCACCGGCCAGCTGTACTCCGCGTTGGCACGGTAGTTCTGCAGATCATCCTCGAAAAAGTCGAAGTAGATGTTGGAATAAATGGGCATCGTGGGCAGGATCTCGTTGAAGCGCTCCTGCATCCTGATCCAGCGCTGCAGGAAGGTCGTCAGGTCGCCCGGCTCGGTTTTCCGCATCTCCCAGGCCCTGCGGACCAGCTCCTCGTCGTCGATGCCGCTGGTGTTGACGGAGCCCTGCATGTCGGGCCGTCCGCTGAAGGTGATGTACGGGTCAAAGGTGGAGAAGAAGTTGGTCGCCATGAAGTTCATGTCGAACCGGCGTTCCTCGCCCTCGCGGTAATAGTCGGAGAGCAGTTCCGTGAAGGGGACCTCCTCGACCTCAAACGCAGCGCCGATCTTCGGCAGGCTCTCGCCGAAGAGCTCCAGCACCTTGTCCGCGGCGTCGTTGCGCGCGCATTTGGCAAAGCGCAGGCTGAGGGGCATGAGTCCGCTGTCCGTCTGCTTGTAGCGCAGGCCGCCCTTCTCCTCGTCGTAAGCGCTGCCGTCCGCGTTCAGCGTCCATCCGTCCCCGATCAGCAGCTCCTTCGCCTTCTGGGCGTCGTATTCGTAGCGATTCAGCTGATCCAGGGACAGCGCATCCCAGAGGGACAGCTCCTTCCCGCCCATGTCGACCGGCCTCAGCGAGCCGTTCACGGCTCTGACCATCCACTGGCCGATGCCGTAATAGCCGTAGACGGGCGTTCCGTATCCGCCCAGGATCTCCTGGATAAAGCGGTCGGAGTCAAACGCGTAATTGAGCGCCTGGCGCACAGCCACGAACTGCTGCGGTCCGTCCTTTTCGCAGCTGAACGCGCAGAAGCCGTAGCCCAGGCGCGCGTAGTTGACCATGTCGAAGGGGCCGCGGCCCACAAGGTCAATGCCGCTGTCGATGACGGAGGCGTCCACGCACTTGTTAAGCAGGCCCAGTTCGCCGCTCTCCAGGCGGGCGATCATGTCCTCCGGCAGCACCGGCATCAGCGTGATGGTGTCGATAACGGGCTTCACGCCCTCATAGTTGCCCTTGTAGAAGGGGTTCAGCGCAAAATCCACGGTGCCGCTTTCCCTGTCGTAGCCCGTCAGCTTGTACGGGCCGCAGGAGAGCCACGGGTACGACAGATAGCCGTTCTCCGGATCCAGCACGGTCTTGCGTAGCAAGCCGGCCGTCAGCTCCTCCCCGTTCTCGCCCGTGATGAAGGCGCCCTGCCCGTCGTCCCGGACGGTGAAGCCTGGGGCCAGCACGCTTGCCGGGTAGGGGCTGAGCGCAATCTGCGCATAATCATAGAAGTAAGGATCGTAATCCTCCTCAATGATAATGCGGAACGTGTAGTCATCCACCAGGCGGATGCCGGCGAAGACGGGCGTGCTGCCGTCGTGGTAAGCGTCGAAGCCCACGACGTTCATATCCGGCGTCTCGGCGCCGATGGCCGCCAGCTGCGGCGAGGCCGTCAGCAGCCAGGCAAACACATAATCCCCGGCGGTGATGGGTGTTCCGTCATTATAAGCGAGATCGTGCTGCAGCGAAACGGTGTAAGCCATGCCGCCGGGCGCCCTGTCGCGGGTGATGCCGGTCACGACCTGCGGGTCGGGGACAAATTGGATCTGGTTGTCCCAGACCACGGGGCTGTAGCCGTGCAGCATGGTGCGCACGTCGATATCGCTGGTATTGTTGCCGAAGTACGTCGTCCAGAAGCTGCCGCTCACCTTCGTGGTGTTGCCCACATCAAGGTGCGTCGGCTCGCCGCTGACGGGCCGCATCCGCGCGATCTCGAGCGCGGATGCGCGGGGATTCTCCCCCGCCTCCTCCGCGAAGGCCGCCGTTGCCGCCAGCAGCAGCGCCAACAGCACGATCATCCATTTCTTCATCGTTCAGGTTCTCCTTTATGCCTGCGCTCAGTCAAAGCAGTCTCCCTCGTTCATGTTGATCAAACCGGCCCGGGGCAGCTCACAGCCGCCGATGGTGACGAGGCTCGGAGGCGGATTGTCTCCCGGTACGCCCGGCGTCGGCGTGGGCTTCGGCGCCGGGGTGGGTGTGTTCTTCACGTTGACGACCTTGATCCTGAGACCGCCTTCGTCCTCGCTGTCGATGCGTCCCGCGTACTTCGTCTTCGAGGAATCGACCGAAGGATCCTTCTTCAGCAGCTCCTCCGCTTTCTTTACATCCTCTTCGCTGTCGCAGATGATGTAGACGGTCTTATCCAGCTCATAGCCCTCCGGAGCCACCTTCTCCTGCAGATAATAGATGATGTTCTCCAGCATGGCGTAGCTGATGTCCAGCTTACCGCCGGTGGTATCGATCGTCCAGGAGATGTTCTTGTTGTCCGGATCGTACTTCACAAAGCCTTTTGTCTGCTGCTTCGTCTTATTGCCCTGATCATCCGTAACCTCCGTCTCATAGGAGGTATAGTAGTACTTCTGATCCTTATCGTCGTTCTTGTAGTACCACAGCTGGAAGGTGGTCTCATCGCTGGTCACCGGGTTATCGTTCTCGTCTACCTTCTCCACGTGGAGCTCACCGTCCACGCGCTCCAGGTCGATGGTGTTGTGCCATCCCCATTGCGTGCTCTGATACCCGTTGCCCGCAAGATAGAAATCTATGTTGACAGCCATCATAAACTTTACAAAATCTTGGGTCATGGCCGAAGCTTCGCTGGCGCTGATGCCATCTGCAAGAAGGCTCTCAAAGTAAGCATCCACTTTCTTCCAGGTCTCGCTGTCTTCTCCTAGCATGTACTGTTCAACCGTTGCATCTTTCGTCGCCTCGTCCTGATGCCATGCTATCTGCCTGTAAGAGCTTTCATGCGTCGTCAAAGTACGTGTATTGCCGTCAAAGTTATCCACTTCTGCCCAGGTTCCATCAGCGTTTTCAAAGCCGAAAATCATCCTTCCGTTGGACGGATCTACATAGATCAGAACTTTTGCCGGATCATTGATCGGATATCCCTGATTCTTATATCGCGTCATCATATTCACATAATAAACACCCAGTTCGCTTGCCGGATAACAATCTGTATAAATCGCGCCACCATCATGATCCGTAACTGTGTAAATTGTCTTTGTGGTCGTCGTAGGCTCCTTGTTCTCTCCGGTAGCAAACTCCGTATTATCCCCGTAAACTATACGCTCAATATCCTTATAGTAGAAGTCATAAAGAGCCGCGGGATCGACGGGCAGCTTCACTCCGCTGATTGCTATCCCACCTGTGTTCTCTATATCCCGTGCCGCATCCGGACTTTCCTTGAGCATCGTTGCGAAATCAGTATATGTCGTCCCTTCCTTTTTGCTGTAATAGTCCAGTAAGCAGTTTATGACTGCGGTTGTTATATCACCGGTCCCTTCGCCGTAGCGCTTCAGCAGAATGCTTCGCATCTCACTGATTTGATAGCTTGCCGGTCTATTACGATCATATGCATCCAAACCCATTTCAATAAGGATATCCTGAATTGCTGGCAGATTGGTATAAGCGTCTCGGCTTGAACGTCCGGTATGTTCTTTGTCCAGCTCCTGTCCGTCAAATCCAATGGTTGGATCCTCCGGTATCTCGTTTATATCCTGTTCCGGTGTTGTCAGGATAAAGCTGCCCTCGCTGTAGCGATATGTATGATCGGAATCGCTTGTGATCCAAATCTGGAATGTGCGGGTATCGCCAGGCTGTAATGTGTTCATTCCTGTCGCCCCAGCGTAAGCCTGTAACTCTTCCAAAGCCTTTGTCAAATCGACAGTAATGGTTTCAACATCAACTCCCTCATTGATTTTAAAGGTGAGCTGATAGACGCCATTTTCATCCACACACAGTTCATAAGAACTCTCTACATTGGTGAGATTGCCCTTCTTATCTATATCATCGGGTGTACCAAAGGTGGTATCGATTAGATTCTCATCCTGCTCTTTGCGCTCGGTGATATAGCCCGTTTCTTCTCCCTTCGCCTGCGTTTCCTCCGCATCCTCAGACGCCCCCTCCGCTGCCGGCGCTTGTAGCGGCGCGGCCTTCATCATCATCACGTCCGCTTCCGCAGGCGCGGCCGTATCCGCGGCGCCGTCCGCAGCGGTTTCATCCGTCCCGCTCGTTTCGTCCGCTTTGCCGTTCCCAGCGTCAGATGGCATTTCAGGCTCCGCGGGCTCACCGGCTTCGCTGTCCGCAGCCGCCTCCGGCTCCGCCCGGCCGCCTTCCTGCTCCGCGGGGGCTTCCTGAGCGGGCGCGCTTTCCCTGCCGGCACTCGCTTCCTCGGTCGCCGCAGGCGCTTCTGCGGAAGCCGGCGCATTCGCCGTCGCGCTCTCTTCGCCTTCGGAGGACGCGCTGTCACCGCCGCTCTCCCTGGCGGGGGCGGCAGCTTCCGTATTCTCCCGGGCGCCCGCGCCGCTTTCCTGCGCCGGCGCGGCGGCAGGGGCGCTCTCAGCGGGCTCATTCTCCGCAGGGGCAGACGCAGGGGCGCTCACCGCCGGCTTGCTTTCCACAGGGGCAGATGCAGGGGTGCTCTCCTCCGCCTTGCTTTCCGCAGGCGCGGCGGCAGGAGCGCTCTGTTCTGCCTTGCTTTCCGCGGGCGCGGGTTCGCCCACATTCACCACATGCACATCAATCACGCTCTGCGGCGTCTCCCCGTCCTCACCGTCCGCCCATACGGGGAGCGGCGCAAAGCAGTTGAGGAACATCACCGTAGACAGCAGTACGCTAAAAACTCTCTTCATGCTTATCTCCTGATCTTTTAGATATCTGTAATTGATATAAATTATAACACAAACCGTGTTAATTTTCAATTCTTTGTTTCAATATTATTACAGTTTTATTACATCTTTGTCGAATACGCGTTTTTCAGCAACAAGAAAAGAGCCTGCCCCTTGGCAAGCTCCTTGTATCTCCGGCCGAAAACGCCGTCTCAGATTTCTCTTCTATCGTCTGTATCGGCGCTCAGACGCAGTCCGGATGCTGGATCGCCGCTTTGACGGCCTTCGCCTTTTCCTCTCCGGCCAGCAGAGCGGACAGCTCCAGTCCCAGGTCGATGGCAAAGCCCAAACCCCTGCCTGTGGTAAAGGGGCCGTCTGTCACGACGCCTTCGCCTGTCGCCTCCGCGCCGAGCAGCTGCGCCTCCCTCCCTGGATAGCAGGTCGCCCGTCTCCCTTCCAGCAGGCCGAGCCGCCCGGGCACGCTGGGCGCGGCGCAGATCGCCGCGATCCGCCTGCCCTCCGACGCAAAGCGGCGCAGCAAGTCACAAAGTGGCGCGAAGGCATACAGGTTTTCCGTCCCCGGCATGCCGCCCGGCAAAAACAGGCAGTCGCTGTTTTCAAAGTCCGCATCCTCAAACGAGCAGTCCGCAACGATGCCGATCCCGTGGGAGCCCGTAACGACCGCATCCCCCGTTATCGAAACCAGGTCGACCGCAACGCCGGCGCGGCGCAGCACGTCCACCACCGCCAGGCACTCGACTTCCTCCAGCCCCGGCGCCAGAAAAGCGCTTACTTTTGCCATTTTTTACCTCCTGCTGCCGGTACTGCCGGCCTGTTTTTACTTGCAAACGGATTATAACACAGGCGATTCCACCCGGAAAGCAGCCTATCGATATACAGATCCTTCTCCTGCTTTTCAAGGGTGCCGCCGCATGATATACTGTGTGGACCACTATCCGGCAAAGCTGCCGATGCGTTTCGGAGGCGCCATGCGTTCTTCTTCTTTTCCCTGGCCTGATTTTCTGCGCAGGCTGGCGCTCATCGCCATCCCCGTCGCGCTGCAGAATCTGCTTACGATCACCGGCTCCATGGTGGATACCATGATGATCGCCTCCCTCGGCGAGACAAGCGTGGGGGCCGTCGGGCTGTGCGCCCAGTTCTCTTCCCTCATGTTCTCGGGCTACTGGGGCTTCGTGGGCGGCGGCATGCTGTTCTTCGCCCAATATTTCGGCGCGGGGGATGAAAAAGGGATCAAGCGCTCCTATGGGCTCACGCTGTGCTGCATGATGAGCGTCGGCCTCCTCTTCGGCCTGACAGCCATCCTGAAGCCTGAAGCCGTCATGCGGCTGTATACGGATAAGGAGAGCATCCGGACGATCGGCGCCGCCTATCTGCGCATCGCAGGGTTCTCCTATCCGCTCTCCGTCCTCTCCATGGCGATGGCCGCGCTGCTGCGCTCCACGGAACAGGTGCGCCTGCCGCTGTTCGGCGCCATCGCGGGCGTCAGCGCCAACATCTTCCTTAACTGGGTGCTGATCTTCGGCCATCTGGGCATGCCGGCAATGGGCGTGCGCGGTGCGGCGCTGGCGACCGTCTTTTCCGGCTTCATCAACGTTTCGACCATCGCGCTGCTCTCAAGGCGCGCGCGGCATCCGTATCTGTTTGCGGTGCGCGAGCACTTCGGCTGGAGCCGTCCCTTCATCCGGGAATACTTCATCAAATGCTGGCCCATCCTCTGCAACGAGGTGCTGATTGGCGTCGGCAACATGGGCATCAACGTCGTCCTGGGCCGCCAGTCGGAGCAGGCCATTGCGGCCACCGCCGTCTTCCGGACCCTGGAGGGGCTGGTCATCGGCTTCTTCGCCGGCTTCTCCAACGCTTCCTCCGTGCTGGTCGGGACGGAGGTCGGCGCGGGGCACCTGGAGACAGCCCGGCAGCGGGCCGTCCGCCTCGTCTACCTGTGCATGGGTTTCATCGGGCTCATCTGCCTGCTGCTCGTCGTGCTGCACACGCCCATCCTGCGCGCCATGAGCCTCACGGGCGAAAGCTTCCGCCTCGCCTACGGCATGCTGTGCATCTACGGCGTCGTCGCCGTCATCCGCATGGCCAACTGGGTGCAGAACGACACCTACCGCGCCGCCGGGGACGCGGCCTACGGCACGCTGCTGGAGATCGTCTTCATGTTTGCCGTCGTGCTGCCCGCGGTGTGGATCACCGGCATGGTGCTGCACACGCCCTTCCTGCTCGTCTTCGCCTGCTGCTACGTCGACGAGCCTGTCCGCTTCGTGCTGATGCAGCGCCACCTCTTCTCCGGAAAGTGGATGAAGCCAGTGACGCCAGAGGGGCGGGCAGCCCTGCAGGAGATGCAGGCGGACAGAAACGCCTGATCCGCCGTTTCCCCGCATTCCGTCCCGAAGCCTTTACAGCACCATCAGCAGCGTGCCTGCGGCGATCAGGGCGCAGCCCAGGAGCGACTTTGCCGTAAACTGCTCGTGCAGGAAAACGAAGGCGAGCGCCAGTGTGATGATCACGCTCAGCTTATCGACGGGAACCACCCTGGAGACCTCCCCCGTCTGCAGCGCCTTGTAGTAGCACAGCCATGAGGCCCCGGTCGCAAGGCCGGAAAGGATCAGGAAGACCCAGCTCCTCCGGCTGATGGATGCAAGACCCTTCTGCTGGCCTGTGAGAAAGACCATGCCCCACGCCATCGCCAGAACGACCAGTGTGCGGACAGCGGTTGCCAGATGAGAGCCGACGCCCTCGATGCCGATCTTCGCAAGGATCGAGGTCAGCGCGGCAAACACCGCCGAACCGAGCGCAAACCAAAGCCACATACACGGTCCCCCTTTTTCGCCTGTTCCGGATTACCGGCTGACGGCCGGCTGATTGACCGGCCACGTCGGTTTCCCGCCGGAGAGCACCTCGTGGACGCCCTGCGCCGCATGCACCGCCATCCGGCGCATCGCATCCACCGTCATGGATCCGCTGTGCGGGGTCACCAGCACACGGCCCGTCGCGATGAGCGCGTTCAGGTACGGCATCGCCTGCTCATCCGCGCAGAAGTCGATCCCCGCGCCGGCGATCGCGCCGCTTTCCAGCGCCAAGAGCAGCGCCTCCCTGTCCACCAGCTCTTCCCTGGCCGTGTTGATGAGATAGGCCGAGGGCTTCATCATGCCCAGCTCGCGCTCTCCGATGCAGCCCCTCGTCTCCGGTGTCAGCGGCATGTGCAGGCTGACGAAATCTGCCTGCCGCAGGATCTCCTCCGGGCCTTCGGCGCAGCGCACGCCTTCCTCCGTCCCCCGCTCGGCCAGGTGTCTGGACCAGGCGATGACCTCCATGCCGAAGCCGCAGCGCGCGATCTGCGCGGCGCGCCGGCCGATCCTTCCGTAGCCGATGATCCCCAGCGTCTTCCCGCTGATCTCCATGCCCAGGTTGTGCTGGTAGGTCTGGAACGACGCCTCCGGCTCTGTGGAGTTGAAGCCGCTGGTCTTTCTGGCCAGGCAGAGCATGAGCATGAGGGTGTGCTCCGCCACCGCATCCGCGTTGGAAAGCGGGCCGTTGGTCACCCAGATGCCCTTTTCGGTTGCATATTCCACGTCGATGTTGTCCAGCCCCACGCCGTGCCGCGCGATGACCCTGAGGTTCGGCGCCGCGTCGATCACCGCGCGCGTCAGCCTGTCCAGGCGGATGATGACGGCATCGCAGTCCGCGATCTCGCGGATCATCGTCGCCTCGTCCTGGGCGCTGCCCAGCTTCACCTCGTATCCCCGCTCCAGCAAGTAGGCGATCCCCTCGTCGGCGATTTTTCTCGGAATGTAAACCTTCACAGCGCTCATCTCCTTGCTCCCGTTTTCTTGCAGAAACGATAGCACAGCCGGGCGGAATTGTAAACAGCCTTCTCAAATGGATAAACTGCCGACGTGTAAAGCGCAATAATTCCGTCTTCTACCGTTGAAGGTTCTTAGAATTCATTTTTGATATAATCCTCCAACGCAACTTGTCACGCCCACACTCTCCCATAGTTTTGGACGATGTGCACAATTATTTGATGGAGACCATAAAAAAATGGATTTAGCCTAAATTTTGCACACGATTGGGCCCCTCTGGTGGACGTTCCCCAACTTTTCAAAAGAAAAGGGAGGGCGGGTACCCCCTGGGCGGGGTCGGCGTCGGGCTTTCTACACTTCGAGAGCCCATGCGCTCCGCTGGGCGTGAGATCCGCGCGCGCTCCCCGATCGATCCATCGTCTCCGCTCCATCCGTCCGGCCCCGACGCCCACGTCATCCCGCGCACTACGATCTCCTACGGATCCCCACCGTCTTCATAAACAAAAAAAAAGGGAGCCCTCACGGCTCCCCTGTTTTTCTAAGCTAACTGAAAAAAGCGGGAGCCTTCCGGCTCCCCTGTCTGTCTTATTCCCCTGTCTTTTCGGATCCGCCCTTGAGGATCTCCAGCGCCTGGCGCACCGGCTGCGGGA
This sequence comes from Clostridia bacterium, assembly GCA_017484085.1. GTDB lineage: Bacteria > Bacillota > Clostridia > Christensenellales > Aristaeellaceae > Ventricola. The sequence goes on from JAFUTW010000006.1 coordinate 29,196, forward strand.
TCGGTATGCCCATGTTGGCGGCGTTCTCGACGATCGAGATGCCCTCGCTGGCGATGAACCACAGGCAGGTCGCGCCAGTCACGGCGGCGAACTCCACGCCGGCGCTCTGCTGCACGGCCACGTCAAGCAGCGCGGCCAGCGCCACCACGGCCAGCACCAGCACCTTTTTCATAAGGCCCAGGAAGGCCTCGCCGCTGGAGAGCCCGCCGTGCTCGGTCTTCAGGCTCTTGCCCATGCAGGCGCAGATGATCCCCGTCACATAGTCGAGGCTCATCACGGCCAGCAGCACCAGAAGGATGGGCGGCATGCCCAGGAAGAAGGACGCCACCGCGCCCACGGCCGCAGCTGCGGCCTTGAAAACTTTGTCCATATCCATGTTAATCCCCTCTCTCAACCTGATCGTCACCCTGCACGCCTACGATTTCCCATTCTCCCATCAGGCCGATCGTGATATGATCCTCGCCCTTGTGCCTCAAAATCGTCCGGATCCCCTCACCCTGGGCGGCGTCGGATGAGGTTTCCGTGCCGGACGGCGTCTCCTCCGCAGCTGCGCCCTCCACCTTCTTCAGGTACTTGTGGCACACATAACCGTGATCCCCGTCGTCGGAGATCCAGTCCCATCCAGACGGATACTCGAAGAGCACGTCCACCACGGTGCCCTTGGGCAGCGCAAAGAGCACGCCGTAGTCCGTTCCGGGCCCGCTGCGCACGTTCAGCCGTCCCTTTTCGGTGGCCACCTCCGCGCGGTAGTACACACGCGTGCCTCCATCCTCCGGCATGATCCCCGTCTCCTTTCCGTCTCCATAGTCCACGTCCTTAAACCGTCCGAACTTCGTCCACTTCTTGTCCGTCACCTTCGAGGTCACGAAGCCGCTCTGCGTGCCCCTGGCCTCGTAGACGGTCTCGCCGTCCGCGCCGACGATGCCGATGTGGTTGTTGTCCGGCGTGTCCGGCGTCGGATCCACGAGCGCGGCCCAGCCTGGATGCGGATCCGGGCCGCAGTCCACGATATAGCCCTGGCGCACCATGGAGCTGCTGCCGTGCGGGATCGTGAGGCCGTACTGCCGCCAGATGTAGACCATGACCCCGGAGCAGTCCGTCACCATGTGCCCGATCCAGCGCGAGCCGTACTTCTCGGCCATCTCGTTATCTGTGGCTTTCTGCCGGGCCTCCGTCCAGAGGATGCCAGCCGTGCCCCAGATATACCCCCAATGATCGCGCAGCATCATCTCGCAGTTTTGGTACAGCGCGGAAACCGGGATTTTCTTGCTCATAAGGGATGCCCCCTCGTAGTGTCATCGTCCAGCAGAGCGCAGAGGATGACCCCCACCGCGCTGCCGATCAGGATGCCCAGGATAAACGCGGCGCCCATCAGCCCTCCGGATCCGGCTGGGTGTGCCGGTAGGCCTGGTGCTCCATGGGGGTCCCGCTCGCGTCCATCAGGATGACCGCGTGGCAGGGCAGCTCGCTGGCCGCGGCGGCGGAGAGCTTTGCGTGGTAGATGCTCTGCGCCTCAAGCCAGGTCTGGGCGGTAAAGGTCAGCGTGCCGATCGCTCCGTCGGCGTTGGTCTGGATCTCATAGATGATGTACATGGCTTAGCTCCTTTCTTTACCCCTTCAGGTACAGTATGTTCACCCAGCAGTACGGGCTGAAGGTCTTGCTGGCATGCGTGTTGCGGATGCCGACGGTGGCCGTGTTGTTCTCGAAGCTGACGCGGAACATCGTGCACCAGCTCGCGCCCGTGCCGCCCAGCCGGAAGCCGATGACGCCCACCGGCGTATAGCCGTCTATCGCGTCGGCCTCGACCGTCAGCTGTCCCTCTCCGCCGGCCGCGATCCCGTCCGACGTCGTCGCCTGTTTACTGCGCGTCTCAAAGATCGCCCCCACCGGGTCCTGCCAGGTGCCGTCCCCGCGCAGGAACTTCTCCCTGTCCGTATAGGCCGGATCCGGCACAAGGCCGCGGAAGCCGTCATACGGGCCGAACTCTTCGTCTACGCCCGGCGCGCGCATGACGGGGGCCGTGAGCTGATCGCCGCTCATGTACAGGCCGTTTGCGGCCGACACCTTCACGCCGCCCTTTACGCCAGCAGATGCCGTCGGCAGCTCATAGCCCGCGGGGACATCCTGCCAGGTGCCGTCCCCGCGCAGGTATTTCACCTGATCGCCGGCTTTCGGCTTCGGCACTCTGCCCGCAGCGCCGTCCGCAGAGGCGCTCGCCCCAGTCATCTCGGCCGCGGCGGCCCCGATGGCGTCCGAGACCTTCGTCGGGTCGTCCGCGCTCATGGCGATCGTGCTGCCGTATACGCCCCCACCGGCGTCCCCGTCGCGGCCCTTCGGCAGCGCCAGGTTCAGCACCGGGTTTTTCGGCAGGTCGCCCGTGATCGTGGCCGAGGCCTGGCTGCCGGCCGGCAGCGTCTGCACGGTCCCGATCGAAAAAGACGGGATGATGGCGTCCGTCACCTGCTGGGCCGCCGCGTTCGCCCTGGCCGCCGCGGCATCCGCGCCGCTGGCAGAGGTATCCGCTCCGGCTGCCGCCGTGTTCGCGGCCGCTGCGGC
>JAFUTW010000045.1 GCA_017484085.1 Clostridia bacterium
ATGTAAAGATCAAGGTGAAAGCGGGAAGCGGCGTAAACGTCGCAGTGTAATTCCACCGGGAGAAATTTGTGCAGAAAGGCGGACCGGACGGCTTCGACGGCGTCGACGGCGGCGACATCGTACTGCTGGCCGACCCCAATATGCACACTTTGATGGATTTCCGTTATAAAAGGAAGTATACCGCCGAAAACGGTGAGAACGGCGCGGGACAGATGCGCCGTGGCAAGAGCGGGAAAGAACTGGTCATCAAGATGCCCGTCGGCACGGTCGTGTGGGACGCGGCAGACGACCGCGTGCTTTGCGACCTGCATGAAGCGGGACAGCGCCGCGTGCTCTTCTCGGGCGGACGCGGCGGCTGGGGCAATGCGCATTTCGCCACGCCGACCCGGCAGGCGCCCGCGTTTGCCAACCCGGGGCAGAAGCGGGAGATCCGCGAGCTGCGCCTCACCCTCAAATCCATTGCGGACGTCGGTCTGGTGGGTTATCCCAACGTGGGCAAGAGCAGCCTTCTCTCCGTGGTGACGGCGGCGCGGCCCAAGATCGCCAACTATCACTTTACCACCCTGTCGCCGAATCTGGGCATCTGCAGGCGCTACGGCGTGGATTTCATCCTGGCGGACATCCCGGGCCTCATCCAGGGCGCGAGCGAGGGCGCGGGGCTGGGCTTCCGCTTCCTGCAGCACGTGGAGCGCACAAGGATGCTGCTGCATGTGGTGGACATCTCGGGCAGCGAGGGCCGCGATCCCGTGGAGGACTTTGAGCAGATCACGGACGAGCTGGCGGCCTACGGCGGCCTGGCTGAGCGGCCGACGATCGTGGCGGCAAACAAGATGGATCTGCCGGAAGCGGCGGAGAATCTGGAGCGGCTGCGCGCGCATTTGGCCGGAACGGACATAGAGGTCATCCCCATCTCCGCGGCGACGGGGGAAGGGATCGATGAGCTGATGAACGCCGTCATCCGCATGCTGCCGACGCTGCCGGAAACCGTCGTCTATGAAGAGGAAGCGGATGAGGAAGAGACAGGCGGAGAGCCCTTCACCGTCACAAAGGAAGACGGGCTTTACGTCGTCTTCGGCCCGCTCTGCGATCGCCTGCTGGCGGGAACGAACTTCGACAGTTCCGATTCCGCTGCGTGGTTCCACCGGAGCCTGCGCAGCCGCGGCGTCATCGATGCGCTGCGCGCGGCCGGGGCCAAGGAAGGGGATACCGTCCTCTTCGGCGATATGGAGTTTGATTTTGTTGAATAAAGGAGAAACACTTATGCTGACCAGCAAACAGCGCGCATATCTGCGCGGCCTTGCCAATACCCAGGAGCCGATCCTCCACGTGGGAAAGGACGGCGTGGGGGCCAACCTCGTCCGCCAGGCGGACGATGCGCTGACAGCGCGGGAACTCATCAAGGGGACTGTGCTGCAGAACTGCCCCATCAGCGCGAGGGAGGCGCTGGACACCCTGTGCGCCGAAACGGGCGCGGACCCGGTGCAGACCATCGGCAACCGCTTTGTGCTCTACCGGGCAAGGGAAGAGAAGCCTGAGATTGTGCTGCCGTAACCGTCACAACGGATGCCTTTACGGTTTGTTGCCATACCGTCACGCCGTAGGGCTCCAATCGGGTGGCTGATTTAGAAAACGGCATGAAAGATAAAACGGCTTATCTGACGAAAAACGCAGTTTTCAGCGCTGTTTTGTGCGCACTTACGGCCTGTGTGCGCACAAATCGGCGCCGTTTTGTTATCCACCCGGATCCGGCCTGCATTTGTTCTTGACAGTCATGGCCGTACTCCGTATAATAGGTGACAAATTGCAAAGGGAGGCTTGCCACCCTGCAAAGAATTGAAGGAGGAAACCCAATGAAGAAGCTGCTTTGCGTCCTGCTGGTCGCGATGATGGCCCTGTCCTTTGCCCTCGCATCTGCGGAAGGCGCCAAGGATTACAGCATCGCCGTCGTTACCGGCACCATGTCCCAGTCCGTCGATGAGCGCGGCGCTGCCATGATGCTCGTTGACAAGTACGGTGAGGACGTCATCAAGACGGCCACCTATCCGGACAACTTCACCGAGGAGAAGGAAACCACCATCCAGACCATCGTGAACTTCGCGGATGATCCGAGCGTCAAGGCCATCATCGTCTGCCAGGCTGTCCCCGGCGTGGCGGAAGCTTTCCGTCAGGTCAAGGAGCGCCGCGATGACATCATCTGCCTCGCGGGCGAGAGCCAGGAAGATCCGTCCCTCATCACCAGCGCCGCTGACGTGACCGTGATGAACGACTTCGTGGCCCGCGGCTACCTCATCATCAAGACCGCGAAGGAACTCGGCTGCGACACCTTCGTGCACATCACCTTCCCGCGCCACATGGGCATCGAGTCCCTGAGCCGCCGCTATGCCATCATGGTTGAAGCCGGCAAGGAACTGGGCGTCAACGTGGTCATGGAGACCGCTGCCGATCCGCTGAGCGACGTCGGCATCACCGGCGCGCAGCAGCAGATCCTCGAGAAGGCGCCGGAATGGATCGAGAAGTACGGCCAGAACTCCGCTTACTTCTGCACCAACGACGCGCACACCGCTCCGCTGCTCAAGCAGCTGCTCGAGTACGGCGGATACTTCGTCGAGGCCGACCTGCCTTCTCCGCTGATGGGCTATCCGGACGCGCTGGGCATCGAGTTCTCCGACTCCGACATGAGCAACTATGAGTACCTGCTCAAGAGCGTTGAGGACGCCATCGTTGCCAAGGGCGGCGAGGGCCGCTTCGGCACCTGGGCTTACTCCTACACCTACACGCTGGTTGCCGGCCTGGCTGAGCACGCGATGAACGTGATCGAGGGCAAGAGCGACCTGCTGGAGATCGATGACATCGCCGACGCGCTGTCCATCTATTCTCCGGGCGCGGAGTGGAACGGCTCCTACTACACCGATGCCAACACCGGCGTCAAGACCGAGAACTACATGCTGATCTATCAGGACACCTACATCATGGGCAACCCCGGCAAGTACATGGGCAACGCCGATGTTGAGGTTCCCGAGAAGTACTTCACCGTCAAGTAATTCGGCTGTATGGCTCCAAAGGGGGAGGAACTGCTCCTCCCCCTTTTTCATCATAATACCGGCTAACCTGTCAAAACGCCCTTTCCGATGCCCGAAGGACACCGGAAAGGACGCTTTGCCGAAAGGCGGGCGGAACCGACAAACTGAGGTGGGTTCAACCATGAGCAATCAAGCACCCTTACTGGAACTGAGAAACATCAAGAAGGATTTCTTCGGCAATCAGGTGCTGGAGGACATCAACCTGACGCTCCGAGAGGGCGAGGTGCTGGGGCTTGTCGGCGAGAACGGCGCCGGTAAATCCACGCTGATGAAGATCCTGTTCGGCATGAATGAGATCCGGGAGACCGGCGGCTACGGCGGAGACATCCTTCTGGGCGGTGAAAAGGTCAGCTTCGCCACGCCGTTTGAAGCGCTGGAGCACGGCATCGGCATGGTACATCAGGAGTTTTCACTGATCCCTGGCTTTGCTGCGACGGAGAACATCCTGCTGAACCGCGAGCCGCAGAAGAAGAGCGTCCTCTCCGAGGTGTTCGGCGAGCGGCTCAACACGCTGGACCGGCGCGCGATGGGCGAAAGGGCGGAAAAGGCCATCGACAAGATGGGCGTGCACATCGACAGCGACATGATCATCAGCGACATGCCGGTCGGCCACAAGCAGTTCACCGAAATCGCCCGCGAGCTCTCCAAGGAGCAGCTGCGCCTGCTCATCCTGGATGAGCCGACCGCCGTGCTGACTGAGCAGGAGGCCGAAGCGCTGCTGGAGTCGATCCGGGGCATGAGCGCCCGTGGGATCGCCGTCATCTTTATCACACACCGCCTGCAGGAGATCCTGAACGTCTGTGATACCGTCGCCGTCATGCGCGACGGGCGGATGGTTCAGAGCGTGCCCGCAAAGGAGACGAACGTCCAGGAGATCACCCGCTGGATGGTCGGCCGCAGCGTCAACACCGCGCAGGAGGATGCGCGGCCCGTTCCCGAAACGCGGACCATCCTTTCCATCGAGCGGCTGTGGGTGGACATGCCCGGCGAGATCGTCCGCGACGTCAACCTCGATGTCCGGGAGGGGGAAATCCTCGGCATCGGCGGTCTGGCAGGGCAGGGCAAGCTGGGCATCCCCAACGGCATCATGGGCCTGTACGACGCGGGCGGAAAGGTCACCTTCGACGGACAGCCCATCCCGCTGAACAGCCCGCGCAAGTGCCTGGATGCAAACCTCGCCTTCGTTTCGGAAGACCGGCGCGGGGTCGGTCTGCTGCTGGATGAGAGCCTGGAATGGAACATCTCCTTCCCGGCCATGCAGAACCAGAACAAGTTCCTGAAGCCGGTGCTGGGCGGCCTCGTCAAGTGGCGCGATGACGCCGCCATCCGCGAGGTGACGCAGAAGTACATCGAGGAGCTGCAGATCCGGTGCACGAGCAGCCGGCAGAAAGCCAAAGAGCTCTCCGGCGGCAACCAGCAGAAGGTGTGCCTGGCCAAGGCCTTTGCCTTGAACCCGAAATTCCTGTTCGTCTCCGAGCCGACGCGCGGCATCGACGTGGGCGCAAAGGCGCTGGTGCTGAAGGCACTCAAAAAATTCAACCGCGAAAACGGCGTGACCATCGTGATGATTTCTTCCGAATTGGAAGAACTGCGCCAGATTTGCGACCGCATCGCCATCGTGAGCGGCGGAAGGATCGCGGGCATCCGCCCGGCGACCGACAGTTCCGAAGACTTTGGCGCACTGATGGTCAGCCAGGTCGTGTAAAGGAGGGGCGATATGAGCGAATTGAACAAGACAGGCGCCCCTGCCGCCGATAAGGTCAGGGAAGCGCTGCGGGAATTCGGACTCCCGCGCCTTATCATCGCAGCATTCCTGCTGCTGATGTTCATCATTGCGCCGTTCACCGGCACCAATCTACTGTCCCAGATCACCAACGTGATCAACCGCTTCAGTTGGAATGCCGTGCTGGTGCTCGCTATGGTGCCCATGGTGCACTCCGGCTGCGGCCTCAACTTCGGCCTGCCGGTGGGCATCATCGCCGGTCTGCTGGGCGCTACGCTCTCCATCGAGTGGGGTTTCTCGGGGCCGCTCAGCTTCCTCATGGCGATGCTGATCGCGACGCCGTTTGCCATCGTCTTCGGACTGGCTTACGGCTGGCTGCTCAACAAGATCAAGGGCGGCGAGATGATGATCGCCACGTACGTGGGCTTCTCCGTCGTCTCCTTCTTCTGCATGATGTGGCTGGTGCTGCCCTATAAAAAGCCGGATATGGCGTGGGGCTTTGAGGGGACGGGCCTTAGGACCACCTTCCCGATCGACAAGTATTACGGGGGCGTGCTCTCCAACTTCCTGCGCATCCAGATCGGCAAGCTGGTCATCCCGACCGGCGCGCTCCTGTTCTTCGCGCTGCTGGCCTTCCTCATCTGGGCCTTCCTGCACACCAAGACGGGTACGGCGATGACGGCTGTGGGCTCCAACCCCGTGTTTGCGCGCGCGGCCGGCATCGATGTGGACAAGATCCGCATGCTGTCCGTCGTGATGAGCACCTGGCTGGCAGCCATCGGCATCCTCGTCTACGAACAGGGCTTCGGTTTCGTGCAGCTCTACAATGCGCCGTTTAACATGGCGCTGCCCGCCGTATCGGCCATCCTCATCGGCGGCGCGACGGCCAACAAGGCGAGCATCACCAATGTGGTCATCGGAACGATCCTCTTCCAGGGCATCGTGACCATGACCCCCACGGTGATGAACGGCCTCATCAACCTGGACATCAGCGAAGTGCTGCGCATGGTTGTGTCCAACGGCATGATCCTCTACGCGCTGACGCGGAAAACGGAGGCGACACGATGAACAGCAATAAAACCTCCGGACAGAAGCTGCTGGGCTTCCTCGCAGCGAATTCCGTGCCGATCATGTTCATTCTCATCATCGCGCTGTGCATCCCGGTCGTCGGCTTTTCGCCGACCTTCCTGCTCAACGAGATCGTGACGCGGCTTTCGCGCAACGCCTTCCTGATCCTCAGCCTGCTCATCCCGATCATGGCCGGCATGGGCCTCAACTTTGGTATGACGCTGGGTGCCATGGCGGCGGAGATCGCGCTCATCTTCACGAGCGACTGGCAGATCTGGGGCATCCCGGGCATCGTGCTGGCGATGATCCTCTCCATTCCGATCTCGGCTGCGCTGGGCGTGCTCTGCGGGCGGATCCTGAACGCCGCCAGGGGCCGCGAGATGATCACCAGCTACATCATCAGCTTCTTCATGAACGGCGTCTATCAGCTCGTCGTGCTGTACATGATGGGCTCGATCATCCCGATCATCCACAATAACATCAAGCTGCCGCGCGGCTACGGCGTCCGCAGCTCCGTGGACCTGACAAGGATCCGCAAGTGCCTGGACAACCTGGTGGCGGTGAACATCGCCGGCGTGCGCATTCCCGTGCTGACGATCCTCATCATCGTGGCGATGTGTCTGGTCATCGTGTGGTTCCGCCGCACCAAGCTGGGGCAGGACATGCGCGCCGTCGGCCAGGACATGGAGGTCGCGCGCGCGGCCGGCATCGACGTGGAGCGCACGCGCCTCATCTCCATCGTCATCTCGACGGTGCTGGCCGGCATCGGCATGGTCATCTACCTGCAGAACATGGGCGATATGGCGACCTATTCGTCCCACTCGCAGATCGGCATGTTCTGTATCGCGGCGCTGCTGGTCGGCGGCGCTTCCGTGGACAAGGCCAGCATTGGCAACGTCTTCCTGGGCGTCATCCTGTTCCATACGATGTTCATCCTGGCGCCTTCTGCCGGAGCGAAGATCACAGGCAACGAGGTCATCGGTGAATACTTCCGCGTGTTCGTTTCCTACGGCGTCATCACCGTTGCGCTGATCATGTATGAGACGAAGAAGCGCCGTGAAAAGGCCGGCATCGGGCAGCAGCTCGCTGCGGCACAGAAGGAGGAGGGCAAATGAAAAACAAGAGAAGGCTCCTCTTCCGCGCGCTGACGGTGTGCATCCTCGTCGCCGTCGCTGCGGTGATGATGGTCATCGGCCGGGGCCATACCATCTACTTCGATAACAAGACGGCAACCGTGGACGGCCAGGAGTACAAGGCCTTCCAGCGCGTTGAGGTTTTTGTGGGCGAGGAGCGTGTGGCGCGCCTTGCCAAAAGAGAGCGCGGCATGGCGTCCTGCGTTGGACAGCGCTTTTCCTTCACCATGGACGTGACGGAAAACAAGGGCGACGAGCCGAAGCACTACGAGTACACTGTCAGCGTTCCCTACGGGATGGACGGTATGGTCGTAAGCGTGCCGGCGCTCCTCGCGGGTCTTCCGGAGGAAGCCTGGCGCAGTGAATTCGTGCCGCAGGTCGTCCAGGAAGAAGAGGAAGAGGAAGTCGTCACTGACGAGTTTGACATGGACGGCAGCGAGTTCTGAAACCGGACGTAACTGAAGAGCATAATAAGAAACCGCTTCCGGATCGGGCGACCCGGAAGCGGTTTATCATTACCTGAGAATGCGGAGAAGACTGATCAGCCCTTCGGTGAATCATGACCGTAGAGCGCGGTGGCGATATTGATGGCCTGATCGGAGCAGCGCTCCAGATCGGTGCACATATCGTTGAAGACGACGCCGCCCAGCGGATCGCAGTGGACCTGCATCAGGCGCTCGATGTGGTGCTGGATGAACGTTTCCTGCATGTCGTCCACCCGCTGCTCCAGCTCCTCGGCTTTCGGGATCAGCTCCGGCTTATGGTCGCGGTAGACGGTCATGGAGACGTCGAGCGTTTCCAGGACGGCTTCACCCATCTGCTGCAGTTCCTGCATGCCGGCTTCGGAGATGACCGCGTGGTTTTCCTTCAGCCTGTCGCAGAACTCGCCGATGTTTTCTGCATGGTCGCTGATGCGCTCGTAATTGCTGACGACCTGGGTCATCTTGGTCAGATGGAAGACGTCGCGTTGAGAAAGGTTGCGGCTGCGCAGCTGAACGAGCTTGTCCGTTATCGCGTGGTTCAGATAATCGACGGCAGCTTCCAGCTCTGCGATGCGCGCGCCCTTCTCGGTGTCATTGGGATGGAAGAAGTAGAATAGCGCGGTCTCCAGGTTTTCGCGGGCAAACGCGCCCATGCGGTCCACTTCCAGCTGAGCCTGATGCATGGCGACGCTGTCCGGATACTTGTCCAGATCAGCCAGATAGCGCAGACGCTGCTCCTCCCGCGCGCGGTTTTCAGCAGGCAGCGGCGGCAGCAGGCGCTGGGTCAGGGCGATAAACGCGGGCTGAAGCGGCAGCGCGACGAGTGCCGCGATGAGAGCGAAGAGCGTATGGCTGTTTGCGACCTGACGGGCCACATTGTCGGGAGACAGGGATTCGATGCCCGAGAGGATGGCCGGGAAAACGGTGATCAGCGCTCCGATCAGGATGCCGCGGAAGAGATTGAACAGGAGATTCAGCAGGGCGACGCGCTTGCCCTCGCGGCTTGTGGTGAGGGAAGCCAGGAGGTTGGGCGTAACGGAGCCGATCGCCGCGCCGATGATCAGCCAGACGGTCTCACGGTAACCCAGCAGCCCCTGCTGTGCAAAAGCCTGGAAGATGACGACGGACGAAGAGGAACTCTGCAGCAGCGCCGTAAAGGCGACGCCGAAGAGCACGCCGGCCAGCGGATGCTCCAGCGCGCTGACAAAGGCGATGAAGCCCGGATTGCTGGCAAGCGGGGCGATGGAGCTCTTCATCATGCCGATGCCGACAAAGAGCATGCCGAAGCCCAGGATGACCGTGCCGATATGACGCACGATTGGCTTTTTGATGAAGATTGCCGCGACAGCCCCGAAAAACAGAAGGATCGGCGCGTAGGCAGTCAGGTTGAAGGCGGTGATCTGCGCGGTGATGGTCGTGCCGATGTTCGCGCCGAGGATGACGCCGAAGGCCTGCGAGAGCGCCATGAGGCCGGAGGATACGAAGCCGATGAGCATCATATCCGTAGCGCTGGAACTCTGAATGAGCAGTGTGACCACGAGGCCGACGGCGACACCGGCCAGGCGGTTTGAAGTGACCTTTTCAAGGATATCGCGCAGCTTGTCGCCGGCGGCGTTCTTGAGACCGGTGGACATGAGCGTCATACCGTACAAAAAGAGGCCGATGCCGCCAAACAGCGCAAGGGCTTCTGTCAATGGCATGGTTGAATCTCTCCCCCGGGGCGGAAAAATACTTGGCTGTGCCCATCCTACCCCATTACAGTATATCATGATTCTTTATGTATGGCAAATCATTCGTTTTGGAGTTGTCCATAACCGGTAGCTTATAGACAAAAAACGTTATGCTGCACGCTGAGGACTTTCCTGAACACAGATCGGCATCAGTTGACAAGAAATCCAACGATGACTATACTTTTTGTTCAGTGCAGCTCGGCGGTTTATGCTTTGGCTGTTTGATCCGGCTGCAGCCGGAAAACCTCCCTGATCGGATACGGTAGTGTGATGCAGGGGTTAAGAGGCGCATTCATGAAACGTGAAGATGATGAGTTCGATGATCTGATCTGGTATGAAGCCGGGTTGGATGAGGACGGGCTGGACTATTGGGCGGCTTTCGGCAAAGATGAGCGGAGCAAGCGCCATAAGAAAAAGGAACGGAAAAAGTCTGCGCCGGCTCAGAAGGAGACAGACAAGGAGTTTTCTCCGATAATGGCTTTGCTGCTGATCATCATGGCTGTCGTGTTGATCCTGTCAGCAGGAAACAAATAAAGACAGAAACAGCAGGCAATCAGGTAAAGCGGTTTACCGGAAAGGACGGGCATGGCAAGAGAAGAGAAGCGCTCACGGGTGCGGCACAGAAGCGGCGGCTGTTTCGGCTGCCTGACGCGCCTGCTCATCCTGCTGGGGATTGCGGCTGCGCTGTTCGTCGGCGCGTGCCTGACAGGGATCATCCGGAACGATGCGGACGGAAGGCCGGTGCTCTCGCTGAATGACGCGGCTCTGCCGGATTTTTCAGCCTGGTCTGCCATGCAGACGGGAAAGGGCGGCGGATTCAGCCTGCCAGGATGGGCCTATAATCTGGACGCTTCCGGCCTCACGATCAAGGCGCTGCGCGCGGGTAAGGGCGAAGCACTGCTGGTGTGCAGCAACGGTTTTACGATGCTGGTGAATGCGGGCAGCGGCCGCTACGGCGCAGCCATTCAGATGCTGCTGTGCCGCATCAACCGCCTGGATGCCGTTGTGGCGACGGATTCGACGGATGAGAACCTCGGCGGTGTGCCGTTTGCAATGAGCATCGGGAAGCCTGCCTATCTTTTTTATCAGGATACGCAGACAAAGAGCAGGAGCTATGAGGAGATGCTTGCTTCACCCGGAAGCGCCCAAACTGTCGTACCCAGGACAGGGCTGGCATTCAACCTCGGCGGCGCGCGCGTTACGTTCATCGGCCCTGAGCAGACTCATCACAAATATGACGGGGATGACAGCCTGTCGCTGCGCATCGATTACGGAAAGACAGCCGTGCTGATCACCGGCGGGATCGGCGCCGAGGGAGAGCGGGAGCTCATGGATTCCGGCGCGAATCTTGCGGCAGATGCGCTCATTTTTGCGCCGGAGGGCAGCCGTGATCCGATGAGCAGCGCTTTTGCCGCCGCCGTATCGCCAAAGGCCGTGATTGCCACAGGAGATCTTTCCTTTCAAAGCAAAGCGCGGCTGGAACAGGCAGGGGCGCACATTTACAGCACACGCCAAACCGGCGTCATAACGCTGGTCTCGGACGGAGAAACCGTCAGCGTCGAACCCTAAATAAAAATAAGAAGAAACAGAAGACTCGGGATGAAGTATCCCGGGTCCTTTATTCGTTTTGGGCAATACAGTCATATTATTACGGATTTAACATAATTTAAATAATTTAGTAAATAATATACCGCCTAATTGTAAACAGACTTGTAATTTTCTTGCGACTATGTTATGATTACACGAGATTTCTGAAAATATACGATTTTTAGAAATATCAATTACAATATAACACTATAGAACAGAAATCTTACGAGTATCTGAAATAATGAGCCAATGGGTATGCGAAACGGTTTATCGACTTTTGAAGCGCTGAAGCACCTCTCTTCTTCTGAAACAGTGAAGATGGAGGGGGAGAGGCTGGCACAGTGCCAGAAGATCCTTCTTGATATGCTGCGGGACGTGGATGCTCTGTGTGAAAGCAGCGGGATCCCGTACACGCTGTGCGGCGGGACGGCGCTTGGCGCGGTGCGGCACGGCGGGATGATCCCCTGGGACGACGACATCGATATCGCGATGTTCCGGGAGGATCTGGAGCGGTTCCTTCCTCTATTCAGACAGACCTGCGGCGACCGGTACTGGATCCATACGCCGGAAGAGACGAAGGGGTATCCGAAACTGTTTGTGCAGATCCGCAGAAAAGGCACCACGATGCGTGAGCTGGAGGACCTGACAGACGGCGAGTGGGGTGTGCCGCTGGACATCTTCCCCATGGAGAACACGTATGACAGCGGAGTGCTGCGGCGGCTTCACGGGCTGCTCTGCCTGGGAATGAAGTTCGGACTGTCCTGCCGGAAGGTGAGGGCAGAAAAGGAACGGCTGCTGAGCCTTGCGAAGGAACCCTCAGCCCGCAGGGCGATCCGGCTGAAGGCGGCCATCGGAACGGTGCTGTCCTTTGCCTCGCTGGAGGCGTGGACAAGGGGCACGATCGCCTGCTGCAAAGGCTGCCGCAGGAAAGGCAGATGGGTGGTCATCCCGTCCGGACGGGGGCAGTTTTTCGGCGAGATCTACGAACGCGCGGCCATGGCGGAAGGCAGCCGGGTACCGTTCAACGGACAGAGCGCCCGCCTGACGGATGCCGCGGACAGCTATCTGAGGCAGCTCTACGGAGCGGATTACATGCAGGTGCCGCCGGAAGGGCGGCGGGAGCATCACGCGGTGCTGGCTTTTGACCCCGGCACCGGCTGAAAGGGGGAAAGGCGCTTGAACATCGCGCTGATCATCGCGGGCGGCAGCGGCACGAGAATGCACCAGAACATCCCCAAGCAGTTCCTGACGGTCAACGACAGGCCGGTCATCGTCTATACGCTGGAAGCGTTTCAGCGCCATCCGGAGATCGATGCTATCGCGGTGGTGTGCATTGAAGGATGGGAACCTGTGCTGAAGGCTTACGCGGCGCAGTATGGGATCGGCAAGCTGAAATGGGTGATCCCGGGCGGGAAAAACGGACAGGAGTCCATCCGGAACGGCGTCTTTGAACTGGAGCGCAGCTGCGCGCCGGAGGATCTCGTGCTGGTGCACGACGCGATCCGGCCGCTGGTGTCCGCAGAGATCATATCAGACTGTATCCTGACGGCGCGCCGGTACGGCTCGGCGGTGGCGACGATCCCCTGCGCCGAGGCGATGCTGGAGACGGCGGACGGTGAAACGGCAAAAGCCAGCTACCCGCGCTCACAGCTGCGAAGGACGCAGACGCCGCAGGGCTTCCCGCTGGGGAAGCTGTGTGCCTACCATCGAAGAGCGTTGGAGAAAGGGATCACGGATTCCATCGCGAGCTGCACGCTGGCGATCGAACTGGGAGAGACGATCCATTTCTCTGCGGGTTCGGAGAAGAACATCAAGCTGACGACGGTGGAGGACATCGACATCTTCAAGGCGCTGCTGCTGGCGGGCAAGCCGGACTGGCAGAGAGACTGAGATATGAGCTTGTTGGACAGCAAAACGTACCTCCGGGATGTGGAAAGCACAGCCGAAGGCGTGCAAGGCCTTGAAAAGCTGTGCGGCGCAACGGTGCTGGTCACCGGCGCGACAGGTCTCATCGGCTCCTTTCTGACGGATGTGCTGCTTACGGCAAACCGGGAGGCAGGATTAAACATCCATGTGCTGGCTGCAGGCCGGAGCCCGGAGCGGATACGAGCAAGGTTTCCCGGCAAGGATGTAGTTCCTGTCCGATATGACCTCCTGGAACCGGTCGGGATCGGGCAGGCAGCGGATTATGTCATCCACGCCGCAAGCCCGGCGGATCCGGCGGCGTTCGGAGAAAGGCCGGCAGAGATCCTGGCGGGCTGTGTGACGGGAACACACGCGCTGCTGCGGTACGCGAAGCGGTGCGGGGCGAAGCGGTTCCTCTTCATCTCGTCCGGAGAGGTATACGGGAGAATGCCTGATGATGCGGTAGCCTTCCGGGAGGAGGATGTTGGATACGTCGATCCGATGAGCCCACGTTCGGCCTATCCGAACGGCAAACGGGCGGGAGAGACGCTGTGCGCCGCTTATTCGGCGGAATACGGGCTGGATACCGTTGTGGCGCGGCCGTGCCACACCTTCGGGGCGACGATGACGGAGCGGGATTCCCGCGCGGCCTCCCAGTTCCTGCGGGAAGCCGCTGCAGGCAGACCGGTGGTGCTGAACAGTGCGGGCCTGCAGGAGCGGAGCTGGTGCTGCGCGACGGACTGCACATCAGCGCTGCTAACAATCCTTACGGAGGGCAAATGCGCCGAAGCGTACAACGTCGCGGACGACGCTTCGCATGCGACGATCGCGGAGCTGGCTGCGAGGATCGCGGCGGCAGCGGGAGTGCCGCTGGAGAGAAGGATGACCGGACCGCCGGCAGAACTGCCGGCTTCACCGGTGCCCCGGCAGGTGCTCTCAGGCGAAAAACTGAAAGCACTGGGCTGGCGGGCACGGTTCACACTGGAGGAGGGCATTGCCCGGACACTGTCCGCGCTGCGCGAGGGCAGGGCGGACTGAGCGGAGGATGAGTGAGACGGATGAGCGGGTGACTCTTCACAGGCGACTCCGGCAGGCTGCTGAGGGAAAGCGGCTGCTGAGGCGGCTGAAGCGGGAAACAGGCTTCGGGCGATGCTTCCTGTTCTGCGATCCCTTGTGGACAGAGGCGGCGATGCCGCTGCTGCCCGGATATGCCCAAAACTGCGGGGAGAAGCTCCTGCTTCTCTTTACGGACACAGGGACGAAAGAACTGCGGAACCTTCCGGAATCCGCCGGGATCCGGCACGTGACACGGGCACAGGCGGATGCCCTGACAGCCGCGCTGGCGCTGTGGAACGGGTTGCCGCTGCGGATCGCCTCGCCGGAGATGCCTTGTGACCTGGGCAGTGCGAAGCTGGAAGGCTATAAGGGTATTTCGAAGCAAGACATCCTTTTGGCCGATGTGTTTGCGGCGGAAGCCGGATGCGCAGACGGGCAGCACGGACGGATTCCTGCGGGAAGGAAGCGGCGGCTGAAAGAAGCGGCCAAGCGCGTCCTCGGCGGCGCATGGCAGCCCGGTATGGTGCTGCTGGGCGGGCTGTACTGGCATCGGCTGCGGAATGCGGCCGGGAGCAGGACGCTGTTGTTTCTGAGAGGTCCTACAGGCGACGCCTACCTGCTGCTCTCCTACCTGCCGGAGTACCTGAGTCAGAGCGGCATCCGGGATGCGGTACTGACCGGCGACGCGAAGAACCTTTCGGCCATCGCGGGGCTTTACGGCCGGGAAGCGCTGCCCGTCAGCGAGTGGCAGGCTTCCTGCATCCAGCGGCTGTACCTCCTCATGGGAGGGGAGGCGCTGGGGATGCGGCACCTGCTGCCGTGGGGGATCCGCGGGAAGAACCTGAACCTGAGCCGGATGCGCACGGACGAGAGGCTGACCTTCATGGACAGCATCCGGCGCTCGGCGCTGGGGCTGGACGAGGATGCGCAGCCGGTCTTCCCGGAGCTGAGCGAAGCGGAGGAAGAACAGAAGGCGCGCTGGCAGGCGGCAGGGATCCTCCCCGGACGGACGGTGATCCTTTCCCCGGCGGCTTACTCGCTGAAGCCGCTGCCGGACGGATTCTGGCGGCGCGTTTGTGACGGACTGGAGAGGCAGGGCTGGAACACCGTGTTCTGCTGCGATCCCCAAAGGGAGCCGGTTCCGGTGCCGGGGAAGGCGAACTGCTTCTTTCCGTACAGGGAAGGCGAAGCGCTGCTCCGGTATGCCGGCGGATTCCTGGCGGTGCGCAGCGGGCTGTGTGACGTGGTCAGCCGGGCAGCATGCCGGATGGTCATCCTGCACCCGCCCCGGCCGGAAAGGCCGGACAGGACGAGGCACCGGAGCGACAGGGCATTCTGCGGACTGACGGAGATGGGGCTGAGGAGCGAAACAGGCGAACTGGAAACGCCGCTCCTTCGCGAAAAGTATGAACCGGGGCCGGCACTCGGCACCGGGGAGATCCAGAGAGAAGAAGACAGACTGGCGACCGGGATCCTGCGGGCTTTCGGAAGGCCGGAGACATAAACAAGGGGGTTGAAGAATGGAAGTCAAGACGATCATCGTGCAGGCCGGCGGGAAAGGGTCCCGGATGCTGGAGCTGACGCGCAACAAGCCGAAGGCGCTGGTGCCGGTCAATAACCTCCCGATGATCTTTCATCTGTTCCGGAAGTATCCGGAGAGCCGGTACATCGTCATCGGCGACTACAAGGCGGACGTGCTGGAAAAGTACCTCGCGGCCTTTGCGGATGTGGACTATACGTTTGTGAACGCCAACGGCGCGGCAGGAACCTGCGGGGGTCTGCAGGAAGCGCTTACCCACGTGCCGGAGAAGACGCCGTTCATGCTGATCTGGTGCGATCTGGTGCTGCCTCCGGAGTACGAGATGCCGGAGGAGGACGGCGACTACATCGGCATCTCGAAGGACTTTCCCTGCCGGTGGAAGTATGAGGGCGGTCTTTTTGCCGAGGAGCGATCCACTGAGCACGGCGTGGCCGGGCACTTCATCTTCCGGGACAAGGCGAGCCTGGCGGACGTGCCGTCGGAGGGTGAATTCGTGCGATGGCTGCAGAGCAAAGGGATGACTTTCCGCGAGTGGCCGCTCTGCAGGACGCATGAGTACGGCCTGTACAGCGAGTGGGAGAAGCTGCCCAAGGAGCGCTGCCGCCCCTTCAACCGGATGGAGATCGACGGGGACCGCATCACCAAGATCCCGGTGGATGCGCAGGGTGAAGGCCTGGCGAGGCGTGAGGTCGCCTGGTACCGGCGATTGCAGGGCCACCATTTTGAGAACATCCCGAAGATCTACGGTTATGAGCCGCTTTGCATGGAGCGCATCGACGGGAAGAACATCTACGAATACACGGATATCCCGGCGGCGCAGAAGAAGGAGATCCTGCGGCAGGTCATCGGCTGCCTCAGACAGATCCAGGCGATCGAGGGCGCGCCGGCGGACCGGGACAGCTATTATGACGCGTATATCGGCAAGACGTTCAAACGGCTGCAGAAGGTGTATGATCTGGTGCCGTTTGCAAAGGACCCGGTCGTCACGGTAAACGGAAAGGCCTGCCGCAACGTCTTCTTCCACCGGAAGGAACTGGAAGAGAAGACGATGGCTTATCTGCCGAAGGAATTCCGGCTCATTCACGGGGACTGCACGTTCAGCAACATGATGCTGCGCAGTGACGGGACGCCGGTGATGATCGATCCGCGCGGCTACTTCGGTACGACCGAGTTCTTCGGGGATCCGGCGTACGACTGGGTGAAGGTGTATTACTCGCTGGTGGGCAACTACGACCAGTTCAACCTGAAGCGGTTCCATCTCGAGATCGGAGAGAAGGACGTCAGGCTTGAAATCGCCTCCAACCACTGGGAGGAGATGGAAGACGAGTTCTTCTGCCTGCTCTCCGGCGACGTGACGCGGGAGCAGATGCGGCTGCTGCTGGCGATCATCTGGCTGAGCCTCACGACGTACGCATGGGAGGATTACGATTCCATCTGCGGAGCATTCTACAACGGACTTTTGTATTTGGAGGAAGCACTATGATCAAGTATTTTGAGCAGCTGCTGAAGACGATAGACGGCTCCGTACACTCGCTGGACGCGGATGCGTTTGAACGGCTGACCGCAGAGGCGCTGGAGACGCTGCGCCGCGGCGGCAAGCTGGTAGCCAGCGGCCTTGGCAAGAACGTGCCGGTGTGCGAAAAGTTCGTTGGCACGATGAACAGCCTGGGCCAGGAAGCCTATTACATGAACACGAACAGCGCGGTGCACGGGGATATCGGCATCGTGAAGGAAGGCGACCTGGTGATCGTGCTGACCAAGAGCGGAGAGACGGCGGAGTCTGTGTACCTGACCGACCTGCTGCTGAAGCGGAAGGCTAACGTGTGGCTGCTGACCTTCACGAAGAGCTCCAGCATTGAGCGGATGGTGGGGACGGACAAGTGCATCATCCTGTCGCTGGATCACGAAGGCGACAAGTGGAACATCGTGCCCAACAACTCCACGACGGTGAACCTCATCGTGCTGCAGGGGCTCGCGATGACGATCGCGGACCGGCTGGGCATCACCCTGCCGGACTTTAAAAAGAACCATCCGGGCGGACATATCGGGGTGCAGCTGAAAGATGTGTGACGTGATCAGGGTCTCCCCGCTTGGAAAGACGTGGCTGCTGGATATCGACGGCACCGTCTGCAAGCACAACGGGTACAAGATCGACGGGAAGGACACGCTGCTGCCGGGGGCGAAGGCATTTTTTGAAAGCCTGCCGGCGGAGGACAAGGTGATCTTCCTGACCAGCAGGACGCAGGAACAGGCGGAGTTTACGGAAGCTTTCCTGCGCGAAAACGGGATTCGGTATGATGCGATCTTCTACGGCCTGCCGTACGGGGAGCGCATCCTGATCAATGACAGAAAGCCATCCGGGCTGTGCACGAGCGTTGCGGTGAATACGCAGCGGGATGAGTTCTGCACGGCGCGATTCGAAATCGACGAAGAGCTGTAAGAAGGCAGACAGAGCATGGATGTAAGAGCGGAAGCAGCGAAGGTGCTGAAGGAAAGAAAGAGACAGGCTGTTATCGGCTGGCGCGTGTGGCGGCGGCTTCAAAAGGCCATGAAGGCCGCAGGCGGATTTGACCGGGAGAGGGACGTGATCGTCGTCGCTGTGCCGGAGGATCCGGATGGTGAGGCGCTGGCGCTGCTGCACATGGAGCATTTTGCAAAGACATACGGAGGCCGGGTGTTCTTCTGCTCCTCAAACCCGCTGGCGTCAAAGCTGCTGCCGGTGTTCTTCAAAGACGCGGTCTGCCTTGCGGCCTCCGCAGAGGAGATCGAAGCGCTTGAGTGCCTGGCGCAGCTGGTGAAGTTCTGCGGCAGGCTCCGGTTCGCTTCGGTATCGCATCCCTTCGGCAGGATCGGTGAAAGGATGATCGGCGTAAAGGGCATCACGGAGGATGAGGTCTTCGCAATAGGCGCATGCAGCCTCTGGAAATATGAGCGTCCGGTCCTGCCCGGCTACAGCGGGGAGAACAGCGACATCAGGGATTATCTGAAAAAAGCAAAGCGGATTCTGAAGGAGAAGACGGATGAAGCAGCGTGATGCAAGGGAAATAAAGCGGTTTGCAAAGCGCATCCTGCGCAAGGGGATATCCGGGTTTACGGGCCTTCGGATGCTCTATGCAGGCCGCCGCTTCGCGGACAGAGGCCTTGCGGTTTACCTCAGACTGCGGGAAAAGTACGGGGAAAACGCCCGGTTTTACGTGAACCACTACCCGGGAACGGGCGACATCTACCTGACTTCCATGTTCATGCCGGCCTGGGCGAAGAGACATCCGGACGAGCGCGCCGTGGTGACGGTGATCGGCAAGGGCGGGGAGAAGGTCGCAAAGCTCTTTCCCCTGCAGGACGTGGAGGTACTGTCCCAGCAGGACACAAAGGCGCTGATCCGCTTTTACGAGCTTTGCGGGGATCAAATGGATATCCATGTGGAGATCCTGCACTATCACGCAATGGCGATGAATTCCGGCATACTGGAGCGGTTTGCAGGATACAAAGGGCTGGATTTCCTGTCCATTTACCTCGGCGTCGTTTTTCCGGGGCTGACGCCGGCAGACGCAGCGAAGCCGGCCTTCTCGGAAAATGACCCGGCAATCGACGCGCTTTTTGACCGGTATGGACTTCAGCGCAGGAAGACGGTGCTGCTGGTGCCTTATGCAAATACCATTGATGAAATGAGCGACCAGTTCTGGACTTATTTGGTTGCGGCACTGAAAGAAAAAGGTTATTCGGTGTGCACGAACGTCAGCGGCGACGAGGAACCGCTGCCCGGAACGGAGGGCGTGTTCGTACCCTACAGAGGACTGAGGCAGTTTCTTGAGACAGCGGGCGTGACGATTCAGCTGCGCTGCGGGCTGACGGATATGATTGCCGGATTTGACTGCAAAAAGATTATTCTGTATCCGGTGGATAATTTCTTCCAGTTCGGAACAGGCAGTCTTTACGATTACTTTTCATTGAAGAATATGGATCTTTCACAGGATGCAGTGGAGATAGAGTTCAGCAGATGGAAAGGCGAGCGGCTGGTCTATGAGCGGATTCTGGAAGCACTTTAACGGTTAACGGGAACCGGATCAAATCAGGGAGGAGGATGCGGCGTGACAGTTAAGCTGTGCGAACCTGAGCGGTGCACGGCCTGCGGGGCTTGCGTGAACGTATGCCCGAGGGACGCACTCAGGCTTACGGCCAAAGACGGCGAACCCTACCGGGTGACAGTCGACGAGGCAGCCTGTATCGATTGCGGGCGCTGCAGCAGGGTTTGTCCGCAGCTGCACCCTCCCGAAAAGAAAAACGTGGCGAGGCCGGACTGCTATGCAGTCTGTGCATCGGATGAGATCCGTCGCGTAAGTTCCTCCGGCGGTGTCTTTACGCTGCTGGCGGAAGAGGTTTTGGCAAGGGGCGGAAAGGTCTTCGGCTGTGCCTACGGGGAAGACATGATGCCACGGCATGTGGGCATCGGCTCCCGCGGGGAGCTCGGCAGGCTGCAAAAGTCCAAGTACACGCAGAGCGACACCGGATTGTCCATGAGGGAGATAAAAGCTTCTCTGGAGCAAGGGGAGACGGTGCTGTATACGGGACTTCCCTGCCAGATCGCGGGCCTTAACGCTTTCCTCGGAAAGCCGTATCCTAATCTATACACGATGGACATCGTCTGCAGCGGGACGGCGCCGGCAGGGATCTACCGCCGGTATCTGGCGGAACTGGAGCGGCAATACGAAAAGAGGATCATCGGTCTGGATTTTCGGGACAAGCGCAATGGCTGGGGCTGCGGACATCTGGTGCTGAAGTTTGCGGACGGGTCGGAAGCCAATGAAAACCCGAACCCGTATATGCAGGCACTGATCCACGGGTATTTCCGGCAGGGTCCGTGTCTCGACTGTACAAGCGGCGTTTTTCCGAGACCGGCGGATCTGACAGCCGGCGACTTCTGGAATATTGAGCGGCACGATCCGGGGCTGCGTGATCCTTTGGGAACAGGGCTGGTGACCATCAACTCCGACCAAGGCAAGGAACTGTTCGAGGCTGCGTGCAGGCGGAATCCGCCGAGGCAGTGCAGCGAGGTGCCCTTCGAGTTCACGCGGCATTCCAACTGGTTTACGGACAAGCGAAAGCCGCATGAGAATGCGGAGCGCTTTGCCGAATTGCTGAAAAAGCATGAATTGCGCCGCGCCTACGAGATGGCGGAGAAGGGCCTGTATGACATCTGTGTCGTGGGCAACTGGAGCGGTTACAATTACGGCGCGCATCTGACGCAGTATGCGTTGTACCAAACGCTGACCGATGAGGGTTACAGTGTTCTGATGCTGGAGAAACCGGATAAACCGCCATACCGTCCCCAACAGATCCCGGAGCTTTTCCGTGAAAACCCGTATCCAACCTGGGCGCTCTCCGGAATTTATGACGACTTATGGAAAATGCGGGAAATCAACACTCATGCAGGGGACTTCATCGTCGGCTCCGATCAGCTCTGGAACTATAACCTCTTTGGGCACAGCATGGCATTTTATGCACTGCAATTTGTACACGGGGAAAAGAAAAAAATCGCATATGCGACTTCATTCGGAGATGTCGGATATGACGGTTTTCCATCAGAGGAGAGAAAAGAGTTCATTTCATTGCTGAAGCGCTTTGACAGTATAGCGGTAAGAGAGTCCTCCGGCGTACAAACCTGCAGACAGATGGGGGTTAAAGCTGAATGGGTACTGGATCCGGTTTTTTTGTGCGACAGGCAGCATTTTATCAAACTTGCTGAAAAGAGCAGACTGAAGTTGCCCCGGCATTACCTTTTCGCTTATATGGTACATCCTGAAAAACGGACCATGACTCTTTTGAGTCGGATAGCAAAGGAAAAAGGGCTGGAGGTTTTCTGTACAACAGATGCGATGCGAAAGGAAAAGACTCCCGGAATCCGCATGCGTTATGTAAACAATGCGACAGCAGAGGATTGGCTCGCTTTGCTCTATCACAGCGATTATGTTGTTGCAGATTCTTTTCACGCATATGCATTTGCGCTGATCTTTCGGAAACAGGTTGCGCCTGTTTATGCGGACGATGTGTATTTACACAGGGTGAAGGATCTAAGCAGCAAGCTCGGTTGCCCTCAGCCGGTGATTGCTGCCCATGACTCCAGTATAGATGTGAAAGTTCTGATCCGGCGGTTTTCAATCGATTATGAACAGTTGGAGGATAAACTGAATTCAGAGATTGAAAAATGCCGTGCATGGCTCCTTCGGGCGATTCAAAGTAAAAAACGGATGAAGATTGATGAGAACGAGGAAAATCGGCTGACACAGGATCTGCATATCAAGGCCCTGGAGACGGAGATTCTTGAGAACAGGGAAGAGTTGAAAAAGATCCGTGAGTCAGCGACGTACAGGGTTGGGCAAACAATCCTTTTGCCTGTTCGAGCGGCTATTCATGCAGTCAGACGGGCAAGAGGCGATCCTGTCAGGCAAAGTGACAGACCAGTAAAGCATAAGAAAAGGATATAAAGGAGTGAAAATGACGATGAAGAAGTGGATCAGCCTGATTCTGACAGCAGTCATGCTGTGCAGCAGCCTGCCAGTGAGTTCTTTTGCGGAAGCGCAGGAAACAGAAGAGGCACAGGAAATCAGAGATGAGGCGGCAGAGAAGGAGAAGGCCGTAAAGGAAGCCGCAGAGCGCGAAGCGGCTGAAAAAGCTGCCAAGGAAGCAGCGGAACGCGAAGCGGCAGAGAAGGCCGCAAAGGAAGCAGCGGAACGCGAAGCGGCAGAGAAGGCCGCAAAGGAAGCAGCAGAACGCGAAGCGGCAGAGAAGGCCACAAAGGAAGCAGCGGAACGCGAAGCGGCAGAGAAGGCAGCAAAGGAAGCGGCGGAGCGTGAGGCGGCCGAAAAGGCCGCAAAGGAAGCTGCGGAGCGCGAGGCAGCCGAAAAGGCTGCGAAGGAAGCAGCGGAGCGTGAGGCGGCCGAAAAGGCCGCGAAGGAAGCGGCGGAGCACGAGACAGCCGAAAAGGCAGCAAAGGAAGCGGCGGAGCAAGAGGCAGCAGAGAAGGCCGCAAAGAAAGCAGAAGAGCAAGAGGCAGCTGAGAAGGCCGCAAAGGAAGCAGAGGAGCAAGAGGCAGCTGAGAAGGCGGCAAAGGAAGCGGCCGAGCAAGCTGCGAAGGAAGCGGCGGAGAAGGCGGCACAGGATACAGCTGAACAGGATGACGGACAGCAGGAGAATGAAAGCACGCAGACGTCCGAAGAGGTAGCAAATACCGTCACGCCTGCTTCAGAACCGGTGAAAGAACCGGAAGAAACGGCAAAGTCTGCCGAAGAGGACGCAACGGCTCCGGTTGACGAAGAAGGCGAAGTACCTGCGGATACAGACACCGAGCAGGCTGCCGAAGCGGAAGACCTTGAAGAGGAAAATGCAACGCCGCGGAACGGTGAAACGCTACAGGAGGAAGGAGCGCTGGAAGCGGCAGACCTGGCTTTGAAAGCGGATACGACGGAGACAGGTGAGATCACCGGACTTCAATTTGTGGAAGGAACGGCGACAACGCTGACCATCGGCTGGAACCGCATTACTCCCAATACCGCGATCAAGGGCTACAAGGTAAGCTGGACACCGGCCGGAGGAGCCACGAAGACGGCGACTGTCACCGGAGCGGACACGGGTTATGATTCGGGAAAGAAGCTTATCCTGTATACGATCACGGGGCTGGAAACCGGTAAAAAATACACCTATAAAGTCTGTGTCATCTATAACAGCGGGACGACATCCGACTGGGTATCCGGGAGCAGGACGGTTCTTGCTGATCCTCCGCAGAACCTGACGGCAGGAGCAGTGAGCGTCAGCGCAAAACAAGTAAAGCTTACATGGGATGCACCGTCAGGTGGAACCGTTAAAGGTTACTTTATCTATCGAGACGGCAAGCAGATCGGCGATGTCACTGCCAGCACCCTCAGCTTTATTGACAACGGCAGTGTGCTGAAACCGGGTGACACCCATTCCTATGCGGTTTATGCCTATTCATATAACAGTTCCGGGAATAAAGTCAAATCGCAGAGGTCTTCTGTCATCAAATACACAATCAAGCCCGGAACGACAGCTTCCATGGAGGCCAAGCCACTCAGCACGACGACCATGAAGATCACATGGAAGGAAGTGGAAGGGGCCAGCGGATACACACTGGCTTGGGGATTGTCGAGCAATGACGGGTTCTCGGACAGCGTTGCCATCAATGACCCTAAAAAGCTTTCTTATAAGGTTTCCGGACTGGCTCCGCTGCTCAAGTACAAATTCCGGCTGCAGGCATTTGTAACAGGCGGAACGGTCTACAACAGCGATGGCAGCACTAAGACAGCAGGGACTGTGACCGGAAGCTGGCATGAGCCGATCGAAGAGATCACAAGACCGGGAAATGTTCCGGGTGTAGCTGCAAATTATGACCAGAGCACAGGGAATATCACGGTATCTTGGAAAGCGATTGAAGATACTGTCAGCAACTACAAGGTCTACAGATCCAACAAGGCGGACAGCGGTTTTACGGTGCTGGATACCGTAGGATCCAATGTTCTCAAGTATGTGGATGAAAATGTAAACGTAGGCGAAACTTGGTATTACAAAGTAGTTGCTGTCTACAGCTCGACAGAATCGCTGCTTAAAAACGCAACCGTGGTCTGGGCACTTGTCACCCCTGCGGCACCGCAGAACCTCAAAGCGGACAATGGCAGCTTTAAAGTCTCATCCGGCAAGGGAAGTGCTGTCTTAACCTGGAAAAAGTCGGCAGGCGCTGACGGCTATGTGATCCAGTACGCTGAGGATGCAGCGTTTACGAAAAAACTGAGCAAGAAAGTGATCTCGGGCGGGAGTAAGGAAAGTGCAACCGTTTGGGGCCTTACCATGGGCACGACGTACTACTTCCGCGTATGCGGTTATGTCGGGACAGAGAACACCGGCCGCGGCAAGTTCAGCAATGTCGTCTCCCTGCAGGGCGCTCCGGGCAACCCTGATCCGGCGAGCCTTGTGCTGGAAGCCCGTAATCCGCGGAGCGTCGCTTGCGGCATCAAGGCGACCTGGGCACCTGTTGAAGGTGCAGAAGGCTACTGGGTCGCTGTGAGCAATGTGACGACCGGGGCAATCATCAAAAAAGATACGATTGCCGGACAAAGCAACACGAGCTATGTGTTCGACGGTTTGACTGCAGGCGAACGTTACAGGGTGACGGTGCGCAGTTATCGGGGATCGGGCTTCAGCATCGGCACCAGAAAACAGGATAACTTCAAGTGGGCTTCCGGAACGCTGAATGCCATGCCTGTACTCGCGCCCTCCAAGATCAACGTGACTGCTGTGAATGGCAGCAGCGTAAAGCTGAGCTGGCCTAAGGTTTACGGTGTATCAGGATATTGGCTGAGGGTAAGCAGTACGGATGACGGCAACTTTACCAGTATCGATACAAATCTGAAAACCAGCCGCAAATATACGCTGAGCGGGCTCAAACCGGGATATACCTATAAAGCGGAAGTGTATACCTACTCCAATGCACAGGGAACCATTTTCTACAGCACGGACTTTGGTACGGACAAGCTGCACCTTACATCCGGCACAGCCATGGTGGCACCGCAGACCCCGACCGGCCTCAAGGCGACGCTGACCTTCAGCGGCAGCATTCCGACCATCCAGCTGAGCTGGAACAAGGTCTCCGGGCTGGACAGCTTCAACGGCGGTTATTTCCTGCTGCGCAATCCGGGCTGGGGCTCCAGCACGACCAACGAGACCGTGCGCCGTGGGTCCGGCTCAAACGGCTTTACGGATACGCTGACAGCGGCTGATATCGGCAAATCCTACGCATACCGGGTCGGAAGCTATCTGGATCCGCTGCACAGCAACAATGAGGGTGCCAAACTGACTGGCAAGGAATCCAAGAGTTCCTATTCAGACCGCATCGTCGTGGTGGTGCGCAATGCCACACCGGTTGTCAGCGTAACCAATGATGCTTCAGGTCGGATCGTCCTCAATTGGCAAAAGATTCCGACGGCAGACCGTTATGCAGTTTACCGTGCAACAACCAACGATATTGGCAAGTGTGGTCTCATCGAGGGAATCGTAACGGGCACAAGCTATACGGATATCTCTGCAAGTACTACACCGGGTACGACCTATTACTATTGGGTCAAAGCCATCACCAATGCTGCACGCACAGGCGACAGCCTGTACTCAAAGTCTGTAAAGGGAACCGTTGCCCTTTCGACGTCCGGCTGGGGCTGGAACTATGTGGTTGCCTACGCGAAATCCGTCGATCTTTCGTGGAAGGCGCTCAAGAATGCACAGAGTTACAATATCTACAGGATCAAGGACGACGGTGCGCCGACGAAGATTGCCAATGTGAAGGGAACGACTTACAAGGATACAAATATCGTATTCAAGTCGAAATACGAGTATTCCATTCGCGCAGTTTACGGCGGTAGTGAATCCGCGTATATGAAGGGTGCCGGCCGTAACGGACGTTGGTCTGCTGCCCGGTATGCGGAACTGACCAAACTGAAAAACCTCAAGGCGACACCGCTCAGCATGACTGAAGCCAAGCTGACATGGGATACCGTGAGGGATGCGACAGGGTACCGCATCGTCCTGACGCATGAGGACGGAAGCAAAAAGACGATAGACGTGACGGAAAAGAGCTATAAGATTACGGCTATCAAAACGGGTGAACGCATCAAAGCGGAGGTCTATCCTACCTTTACGACAGGAGGGAAGACCTATCCGATAGTCACGTCAGAGATCAATGCAGTTCATAGCGTTATTGAAGTCGATCTCATGGTCTATGCGGCACCGAAGGCAACGACGAGCCTGAAGGCTACCAATATCACAACCAATTCCGTGAACGTGGTATGGAGTCCTGTGGAACCCACAAGCACTACACGATTTGCGATCATTTACCGCAAGAGCAGCGAAAGCACTTGGAAAAACGGCATCGCGGCCGGCGCGCTGACACAGGATACCTTCTGCAATATTCCAGGCCTTGCCTCTAAGACAGAGTATGTGATCCGCGTTCTGTCCACCTATGTCGATCCGAACTCCAACAAGCAGTATGACGGCGGCTACAAGGAGATCACCGTAACCACCAAGTAACAGAGGACGGCATCAGGGATACGGGTTTCCCCGTATCCCTTTGCCGGATTCCGAAAGAGAGGGCCTATGCGGATACTCGTCGTGCCTTTCCTGGACGGGGACAACTGGTCTCTGGTGCCCGTGCTGGAGGAGATGCGCAGAAGAGGGCATGAAATCGCAATCTACGCACCGTTTCCGGAGAAGAGCGCGTGCGGTATGTTTGAAAGCTTTGTTCCGGAGATCCATCCGGTAGAGCAGTTGACAAACGAGATCGCCAGGACGTTTGACGTCGCCTTTTGCGCAAATATGACGCTGCAGTTCGTAAAACTGCTGGATATTTATATCTTCGTCTATTCGTCCTACGTGTATAAAAGCGACTGGATGACGGACGGGGCCGATTTCCTGCTGACCTACAACTATGCGGCAATCAGCCGGTATACGGGCTTTGACTGCGTGAAAATGGCGGTTGGGGATCCAAAGCGGCTTCCATGCGCAAAGGCCGGGGAGGAGCAAAAGCAGTTCCTGTTTATCGACAGCGGCCACATGCCGTTCGGCAGCAGCGGGAAAAAGCAGGTGGCGGACATGCTGCTGAAGATCGCCGGGACTTTCCCGGAGTACAGGCTTGTCATAAAGCCCAGGTGGCTGAGGGGAGCCGTACAGCAGCATTTTGCGCACAAGAACATGGAGCACCTGTACGACGTGATCGATGAGCGCTGCGGAGGAAAGCTGCCGGACAACCTCGTTCTTTTGAATGAGCACAGGGACCTCGGAGAGCTTGTCTCTCAGAGCGACGTCGTCCTGTCCCTGTACTCCACGGCGATCCTGAATGCGATGCTTCAGGACAAGCCTGTACTGATCCTCACCGGCTGGGACTGTGAGGACAAATGGGATCTGCGCAGCGAGACGACGATCCGGAACATGAAGGAGTTCTTCTCGGCGAGCGGCTGCGCGGTCGATATCTGCGAGGTGTGCGATTATCTGCCGAAGGGCCTGAAAACGCGCGAACAGTTCATGGATGAGGTCATGCCTTACCGGGATCCTGCGGCCAAGAGGATCGTCGACACGATGGAATACGTTTTCTCTGGCTTCCTACAAAAGGGCGTCTATCCCGCGCCGGGCACAGTACATTACGAGACGCTGCGGGATGAACTGAAACCGGCCCCGGAGCTGACGATGGAACAGCTGAAACGGGAGAGGATCCGGGAAATCATGCAGCAGAAGCTGTACAAGGTGTCGTGCAAGATCACGGTGCCGGTGGATTTCGGCGCGTATTACCGCATGTTGGAGGAACATGCGCCCGCGTGTGAACTGACGGAAAAAGCCTTTGAGCAGCTTGGCACGGATCTCAACCGGCAGAAGAATGAGTGTCTCATTGCCGGCGGAGATGCTTTGAATCAGGACGGCATCGATCAGTCGTTCTATTTTGACGCCTGCTTCCAGCAGGGACTGGAAGATCAGATCCTTTCTTTCCCGAAAGAAAAGGTGCTCTGCGGCCCCGTGTACGATTACTATGCGGGCCTGGTTCACGAAAACAGGGGAGAGAGGCCGGAAGCGGTCCGGCATTATGTGCGGTTCCTGACTTGGACAACGGCCAGAAGTTTCTGCAAATACCGGCAGGAAGAAGCTTACAACACGTGCCGGCCGTTCCATGTCATTTTCTACGATTATGACGGCAGCAATATCGACCTCGTGACGTTCGCCTCCCTGTACTGCGGCTTCTTTGACAAGAAAAACGACACCTATGTCGATCCGGCGGTGGTACGGTGGGCCGGTGAAAAGCTGATGCTCCGTTTTGATGAACTGAAGGAGAGAAACCCGGAGCTGGCATTACGCACTGCAGGATATTTTTACAGCCATGGCGGTCAAACAGCTAAGATAGAAAAAGAAAAACAGATGAAAAGACAGGAAGAACGTATTGCTGCTTTGGAGACAGAAATTATTGCCCTCAAATCAGGAAGTGCTGCTTTGGAAGCTAAGCTTGCCGCCCTGCGCGGATCGGTCAGTTACCGCCTGGGCAGAAAGCTGACGGCGCTGCCCCGGAAGATCAGACAGACGATCGGCGGACAACGATCAAACTGAAGGCATGAGCAAGGAGGATTGAAATGAGCATTGCGGCATTTATACCGGTCAAAGCCAATTCGGAGCGCGTACCCGGAAAGAATTTCCGTCTGCTGAACGGCAAGAAGCTCTACCGCTATCTCTGCGAGAACGCGGCTGCGGCGGGATGCTTCGATGAGATCTATGTCGACACGAACAGCGACGAAATCAAGGAGTACGCCAGGGAAAACGGCTTTAAGGTCATCGACCGCAAGCCGGAACTGGCGCTCAACACCGCCAACGGAAACGACGTGCTGGTGCACCAGTTTGAGCTGTTCCCCGATTACGATTACTACGTGCAGCTTTTCGTGACGGCGCCCTACCTGCAGCCGGAGACGATCCGCAAATGCGTCGAGATGCTGACAACGAGCGAAACCTACGATTCCTGCTTTACGGCTACGGAGCATCACGGCTTTTTCTGGCTGGCGGGGACGCCGGTCAATTACCGGCCGGGCATCCTGCCGCGGAGCCAGGATATGCTGCCCGTCATCGAGGAGACGACGGGGCTGTACGGCATCACGCACGATGCGCTGAACCGGTACCGCTGCCGCATCGGCAGGACCCCGTATATCCATATCGTCAGCCCCTATGAGGCGGTCGATATCAACACCGAGGATGACCTCAAGATCGCTGCGAGCATCGGACAGATCATTTACGGCCACGCGGCAGAGTAACGGAGGCCGGGCGCTTTCAGGCGTCAGCCGCGGGAGCCGGCTGACGGCGCCGTGCTTGACACTAAGCGGTAAAACAGTATAATGGAAACGACCGGAAGGCCGTTTCCTTCTTTGTATGCAAGGACTTTTCAAACGGAAACAAAGGTCACGTGAGAAAGAAATCAGAGGATGATCCGTGAAAATACTGGGTTTTGATCTGGGCGACGGCGAGAGCTGCGTCACGCTGCTGGACAGGGATTCTGCCGTCGAGCCCAGAGTGCTGCCCTTGATGGGACAGCTGTCCATCCTGTCCGCCGTCGGGTATACTGCCGGCAAGGTGGTCATCGGCGACGCGGCCAGCGTACAGGCCGGTTCCGAGGTGGCGCGGGTGCGCTTCAAGTCCCGCTATCTGACAGATCCGGCGGCAGCGGCGGATATCCGCGCTTTTGCGCAGGGTGTCGTCGCCGAACTGATGCGCAGCGAGCCGGCGCTCATGGCGGAGGTCACGCATACGATCGTGGGGTGTCCCGCCGGCTGGGGAGAGGGCAGAAGAGAACAATACGCCGCGCTCATGGAGTCGGCAGGCTTCCCGAATGTCCATGTGGTGCCGGAATCCCGCGCGGCTTTCCTTTATGCCAGGCATGCGCGGGGCCTGCGGGTCGACCCGCAGAGGATGCGGCAAAGCGCCATGGTGATCGACGTCGGCAGCTCCACGACGGATTTTGCTTACATCGTGGACGGACACCAACAGGATCTGTCCCTCTTCGGGGATACGAATCTGGGCGGCGGCCTGCTGGACGAGCTGATCCTTCGCAATGCGATCGAACAGAGCCCTGACAGGGATGAGCTGCAGCGCGTGATGGAAGAAAGCCCCGCGTGGTACAGTTACTGCGAACTGGAAGCGAGGCGGCTGAAGGAAAAATACTTCCTGGATGAGAAAAAGGCGGAAGAGGGCACAGGGTTTTCCAAGCGCCTGCTCGTCTGCTATGACGGGACGCTGGTGCTGAACCTCAGCCTGAACGCCGACTCTGTGGGAAAACTCATCTGCCAGCCCATTAAGGCGCTGGGCGGGCGCAGCTTCCTCGTCTGCCTGAAGGACGCGCTGCGGACGGCGGCGGAAGTGAGCCGCGAATGCCCGCCGGGTGTCGTCATCCTGACCGGTGGCGCCAGCCGGATGAACTTCCTGCGGGAAGAGGTCCGCGCGGCCTTTCCGGACAGCCTGTCTGTAATGACGCCGGAACCGGAGAGCTCGATTGCCCGCGGCCTTGCTTATGCCGGCCGCGTAGACGCAAACCTGGCTGTCTTCCGCAAGGAAGTGGCATCCATTGCGCATGGCGAAACGCTGTCCAGGCTGGTTGCCGCCAGCGTACACGACCTGTACGAGCCGATCGCGGAGGCGCTCTACGGCATCGCAGTGGACAGCACGGTGGAGGCGGTCGCACTATGGAAGCACGGCGGCATAGCGACCATCGACGAGCTGGACACGGTGATCGGGCAGAAGATCGCGGCAGCCTTCTCGGGAGAAGCCGTGCGTACGAAACTGGAGGGGCCGGTTCAGACGTGGCTCTCGGGCCTCATGAGGACGCTGGAAAATGAACTGACAGCGCTGTGTGTGCGCTGCGGCGTCCCGCTGGAGCATATGTCGCTGGGCGCCATGCCGCTGCAGACAGGCCTTTCCGGCGTCAAGCTGTCGCTGACAGGCGCGATGGGGATGGACTGGATCTCCGGCCTCATGAGCGTCGTTTTTGCGGCGATCGGCGCAGCCGTCTGCGGCGGGGGCGGTATCGCCGTCATCGGTACAGGCCCCGTCGGCATCCTGACCGGCGCCGTCGTCGGCGTCCTGCTGGCGCTGATCGGCCGTTCCGGCATGGAAAAAGCGCTTCGGCGGGCGAACATCCCGACGCTTCTCCGGCAGATCGTAACGGAGAGGGCGGTGCGCAGGGGCCTGGAGCGGCAAAAAGAGGACATCAAACGGGAAATCATCACCAGCCTTGCCGATCCGGCGAACGGCTTCTCCGCCCGCCTGACCCTCAGCCTGGGGCAGACGCTGGGCGCACAGCTGGAGCAGATGGCCAAGAATGCGGAGATGTCTATTTCCGCGTAAATCACCGCGACAGCGGCTAATGAACTGAAGAGGAGGGTGTTTCATGGAGTTTCATGTTTATGAAAATGCGAGGGCTGCCTGCGAGGCTGCCGGCGTCCTGATCGCGGCGCAGATCACGAGAAAGGGAGACAGCGTACTGGGGCTCGCGACGGGCTCGACGCCGATCCCCGCTTATGAGATGCTCGTATCCTGGTACAAGCGCGGGGTGATCGACTTCGACAGGGTGCGCACCTTCAACCTCGAT
Source organism: Clostridia bacterium (assembly GCA_017484085.1). Classification (GTDB taxonomy): domain Bacteria; phylum Bacillota; class Clostridia; order Christensenellales; family Aristaeellaceae; genus Ventricola. The sequence continues at coordinate 31,467 of JAFUTW010000045.1, forward strand.
GAATATGTGGGCATCGATGAGAAGAATCCGCTCAGTTATCATGCGTTCATGCAGGAACATCTTTTCAGCAAGGTCAATCTGCGCCCCGAGAACGTGCACCTGCCCAGCGGCCGCTCCGCAGCGGACGGTGAAGCGTATGATGAGGCCATCCGCCGGGCGGGAGGCATCGACATCCAGCTGCTGGGGATCGGCAGGAACGGCCATATCGGATTCAACGAGCCTGCAAAGGACTTTACCTACGGTACGCATGTTGTGACGCTGACGGAGGATACCATCGAGGCGAATGCGCGCTTCTTCAACAGCGCGGATGATGTGCCGCGCCAGGCCATCTCCATGGGGATCGGCAATATCATGAGCGCGCGGTGCGTCGTTCTGGTGGCGACGGGGGAAAGCAAGGCCAATGCGGTGTACAGGACCATTCGCGGGCCGATCACCCCGGAAGTGCCGGCCTCCATCCTTCAGCTGCACCCCTGCTGCGTCATCCTGACAGACCGCGAAGCGGGCAGGCTGATGCTGGAGTAACGGCGGAGGAAGAGAACTATGCGGCTGATCAACGGGATACTGTTTGTGGACGGGCAGTTCATCCGCGCACCGCTGCGCACGGAAAGCGGAAGGATCGCCTCTGTAGGAGAGGCGGAGCAGCTGCCGGGCGAGACGGTTTATGACTGCAAAGGACACTATGTCCTCCCGGGTTTTGTGGATATCCACATCCACGCGTACGGCGGCGCGGACTGCATGCGGGGTGAGGAAGACGTGCGGCGGATGAGCCGGGGCCTTCTTTCGACTGGGACGGCCGCCTTTATGCCGACGACGATGAGCGCGGGCATACAGGAGACCAACGCGGCGCTGCGCGGGATACAGGCTGTCTGCGACGCGCAGGAGGCAGGCGGGGCCGCCGTGCTGGGCGCCCATATGGAAGCGCCTTTTCTCAATGTGTCCTACAAGGGGGCGCAGCGGGGAGAATGCCTGCTTACGCCTTCGCCTGAGGCATATGAAGAGATGACGGCCGGCACCCGGTGCGTGCGCATGATGACGCTGGCGCCGGAGCTCCCCGGGGCTATCGGGCTGATCCGGATGCTGAAAGAAAACGGAGTGGTCACCTGCGCGGCCCACTCGGGCGCGACGGCGGAAGAGGTGCATGTCGCGGCTGACGCGGGCCTCACCCAGATCACACACCTTTTCAACGCGCAGACGCCGCTGCATCACCGCAAGCCGGGCGTGCCCGGCGCAGGTTTGGCGGACGAGCGGCTGCTGGTGCAGATGATCGCGGACGGGATCCATCTGCATCCCGATGTGCTGCGGATCGCCGCGCTTTGCAAAGGAAGCCGGGGCGTCGCGCTGATCTCGGATTCCATGGAAGCGGCAGGCCTTCCGGAGGGGGAATATGATCTGGGCGGGCAGCGCGTCATCGTAAAAGACGGCGCCGCGCGGCTGGAAAGCGGCGTGCTGGCTGGCTCCACCCTCGTCATGCACCGGGCGCTGTCCAACATGATCCGTCTGGCGCACGTGAAGCCGGAAGAGGCGATCCCCATGGCGACCAGCACGCCGGCCGATTCCGTCGGCGCAACGGCGTACGGGCGCATCAAAACGGGTGCAGCCGGCATCTTCGCGCTGATGGATCCGGAGTGGAATTTCGCGGGCGCCGTGGATACGCGCGGAAAACCCTGATATGAAGGAGAAAACATGGAACACGAGAAGATCGAGAGGATCAACGAACTGGCGAGAAAGAAAAAGACCATCGGCCTTACGCCGATGGAACTGGAGGAACAGGCGCAGCTGCGCCGGCAGTATCTGGATGAGTTCCGCGCGAACATGGAGGAAACGCTGAAACGGGTCCGGGTGGAGCAGGCGGACGGGACCTATAAACCGCTGGTAAAAAAGGACAAGCTGAATTAAAAGGGAGGACAGCGGATGCTGTCCTCCCCGGTTTTACTCACGCAGGAAGATCCTTGAACCGACGGTGACGCCCCACGCGCGTCCGCCGCGGATGTGGAAGAGCAGGCGGTTGGAAAGCGAGCCGTCCTTCTCGAGCGCCATAAACCGCAGGCCGCCGCAATGAACGAGGGTAAGCTCCGTATCGTCCTGCCTGGCTGAAAGCGGGGACGCGCAGACGGTCAGAACGGAAGGCAGCCCCTCATAATCGGCATATGTGCCTTCCAGCATCCCGGGCGCGCTGAAAGCCTTGCCGGAGGGGGTGTACCATTCATGGCTTTCGCCGAGCGGCAGCCCCAGGACGGCGTTCTCCATAGCCCACATGGCTTCGTTCAGCGCGGCGCCGCTTTCGTTGGTGAGCAGGGCGAAGCCGTAGCCCTCGTCAAGGAACAGCGCCCCTTTGGAGGAGACGCCGTGCAGCGCGCCGCCGTGATCGCAGATGACGTGACCGCGCCAGGCGCTCTTGTAGATACCCATGCACATGACGGGCTCCTCACACAGGGGATGCGCACATCCCAGCATGCATTCGACGGCGCCGCGCGGGATCGCCTGGCGCCCTTCGTGCATGCCCCTGTTCGACAGGGCGCGGTAGTAGGCGGCCAGATCACGCGCGGTCGATTTGACCATCGCACAGCCGCGGAACGGCGGGAGCAGCGTCCAGCCGTCATCACAGACCTGACGCTCGCCGTCCCAAGAGAAAAGGGAGGTGAAGTTGCCGCCGGAAAGCGCCCTGGCTTTCTCAGTCCCGTTATCCAGGATGGAACGCGTCATGCCCAGGGGCGCAAAGATGCGTTCCTGCATGAACTGCTCCAGCGGAATGCCGGCAGCTGCGTCCACGACGTAGGAGAGCACCGCGAACCCTTCGTTGGAATAGGAGAACTGTTCTCCGGGGGCGCCGACCGCCGGATGCGGACAGGAGGCGATGTATTCAAGGACCTGCTCAATGGTCTCCATGCGGTTCGGGGCGGAAACCTTGAGCGCTTCGGTGTCCTCATCGTCATCACGGCCCGTGGTGTTCATGGCGCTGGACCACTCCAGCACCTCCATGGGCGGAAGACCGGAAGTGTGCATGCACAGGTGCCGGACGGTCACTGCTTCATCCGGCTGGCCGGGGATACGGAAGCCGGGCACATACATCGAGACGGGATCGTCCAGATTCAGACGGCCTTCATCATGAAGGATGCAGGCGCAAAGCGCGGTCAGGCTCTTGCTGAGCGATGCGATGCCGTATACGGTATCCGCGTCGGGCTGCCGGCCGTCCCTTGTGATGACGCCGCCGCTGCGGGTGTAGACTTCCCCTTCCGGAGAAAGGATGCAGGCGCTATAACCCGCTACGTGCTGGCGCTGCGCCCAGCCGGACAAAAACGCGTCGAGCGCTTTCCAATCGGACATGAGACACCTCCTGAAGCTTTTGGGTGATTATAGCATAAACCGTAACGGATGACAGCCGGTTCGGGGGTGAAGACGAAGATTTTTTATTTGTCTTATCGCATCCTTTGTGTTATACTGTGCCTGTAAATCCCATAATTGAGGAGAGGCGGGTGCAAGGCATGAGCGATAATAACGAATTCCGCGATGACGAGAATATCATCGTCCTGACGGATGAGGACGGAACAGACGTAGAGTTTGAGTTCTGTGCTTCCATCGAGTACGAGGGCAAGGAGTACGTCGTATTGCTCCCTGCTGATGAAGACGACGGCGAGGTCGTCATCCTGGAGGTCATCGAGAGCGATGACGAAGAGAGCGACGAGGCGACCTATGTCGGCGTGGACGACGACGACATCCTGGAAGCGGTCTTCGAGCGCTTTAAAGAGCAGGCCGGCGACGAGTACGATTTCGACTGAGCGCAAAACGCTGTCCGCCATACGGACGGCGCTTTTCTTTTGCCCGGAGACAGAAATATCGTTGACAGCCCGGATAGGGCAGGGTATAATATTTACAGCGAAAGCGAGTCCTGGGGTGTTCGCCAGTTATCTGTATTTTCTCCTACATTTTCTGAACAGGAACCCGGATGTCGTCCGGTGGATGTCACGCCCCCGTCCTTGACGCCAGGGGACGGCAGAAGCCGTGCGCAGGGTTCCGACCTGCCGAGGCGGTGGGTGGAAAAAGGATGACAGCGGCACTTCGGGATTTTTGTATCGGCACGCCAAGGCGTGCTTTTTTATTTGCGCAAAAAAGCCGGCAGAGCCGGCTGAAAGTGAGCTTTTTGAGGCGCTCAGTTGGTTGCGCCCTGCGACTTGGCGGCGCTGCGCAGCCCGTCCGTCATTTCCATGGAGCCGTCTGCAAACAGCCACAGCGCCTCAACGCCGGGCAGGCTTTCGATAAAGGCGCGGGACTCTTCATAAGGCATGAGATAGGCGGCAGTGGAGAGCAGATCCGCATAACCGGAATCCTCCGTGATGATGGAAACCGAGCGGAAGTACGTGCCGGGCATCAGCGTGTCCGGATCGATGAGGTGACAGTAATTGGTGCCGTCCACGGTGTAGTAGCGCTGGTAATCGCCGGAGGTGACGACGGAGCAGCCGTGAAGGTACAGCGTTTCCACGATATCGCTGGTGCCGTAAACAGCGCCGTCCGGGTCCTGGATGCCGACGCCCCAGTTGGCGCGCCCGTCCGCCGGCGGCTCACCCATGCGCACATTGCCTCCGGCGCTGATGATAAAGGAAGGCATGGGGCCGCCCAGCAGCGCTTTGGCCACGATCTCCGCGGCATAGCCCTTTGCGACGGCGCCGACGTCCAGACGCAGCGAGGGATCGGCAAAAGCGACGGTCAGCTTTTCGTCATCCAGGATGAGATCATTGATATCCGCGTGCTCCGAGGCGGCGGAAAGGAGTTCGAAGGGCGGCAGGACGGCCGACTCCGGATCGGCGAGACCGGCCTCCCTGTATTCGTGCCAGATGGAAAGGACGCTGCCCAGCGCGATATTGGTCTGCCCCTTGGACAGTTCATAATGATTCCTGGAGAACTTGAGGAGCGCGTAAAGGATGGGATCGACTTGTACGGGCCCGAGAGGAGCTTTTTCGTTGACGGTGTATACGCTGACGATCCCTTCGTCTTCATAGCTGTTATAGCAGTCGAAGCGCTTGTGCAGGTCGACGAAGAGCTGGTGCGCAACGGCGGCCTGCGCATTGAAAGCTTCCTCGCTCTCGGCGTACCCGATGAGCGAGATCACCGTGTCGAACGTATCCATGAAGACGACGCTGTAGCGGCTCAGCGCGGGCACTTCCTGCTGCCCGGCGGCAGGAGAGGCCGTGGGCTGCGTAGAGGCGGCGGAGCTGCCGCAGGCAGCCATCAGGGGTAGCAGGAGCAGTATAAGCAGCAGGGCGCAAAAACGCTTCATATCCAATCGAACTCCTTCGGAAAGACTCTTATAATGGAGCCATTATAGGGTAGAAGCGCAAAAAGATCAAGGCAGAGCTAAAACGCCCCGGCATGCAGAACTTGTCAATTCCGTTTTTTTCCTGTATACTGTAAACGATGTTCGAGAAATGGGCTTTTGTCCATGGTTAGGAGGGACTTTCATGGAATGCAGGATTAACAACGAGCTTGGCCTCATCACCATCAGTGAGGATGTTCTGCTCAAGGTTGCGGGTTACGCGGCACTCGAGTGCTACGGTATCGTCGCCATGTCCAGCAAGCGGGCAAAGGACGGTTTTGTCGAATGGCTCGGCAGGGAGAACCTGACCAAGGGGGTTGAACTCGACATCACCGAGCAGGGGATCGACATCGATCTCTATATCATTGTTGAGTATGGGATCTCCATCGTGGAGGTCTGCAACATCATCAAGTCACAAGTCTGCTATAAGATCGAGAACATGACGGGTGCCAAGGTGCGCCGCGTCAATATTTCCGTCGAAGGGATCCGCGTCTGATCCCGCGGCGCCGGACTGGAGGCGAAACAGTTGTCACAGAATGCAATAGATGGCGCTCTCTTAAAAGAGATGATCATTTCGGGAGCGAATCTGCTGGAACAGAACCGGGAGTGGATCGACTCGCTTAATGTCTTCCCCGTCCCGGACGGAGACACCGGCACGAACATGTCGCTCACGATGAAATCCACCGTGCAGGAGATCGCGGCAAAGGACGAGCATGACGCGTCCAAGATGCTCTCCATGGCGGCCAAAGGGGCGCTCAAAGGGGCCAGAGGAAACTCCGGCGTCATCCTTTCCCAGATTTTGCGCGGCTTTTCCCGCGGCATCGAAAACCGGGAGACGATTGATGCAGAGACCTTTGTAAAGGGCCTGAAGCGCGGTGCGGATACGGCGTACAAGGCCGTCATGAAGCCCAAGGAGGGCACGATCCTCACGGTGATCCGCGTGATCGCCGAGGATGCCGCACGTTACAACACGAAGCACCCCGATAATCTCGAGGGGCTGCTGGACAAGGTCGTTCGCAGCGGCGAGGCCATCCTGGAGAAGACGCCGGAGATGCTGCCGGCCCTCAAGCAGGCCGGTGTCGTGGACTCCGGCGGACAGGGCCTGCTGACCGTGCTGCGCGGCTGGAAGGCCGCTTTTGCGGGCGAGCGCATCGAAGAGGCCCCGAAGGCCGTGGAAGCCCCGAAGGCCGAGGACCTGGCCGCCTCTGAGGAAGAGCTCCGCTTCAAGTATCTCGTGGAATACGTGATCTGTACGCTGCGCGAGGACGCGACGGAGGACGACCTGAACCGCGTGCGCACCCGCCTGGGCCGCATCGGTGAAAACGTTTCGATGGAGGGGACCGAGCCGCCGATCCGTGTGCGCGTGCAGACGAACGATCCCGGCAAGGCGATCCAGTATGCCTGCGAGCTGGGCGAGGTGACGGACCTTTCCTTTGACAACATCGCCGCCAAGCGCCGCGAACTGCAGCGCAAAGCGGAAGAGGAGCGCAAAGCGGAGGAAGCCCGCCTGGCGGAAGAGCAGCGCAAGGCCGAGGAGGCCCGGCTGGCGGCTGAAGAGGCCGCTGCCGCAGCCAAGCCCTACGGAATCGTCGCGGTTTCCATCGGCGAAGGCTTCTCAAGCATCTTCTCCGATCTGGGCGTCGACGTCATCGTAGAGGGTGGACAGACGATGAACCCCAGCATCGAGGACATCAGCGGCGCGGTGGAGAAGGTGCATGCCGAAACGGTTTTTGTGCTGCCCAACAACTCCAACGTCATCCTGGCCGCCTCCCAGGCTGCGGAACTGACGGACGCGAACGTCATCGTCCTGCCCACGAAGAACACGGCCATGGGCGTCGGCGCTGTGGTGGCCTTCAACCCGGACGCGACGCCGGAGGAGAACCGGGAAGCGATGACGGCTGCCGCAGAGCAGGTCAAGACGGGACAGATCACCTTTGCGGTGCGCGATACCGTCTTTGAAGACAAGGAGATCCGCGAGGGCGACATCATCGGCATCCACAACGGGCGGATCGAGGTCGTCGGCGGCGATATTCACGAGGTTGCGCTGCAGCTGGTGCAGACCGTGGTAGAAGACGGCGATTCCCTGATCACCGTGTATTACGGTCAGGATACCGCGGAAGAGTCGGCACGCGCTTTCGGGGATGAAGTTGCCCAGATGTTCCCGGATCTGGATGTCGAGGTCCAGTACGGCGGACAGCCGCTTTACTACTACCTGATCTCCGCTGAGTAAACAGACAGCATACGCTCCCCATGCGACGGCGGTTGCATGGGGCGTTTTTTAGGATAAGACATGAGAGATTTAGCATCCATACGCGGTTTCGGCCCTGCGCGCCTGAGGGCGCTGGAAGACAAGGGGATCCGCACGTCCGCCGATCTTATGGAGCGGCTGCCGGTAGGGTACAGGGACACGACGCAGCCCCTGTCGCCTGCCCAGATGCTGCCCGGGACCCGGGCCTGCTTCGAGGGGTATATCGTGGGAACGCCCGCACTGCACCGTGTCCGCGGGAGGCAGTGGGTGTCGGCCACGGTCGCAGATGAGTGCGGCAGCGTGCGCTGCATGTGGTTCAACCAGCCCTGGATGAAGGACAGACTGCATGCAGACCAGCACGTCGTGCTCTACGGCACCTGCACGCAGAAAAAGAACGGACGGTTTGTCATCAACCCGTCCGAGGAAGAGCCGGGGAAGATAATCCCGGTTTACGGGCAGATCCCCGGCGTAGGGCAGAAGGTGCTGCGGGACGCCGTGGGTCTGCTCCTCTCGGAATATGATGAGCCCGATCCGCTGCCGGCCGGCCTGCCGGAACGCTATGGGCTGATGGAGCGCGGCGCGGCGCTGAAGGAGGCGCATTTTCCTGGCAGCATATCGGCGCTGGAGCGGGCCAAGCGCCGCCTGGCATTTGAAGAGCTGCTGCTCTTTCAGGCGGCTGTGGCGGGCGGCGCCGGGCGCAGGGGCGCGGCACATCCCGCACGGATACCGGATGAGGCGGAAGCGGCCTTCTGGAAAGGGCTGCCGTACCGGCCGACGAACGCGCAGCGGCGCGTGGCGGCGGAAATCCGGAGTGACATGGCAAAAACCAGCGCGATGGCGCGCCTGGTACAGGGCGATGTCGGCTCCGGCAAAACGCTGATCGCCTTTTACGCGCTGTGGCTCGCCGTGCAAAGCGGCGGACAGGGGGCGCTGATGGCGCCCACAGAGATCCTGGCGCAGCAGCACTGGCAGAGCGCCGGGGAATTGCTGGGGCGCCTGGGCGTCACCTGCGGGCTGCTGACCGGCAGCATGACGGCTGCGGAGAGGCGCCGCGCGCGGGAAGCCATCGCCTGCGGCGAGTGGCAGGTCATCATCGGTACGCATGCTCTGATCTCGGAGGACGTGGAATACAGGGACCTGCGCCTTGTTGTGACGGATGAGCAGCACCGCTTCGGCGTCCGGCAGCGGACGCGGCTGCAGGCCAAAGGGGCTTTCGCGCACGTGCTGGTGATGAGCGCGACCCCGATCCCGCGGACGCTGTCCCTCATTCTATACGGCGATTTGGATCTCTCTGTCGTGGATGAGATGCCGCCCGGACGCAGGACCGTGAACACCCGGATCGTTCCGGAGGAAAAGCGGGACGGCCTCTATGACTTCATCCGGCAGCAGGCAGATAAAGGACGTCAGACTTACGTCGTCTGTCCGACGGTGGGCGAGGAGGACATGGAGGATGACGGGGACCCGGTTCCCAGTGCGACAGCCAGACAGAAGGAGATGCAGAAACGGCTCCCGTCGCTACGCATCGGGCTCGTCCATGGCCGGATGAACAAACAGGAAAAAGAAGATACGGTCCTGGCTTTCCGGCAGGGGCAGACGGACGTGCTGGTTGCGACGACGGTGATCGAGGTGGGCGTCAACGTACCCAATGCGACGGTCATGGTCATCGAGAGCGCGGACCGGTTCGGCCTGGCCCAGCTGCACCAGCTGCGGGGGCGCGTGGGCAGGGGCGCGGAGGAAAGCTGGTGCTTCCTCATGGCGGAGCCGAACGAGCGGCTGCGCATCCTGCAGGAGACGTCCGACGGCTTTAAGATCGCCGAGAAGGATCTGGAGCTGCGCGGCGCCGGCGAGGTTTTCGGGACCCGGCAGCACGGCGCTCCGGAGATGCCGGCCCTGATGCTGACGACGGACACCTCCCTGCTGGAGGAGACGCACAGGGCGTTTGCGGAGCTTTCTTCGGATGCTTCACGGCGCGGTGAGTACGAGGCGCTGTGCAGGGCGGCGCAGCGGCGCCACGGAAACAGGATGGAAAACGCCGGGATCAACTGACGGGAGACCTTGCTGCCGCGGGCCGGACGCTGTATCGTTACGGGAGAAGCGTACACCATAAAAGGTGTGTTATTTAATCCGATTTGGGAAAAACACTTGACACGGGAGAGCCTTTAGGCTATACTCTCGTGTGTTCGGGGTGTAGCGCAGTTTGGTAGCGTGCTTGAATGGGGTTCAAGAGGCCGCGAGTTCGAATCTCGCCACTCCGACCAGAACGCACCTTTAGCTCAGTTGGTAGAGCACCTGACTCTTAATCAGGGTGCCCAGGGTTCGAGTCCCTGAAGGTGCACCAGTCCATGTAAAGGGGACATCCCCGAAGCCTCACGAGGTTGCAGCTCGTGGGGCTTTACTTTTCGTCGTTTTTCACTCCTTTCTGCGGCAAAATGAGATCAAGGCTTGTGATAATGGTCTCGGTTATACTGGAATTTGTGCGTGTACACTCTTCCTGCAGCCTTTCGAAGAGTGGCAAGGGGATTCTTACGCTGATGAAGTGGCTTTTCGGTTGTTACCGAAGCTGCGGTGGCTTTAATAAGGTTTAACGCTCTTTTCATGCCTAAAACACTTTTGATATGATGAATCGACTCAAATTTAACAAAAACAATTATTGATATAAATAAAATAATCTAATACACTATTATTGTGTTGTCAGTATAAATCAACCCTACCAATTGGCAGGCGTCCAAAGAAAAGGAGAAGAACCATGACAGAGAAGCAAGCAATTCGTACCGCGCTTTGGACAAGGCGTTGGAGCCAACAAAAGTTAGCCGATAAGATGGGGTACAAGAACCAAAGTGGTATAGGCAACATTCTGAGAGAAAACAGTTCTGTTCGGTTCGAGACGTTCCTCAAGCTGATGGAAGTGATGGAGTTTGAGATTACCATCACCAATATGCACAACCCCGACGAGCAGTACATCATCGACGGTGAGGAAGACATCGCACCGTATGACCGTGACTGATGGTTGAGACACCCGATGCTTAAGACGATTAAACGACAATTTAATCGATAGCAGGATGAGAGAGGGAGAAGAGCATGATCTACGGTTACGCGAGGGTCAGCACTAAGGGGCAGGATCGGTACGGCAACGGGCTAGAGGTGCAGGAGACGATGCTGAGAGAGAACGGGGCAGAGGTCATCTTCTGTGAAAGCTTCACGGGGACGAAGAAGCACAGGCCTGAACTGGACAAGCTGATGGGGCAGCTGCAAGAGGGGGACACCGTGGTGGTGTGCAAGCTTGACCGCATAGCGAGGAGTGCCAGGGACGGCATCGAGATCATCGACGAGATGCTTGCGAGAGGGGTCAGCATCAACGTGCTGAACATGGGCAAGTTCGACAACACCCCGACGGGTCGGCTGATTCGGACAATCTTCCTTGCGTTCGCTGAGTTCGAGAGGGACATGATCGTGCAGAGGACAACCGAGGGGCGCGAGGTCGCGAGGCAGAAGGATGGGTACAGAGAGGGTCGCCCGACTAAAGTGTCCGATGAGCAGTTCCAAAAATTTTTCGCAAGACAAAAAGAGGGTGAACTGAGCATCGAGGAGTGCTGTGAGCAGCTTGGCATCAGCAGGGCGACGTGGTACAATCGGGCTAAAGCAGTAGCCTGAAGGACAGTAGTAAGTGGCGTGATCGCTAGACGGTCAGCGCCACTCTTTTTATTTTGAGGGGGTAACAATGGACTACAAGAGACTGTGGACAGGACGGGCTGATGAGGTGCTTGAACGCATCACTCAGCACATCGAGGGGCATCTCGATGACATCTCAGCCTACACCGACGCGCTCGATTATTGCGAGGGGCTGATAGAGGACGGGCAGGAATGCTATATGCTCCGATAGAGGGGCTCAGGCAGACTGGTTTGGCTTGTATAGATGGAATAATAATGCCTATCTCTATCATTTGATTTTCTCGAGGCGTTTCTTAAACTCTTCAACAGCTTTATTGATTTCTTTAAGTTGTTTCTCTTCTTCACGATTGATAACGCCGTCATCTTTTTTGGCAGCTAATTCGCATGATTGTTTGAATACGTTGCACATTGCAATAATGTTAGTGATTTGTGCCTTAATATAAGAGTTCATTGTAATGCTCCCTTTCTTTATTTTATAAGTAGAGTCGTATATGAGTATACTAAATGCTATTATTCAAAATATTATTACAAAGCTTACTATTTATCAATAAATGTGTCGGGTTAGTATTTATACCGCTGTAACAGATTCCAGCCTTGCTACAAAAAAGGGAAAAATAGATGAAATAATGCTTGACAAAGCGAGAAAGTAATGGCAAAATATCATGCGTGCGTGTGTGCCCTGTTAGCCCCGGGGCATGTGCCACCGCCAAGCGTCTGACCAGCGCGCGGCACCGGATATCCAGGATATCACAACCAAGGAGGAATTCACGTGAAAACGTTTATGGCAAATGCCCAGAATGTCGAGCGTAAGTGGTACGTCGTCGACGCTGCCGGCATGACCCTTGGCCGCCTCGCGAGCCAGGTTGCCGCTATTCTGCGCGGCAAGAATAAGCCCACCTTCACCCCTCACTGCGACACGGGTGATTATGTGATCATCGTCAACGCTTCCAAGGTCGAACTGACCGGCAAGAAGCTTGATCAGAAGAACTACTACCATCACTCCGGTTATCCGGGCGGACTGAAGAGCACTTCCTACCGCAAGCTGATGGCTGAGAAGCCCGAATTTGCGGTGAAGCACGCGATCGTCGGCATGCTGCCGAAGGGCCCCCTGGGCCGTCAGATGGCGCGCAAGCTGCATGTGTACGCCGGCCCCGAGCATGAGCAGGCTGCCCAGCAGCCCGAAGTGCTTGAGCTGATCAAGTGATGCAGGAAGGAGAGCTAACAACATGGCACAGGTTCAGTATCAGGCGGTAGGCCGCCGCAAGAAGGCCATTGCCCGTGTTCGCCTCGTTCCGGGCGACGGCAAGATCGTGATCAACAAGCGCGATATCGATGATTATTTCGGGCTTGAGACCCTGAAGATGACGGTTCGCCAGCCGCTGGTCCTCACCAGCCTGGAAGGCCGTTACGACGTCCTTGTCAATGTCTACGGCGGCGGACTTTCCGGCCAAGCCGGCGCGATCCGTCACGGCATCTCCCGTGCGATCGTCAAGGCTGATCCCGATCTTCGCCCCGCGGTGAAGAAAGCCGGTTTCCTCACGCGCGATCCGCGTATGAAGGAACGTAAGAAGTACGGTCTCAAGGCTGCCCGCCGCGCTCCGCAGTTCTCGAAGCGCTGATCCGGCGAATACAGAGGAGGAGTACTATCATGGCTGTACTTACCGCTATCGTCACCATTCTGCTGGTGGTGGCAGCCGTTGTTCTCATCGCTACGGTTCTGCTGCAGCCCGGCGAGTCCAATGGTTTGGGCGCAATTGCCGGCGGTGCGGAGACCTTCTTCGGCAAGAACAAGGCAAAATCCATGGAGGGCAAGCTGGCCTTGGCGACCAAGGTGTCTGCGGTGGTCTTCATCGTGTGCGCCCTCGTCATCGCAGTTATCGGCTGAGCCCGGTATCATCTCAAACAAAAGCTGGAGCGTTGGCTTCAGCTTTTTTGATATGCGCGGTTGACACCCGGGTGCAGGTCGCGTAAACTACACTTGCGGTTTTACCGGAGAAAGGAGAACGGATGATCTATCTCGATTATGCGGCGACCATGCCGATGCGTCAGCAGGCGATCGAAGCGATGCAGCCGTACTTTGCGGACTGCGCCGCCAATGCCGGCGCCGCGCACGGCGCCGGGCGGGAAGCGAGACGCGCGGTCGACCGGGCAAGAGCGTCGGTCGCGCAGGCGCTGAACGCGGATCCCTCCGAACTCTTCTGGACCTCCGGCGGAACGGAATCGGATAACTGGGCGCTCTTCGGCACAGCGAAGGCACAGCCGGAGCGGCGTCATATTATCGTTTCGGCAATCGAGCACCATGCGGTGCTGCATCCGGCCGAAGCACTGCAGGACATGGGTTTTGAAGTGACGCTGATCCGCCCGGACGGGGAAGGCATCGTCAGCGCGGAAGCGGTAAAAGCCGCCCTTCGCAGTGACACGCTTCTGGTCAGCGTGATGACGGCCAACAACGAAGTCGGGACGCTGCAGCCGATTGCCGAGATCGCGGCCGCCGCGCATGAATGCGGCGCGCTCATGCATACGGACGCCGTGCAGGCGGTTGGACATGTGCCGGTGGACGTTCGCGCAACCGGCGTGGATCTTTTGTCGTTTTCGGCGCACAAGTTCGGCGGCCCCAAAGGGGTCGGCGGCCTGTACGTGCGAAGGGGCACGCGGATCGCTCCGCTGCTGTACGGCGGAGCGCAGGAGCGCGGCCTCAGGAGCGGTACGGAGAACGTGCCCGGCATCGTCGGCACGGCTGCTGCGCTCGGGGAAGCGGTGGGTGCAATGCCGCAGGAGAGCGCACGGATCGCCGCCCTGCGGGATCTGCTGATGGAGCGTATCCTGGAAGAGTGCGCCTTTGCCCGCGTGAGCGGGAGCCTGGAGCGGCGGCTGCCGGGAAACCTGCATCTGACGTTTGAAGGCGTGGATCAGGACGCGCTGCTCTTGCGGCTGGATCTGGCGGGCGTGATGGCCTCGGCCGGCAGCGCCTGCACGTCCGGCATACGGGAACGGTCGCACGTCATCCGCGCGATGGGGAAGGACGGCGAAGGCGAGGCGGATCTGCGCCTCTCTTTGGGCAGCCGTACGACGGAAGAAGAGTGCCTTGAAGCGGCGGGGATCATCGCCGATGCCGCGAAGGATTTGAGGAAAAAGGTTTGATCTACGGAAATAAAGAGGGCGTCCGGGATTCCCTTCTGGCAAAGCTGGAGACGCTCTATGACTGGGAATGGGACCCGGAGCTGTTTGTGCCGTCGGAGATGCTGGCGCTGCTGGCGGAGTGCTCCTGCAGCATCAATCGGGAAATCAGCGTCTATCTGTCGCGATCCGGCAGCGTATTGGATGTGTCCATCGGGGACACCTCGACGGTCGGCCTGCGGGATATCCACCTGCGCCGGAATACGCAGCGGCTGAGCTGCGTACGGTGCATCCACACGCATCCCGGCGGGGATGCAAGACTGTCGGACGTGGATCTCAGTTCCCTCCGCGCCATGCGCTTTGACGCGATGGCGGCGCTGGGCGTACGGGACGGGAAACCGACTGACATACAGGCGGCTTTCCTGAGCGCCGATGAGGCTTCCGGCGTCAAGCTGACGAAGCTGTACCCTGCGGACAGGATCCCGCAGCGGGCCTGGATGGACGAGATCCGCCTTGCGGATGCCAGCGTCCGCCCGCGCGGTGCCGTGGGGGAGACGGGCGAGCAGGCGGAGCGCGCATACCTGATCGGGCTGGATGACGAGCGTTCGCTGGAGGAGCTCGCGTCCCTGGCGGAGAGCGCCGGCGCCGTCGTCGTCGGGCGGATGCTGCAGAAGAAGACGAGGCCGGACCGCGCGACCTTCATTGGGAGCGGAAAGGCAGACGAACTCTCGCTGGCCTGCCAGGCCGCTGAAGCGGACCTGGCGATCTTTGACGACGAGCTTTCCGGTATCCAGCTGCGCAACCTGGAGGAGATCCTGGGCGGCGTGCGGGTGCTGGACCGGACGGCGCTGATCCTCGACATCTTTGCCCAGCGCGCGGAGAGCCACGAAGGGCGGCTTCAGGTGGAGCTGGCGCAGATGGCTTACCAGCTGCCCCGGCTTACCGGCCACGGCGTGGCGATGTCCAGACTGGGCGGCGGCATCGGGACGAGAGGCCCCGGCGAATCCAGGCTGGAGATGGACAGGCGCAGGATCCGCAAGCGGATGCATGACCTGCGCACGGAGATCGACGCGCTGGAGAGCCAGCGGGCCCTGCGGCGTTCGAAGCGCAAACGGAACGAGGTGCCCGTTGCGGCGCTGGTCGGGTATACCAACGCGGGCAAGACGACCCTGCTGAATACGCTGTGCGGCGCACAGGCCAAGGCGGAGGACAAGCTGTTCGCCACGCTGGACCCGCTGGTGCGGGGGATGGCGCTGCCGGGCGGGGGCCAGTGCCTGGTCGCGGATACGGTGGGTTTTGTCAGCAAGCTGCCCCATGCGCTGGTGGATGCCTTCCGCTCCACGCTGGAGGAGACCCTGCAAGCGGATGTGCTGCTGATCGTCTCGGACGGATCCTCCCCGGAGATGCTGCATCAGCACGACGTCGTGCTGGGCGTGCTGGAAGAGCTGGGGGCGGGAGACAAGCCAAGAATCGAGATCGTGAACAAGGTGGACAGGCTGCAGGGCGGCCCGGAGCTGCCCGGCGCGTTCAGCATAAGCGCCCTTTACGGGGAAGGGATCGACGCCCTGAAGCTGGAAATCGAGCGGCGTCTGGGCGCGGAAACCGCCGGATTGCCGTCCTGGTGCCGTATGACAAGGGCGCTGTCCTCTCGCTCATCCATGAGTCGGCCTCCGTGGAGGAGACAGGGTATGAGGCCGACGGCGTGCACCTGAGGATCACGGCGGATGAAACGCTTTGCGGGCGGCTGAAGGCCCTGCTGGGCGAGAAAAACGTGCGCAGGAGTGACGCACCGGAACAGAAGGAGGGATGAGGATGCTGCCATTGCAGACGGTCGCTGCGATCCTGCTGGGCGCGGCGATGTCCTTTGAAAGCTGGTGCTTTGTGTTGCCGCAGCAGGATCCGACCGACACCCTGATCCTGGTCAATAAGTACAACAAGGCGCCGGCGGTGCCCGTTGCGCTGGTGCTGCCGAAGGTGGACCCCATGAAAGAAGGCGGAGAGGCCAACATCCTGATGCGGCCGGATGCCGCAGCTGCGCTGGAGGAGCTTTTTGCAGGCGCCGCCGAAGAGGGCATGCACCTGTATGCCGTCAGCGGCTACAGGAGCTATTCGACCCAGAAGGCGATCTTTGACAGAAAGCGGCGCGAGCGCGGAGAGCGGGTCGCCAACCTCAGTTCGGCCAAGGCCGGTTATTCGGAGCACCAGACCGGGCTGGCGATGGACTTTGAGGGGGAGTCCATGCTGGGCAAAGGTCTGGTGGCTGCCATCGGGGAATCGCCGGAAGGCATCTGGGTGGCGGAAAACTGCTGGAAATACGGCTTTATCCTGCGCTACCCCAAAGACAAGACGCACATAACCGGGTATATCTACGAACCCTGGCATGTCCGCTACGTGGGCAAGGAGGCCTCCAAAGAGATCCACGACCTCGGCGATATCACCTTTGAGGAGTACATCCTCCTCAAGCGTGGGGACAGGGTGCAGTACCTGAAGGAAGGAGAGACGCAGGATGAAGAGAGTTAGCCTGGTGCTGATCGCGCTGTGTCTTCTGGCAGCGGCCGGGATTGCGGAGACGCTGGACATCAGTGCCCTGCAGGGTGCTGAGGAGGCGGCTCTGATATCGGAAGCGCCCTGGGAGTATCCGCTGCCTTACGAACTCCTGGAGGATAACGACTACATCGTGCTGGCCAACAAGACGCATCTGCTGGACGAGCAATACATCCCGCCGGATCTGGTGAAGCTGAAATGCCGGAAGATCAGCTCGGACCCCATTCAGATGCGCGAAGCGGCTTCCGAAGCGCTGTCCGAGATGTTCGATGCGGCCAAGGAGCAGGGCATCACACTGTATGCCCACTCGGGCTACCGCAGCTACCGGACGCAGAAGACGATGTACTACAACCGCCTCAAGAAGAACAACGGCAAGGACGACGGCGTCGTCGCCTACCCGGGGTCTTCAGATCATCAGACGGGGCTGGGCATCGACGTCATCAACAAAGCGGGCATCGGTAAGCGGTTCACCAGCGCCTTTGCGGATACGAAGGAAGGAAAGTGGATCGCGGAGAACTGCTGGCGCTTCGGCTTCATCATCCGCTACCAGAAGGAGAAGGAAGAACTGACGGAGATCACCTATGAACCCTGGCACCTGCGGTATGTCGGCGTACAGGTGGCGGAATACATCCGGGATCAGGGACAGTGCCTGGAGGAATTCACGGCAGAGTGGCAGGCTGCAGTCGCAGCTTACAAAGCGGCGGGAATACAGTAGGAGGAAGAAGCATGAGGATTTTACTGACAGGCGGAGCCGGTTTCATCGGCTCGCACACGTGCGTGGAACTGCTGAACAAAGGCCATGAGACGATCATCGTCGACAATCTCTACAACAGCAGCCGTCAGGTGATCAGCCGCATCCGGGAGCTGGCGGGGAAGGACGTCACCTTCTATGAGGCGGATGTCTGCGACAAAGCCGCGATGGACGCGATCTTCGAGAAAGAGGAGATCGATGCGGTCATCCACTTCGCGGCGTACAAGGCAGTGGGCGAGTCGGTCGCAAAGCCGCTCATGTACTACCGCAACAACCTGGACTGCACGATGACGGTGTGCGAGGCGATGAAGCGGCACGGCGTACGGCGTTTCATCTTCAGCTCCTCGGCGACGGTGTACGGCATTCCGGACCACATGCCGCTGGATGAGACCATGCCTACGGGCTGCACCAACCCGTACGGCTGGACCAAGTACATGAACGAGCGGATCCTCACGGATATCGCCGCAGCCAATCCGGACTGGTCGGTCGTGCTGCTGCGCTATTTCAATCCCATCGGCGCGCATGAAAGCGGCCGGATAGGCGAGATGCCCAACGGCATACCGAACAACCTGCTGCCCTACGTGCTGCAGGTGGCAGCCGGCAAGCTCCCGTATCTGCATGTCTACGGCAACGATTATCCGACGCCGGACGGGACGGGCGTGCGGGATTATATCCATGTGGTCGATTTGGCGCGCGGACACGTTGCGGCTGCGGACTATGCCGCCGCCCACACAGGGACCCAGATCATCAACCTGGGCACGGGCAACGGATACAGCGTGCTGCAGATCGTCGAGGCTTTCGAGCGGGCGAGCGGCGTCAAGGTGCCTTATCGGATCGAAGCGCGCAGGCCGGGCGATATCGCCGAGTGCTGGGCCGATCCGAAAAAGGCGGAGGAGCTGCTGGGCTGGAAAGCGGAAAAGACACTGGAGCAGATGTGCCGGGATGCCTGGCGCTGGCAGACGATGAACCCGAACGGTTACGAGGAATAAACGAAAAGCAAAAAAGCATCCGCCGGCGCAGCCGGCGGATGTCTTTTGTGTATCAGGAAAGCGTCAGATGACAGATTTGCGGGTGCCGCGGTACAGGTGGAGGTCGTTATTGATGTAGCCGGCGAGGATCTCGGTGATCTTAGCATCCTTGCCGCCGCCGGCCACGATGACGTCCGCGTACTGCTCGTAGTTGCGGATATACTGATCGAACATGGGCTTGACGGTCGACATGTACTGCAGGGCGATGTTTTCGATGGTGCGGTCGCGCTCGATGATATCCCGCTCGATGCGGCGCAGCAGGCAGATGTCGGCCTCCACGTGCATGTAGAGCTTAAGATCCATCAGTTCCCGCATCCGGGGATCGTAGAAGGCGTGGATGCCTTCCAGGATGATGACATCATGCGGCGTCAGCAGCTCATCCGTGCGGTCGGCACGCCTGTGCTGGCTGTAATCATACCGCTTGCGTGGAACAGCCGTGCCGGAGAGCAGGCTTTTGATGTCGTCGTAAAGCAGATCGTGGTCGAAGATAGAGGGCTCGTCGTAGTTGAGGCGGCACCGCTCTTCAAACGAGAGGTTGGGGTGATCGAGGTAATAGGCATCCTGGTTGATGATGAGGATGCTCTTGTTGACCATGGTTGCCAGCTCTTCCGCCAGCGTGGACTTGCCGCTGCCGCTTGCGCCGCAGATTCCGATGAAAAGCATCTGTCTTCCTCCCGTTGTCGATCAGTTCAGGTTATTCAGTTCGGCTTCCGCCGATTCCCATGCTTCATAAAGCTCTGTGAGGCGCTGCTGGGCCGCCTGATACAGGCGGGTCGTCTCCTGGGCTTTTCCGGGATCGTTGTAAAGAGCAGGATCCGCCAGCCTGTCCTCCAGGCGCGAGATCTCAGCCTCGGCCTCCGCTACGGCCTTCTCGGCCTGCTGCGCCCGCGCCTTCAGCTGCCGCTGGGCTTCCCGCCCGAGACGCTCCCGCTGCTTCTCCTTGTCCAGCTGCGTGCGCGTCTTTCCGGCAGCCGCTTCGGTTTCCTGCGGGCGGTTCTTCTTCTCGAAGTAATCGTCGTAGTTGCCCAGGTACAGGCTGACGGCATCCGGCGTGATCTCCAGGATCCGGTCGGCGATGCGGTTGATGAAATAGCGGTCGTGGGAGACGGTGATGATGGTGCCGCCGAAGCCGGAGAGCGCATCTTCGAGCGCTTCGCGCGAATCCATATCCAGGTGGTTGGTCGGTTCGTCCAGCACCAGAAGATTGTCGTGCTGAAGCATGAGCGTCGTGAGGGCCACGCGGCCTTTTTCGCCGCCGGAAAGGGTATGGATCGGCTGGAAGACGTCATCTCCGGTAAAGAGAAACATGCCCAGCGCGCCGCGGATGTCGCTCTGTTCCATGCGCGGAAAGCGGTCCCAGACCTCATCCAGCACGGTTTTGTTCTCGTCCAGATGCGCCTGCTGCTGGTCGTAGTAGCCGATGCTGACGTTGGAGCCGAGCCTTACGGTGCCGGTATCGGGGGCTTCCTCCCCGATGAGGATGCGCAGCAGGGTGGTTTTGCCGATGCCGTTGGGGCCGATGATGGCCAGACGCTCGCCGGAACGGATGTGCAGCGAGAGTGTCTGGAACAGCTGCTTGTCGCCGTAGCGTTTGCCGAGGCTGTCCGCGATGAGCACGTCCTCGCCGGTCCGCTGGGCGGCCTGAAAGGAGAGCCGGATGCCGCGGTCCTCTTCCGGCTTCTCCAGCCTGTCCATGCGTTCCAGCGCTTTTTCGCGGCTTTCAGCAGCCTTGATGGACTTTTCGCGGTTGAACATGCGGTAGCGTGCGATGATGGCCTGCTGGCGCTCGATCTCCTTCTGCTGCAGGGTATAGGCGCGCATACGGGTTTCGAAGCGCTCCTGACGCTTTGCGACGTAGGCGGTGTAATTGCCGGTGTACTGCTCCAGCACGCCGCCCAAAAGCTCCGCGATGCCCGTGCAGACGTGATCCAGGAAATACCGGTCGTGCGAGATGACCAGCACGCTGCCGCGGTAGGAGACCAGCGTGTTCTCCAGCCATTGCAGCGTATCCATGTCCAGGTGGTTGGTCGGTTCGTCCAGCAGCAGGAGCTCCGGCTTCTGCAGCAGCAGCCGCGCCAGGCTGAGGCGCGTCTTTTCACCGCCGCTCAGCGAATCGACGCTGCGGTGGTACTGCTCCGGGGAAAAGCCCAGGCCGTTCAGCACGCCCGTGATCATGCTCTGCCAGGAGTAGCCGTCGGCTTCTTCAAAACGTTTGGTCAGCCGGTCATATTCTGTGGAGAGGCTTTCAAAGCGGGCGCCGTCACCGTGCAGGGAGGCCATCTCCGCTTCCAGCGCACGCAGGCGCTTTTCCATCTCGAAGGTGGGCGCGTACAGCTTTTCCAGCTCGTCCCAGAGGGTGCTTCCGTGCTCCAGCATGTCCTGCTGGGCCAGGTATCCCACGCGGATGCCGCGTGCGATGGAGACCTCGCCGGCATCCTCCGTATCCAGACCGGCCAGGATGCGCATCAGCGTCGACTTGCCGCTGCCGTTTACGCCGACCAGGCCGATCCGCGCCCCTTCCGCAATGGTGAGATCGACGTTTTTGAGTACGGTATGTATGCCGAAGGATTTGGAAAGCCCCCGGACAGAAACTGCTATCATGAAAGAAACTCCTTGCCCGGTCTGCCGCCGCAGGCGAAGGGAGGCCCCAAGCCCCGCAGCAGACCCTGTCAGTGTTTATATGATACACGGAAAAGGCCGGGTCAGCAAGCTTTTTGTCCGCGGGATAAGCCGGTAAAAACAGTTATTCACGGCAAACTTTTTGGCTTGACAATCGGCGGGAATGATGATATGCTGTTATAAGTTAGTATATTCTAACCCTTAAATTCAAGAGGAGGGCTGCACATGGAGCTGCACGAATCAGCGGAGGATTATCTGGAGGCGATCCTGATGATCCGCGAGGAAAAGGGATACGTCCGTTCCGTGGAGGTCGCGGAGCATCTGGGTGTCTCGAAGCCTTCCGTCAGCGTTGCGATGAAGAAGCTGCGCGACAACGGGTATCTGGAACCGGAGGACGGAGCGGGCCTGGTTTTGACTGAGGAGGGCATGGCGGTCGCCTCCAGGATTTACGAGCGCCACCGGGTCCTGTCGCGCTATCTCATGATGCTCGGCGTCGATGCGGAAACCGCAAGGGCGGATGCCTGCAAAATGGAGCACGATCTTTCGGAACAGAGCTATCACGCGATCAAAGCGCGGGTACTGGCAGAAGACAAATAAAAAAACCCCGCCCAACAGGGCGGGATATACAGGGTGTCGATTAGGCCTGGGCAGGAGCGCCAACCGGGCAAACCTCGGCGCAGGCGCCGCACTCGATGCAGGTATCCGGATCGATCTCGAACTTGCCGTCGCCTTCGTGAATCGCTTCGACGGGGCAACCAGCCGCGCAGGCGCCGCAGGAGATGCAATCGTCAGAAATCTTGTATGCCATAATTCAGTACCTCCCAATAATAATTAAAATCAATTTCATCCGTACCCTTCCGGGTACGGATGTATTGTATCACCTGAATCTGCGATTAGACAAGCATAACATTTTTACCGTTGGACGATTGGCGAAAAACCTTAAAGCCCCCAGATCTCTGAAGCGTATTCGGCGATCGTGCGGTCGGAGGAGAACTTCCCGGCCCCGGCGATGTTGCGCAGGGCTTTGAGGGCGAACGCGTGTCTGTCACCGGATTCGCGGTTGGCGCGGATCCTGGCATCCATATACGCGTGGAAATCATAGAGGACGAAATAATGGTCCGGGGCATGCCAGCTGGCGCCGTCCAGCAGGGAAGCCTTCAGCTCCGCAAGGCTGCCGTCCGGATCCTTGAAGGTGCCGTCCGTCAGGCGATCCAGCGTCCTGCGGATCTCCGCGTCCTTTTCATAGAGGGCGCGGGGCTTGTACGTCCTGCGGACGGCATCCAGTTCCTCCACGGTGCCGCCGAAGATGTAATTGTTTTCGCGGCCGGCCTGCTCCACGATTTCAATGTTGGCCCCGTCAAAGGTACCGAGCGTAACAGCGCCGTTCAGCATCAGCTTCATGTTGCCGGTGCCGCTGGCTTCGGTTCCGGCGGGGCTGATCTGCTCGCTGATGTCCGCTGCGGGGATGATCTTCTCCGCCCAGCTGCAGTTGTAATTGGGGATGAACACCACCCGGAGAAGGTCCCGGGTCTCCGGGTCGCTGTTGACGAGGCCGGCGATCTGATTGATCAGATAGATGACGGCCTTTGCACGGTCGTAACCGGGGGCGGCTTTGGCGCCGAACAGGAAGACGGTCGGCCGCCAGCCGGGCAGCTTCCCGGCCTTCAGCCGGTCATACAGGGCGATGAGGGAGAGCGCGTTCATGAACTGGCGCTTGTACTCGTGCAGGCGCTTTACCTGCACGTCAAACAGCCAGTCCGGATCGATGCTGATGCCGCATTGCCGCTGCACGAGATCGGAAAGCTGCTGCTTTTTTTCCTGCTTGACTGCGGTAAAGCGGCGGACGAGGGCATCTGCGGCCGGACTGTCCAGCAGCGCATCCAGCCCGCGCAGCCGGTCGAGTTCGGTCAGGTAGGCATCCGACCCCAGGGCGTCGCTCAGCAGGGCGCAGAGCTCCGGGTTGCACAGCCCGAGCCAGCGGCGCTGCGTGATGCCGTTGGTCTTGTTCTGGAAGCGCTCCGGATACCGGGCGTACCAGCGGGAGAAGACGGCGGACTTCAGCAGCTCGCTGTGGATTCGCGCGACGCCGTTGGTGGTGTGGCAGACATAGACGGCCAGCTGCGCCATGTGGACGCGGCGCCCTTCGATGATGCAGTAGTCCGGGCCGATGGACGCGGCGGCGTTCTCAGCGCGGAAGCGCGCGTCGATGCGCCGGATGACGTCAACGAGTTCAGGGGAGACTGCGCGGAGCAGGGACAGATCCCATTTTTCCAGGGCTTCCTGCATAACGGTGTGGTTGGTGTAGGAGAAGACGCGGCCGGCAATGCCGAAGGCTTCCTCAAAGGTGAGGCCTTCCGCTTCCAGCAGCCGGATCAGCTCCGGGATGGCCATGACGGGATGCGTGTCGTTGAGCTGGACGGCGTGTAAGGCTGCAAACGCGGAAAAGTCCTTTCCGTGTTGCGCTTTGTAGCGCCGCAGCAGATCCTGCAGCGAAGCGCTGACCAGGACATACTGCTGCTTGACGCGGAGCAGCTTGCCGCCGCGCCGCGTATCGTTGGGGTAGAGGAACTTGGTGATGTCCTCCGCCCGGTTTTTGTCCGCACTGGCGCGGGCGTACTGCTGGGCGTTGAACAGGGGGAAATCGATCTCATGCAGGCTTTCACACTGCCAGAGCCGAAGCGTTCCGATGTTTTCGGCGCCGTAGCCGATGACGGGCATGTCATACGGGACGGCCTTCACATCGCCGCTCTTCATGGGAACGACGACGGCGCAGTCCTCGCGGCGGACGGACCACGGGTCCCCGTATTTCGCCCAGTCGTCCGGCTCCTCGTGCTGTTTACCGTCCACGATGCTCTGCCGGAAAAGGCCGTAGCGGTAGCGCAGACCGTAGCCGGTGAGTGGGATGTCGTGGGTCACTGCGCTGTCCAGGAAACAGGCGGCCAGGCGGCCGAGACCGCCGTTGCCGAATGCGTCATCCTCCACATCTTCAAGGAGGGTGAGGTCGACGCCGCGCTGTGCCATCTCACGCCGGACGTCATCCAGGATGCCCAGACAGTACAGGTTGTTGAAGACCATGCGTCCCATCAGATATTCGGCGGAGAGGTAATAGGCCTGCCTTGAGGCGGAACGGGCTTTTTCTTTTTTGATCCAGAGCGGGGTCAGCTGCTCCATCGCAGCCAGGGAGAGGGCTTCATGCAGTTCTGCTGCGCCGGCTTCTGCCGGTTCTTTGTGACAGCGCGCCAGCAGGATCGTCTCAGCGCGCTTTGCAAGCAGATGTGCGTCGATCATTTGCGGTTCATCCTTCCGTATCGTTCATTCAGTGTATGGAGGCGCTGCTCGTCGTCCGCGGTGAAGGCGCCTTCCTTCATGCGCCAGCGCCAGTTGCCGCCGACAGTCCCCGGCAGGTTCATCCGCGCCTCGGTGCCGAGGCCCAGCACATCCTGCATGGGGATCACGCAGGTGTCGCACGGGGAACGGAAGCAGGCCTCCACAAAAGCCGGGACGCCTTCCTCAAGCGTCGTAAAGCCGAGGGTTTCGCGGGCATCGCGCAGCTCCTCCGCATTCGCGCTTTTCAGCCAGCCCAGCGTGGTGTCGTTGTCGTGCGTGCCGGTATAGAGGACGAGGTTTTCGGTGTAGTTCACCGGGCTGTGCACGTTTTCCGTGCCACCGCCGAAGCCGAAGGTCAGCACGCGCATGCCCGGATAGCCGGTATAGGCGATCAGCCGGCGGACGCGGTCGTTGACCTCGCCCAGATCCTCCGCGACGATGGAAAGGCCGGGGAGTTCCCGCTTCAGCCGGTCGAAGAGGTGGCGCCCCGGGCCGACGATCCACTTGCCGCCGCGCGCGTTCGGCGCGCCGTAGGGGACGGACCAGTAGTTGGCAAACCCGATGAAGTGGTCGACGCGGACGATGTCGTACATGCGCCGCATGCCGCGCATGCGGTCGACCCACCAGTCATAGCGGCGGAAGAAGCGCAGATAGGTCCACCGATACAGCGGGTTGCCCCAGAGCTGACCGTCTTCGGAGAAATAGTCGGGCGGTACGCCGGCGACCTTGCGGGGGACGCGGTTCCGGTCCAGCTGGAAGACGTCCGGCCGGGTCCAGGTATCCGCGGAATCCTCCGCTACATAAATGGGCATATCGCCGAAAATGCGGATGCCGAGGCTGTTGCAGTACGCCTTCCACTTGTCCCACTGTTTAAAAAACAGATACTGGACAAAGATCTGGTAGCCGACCTCGTCTTTGTCACGCTCTGCAGCCTGCTGCAGGGCCGCTTTCCTTCTGAGGCGCAGGTCCCTGTCCGGCCACTGCGTCCATTTGACGCCGCCGAAGCGCTTTTTGAGGGCGGTGAACAGGGCAAAGTCCATCACCCAGGGGGTGGCATCGGCAAACCGGCGAAGCTCATCCTGCAGCGATGCGCCGGACTGACGGTAGGCGCGCCGCAGGAGCGCGTCTTTCCAGGCACGCACGCGGTCGAAATCGACGGTCTCCGGGTTTTCATCCGCATAGGCGTCGCCGTCCGTCAGCGTGAGCAGACCGTCTTTTGCCAGCTCCCGCAGGGAGATCATCAGCGGATTGCCGGCGTAAACGCTGGTGGATTGGTAAGGGGATTCGCCGTAGCCGGTCGGCCCGCACGGAAGGACCTGCCACAGGGAGATGCCGGAGCGGGAAAGCGCTGCAGCGAAGGCAAAGGCCTCCTCGCCCAGCGTGCCGCAGCCCTCCGGGCCGGGAAGCGAGGTGATGTGCATGAGGATTCCGCTTTTACGCATAAAAGCCTCCTGATAGTTGTGATAACTCAGCGCAGGGAGATAATGAACATCTCGTAAGCGTCGTCAAAGCAGTCGTAGGGCAGGGGATTGCCGCCGTTGGTGGATTTGGTCTGGTTGCAGGAGAATTCTTCGCCTTCGGCAAGGATGTCTTCCGGGGTCAGCTCGATCCCTGCGGTCTGCGCGACGGCGCAAAGCGCCGCAAGAGGCTCTTCCGCCTCAGCGGACTGAAGGATCGCCTGCCGGAGCGCATCATCCGCAAGAGCGGCGGCGCGCAGTTTCATCAGGCCTTCACACATGGCAGTCCCTCCCGGCAAAAGCCCCTTTGGCCTCAAAATGGCGCGTGCCCTCCGGCGAGAGCAGGCGGTAGGAAAAGGCATTTCCGCCGCGGATAAGCTGCTGGGTGAGCGGCGCTTCATCGCGGATCTCCTTTTCATAGCTGACGACGAGATCGCTCAGCGCGTCGCCGTCAAAAGCGGATTTCCCCAGCGCGTCGCACAGCCAGCTGATATAGCGGGTATTGTTGACATGGCCGTTGAGGTCGTAATCGCTGTAGAGCGGGCTGCGTGCGGAGACGACGGCCTCTCCCGTGCAGCCGGCGGGCATTTTCATCGGTTCTTCACAGGGCGCGGGCAGATCGGACGTATCCGGAAAGCCGAGATCGGCTTTGACGGGGCTTACGACCGTCCTTTTTTCGGTATCCAGCGTGACCCAAAGGCCGGCGGCTGCGGCCAGGGGCGTTCCGTCCTCCAGCGTCAGCGTGTGATAGCGCGGGAAAAAGAAGCGGTTGGCGATGCCGGGCCAGGTGGAATGCAGAACGGTTTCATTAAACCGCGGCATGCGCGTGATGCGCACGTGCATGCGGGTGAGCGCGAAAAACAGGTTTCTACGGAGCATCTGCTCGTGGCTTGCGCCGAGCGCGGCTGCGTTGTGTTCCGCGCCTTCCTGCATCATGATGAAGAGCGCGTCCATCCTCAGCCGGCCGTTATAATCACAGTCCGTCGCGCGTACGGTATATCGGTCTTTTGCAATTCGGTCCATATTGATCCCTCCGGGGTGCAACTTTAGCATAAACGCCCTTCCTTGACAAGACAGATAGCGCGGTTTAGAATAAAATGAATATTTGTTGCAAACCGGCTGCCCGATGCTGCGGCAGCCGTCCTATAGACCAAAAAGGGTGAAATAGCGTGAAAAAGACGATCGCCGGCGCTCTGGCGCTGCTTTTCTGCCTCCTTGGCTGCTGCGGACTTTGTGAGGAGACGCGCAAAGGGGATTACATCTATGTGCCGCAGGTGACACCGGCTCCCAACGCAGGGATGACGACCCTGCGCGTTGAGGGGACGGTGCTTGCGGGTGACGGGACACAGCAGAGGGTGGAGAACCTTGCCGGTGCTCTCTTCGGCGTGTACGTCTTTTCGGGTGAAGGGGAACTGACGCCCTGGGCGGACCCGCTTTACCCGTTTGAGCCGATGCGCCTCAAAACGGGCGACGGCCCCTTGTCCTTTACGCTGCCTTCGGGGATCGATTTCTATCTGCGGCAGGAAGCGGCGCCTGAAGGGTTTGTTTACGACGGGGAAACGCTGGTCCCCGTCACTTCAGGGGAAATGGTCATCCGGAACCTTGCGGAGGGGGAACTGCGGCTTGTTGCGCAGGATACCCAGGGGAAGCCTCTTGGCGGCGTCGGCTTTGCCGTGCTGGAGGACGGCGAGAGAGTCGCAAGCCTTGTGACGGACGAAACCGGCAGCGTGACGATGAAGGTCAAGCGGGAGATGCGCCTTGAATTGGCGGAAGAGACGCTCCCGGACGGGCTGCTTCCCGCGCTTTACGCGCTGCAGGGGGATGAAAGCCTTCCGGCGGCCGGTTTCGCGGCGGAAGTACGCCCCGCGGAGCGGCTGACGGTGGAATGGATCCATCCTTCACAGGGGACGGTCCAGCTGAATATGAGCGCGGCCTCCGTCGGGCCGGACGGGGAAAAAGTTCTGCGTCCGCTGCAGGGCGTAACGATGAAAATCGGGGACACGGGTGAGACCCTCACGACGGACGAAACCGGCAGCGCAAGCCTCTCCGTTATGGAGGGGACTTACCTGGTCACCTTCGGCTATTCGGGCACGGAAAACGTTCTGCTGCCGCTTGAGCAGGGGCAGATGATCGTGGACGGGGGAGCACTGACGCTCATCGAGCTGGAAGCGCAGGAGCAGGAAGGCCGCGTGGCCGTACAGCTGAACCGGCAGGATGTGGAGGGCAGCTTCAGCCTGAAGCGCGCGGGCACGGGAGAGAGCTACGGCCCTTATGCCTTCGACACCGACGGCAGGGCAGTATCCGACGCCGTGATCCCGGGACGGTATGAAGTGCAGATGGATCTGCCGGAAGGCGCTTTGCTGCAGGGCTTCACGGCGGAAGGCACTGAGCCGGGAGACATCCCGGAAGCGGATGTCGCCGCCGGGACGCTGACACAGGCGGAGGCACAGGTTTCGGTGCTCTCTGCCGGCCGTTACCGGCTGACGGCCCGCCGTATCAGCGAAAGCGGGGATTATACGGAAGAGGCGATCGGCGAAAGCATTGAGGTCGCCCTCCTGGATGAAAACGGAAACGTTCTGCAGACGCTGCGCACAGCGGACGGTCAGCTGGAGCTGAGGACGCTGGACGGAACGTATGCCCTGCGCATGGAAGCGGATTGGGCGGCGGAACTGGGTCTTCTGGATACCTCCGAGGCATTCGCGCATACGGAGGAAGGCGGCAGCATCACGTTCAAGTGCGATACGGGACGGCTGATCCTGCAGTCGAAGGATGCACAAGGCGCTGCGCTGCCCGGCGCGGTGTATTCGGTGACAGACGGAAGCGGCGCTGTTTCTACCCTGGAATGCGATGAAAGCGGTACCGCGGTCACGGGCCCGCTGCAGCCCGGCCAGATCCGGATCGATACGGTTTCGGCGCCGGAGGGATGCGCACCGGGCGGCGCTTGGACGGCAGAGCTGGAGGCCGGTGCGGCTGCGGCAATGGAACTGGTGCATGCGCGGCTCGGGCGGGAAACGATCCTGGCGCGTCTGCAAAGCCTGGACGGCACCGGCAGCACGGTACTGACGCCGCTTGCGGGAGCCCTGATCCGGATCGTTCAGTCCATCGGCGGAATGGAAGGGGAAACCGTGGCGCTGCTCACGGCGGATGAGGACGGCAGCGTTTCCGTCTCTCTGCCGGAAGGAGAGTATATCGCGTATCTGCAGGAAACCGGAACGGAAACGCTTGAAGGGACGGCGCTGACCTTCACTGCGGTCAATGATCAGGAGAGCACGGATCTCCTGACAGCACCGGATCTGCTGGGCGGCATCCGGGTGACCTACGGCGACGGTACGCTCACGGATGCGCAGACGGCGCAGGCGCGCTTCTGCCTGTACGCCGCCGGTGCCGAAGAAGAGATCGGGCTTTACGGGAACGGGAATGTCTTTACGGCATTCGGCCTGCCCGCCGGAGACTATATTCTGAAGCAGACCCAGGCGCCGGAAGGGAAGGCGCCGGCCAGAGACCGCAATGTGCGCCTCGAAGGCGGAACCGTGACGGAGATCGGGGTGCCGCTGGATGAATATGCAAGGCTGTCCGTTTCAAAGGTCGGCCTCACGTTCAACGCGTCCCTGCAGACCTTTGTCGTGCCGCTGGAGGGCGAGTACGCCGTATAC
Source organism: Clostridia bacterium (assembly GCA_017484085.1). Classification (GTDB taxonomy): domain Bacteria; phylum Bacillota; class Clostridia; order Christensenellales; family Aristaeellaceae; genus Ventricola. The sequence continues at coordinate 61,188 of JAFUTW010000045.1, forward strand.
ACGATGCGGGACGGAAGCCTTATGCCCTATCCTTCGGAAGCGGAGCAGATGAAGGTATGGGCCAACGTAAGCGGCGAAGAGGGAAAGCCTGCCGAGATCCTGCTGCCTGCGGACGCGGAGGGTACGACCTATTTTCTGAAGGAAACCGGCAAGGCATCCGGCTTCGTTCTGGACGGAGAAGCGCACGAGATCGTGCTGCATGCCGGAGAAACGGCGAGACCCCAGTTCCCGGTGGCCAGCGACAGGGGCTTTATGACGGTGGACGCAAGGGATGAGCGCACCGGAGAGCATCTTTCCGGCGGCGCATACGCGCTCCTGGACGAAAACGGGGATACCGTACTGACCTTCTCGCTGGATGAGAACGAATACCGGACCGAAACAGCGCTGCCGGTCGGCCGGTACACGCTGCGCCAGACGGAAGCCCCGGAAGGCTATGCGCTGGCGGAAGAGGCGGAAAAGACCCTGGAGCTGCATGCCTATCTGTCCGGAAGGGATGAGGAAAACAGGATCACGGTCGGCTGCCGCAGACTCCCGGAAGCGGGGGACGGCAGCGGGAAGGACGCCGAACTCTGGATGGCGCAGGAGCAGGGCCTCTCGCTCATCGGCGTGGAATACGCTGCCGGCGCAGATGTGAAGCTGGAGCGCCCGCAGGTCATCCTCGAAACGCAGGCGGAGGGCCGCACCGACATCGACAGCCTGACGCTGTCCGGCGCTGCGGATGCAGAAGGAAACGCATACCGTGCGCGCGTGGAGTATGCCCTGCGCAACGGCGGCTGGCAGCCGTCCCGGGCGAAGGAGACAGGACTTCTTGACGCGCCGACGACCATCAGCTTTGCCGAGGTGGAAGGAAATATCTCGGCGCTGCGCATCACTTACCTTGACGGCATCACCGGCCGGGAGACGGCCAATGAAGGCTTTGTGCCCGGCGAAGCGGTGCTGTGTGTGCGCGCGGAAGGGGATGAACCTGCCGAGGTGCGTGTAAACGCCTCCTTTGCGGGGACGTACTGTTACAAGACCCGGTGGGCGGGAGAGACCCTGAACCTGAGCCTTGGCGGCGAAAAGAGCGAGAGCTTCCTTCTGGACGGCAGCGGGAGCTTCGGAACAGAATCCGGCGGAAAGGACGGCGCCGTCAGCGGCTTTGCCTTCCTGGATACGGACGGGGACGGGCTGCTTGGCGCTGCGGAAACGGGACGCTGCGCAGGCCTCTCGGTGAGCCTGCTGGATGAAGCCGGCAATACGGTGGATACGGTGCGCACGGCGACAGACGGACGCTATGCGTTTGCGGGCATACCTTCCGGAACGTACAGCCTCCGTTTCGAAGCGGGCGGCGTCATGGTCTTCTCCGGGAACCGCCTGTATTCGGAACACGCTGCAAGCCGTGTGACGGAGGCGCGCCGCGGCACGACGGACGCGTTCACGGTGGACGGCGATCACACGGATCACTATCTCCTCGCAGGCTGCCTGTATGCGTCAGGCGTCAGCGGACGGATCGAGAGCGAAGAGGCAGACGGTACGACGGACGGAATGGGCGGGGTCAGCGTGGAACTGATGCACCTCGGCCACTCGGAAGAGGAACCGATCCTGGTTTCTACGGATGATACGGGCGTCTTCAGCTTTACCGGGCTTGTACCCGGGGACTATGAACTGCAGATCAAGGTGCCGGATGGGTATCTTGCACTTGGCAGCGGGGCGGGACTGCGCCAGACGATGACGCTTGAACAGGGCGAAAGCGGCGTGGCCGACTTCGTTGCGCTCGTGCGCCAGGCGGCTGTTTCGGGCACCGTTTGGCTTGATGAACCGGCAAACGGCCTGCCGGGCGTGACGGTGACGCTGCTCCACCCGGACGGCGGAAGCGTGACACCTGTGGAGACGACGACGACCGGCGCAGACGGACGGTACGCATTTGGCGCGCTTTACCCGTATGCGTACAGTATCCAGGCGGAACTGCCGGACCAGTACGGCTTTGCGCCGTACGGGGAGCATTCCGGGGTGTTCGGTGCGGCCGGCCATACAGGCAGCACGCAGACGTTTGAACTGAAACCGGGAGAGAACAGGGAAGGGCTGGATATCGGTGCGACCGTGCCGGCCAGCCTGACGGTCCGTGTCTTCCGGGATGCACAGGCGGACGGCCTGATGCAGCCCAATGAAAAGGGCCTGGACGGCGTCAGCATCGTGCTGATCCGCAGGGAAGAGGGCACTGACGGCGAAAAGATAGCCCTGCTGACGGATGAGGAAGGGAAGGCGCAGTTCTCCGGCCTGACCCCGGGCAGCTTTGCCCTTTCCTATGAGATGCCCGGACAGTGGAGACCGTATGGCGCAAGAGCATCAGGCGGCGGGCGCTATCCGGAGAGCATCCTGCCCACCAGCGCGGCCCGGACCGGAAGAAGCGCGGAATTCACCCTGACATCCGGTGAACAGCGGGAGCTTTACATCGCCGCGGCGATGACCGGAACGGTTTCCGGATTCGTCTTTGAGGACGCAAACGCGGATGCCCGCCGCGCGGATGGAGAAAGCGCGATGCCCGGCATCCCGGTCCAGCTGCTTGACCAGACGGGCGAAACGGTTGCGGAGACTGTGACGGCGGAGGACGGCAGCTATACCTTTGAGGGACTGTCCGCCGGAAGATACCGGGTCCGGTTCAAAGCACCGGAGGAGTACGGATTTGTCGCGACCCAGCGCAGCCTGGTGGCAAACGGCGCACAGGGGACGACGGATCCCGTCTCAGAGACGAGAGCCTTTACGCTGTCCCAGGGGACGACGGCGGCGGAGGTCAATGCGGCGATCGTGCGCCTTGCGGCTGTCGAAGGCAATCTCTGGGAGGATCTGGACGCAGACGGCCTGCCGGAGGCGGAGGAGCGAAAGCTCTCCGGGGTTGAAATCGAACTGCTGGACGGAAACGGAAGGACGGCCGTGCAGACGGCATCGACGGACGCACAGGGCCATTTCCGCTTTGAGAGGCTGATGCCCGGGAATTACCGGCTGCGCATCAGCCTGCTGGACGGCCATGTCTTCCTGACGGGAGAGGGAAGCCGGGCGGAGATCCGTGAGACGCGCATGGGATCCGGCGTCACGGACGCCTTCACTGTGCAGGCAGGCGAAACGCTGGACGGGTTTGATTATGCCATGCTGATCCAGGGCTCGGTTTCCGGACACGTATGGAACGACGAAAACTATAACGGCCTTGCAGAAAAAGAGGAGAGCGGGCTGAGAAACCTCACGCTGACGCTGCTGGATGAAGAAGACAAACCGCTTGCATCCGTGAAGACGGGCCGCGACGGAAGCTTTGCTTTTGAGCGTCTCATGCCGGGCAGCTACAAGCTGCGGATCTCACTGGAAGAAGGCTATGTCTTTACCTGCGGCGGCGCGGATTCCGCTGCGCAGCGCAGCGATGAGACGGAACAGACCATCGCGCTCTCTCCGCTTGCCATGGGCGAGGCGAGAGAGGGTATCCTCATCGGCGCGCTGAAGCCGGGTGAGCTTACCGGAAGGGTCTGGTATGACGCCAATGACGACGGACGCAGACAGTCCGCAGAAGCGGCGATGAAAGAGATCCCCGTTACGCTGAAGGTGCTGAGCGGCACGGACAGCGGAAGGGAGATCGAAACAGCGACGGGCGAGGACGGAAGCTACCGGTTCGAGGGCGTGATGCCCGGAGAGGCGGAGCTGCGCTTCACTCTGCCTGAAGGCTATGCATTTGCACACAGCCTGACGGGCCGCAGCCGGGTCAGCATCCTCCCGGAGACGGATGCCGCAGAGGCTTCCACGGGGGCGATTGCCGTGGCCGCAGGCGGGCAGCTGACGGATCTGGATGCCGGCGTCGTCGGCGTGGGCACCGTCAGCGGGCAGATCTGGGACGACCGGGACTATGACGGGCGCAATGGGGCAGATGAGGCCGGTGTTTCCGGCATAACGGTCGCCCTGACAAGCCCGGACGGCGGTAAAGTGCTGCGCACGGTTCAGACCGGACCGGACGGCACCTATGAGATCGGCTTTGTGCGCACCGGCGAATACCGCGTGCAGATCACGCTGCCGGCGGACAGGATGTTCACCCGCGGCGGGAACAGCTTTGCCGAGACGGATGACAGCGTGCAGCAGACGGCGCCCTTTGCGCTTTCCATGGGCGAGGGCAGGGCAGACGTCGACGCAGGCGTGATCCTGCCGGCGGAACTGGGCGGCGCACTGCTGGAGAACGGAAAGGAGGGTGCCGGTGCCGCAGGCGTGTCTGTCACGCTTTACGAGGGCGGCACGCTGCTGCGGACGGTGCAGACCGGCGAAGACGGGAGCTTTGCGTTAAAGCGGCTGCGGCCGGGCAGCTACAGGCTGAGAGTCATCCTGCCGGAAGACCTGCTCTTCTCGGAGGATGCGTGGCTGCTGCCCGCCGATCCCAATGACCGGGAAGGCGAAACGCCGGCGGTGGAACTGAAGACCGGGGACAGCCTCGGCATGCGGCCGGTGCCTGTCGTGCGCGCGGCATCCGTCACGGGAAAAGCCTGGTCGGACCTGGACGCGGACGGGAGGATGACCGCGGGAGAGCCCGCGCTTCCGATGGTCAGGGTAACGCTCACGGACGAATGGGGCAGCGAGATCGCTGCTGCTGTCACCGGAGAGGACGGCCTCTACACCTTCGGCAGGCTGCGCGCCGGCGAGTACGCGCTGCGCTTCCAGCTGCCGGAAGGACACCTGTTTGCCGACTATACCGGCGACGCTCAGGGCTCCTCGGTAAAACCCACGGAGGGAACTGAGGCGCAGACCGGTGCCTTTGCGCTTACCGCCGGGCAGGCGGCAGCAGGCATGAACGTCGGCGCGATCCTTCCGGGCGAGATCGGCGATACGGTCTGGTTCGACGTGAACGGGAACGGTCTGCAGGATTACAGGGAACAGACCGTGCCGGACATCCGTCTCATCCTGACCAAGCGGACGGAAGACGGCAGCGAAGAAACCCTCGAGACGGTCAGCGACCAGTACGGCTACTATCACTTCCGCAATCTGCGGCCCGGGGATTATATCCTGCAGCTCACGCCGCAGGAGAAATACAGCCCGACGCTGCGCTTTGCCGGCGGTCTGAATGAAATCGACAGTGACATCGACCCCGATACGGGAACGAGCGGCAGTCTGCACCTCAACTCGGGAGAGCGGCTGCTCAATGTGGATGTCGGCCTGGTGAACCGCTGAAGAATAAAAAGAGTCCCCGGAGCAGTCGCTCCGGGGACAGATCTTAAAACTCAGCGGCGCATCAGGTATCCGGCTGCGTCCTGCAGCGCGGGAAGGTCGACGTCTTCGATCCTGCCTTTGTCGCTCAGTGCGGCGAAGGAGGCATCGATGGGCAGCTGCGCCAGAACCGGCAGCCCCAGCTTGGCGGCTTCCTCGCCGATGCGGGAGGTCCCGAAGGGCTCGATTCTCTTGCCGCAGTCCGGGCACTGGATGTAGGACATGTTCTCGACGAGCCCCAGCACGGGGATCTTCATCAATTCTGCCATATGGACGGCCTTGCGTACGATCATGGAAACGAGATCCTGCGGCGTCGTGACCACGACGATGCCGTCCAGCGGGATGGACTGGTAGACCGTGAGCGGAACGTCGCCCGTTCCCGGAGGCATGTCGATGACCATCACATCGAGTTCGCCCCAGGCAACGTCCTCCCAGAACTGCTTGATGACGCCGGCGAGCACGGGCCCGCGCCAGACGACAGGGGCGTCCTCTTCCTCGAGCAGGAGGTTGGTGCTCATCAGCCGGATGCCGCCGGAAGTGACGGCGGGATAGATGTGCGTATCGTCCCCGTAAGCCTTCTCCCGGATACCGAACATGTGCGGCAGGGAAGGACCGGTGATGTCGGCGTCCATAAGGCCGACGTTCAGGCCCATCCGCCTCAGCATGACGGCGAGGCTGGCGGAGACGAGGGACTTGCCGACACCGCCCTTGCCGCTGACGACGCCGATGACCTTGCCGACCTTCGGCGCCGGCTTCTGCGGGGCCTCCTGCCCGGCGGAACCGGAATGATTAAAGCTGCATCCCTCGCAGGCTGCTTTGGTGCCGCACTCGCTGGGCGCACAGCCGGATTTGACTTCTTCGGACATGACTGTTCAAACTCCTTTCAGGGTGTTCATCAGATACCCGTCTATCATACCATGAAATCGTTAAAATGCAAGGAGAAACGATATGAAACGATGCCTGCCTCTCCTGGCGCTGCTGGGGATTTTGCTGATGCACGGCGCATGCGCCGACGTGCCTGCATACGGTGAAGTGATGCAGTGGGTGGCGGACTTCGGAGCATCGCTCGGAGGGCTGGAGGTACGCAACCGACCGGAGCGGACGCTGGACCCTTCCAGAGCGGACGGCCTGCTGTATCAGTATGATTTCGGCTTTGTCCGTGCAAAGGGAGACGATAGTCCCCGGACGGACGCTGTCAGCGAAATCATCCTCAGGACGCCAGATGTCGTCGATCCGCGGGATGCCTATGTGGGCATGGCGCCGGAGGAGGCGGGGCTGACGCTGCCGGAGCGGGACGCGTGGACCGACCTGTACGTGACAGAGGTTTCCGAAGAGGACGAAGGGTATTGCTGGCTGTACGGCGATCCCGGAACGCCGGGCGCCGCGGAATGGACGGCGCTGGGGACCGGCGGGGAGACGGTGCCTTATTACCGGCTGACTTACGCCTTTGACACGCAGGAGCGGATCGCGGAGATCCGGCTGAAGTTCGGCAGCCTCACGCCGGAAGAAGCCCGGAATGTGCTGGAGGTCGGCAGGGAACTGATGAGGCGGCAGCAGGCAGACGGAGCCGGCTCCGAAGAAGGGGGAACGGGCGATGAGTGACGAAAGGTATATCCTGCGCAACGCGAGGGCGCTGGCGGAAGGCTATCTTCGCGCAAGCATCCGGGAGGGCGACAGCGTGATCGATGCGACGATGGGGAACGGCGGGGATACCCGGCTGCTGTGCCGGCTTGTCGGACCCTCCGGCCATGTTACCGCTTTTGACGTTCAGCCGGAAGCCCTGCGCAGCACGAAGGCAAAGCTGGAGGCGGAAGGCCTGCTGGACCGCGCGACGCTGATCCTGGCAGGGCACGAAACGATGGGAGATCATGTAGCCGGCCCGGTCCAGGCGGTGGTCTTCAATTTCGGCTGGCTGCCGGGGGCAGATCACGCCGTTACGACACGCTGTGAGACTTCCCTGCGTGCCGCTGAGGCCGCCCTGCGCCTGCTGGCGCCCGACGGGATCGTATCGCTGTGCGTTTATCCGGGCCACGAAGAGGGCGCCAGGGAACTGTCTGCGCTTGTCCGCTGGAGCGCCGGCCTGCCGGTGCGCGAATTCAACGTCCTGCACCACCGGTTTATCAACGCTGCGGATTCGACACCGAACCTCATCCTCATCCAGAAAAACGTGCAAAGCGGCACGAAGCGGCAGCAGGAGATCTGACGGTTTCCGCCGCAAAGCGGCTGTATTTGCGCTGCAGCCTGTTAAGAAACAGTTAAAAATGTAAAATAGGCTATTGCGGCCGGTGGGCTTATCAGTTAAAATATACTTGGTCGAAAATTGAATGTTTATCAGCAGCGATAGGAGATTGAGTCATGAGAAAAGTTCAATTTACTGAAACGGTCATGCGTGATGCCAACCAGTCCCTGATGGCGACCCGTCTGCCCTACTCGGATTTTGAAGCGATTCTGCCGACGATGGACAAGGCCGGGTATTATTCCGTGGAGTGCTGGGGCGGAGCGACGTTTGACTCCTGCCTGCGCTACCTGGGCGAAGATCCCTGGGAGCGCCTGCACAACATCCGCAAGAATATGCCCAACACCCGCCTGCAGATGCTGCTGCGCGGACAGAACCTGCTTGGCTACAAGCACTATCACGACGACGTGGTCGAGAAGTTTGTCGAGCTCAGCATCAAGAACGGCATCGACATCATCCGCATCTTTGATGCGCTGAACGACTTCCGCAACCTCGGCACCGCTCTGGAAGCGACCAAGAAGTACGCAACGAAGCGCACCGTTGCTTCCGGCTGCATCAGCTACACGCAGAGCCCCGTACACACCGTCGACAAGTATGTCGCCATGTGCAAAGAGCTGGTCAAGATGGGCTTTGACACCCTGTGCCTCAAGGACATGGCCGGCACGATGAGCCCGTATGAGGCCGAGCACCTCATCAAGGGCATCAAGGATTCCGTGGGCGACGTCCCGGTCATCCTTCATACGCACTGCACGACCGGCATGGCGTATATGACCCTCACCAAGGCGATCGAGTCCGGCGTGGACGTCATCGACACCGCCACCTCCTGCTTCTCCAACGGCACCAGCCAGGCGGCGACGGAGACGATGTTCTATGCCCTGCAGCAGTACGGCATCGAGACGGATCTGAACGAGAAGGTCATCAACGAGGTCAACGACTTCTTCAAGCCCGTCAAGCAGAAATACGTGGATTCCGGCGTGCTGAACCCGAAGAGCATGGCGACGGATTCCCAGGCCCTGGTCTACAAGGTGCCGGGCGGCATGCTGTCCAACATGATCGCCAACCTGAAGGACATGAACGCCATGGACAAGTTCGATGCAGCCCTGGCCGAGATCCCCGCGGTCCGCAAGGACCTGGGCTATCCGCCGCTCGTTACGCCGCTCTCCCAGATGGTGGGCAACCAGGCAGTGACCAACGTGCTGGTCGGCGAGCGCTACAAGAACATCTCCAACGAGGTGAAGAACTACTTCAAGGGCGAATACGGCATCGCGCCCGCGCCGGTGGATGAAGCGCTCCAGGCGAAGATCCTGGGCGAGGGCGGCAAGCCTGTGGACTGCCGCATCGAGGACGCCAAGCGCACCGGCGAGGACTTCAAGAAGGCGAAGGAAGCCCTGGGCGACCTGGCGGAGAGCGAAGAGGACATCATGAGCTACATCTGCTTCCCGGCCCAGGCTGAGAAGTTCCTCAAGGACCGCAAAGCGAACCGTGAGAAGGTCGTCAAGTACACCATCGAAGAAGCGTAAGGAGGCCGTCACAAGATGAAACTGACCATAGGCGCCGCTTTTGTTGATGCGCTGCTGGGCTATCTGGTGGTCTTCGTGGGCCTCATCCTGCTGATGGCGGTCGTCATGCTCATGGGCAAGATCATGGTCGCCAGCACGAAGAAAGCTGCCGTAGCCGTCGCGCCCGCTGCGCCGGCGCCGGCCGCACCTGCTGCGCCCGCCGCGCCCAAGAAGCTGGCCCCCGGCAGCGCCGGCGAGTGCAAGCTGTACGACACCGATCCCAGAGACGCGGCCCTCATC
>JAFUTW010000046.1 GCA_017484085.1 Clostridia bacterium
GAAAAGCAGTGGGGGCGCCCGTGCACGGAGCTGCCCGCGTTCATCATCCGGCGGCTGCCGGTGCGCTTTACCTTTGACAACAACTACTTCAACGCGCTCTATCAGGGGATCCCGACGGGGGGCTATACGCAGATGGTGGAGAGGATGCTGGAGGGCATCGAGGTCCGGCTGGGCATCGATTATCTGGAGCACAATGAAGAGTTGGATGCGCTGGCAGAGCGCGTCGTCTACACCGGCGCGGTCGATGCGTATTTCGGCTACCGCCTGGGCGCGCTGGAATACCGCTCCGTGCGCTTCGAGACGGAGGTGCTGGACTGTCCGAACTTCCAGGGCAACGCTGCCGTCAATTACACGGACAGGGAGACGCCGTTCACGCGCATCATCGAGCACAAATGGTTCGAATTCGGCAAGGATGCGGACGGCAATGATCTGCCCCGAACGGTCATCAGCCGGGAATACTCTTCGGAGTGGAAGCCGGGGGACGAACCGTATTATCCCGTCAACGATGAGAAAAACGGCGCGCTGTACGCGCAGTACCGGGAGCTGGCGCAGGGGGAGAAAAAGGTCCTCTTCGGCGGACGCCTGGGCGAGTACAAGTATTACGACATGGACAAGGTCATCGCCAGCGCGCTGGATGCCGCCGAAAGAGAACTGGGCGTGTAAGTGCTCCGCGGCGAAGAATCGGCCGGTGGGCTTGACAGAAGAAACAGTAAGGTGTATCCTATGATCTGGTTTTAAAAACCAGATCATACGGAAAGAAGTGAGCTTCTTGACCAGGACCCCGCTTTCAGAGCGAAAACTCCCCGATTATACGCGCGGCGAAGAGCGCTTTAATATGATCTCCCATATCGTGGGCGGCGGCATCGCCATCGCCGGGATGGTGCTGTGCATCATCCGCGCGGCGCTTCATCACAACGGTTTCGGCGTGGGGGGTTCCATCGTCTTCGGCGTGTCGATGCTCTTCATGTATACCATGTCAAGCCTCTATCACGGGCTTCCGGACGGCATGGGGAAGCGCGTGCTCCAGGTGCTGGATCACTGCTCCATCTACGTCGTCATCGCGGGCAGCTACACGCCGGTCCTGCTCTCGGCCATGCGCCCGCTGGACGCTCGGTCGTCATGGACGCTCTTCTATGTCGTATGGGGGCTTGCCGCCGCGGCGATCATGCTCAACAGCATCGATCTGCACAGGTGGCGCAGGCTCTCCATGGCGCTTTACATCGGCATGGGATGGACGATCCTCGTACGGCTGCCGCTGCTGATCTCGGCGATCGGCTGGGGCGGTTTTGCGCTGCTGCTGGCCGGCGGGCTATGCTACACGTTCGGCGCCGTGCTCTACGGCAAGGGAAAAAAGCGCCGATGGATGCACAGCGTCTTCCATCTGTTCGTCGTGGCCGGCAGCATCTGCCACATCCTGGCGATACTGATCTTTGCGCTGTAAACCATGAAGCTGAATAACGGCATTCTCTCCGGCCTGTCCGGCGGGAATGCTTTTTATTCTGCTTTGCCGGTTTTGGACGGATGCGGCTGTACTAAATCTAACAATTGCAATCGTTCTCTGTAAATGTTACAATGAGACGGCATAAAGAAGGGAGGGGACAGCGTTGATCCGTCTTAAAGATCTGTTCAGATTACAGGGGATCCACAATCTTCGCCTGGTTGCGGGACAGGCCGGGCTGGTCAGGGCTGTGCGCAGGGCCGTGCTCTTTGAGTATGACGCCTCCCGGATGATGCTGGACGACTACTACCGCGGCGATCTCGTGGTGACGACGCTGGCTTATGCCAGGGAGGATGAGGGGTTGGTGGCCACCTCGCTCTTGGCGCTGATGAAGCAGGGCGTGGCGGGCCTGATGGTCAAAACCGGGTATTACAACACCCTTCCGGATTCAGTGCGGGAGGCGGCGGACCGGGAAGGCGTTCCGCTCTTCCTGTTTGACGACACGTATATCGAAGAGGCCATCTTTGAGGTGGCGGCGCTCATCCGCGGGCGGCAGCAATTCCCGGGGTACGAGCGGGACCTGGATGAGCTGATGGCCGGCAACCTCAGCCGGGATGAGATCCGCGAGAAGATGCGGCGGATCGATCCCTACGGCGGAGAGGCGAGGATCTATGCGATCTGGGCAGGCGGCGATCTGCACAGCGTATCGGACAGGCTCTCCCTGCTCGAAGAGGCGGATCTCATCCGGGAGCGCTGTGTCTTTATGGGGTGGCACCAGGGCCTGTTCGCGCTCGTGCACCCTTCGGAAAAAGAACCGTCTGCTTTTTCACAGATCGACCGGATACTCGCCGGCGCCGGGATCAATGGTGACAGCGTCACGATCGGCGTCGGAGACCGCTTTACGCTGCCGGAGGAAGCAGGCGGAGCGCTGTGCGAAGCGGTCTATGCCCTGCGCGCGGCGCGGGCCAAGGGTGTTACGCGGATGTATGCCGGTGATATGGGGCTGTATGCCTGGCTGATCCCGATGAGCGAAAACGTCTTTATCCGCAGCCGCTGCCACAGGATCATGGACAGGCTGCGGGAAGCCGACGCAGAAAACAAGACCTGTCTGGAGCAGACGGCCAAGGCATATATTCACTGCGGAATGGAAATAGCGCCGACGGCCAAGGTGCTCTTTCAGCACCCCAATACCGTTCGCTACCGCCTGGGCAAGATCCGCAGGATGATGGATATCGGAGAAGGGGAGAGCTTTGAGCTGCTCCTCAGTCTGATCGTCCGGCTTTCAGATCTCCTGGAAAGCGAAGACAGCGCAGCGGAGTTTTGAATCGGAGGAAAGACCCGGTGAAAAAAGGAGAAAGGCAGAGGGCGTTTACCGCTTCTCTGCCGGTATTTTGCGGCTATGTCTTTTTGGGGACCGCCTTCGGCGCCACATTGGCGCAGGCGGGTTTCGGCCCGTTGTGGGCGTTTGCCTGCAGCGCTTTTGTCTACGGGGGAAGCCTTCAGTTTGTCATGGTCCCCATGATGGCGGGCGGGACGTCGCTTGTGACGGTGGCGCTGACCGCCTTGATGGTGCAGGCAAGGCACCTCTTCTACGGCATATCCTATATCGAGCGCTTCAGCCGGATGGGGCCTGTGAGGCCGTACATGATCTTTTCGCTGACGGATGAGACCTATTCCGTCTTCTGCTCCCTGCCGGAGGGGGAAAGCGACGGCGTGCTTTTTCGCATAGCGCTGTACGATCAGCTGTACTGGGTGGGCGGCACGATGATCGGATCCATCCTGGCCACGGCACTGCCGCTGGATCTTTCGGGAATCGATTTTTCCATGACGGCGCTGTTCATCGTCATTTGTGTAGAAAAGGCCATGGAAAGGCGGAACCGCCCGGCGCTGGCGCTCGGTGCGCTGATTTCCCTGGCGATGCTGCTTCTCCTGGGGCCGGACCGCTTTCTGGCCCCGGCGCTGGCGGTGACGGCTGCCGTCCTCACAATGACAAGGCCGGCAAAGGAAGGGGGTGCGGCGGTATGATCAGGCTGCATGCGGCACTGATCGTGGCAGTGTGCGCTCTGGTGACCGTCTTCCTCCGCTCTGCGCCGTTCCTCTTCTTCGGCGGGCAGCAGGGGATCCCGGGGATCATCCGGCGCCTGGGCAGGACGCTGCCGCCGGCCATCATGGCCGCGCTTGTGGTATACTGTCTCAAGTCGGTGCCTTTCGGCAGTGCCGCGGACGGCGCAAAGCAGCTTGCCGCGGCCGCGGCGGTCGTAGTGCTGCACCTGTGCAGGAAGAACACGCTGCTCAGCATTGCCGGCGGAACGGCGCTCTATATGCTGCTGCTGCGGCTGTAAGATAAGAAACGAGAGAAAAGGGGAAGACGATATGGTGATCGTTGCCAGGGCCGCGCTTGTGCCCTATGAATCGGAACTGGTGATGCCGGGCTTTCCGGCACAGGTCTTCGCGCCGGATGAGCGGGAAGGGGAATACCTGGCCCGCGTGGCGGAACGGCTGCTTTCGGGAGACGGGAGCCGGACGACCCGCCTGAGTAAGGGCAGCGTACAGCAAAAGCTGATGAAAGACTTTTTGCTCCACTCTTTTGCGGAAGCGGCAGGCGCGCTGCTCCCGGTGGTGGACGACGCGCTGCGGACACAGCAGGCGCCGGCTGAGGGCTTTGACCTGGCACTTTTTTCATTTGAGAAAGACGGCGACCCGCACCTTTGCATGGCCCGCCTCAGCTGGAAGAAGACGATGCTGCACAGGGACGATGCGGACGAGGAGGGCGTCATCACGCCGAGGATGGCGGAAAGCCGCCAGGGAATGCCCTCGCCGGGCGGAAGGGATATCTGCGGGTTTGTGATGAACCTCTCTACCGGGGAGATCCGCCTCAAGGACGCAGAGGTTCCTTGCACCGCCGGGACGGCGCCGCTCTTCGGCAGCCTTTTGTTTTCAATGGAGGACACGCGCACGGAGAGGGATGCGGTGAAAGCCGTGCAGGAGGCGCTGCGCGAAGAGGCCCCCTTCGATATGGAACCGCAGGTGCTGGAGCCGGCCATACGCAGGGCGATGTCGCGCTCCATCGAGGAGACGGGCACCATCGACGTGGAGAGCGTGACGCAGGAGGTCTTTGCGGATGCGCCGGAGGGAAAAGAAATCGCCCGGCGCGTGGCCGAGCGGATGCAGCAGGAAGAGGTGCAGCCCGTCATCCCGGTGGAAAACAGGCGGGTCGTAAACAGCCTGCAGAAGCTGAAGCTGCGGACGGATACGGGGATCGCCATCACGCTGCCGGCTGAACTGGCGCAGGATGCGGACAGCTTTTCCGTCATCAACAACGACGACGGGACCATTGCCATTTATATCGGCAATATCGGTGAACTGAAGACGGAATAACCGAGGAACGAGAGCGCCCAGGAAAGCGCCAGCGCCGAGAGCACGTCCCACTCGTCATGGTGGCCGGACAGGACCCTCAGCGCGGCGATCAGCAGCGCCAGCAGGACCATTGCCGAGCTGAGCGCGGTGTGCGGATACACATAGCAGAAGGCCAGGGCGATGGCCGCGGCGCTGGCGGTATGCCGGCTGGGAAGGCTGCGTCCCTTGCCCGGTGTAAAGCGGCCGACCGGCGGAAGAGAAAAGCGGTCATAAGGGCGGGCGCGGTTGATCATTCGGCGCAGCAGCGTGGCGGCGGCAAAGCAGCTGGCCGGCACAAGCAGCACGCGCAGGAGCCGGGGATCGCGCCGCAGCAGGAGCCGGGCCGAAAGCATCAGGTAGGCGGCGGCGCACAGGACCGTCGGGGCGCGAAGCAGGCGCTCGCCGCCGGGAAGGCGTGAGAGCACGCTGCGCGTCAGCGAGGTGAGGCGCGTGTACGTTTTCCTGGTCATGAAACCTCCGGGAGGAAGAAAATGCAAATTGAAGGAATGAAAATCGCTGTTTTTGACATGGACGGGACCCTGCTGGATTCCATGCCGTCCTGGCGCCGGATGACGTACGACTACGTCCTGCGTCAGGGCATCGTTCCGACGGCAGAAGAGGCGGCTTACCTGCGCACGATCTCAGGCATGCTGGTGGCCGATTACCTGACGGAGCACTACGGGGTGCCGACCGACTACGAGACGCTGAGCCATGACAGCTGTGCGGGCATGGAGCCCGTCTATCTGGCGGGAGTGCCCCTGAAGCCGGGCGCACGGGCATATCTGGAGTACCTGGGCACGCAGGGCGTGTGCAGGGCGCTGGCGACAGCCACGCCGGCGCGGCTGGCCCTGCTGGGTTTGGACGGCGCGGACCTTGTGCGCGATCTGGACCGCATCTGGACGACGGATGCGCTGGGCGGCTGGAAAGGCGAGCCGGAATTCTTCCAAAAGCTGTGCCGTCTGGCCGGCTGCGAGCCCGGCGAGATGGTGCTCTTCGAGGACTCCCTGTACGCCATTAAGACAGCCGCAGGCATGGGTGTGCGCTGCGTGGGCGTCCGCGACAGCACGAATACCCGGGAGCGCGAAGAGATGGTGCGGCACTGCCTCTGCCTGATCGACAGCTTTCAGGAGCTTATGCCTCCGGCAGAAGAAAAGTAAGCGCCAGCGCACAGACGAATTCACGCGGGAAGGAACCTGCGGCATAACCTGCCAGCGGGAAGTCCATCCCGCGTTTTTTCATCAGCAGGTACAGACAGCTGACGGCGAGCCGCCTATCGATCTGCGGTTTGGAAAACAGCGCGCCGACATGCCCGCCGACGAGGGATTCCGACAGCTCCTGCGCGCGCTGCAGCGGCAGCGCGGCGGCGAGCTCTGCGGAAAGCGCATCCAGCGTGAGGATTTGTGTGGCGTCCATCTGTAAGGCCTCGGCTGCAAGCTCGCAGGCGCGCAGGAAATAGTCGGAGGCGTCGCAGCGCGTTCCCATCCCCTCCTCCAGAAAGGAAAAGAAGGGCGCGCGGTCCTTGGCGCCGAGGCTGACGGCGTGCGAGGGGCGCAGGCCGGCTTCCATCCGGCTGAGGAGCGATACGAAGTCCTTTGCGGGGGCCGCGGCGGCCTGCACATCCTCCGGATCGAAGGCGTAGGAAAAGCCGCGCAGAAGGCCGAAGGCGCGCAGCGCATCGAGATAGCCGAGCCTCCGGTTCCAGGCGGCGCGGTCGGGATCGAAGGTCATAAGGCCGCCGATGGGATGGGAAGCCCGTATGTAGGTGACGTTGGGCCGCCTGTCGTAACCCGTGTGGGAGCGGTGTTTGCCGATATCGACGGCGATGACGTGGCGGGCGCCTGCGCGCAGGGCCATGGAGACCGGAACGTTGTCACAGAAGCCGCCGTCGATATAGCCTTCCTTCCCGATCGTATGGACGGGAAAGACGGGGAAGCAGGAGGAGCTGGCCAGCAGCCAGTCGACAAGGGTGCCCTCCTCCATATCATCAATGCTTTTCTCCGTCAGGGAAAGCCCGCTGACGCGCGTGGCGGTGAGGCCGAAACGCACGTCGCTGCGGCGCACGGCGTCCTCATCGACGACACGGCGCAGCAGCGACGCATAGGGGGAGATATCGATCCCCTTGTTTTTATTGTACCGTGCGAGGAACTCCATAAGCTTTTCGGGATGATCGAACAGGTTTTCCGCGGCATCGGCCAAAGAGAGGCTTTCCTCGCTGACGAGGCTGTCCAGACGGATCTCGGACCAGAGCCGGTCTGCCTCCTGGAGGGTGTGCTGCGCGTACATCACGGCGTTGAGCGCGCCGACAGACACGCCGAAAACGCTCCCGGCGCGGATGTTCAGCCGCTCCAGCGCCTCGATCACGCCGATTTCATAGCTGCCTTTGGCACCGCCGCCGCCCAGTACGAGCGCGATATCCTTCGGGGTCTCGGAAAGCATCAGTCGCGCGCCTCGATCGCAGCCAGATCGACGATCATATCCGCTGTCTTGTCGAGCCCCAGCAGGGCGGAGTTGATGCACAGGTCGTAATTCTGCGCCTTGCCCCATTTGCGGTCCGTATAGCGGAAATAATGGTTGCCGCGCTCCTTGTCGGAGGTGGACAGCTTCTTCATCGCCTCGGCCTCATCCAGGGAATAGACCTCCATAACGCGCTGCACGCGCTTTTCCATTGGGGCGAAGATGAAGATGTTGATGGTGTTTTCCCTGCCGGACAGGATGTAGTCGGCGCAGCGGCCGACGATGACGGCGCTCTCCTTTTCGGCCAGGTCGCGGATGACCTGCGCCTGGGAGATGAAGATGCTCTCCGAGAGCGGCATATTCTGCGGCGAGAAATACCCGCTGGTGAAGGTGGTCGATGCCGCAAGGCCGGCCAGGAAGCTGCCGTGGCTGCGCTGTTCGTGCCGCTCGATGAACTCATCGGAAAGGCCGCTCTTTTCAGCCGCCAGGGAGATCAGTTCCTTATCGTAAAAAGCGATACCCAGGCGCTTGGCAACGCGTGCGCCGATCTCGTGGCCGCCGCTGCCGAACTCGCGCCCGATGGTGATGATCAAAGGATTGCTCATACTTTTTCCCTCACATGCTTTAGGATGGGATACCCTGTTTATTATACCACGATTCTGACTGAAAGTGTATTTGTCTTTTAGTGCGCTTTCTGCTACAATTCGCGGGTAAAGCAGGAAAGGCGGGATGAAGGATGCAGACCCGGAAGCTGTATGAAGAGGATGCGGAGCTGAGGGCTTTTGAGGCGAAAGTGCTCTCGTGCCGGCCGAGGGGAGAGGGGTATGCCGTCGTGCTGGACCGTACGGCATTCTTCCCGGAGGGCGGCGGACAGCCGGCGGACCAGGGGATGCTGGGCGATGCCCGGGTGCTTGACGTGCATATCACGGAAGGTGAGATTGCCCATTATACGGACAGAGCGCTTGATGTGGGCTCCGTCGTCCGCGGAGAGGTGGATGACGCGCGGCGGATGGAAATGACCCAGCAGCACAGCGGGGAACATATCTTCTCCGGGCTGACGCACAGGGAATTCGGCTACGACAACGTGGGCTTCCACATCGGACGGGACGCGGTAACCATGGACTTCAACGGCCCCATGACCCGGGAGGATGCGCTGAGGATCGAGCGCATGGCCAACGAGGTCATCTGGCGCAACGTGCCCATCGAGGTCTTCGTCCCGGACAAGGAAGAGCTGCGGCAGCTGGAATACCGCAGCAAAAAGGAAATCGAAGGCGACGTGCGCATCGTCCGCATCGAAGGGGCGGACTGCTGTGCCTGCTGCGGCACGCATTTTGCGCGCACGGGCAGCATCGGCCAGATCAAGGTCGTCGGGATACAGAATTACAAGGGCGGCGTGCGGATCTCCATCCTCTGCGGCGTCCGTGCTCTGGCCTGGGAGGATGCGGCGGCGGAAACGCTGCGCGAGACGGCTGCCCTGCTGAACGGTAAGCAGGAAGAGACGGCGGAACGCGTCGCCCGCCTGCTGCAGGAGCGGGACAGCCTGCGCCATGACAGGGAAGCGCTGGCACTGCGCCTGTTTGAAGCGCAGGCCCAGGCGGAAAGCGGCCTCGTGCGCGTCGTATCGGCTGCCGCGCCGCTGGCGCAGCCCGGAAAGGCCGCAGCCTGGCTGGCGGGGGAGAACGGGACCGGCATGGCGCTTTCTCCGCAGGAGGAGGGCTGGCGTTTTGCCCTCTGCTCCCCTGTACGGGATGTGCGCCCGGCGACCCGTGCGCTGATCGGGCGCTTCGGCGGAAAGGGCGGAGGGCCTGCCGATCTAACGCAGGGGATCCTCTGCAGCGGGACAGAGGCGGAAATCCGCGCGGCGCTCACAGAGGCAATGGCATAAAAAGACCCCGGATGCCGATCGGCTTCCGGGGAAACTTCTGCGCTCGCGCGGACATGTGCAACCAAATCAACGGGAGCGTCGAGAACAAAGGGGGATCAGTACTGGAGCGCTTTGACCTGCTCCCAGCCGGCATTGATGGCTTCCTGATGGCTGACAGCGTAGCTGCCGATGCTCTTGGCCTTATCCATGGAAAGCGGGAAGTGCACGCACAGGTGGCCGGAGAAGTTGTTGCCGCTCACCTTGCTGGTGCCGTGGGGCGTGTTATGGGTGCTGCCGATGTACGTCTTGCCATCCGCAAAGGTGACCCACACGACCTTGGGCGTCCACGTGGTCTTGCCGCCGAAGGCCTTGTTCATGGTAGCGGTATCGCTGGAGGTGACGGGCTCGGCGTCCATGTGCGCATCCTTTGTCATGATGCGCAGCCGCCAGGAGTATCCGGTAGCGGGATCGTAGACGGTGCAGTACTCACCGTTGCTGTAATGGGTACGCCAGTTATAGAAGTTGGAATACAGGACGTTGGAAGCCTTGGCCGTGGAGGTGCCGGAAGAAGAACCGCTGCTGTAGTCCGCATTGATAGCGGCCAGCGTGCGCTTGCCGGCGATGCCGTCCGCTGTCAGGCCTTTCGACTTCTGGAAGGCCATGACGGCCGTCTTCGTCTTGGAACCGAAGCTCCCTGTTACGCTGCCGGAGTAGAAGCCCAGCTTCTTCAGCATCGTCTGCAGCTTCTTTACATTGTCATTCTTGCTGCCTTCCGCTACGGTCACAGAGGTATCCAGCTTGACCGACGAAGAGGAGGAAAAGGAAGACGAAGAAGATGATGACGATGAGGCGGAGGAAGACGAAGAGGAGGACAGCTTCTGGCTGACCGCGCTCAGCGTCTTGCTGCCGGCGATCCCGTCAGCGCTGAGGCCGTTGGCCCGCTGGAAGGATGCGACGGCTTCCTTCGTCAGGTTTCCGTAGTTGCCGGTTACGCTGCCGGAATAATAGCCCAGCGTCTTGAGATTCTGCTGAAGGGAACGGACAGCTTCCGACTGCACGCCGTACTTGAGCATCGTACCGGAAGATGAAGAACCGGACGAAGATGAAGCAGAGGACGCTGAAGACGCAGAAGAGGAAGAGCCGGAAGACTTGTTATTGATAGCATTCAGGGTCTTGCTGCCGGCAATGCCGTCGGCACTGAGGCCGTTAGCGCTCTGGAAGGCTGCGACGGCGGACTCTGTCTTGCTGCCGAAGTGACCCGTGATGCTGCCGGAGTAATAGCCCATCGCTGCAAGCTTCTGCTGGAGGGTGCGGACGTCATCCCCTTCGCTGCCGAGGCGGAGCAGGCCGGAAGCAGAGATGGTTGAAGAGGACGAAGAAGAGGAGACCGAAGCGGTATCCGAAATTCCGGCCTTGTCATAGAGCTTCTCCAGGGTTTCGACGCCGACGATCCCGTCGGCCGCGAGATTGTAGCGCTTCTGGAACTTGACAACAGCTTCCTTCGTCCTGGCGCCGAAGTGGCCGGTAATGTCACCGGTATAGAACTTGAGCTGCTTGAGCGCACTCTGTACGGTCGCGATCTCATCCGATTCGTCTCCCACCTTGTAGGTGACGGCAAGAGCCGAAGAGCTGACGAGCAAGAGCGCCGCAGCTGCGGCAAGCACCCTTCTTCCGGAAACAGTGAACATCTTCATGAGGAGCAGGATCTCCTTTCACACACTTGTATCAACATAACTGTTAACAGTTTATTACAGGATTTAATAAAAGTCAAGCTGATTTTAAAACTTCAGAAATGATTTCACGGCTTGTCTCAAAGGCATAAGAAAAATCCGCGCGCAGCGCGGATTTTGCCGGATAAACGGGGGAAAAACGCGGTTTTCATTCCTCTGTATGGTCTCTGCGGAAGGGCCAGCTGGCTTCCTCAGTCTGGATATCGCGGTGCGTGATGCTTACGGGGATCTCCAGTGTGCGCAGATGGGTGTACAGCGCTTCGCTGATGACGACGGAACGGTGTGCGCCGCCCGTACAGCCGACAGCGATCATGAGCCTGCGCTTGCCCTCCTGCTGATAGAGGGGTATGAGGTAGTCGATCATCGCATACAGGCGGGAGAGGAACTGGCCGGTCTCCTCCTTCTGCAGCACGTAATCGCGCACGGGGGCTTCCAGCCCGGTGTACGCGCGTATTTCTTTTATATAGTAGGGGTTCGGCAAAAAGCGCACGTCGAAGACGAGGTCGCTTTCCCTTGGGATGCCCCGCTTGTAGCCGAAGGACTGGATTTCAACGCGCAGCCGCTGGCTGTGCCCGCCGGCAATCAGCTGGTCCGCCCGGGCACAGAGGTCCCGCGTGCGCATCCCGGAGGAGCTGAGGACAAAGCTGGCGTGATCCCTGAGCGGCTGGAGCAAGGCCTTTTCCTTGATGATGGCATCCTGAAGCGAAAGGCCGGAGCGCATGAGCGGATGATCGCGGCGCGTTTCTTTGTAGCGGTTGATCAGCGTCTCCGGATCCGCCTCCAGAAAGAGGATGGCGATCTCGTGCAGCTGCTTGCCCTGTTCGACGGCGCTCAGCACGGCATCGGCGTCAAACAGGTCTCCGCTGCGGGAATCGACGCCCAGCGCGATGGGGGCGGAAACCTCCACGTTCTGGAAGAGCTGGAAGACCTGCCCCAGCAGAAGGGGCGGCAGATTGTCCATGCACTGGTATCCGCTGTCCTCCAGGTGGTGCAGCACGCTGGTCTTTCCGGCGCCGGAAAGACCGGTTACGATGAGAAACTTCATGGTTTGATGGATCCCCCTTATTGGTGCTCAGGCGTCATCGCCCAGAATACGGATCTCCGGCTCCAGCATGACGCCGAAGCGGGCAGATACGCGCTCCTGAACAAGCGCCATGAGACGGAGTACGTCAGCCGCGGTCGCATCGCCGCGATTGACGACGAAACCGGCGTGCTTTTCACTGACCTGGGCGCCGCCTATACCGGTGCCGCGCAGCCCGCATTCGTCGATCATTTTGGCTGCAAAGCCGCCTGCAGGCCGTTTGAAGGTGCTGCCTGCGCTGGGCAGGTCGAGCGGCTGCTTCTCCCGGCGGGCGGCAGCCAGCTCGCGCATCCGGGCGCGGATCTCATCAGCATCCCCCCGCGGCAGCGAAAGCGTCACCGACGTCACTACAACGCCCGCTTCGGCCATTGCGCTGGTGCGGTAACCGAAGCCCAGGGCATCCCCCTCGAAAGTGCGGGGCGAGAGATCGGACAGGGAAAGGGCGTGAACCGTCCGGATGAGTTGGGAGAGTTCGCCGCCGTAAGCCCCGGCGTTCATCACGGCGCCGCCGCCCAGCGTGCCGGGGATACCGGAGAGCTCGGCCAGGCCTGACAGCCCACGGGAACAAGCATAGGAAGCAAGGCCCGCAAGCGAGGAGCCGGCAAAGCAGGAAAGGAGGACGGAACCGGCATCCTCCGAAAGCGGGGCATCGGGCTGATCCGGCTGAATGAGCCGGAGGACCAGGCCGCGGATACCGCCGTCCCGCACAAGCAGATTGGAGCCGTTGCCGATCAGGGTGACAGGCACCGACAGGGAGCGCGCAGCTTCAAGGGCCAGCCGGACCTGAGACGGCGAGGCGGCCTCGCAAAGCAGGTCGGCGGGCCCTCCGATATGGAAAGTGGTATAAGCGCGCATCGGCGCATTTCTCTTCAGGCGGGAGGGCGGGAAGCCGCTTTTCAGCAGCAGGTCATACAGGGCAGGAACAGCATCCGTCATAGCGCATCCTCCGTAAAGTACTCCGATTATTGTATCGCAAAGTCAAGGCGCGCACAAGCAAAAGGATACCGGAAAGCTTTATATAAGGAAGAAACAGCCTCCCGAATAAATTTGAAAAAAGTTTTAAAAAGGAAAATGTTCGCGTTTAATTTGAAGATCATTTGTAATAAAAGCGAATAAACTTCGAGGATTTGAAAAAGAGGCGAATTACACATCTTTTGTGAGAGACGAATGTTCGGAAAATGCCCGTTTGTGCACAAAAAAATCCGAAAAAAGACCGTTGACAACCGGGTCTCATTTGAATATAATGACAAAGCTTTCCGCGAGAGACCCTCACAGAAAGCACGATCCTTGAAAACGATACAGAAAAGGAAGAACGCGGAATCATTCCTACCCAAGGAATGGTTCAAAGAAAGACAGTCAATTCGAAATGAGTTTTGAACCGAGAGGAGACTCTTGGATTCAATAAAGGGATTAAACAAGAGAGTTTGATCCTGGCTCAGGACGAACGCTGGCGGCGTGCTTAACACATGC